>JAEEQP010000033.1 GCA_016285355.1 Bacteroidales bacterium
GCCACCGATGGTGTCTTTCAGCCACACGAGGGTCTCGTGCATCATGAAGATAGGCAGTACGGGCGGGGTGTTGAACATGCTGATGTTCTTGGCTTCTTCAGCAGCGTGGGTGCGGAAGTCGACCATTGTCGGCAGCGGGTTCATATAGGCACGGTCGCCAATGTTGCCGAGGATGCTCTTCTTCACGATGACGAAGGTCACGCCAGCGGGGCCGACGTTCTTCTGGGCGCCACCGTAGATGAGGCCGTATTTCTTCACGTCGACGGGACGGCTCATGATGTCGGAGCTCATGTCAGCGACGAGCATGATGGGGCAGTCCATGTCGTACTTGATCTCAGTACCGTAGATGGTGTTGTTGGTCGTGATGTGGAAGTAGTCGGCATCCAGCGGGATGGTGTAGCCCTTCGGGATGTAGGTGTAGGTCTTCTCTTCGCTGCTGGCGACGATGTCAACCTTACCGAACAACTTGGCTTCCTTGGCGGCCTTCTTGGCCCAAACGCCGGTCTGGAGGTAGGCGGCCTTGGTCTTCATAAGGTTGGCGGGCACAGTGAAGAACTGTGTGCTGGCACCACCACCGAGGAAGAGAACTTCGTACTCCTCAGGGATGTTGAGGAGGTCGCGCCACAGTTGACGGGTCTCAGCCATGATGCGCTCCCAACCTGGGGTGCGGTGAGAAATCTCGGCGATACCGATACCGGTGTTGTCGAAATCATAGAGCGCCTTGACGGTGCTTTCGATAGCCTGCTTGGGCAGTACGCAGGGACCTGCGTTGAAGTTAAAAGCTTGCTTCATTTCAAATTGTTGATTTAAGTTTGTGATTTATAATTTGTTAATTGAGTTATATGCTCGTATTTTGCTGCAAAGATAGTAATTAAAACAATGTGTCAAACCTTTTTTGAAATATTTAAGTTTTTCTATGGATTTGATAGGGTTGAAGGCTCTAATTTTCGTGGTTTTCTTGTGGATTTGATGTCGCATTTTGCGACTTCAAGTTGTTAAAAGATGCTCCTATATGTTTTATGGGACATCTTACGGGACATTTTTATGGGACATAAAATCCTGTTGAGTTGTAATACCGGAGAAATGAAAATGCAATTTCACTTATTTTCTGACTCGTTCCCAGTAGCCATTTTTGCGGCCACCTTTCCTGATTATCAGTTTTTTACCAACCAAAACATCAAGGTCTCGTTGGAGGGTTTTGCGGCTTACGCTAAAAGCTTCAGCAAGGGCGGACGTGTTTAATGGGACATTTAATGGGACATTTAATGGGACATCGCCGGCTATTGCCTGAAGGACGTGGCGTTGCCTGTCTGTCAAGTCCTTGTATTGGTCTTTTTCGATGATTTTTTCAATGGCCAAATTCTCCACCATATCAGCCCGACAAGGCAAATCAATAAGGAAGAAAGATTGTTCCTCATAGAGGATGGGTCTTTGTCTAATCTTGAAGTTTCAAATTGCGATTTCAAGTTGTCGTGACCTTAAAGCTATCTCTTTTGTGTCGTTTAAGGTTGCAAATTGCGACTTTAGAGATTGAATATTGCATAAAAAGAAAAGAAGGTTGGATTTAGAGAAATTTGTTATTTTTGCCAAATCAAAGCGATAATCAATATGGACGACGAAGAATGGATTGAAGCGGAAATGGACGAATACTTCCATCAGCAGCCTGAAGAGGAATACATCGACCCAAATGATTATTCGTATGTTGACCCACGGACTGGCCTGACACCCAAACAGCAAGCTTATCTTGATTATAAGCAGGCTTGGGACGACTATGAGGCCAATTGGGTTGGTACTCCATATATGGATCGAACTGAAGACCCGCCGCAATGGGAAGACTTTTGGCGAGAACCTCATCAGTTTGTTAGACCGAAGCAAAACTATTATCAAAATGGTGGGTACGGCGGAACAAGCATAAAAGAGGAAAGAACCACAGGGGAGAAAATTGCGATTGGCATTTCCGCTTTTCTTATAGCAACTTCAATAGGCGTTGTTATTGCATTGAGTTTTTTGTAAAATATTTGAAAATGAATAAAATAGCATTGTTATTAGCTTTCATGTTCGCTTTTGCGACAGCATCATTGGCTCAAACCAAAGTTTATGCTGAAATTGTCGGCGGTGAATTTAATGGAGCGGGTAGCGTTTCTGTTAAAGTGGAGTTTGGCAAGAATGGTAAGCGATTTGCATATATGCTCAAAGACGAGAACGGCAAGACGATACATTTCGGTACTATGGTTGATGCAATGAATCAGTTGGCCAAGTTTGGTTGGGAATTGGAGAATACCTATGTCGTTGTTGATGGTGATTATGACCGTGTTTCTTCTGAATATCATTGGATTGTATCACGTAATGAAGAATTGGAGGAGAAAAAAGTAATGGAAAAGTGATGTTTTTAAGTTAATTGTATTATAATGAGGGAATTATTACACCATGAACGAAATCCAATTCATACTATATCAACTGCCCGATGAGGAGGTCAAAGTGCAATGAAAGGGAAAAATAAAATTTAGCATAAACAATCTAACAATTGAATTATGGACAGCAACATCATACTATACACAACAGACTCAGGCAACGTGAGCGTACAAGTTCAGTACGAGGACGGCACATTCTGGCTTACCCAGAAGCGAATGGCCGAATTGTTTGGCGTGGAGGTTCACACTGTGAACTATCACCTAAAAGAGATATTCCAAAGCGGTGAATTACAAGAGGATGCAGTTATTCGAAAAATTCGAATAACTGCCGCTGATGGTAAAAACTATCTGACGAATTTCTATCATCTTGATGCCATCATTGCCGTTGGGTATCGTGTGAACAGCAAGCAAGCCACGCAGTTCCGCATTTGGGCTACAAAAACCTTGAATGAGTTTATCGTCAAAGGTTATGTGCTTGATAAGGAAAGACTGATAAAAGGGCCTTCTTTTGGGCATGATTATTTCAAAGAATTGCTAGTAGAAATCCGAGAAATTCGTGCCAGTGAACGTCGTTTTTATCAGAAAATTACCGATTTGTACGCTCTTGCCATTGATTATGACAAGGATTCCCCAGTAACACGCATGTTTTTCGCGACAGTGCAAAACAAGTTGCATTGGGCTATCACGGGCAAGACTGCTGCCGAAATTATTTATGAATCGGCCGATGCCACCAAACCACACATGGGATTGACTACTTGGAAGCATTCGCCCGATGGAAAAGTGCTGAAATCTGATGTGACCATTGCAAAAAACTATCTGAGTGAGAAAAATATCAATGCGTTGAACCGATTAGTGACTGCTTATATCGATTTGGCGGAAGATCGTGCGGAACGAGAAATTCCTACAACGATGAACGATTGGTGTAACATCCTTGACGACTTTTTGAACCTTGCACAACGTCCTATTTTGGAAAATGCTGGTAGCGTTACCGCATTGGAAGCGAAAATCAAGGCGGAAAGCGAGTATGAGGTTTTCAGAAAGATACAAGACCAAAACTATGTTTCAGATTTTGACAAGGAAATCAAACGATTGAAAGGAGAATGAGTAATTTTGAATGTAAAACATTGATAGATAATAAGTTGTTTTGTTGAGTAAAAATTTTTCTCCAAAACGATTGCCAGTCCAAGAAATTGTTGTACTTTTGCGCACTCAAATCAAAAGGAAAGAAAGCGATGAAAAAAGACATTCACCCCAAGAACTATCGTCTGGTTGTTTTCAAAGATATGTCAAACGACGTGACCTTCTTGTCGCGCTCGACCATCAACACCAAGGAGACCATCAAATGGGAAGACGGCAACGAATATCCTTTGGTGAAATTGGAAATCTCCAGTGCGTCACATCCCTTCTACACCGGTAAGATGAAGCTGGTCGACAGCGCCGGTCGTGTGGATAAGTTCAACAACAAGTACAAGAAGTTCTTCGAGAAGAAAGAAGCCAAGTAAGTTGGACGAAACCGAAAAAGGGAAGCTCTTGCAGTCGCGAGGGCTTTTTTTTTGCCTTGGCACTATTATTGTCGTATCTTTGCGCCACATATATAATAAGGTGTGAAACGGCGGCGGACTGACAATTTGTCGCCCATAACAAAATCTGTTTTATGAGTTATAAAGTTGAACCCGAATTGTTTTCAGATATGATTGACACGGATGCCGAGTTCATCCCTGTGCTGACCATCGAGCAGAGCCAACTCGGCCAAAATGAGTCGGTGCCGGAGGAACTGCCCATCATGCCGTTGCGCAACTCGGTGCTCTATCCGGGCACGGTCATCCCTATCACCGTGGGGCGCGAGAAATCCATCCAGTTGGTGAAAGAATACAGCCGCAAACGCAAGCCCATCGGTGTCATCGCGCAAAAGGAATCGAATGTGGACGAGCCAGTGCTTGACGACTTATATAAGGTAGGCACTTCGGCCCAAATCCTCAAGACCTTCGAGATGCCCGACGGCAGCATCACGGTCATCATACAGGGCATCCGCCGTTTCGAGGTGGTGGAGTCCATCCAAAATGAACCTTACATGAAGGCCGCCGTGATACCTTACGCGGCTTCGGAAGACATACCCAACACACGCAAGTTTGAGGCTTTGTTGCAGTCGGTCAGGGACTTGGCCATTCAAGTCATCCCCCGCTCGCGCAACCTGTCGCAAGAGGCTGGTTTTGCCATCAAGAGCATCGATGACCCTGTTTTTTTGCTGAATTTCATTGCCAGCAATGTCGAGGCTGAACTTCCTGTCCGTCAAGGGATTTTGGAGGCTCGCAACCTTAACGAGATAGCCAACGGACTGCTTTCCGTGTTGACCGAGGCAAAGCAGATGCTTGAACTGAAGCAGCAAATCCAGAGCAAGGTGCGCGACGACATGGACAAACAGCAGCGTGAGTATTACCTCAACCAGCAGTTGCGTACCATTCAAGAGGAGTTGGGCGGTAATCCCAACGAGCAGGATGTCAAGGAGTTGAAGGAAAAGGCCGAAAAGAAGAAGTGGTCGAAGGAAGTGGCCGAGGTCTTTGAGAGGGAACTTAAGAAACTGGAACGCACCCATCCGCAGGCGGCGGAATACGGCATACAACTGAACTATTTGCAGTACCTTGTTGATTTGCCGTGGGAAGAATACACCAAGGACAATTTCGACCTGAAACGCGCCCAACGCATCCTTGATGCCGACCATTTCGGCTTGGACAAGGTGAAAGACCGTATCGTTGAGCATTTGGCAGTATTGAAGCTGCGCAAGGACATGAAAGCCCCGATATTGTGCCTCGTCGGACCTCCAGGCGTAGGTAAGACCTCCTTGGGCAAGTCCATCGCAAGGGCACTGAACCGCAAATATGTCAGAATGTCATTGGGCGGTGTGCGCGATGAGTCTGAATTACGCGGTCACAGGAAGACCTATATCGGTGCCATGCCGGGCCGTATCATCCAGAATTTGCGCAAGGTGAAGTCAGGCAATCCTGTCTTTGTTTTGGACGAAATCGACAAGGTGAGCGGTAACAACATCAGCGGTGACCCGCAGGCTGCCTTGCTTGAAATCCTTGACCCAGAGCAAAATAATGCCTTCTACGACAATTTTATCGAGTTGGACTACGACCTCTCAAAAATCCTCTTCATCGCTACGGCCAACAATCTCGCCACCATCCATCCCGCCTTGCGTGACCGTATGGAAATCATCGACTTGAGTGGCTACCTGCGCGAGGAGAAATACGAAATTGCCAAGCGTCACCTCATCCCCAAGCAGATGAAGGAACATGGCCTCGATAGCAAGCAAATCGCTTTCGCGAAGGACATCGTGATGCACATCATTGATGACTATACTCGCGAGGCAGGTGTGCGTAATCTGGAACGTCGCATCGGCGACATGATGCGTTTTCGTGCCAAGCAGGTCGTCAGTGAGGATGCCTTCGACAAAAAAATCACGATGGACGACATTAGAAAAGTGCTTGGTGTACCCATGCACCACGACGAGGACGAGGTGAAACACACCATGCCGGGTGTGGCTACAGGCTTGGCTTGGACGCAGGTGGGTGGTGAAATTTTGTCCATCGAGGTCAGTTTGAGCCGCGGTGGGGGACACCTCTCACTGACGGGCAACCTTGGCGAGGTGATGAAGGAGTCCGCCACCATCGCTTACGAGTTTATCAAGGCACATGCCTCGCAACTCAACATCAACCCCGATGTGTTCGACGCTTGGAATGTGCATGTTCACATTCCTGAAGGCGCTACGCCTAAGGACGGTCCCTCGGCAGGTATCACCATGCTTTCAGCGTTGACTTCTGCATTCACCCAACGCAAGGTGAAAGGTCAGCTGGCCATGACAGGTGAAATCACGCTGCGTGGCAGAGTGTTGCCAGTGGGTGGTGTGAAGGAAAAGATTTTGGCTGCCAAGCGCAACGGCGTCACCGACCTCATCCTTTCCATTGACAACGAGCACGATATCAAGGACATCAAGGAAGATTACATTGAAGGTTTGAACTTCCACTATGTGGAGAACATGATGGAGGTGCTCGACCTCGCTCTCGAGAAGGAGCAGGACAAAAATGACCTCGACTACAACAAGTATCTGTACAACCTGCATCCCGAGGTAATCGGTTTCAAAGTGAAAAAGTGATGCGGAAGGTTTGGCTTGGATTGGTGGCATTGGTTTTTCTGACCGCAGGATGCGGTCAGCGACAATGTGATGAGGAGACTCTCGCCATTTTCAAGTACAACGAATCCGCAGGTATCCTGACCCTTGACCCGATTTACGCTAAGGACTTGCCGCATATCTGGGCGTGCAACCAGTTGTTTAACAGTCTCGTTGCTTTTGATGACAGGATGAATCTCGTCCCGATGGTGGCCAAGTCGTGGGACATTAGCGAGGACGGATTGACTTATACTTTCCATTTGCGGAATGATGTGCAGTTTCATGAAGACACCTGTTTTTATCAGTCGGCCCTTCGACAGGCTCAGGGACCTTTGCGGCACGATGAAGTTAAGGTCGTTGAGCCCGTCGAAACGCCGACCGAAAAGTCTCGTTTTGTCACTGCTCAAGATTTTGTCTATTCTTTCAACCGCGTTGTGGACAAGCAGTTGAACTCACCAGGCTTGTGGATTTTTTCATCTGTCAAGCATGATGATGAGCAGTATGCCTTCACCGCCTTGGATGATACAACCTTCCAAATCGAACTGTCGAAACCATTCCCACCGTTTTTGGGTATCCTTTCGATGACTTACGCCTCGGTGGTACCGCGCGAAGCCATCGAGTATTATGGTGACGACTTTCGTAGTCATCCTGTGGGGACGGGACCGTTCAAGTTCCAGTATTGGAAAGAGAATGTGAAGTTGGTCTTCCGCAAGAATCCCAACTATTTCGAGCGTGACGAGGCAGGGGAGAAGCTACCTTATATTGATGCCGTTTCCATCAGTTTCCTTATCGATAAGCAGGTGGCGTTTTTGGAGTTTATCAAGGGCAAGTTTGACTTTATGTCGGGCATAGACGCGCGTTATAAGGACGAACTGCTGACCTATGACGGAAATCTGCGCCAGAAGTATGAGGATAAAATCGACTTGATTACTGAACCGTATTTGAACACAGAGTATTTCTCCTTCTTTATCGATCCCAATGACCCGCTTGGTCCAGACCGTGCTCGCGCTTTGCGGCAGGCTATCAGCCTTTGCATTGACCGCGAGAAAATGCTGCGATACTTGCGCAACGGCATTGGTGAGCCTGGCACGGGTGGTATGATTCCCGTGGGCTTACCTGGGCATAGCAATACGATTGGCTATGGCTACGACTTGAAACGCGCTCAACGTTTAGTGGCGGAGAATCATTTGGAAGGCTATCTGTTGCAACTCTCCACCGTTGCAGACTATGCAGACATTGGAAAGTTCGTGCAGAGTCAGGTTGAGCAAATCGGTTTGCAGTGCAAGATGGAGGTGATGCCCCCTGCCACGATGCGTAGCATGAGAAGCAACGGCAGCCTACCGTTCTTCCGTTCTTCTTGGGTGGCCGACTATCCTGATGCGGAAAATTATCTGTCGTTGTTCACGACACCGAATTTCTGTCCCGCTGGTCCGAATTACACGCATTACACTAATCCCAAATTTGACAAACTGTACGAAAAAGCCTTGTTATGCAACGACTTGCAGGAACGCGCACAGTACTACACCAAGATGGATAGCCTGATGATGCAGGATGCGCCCGTGGTGGTGCTGTTTTATGACGAGGTGTTGCGTTTTGTCAACAAACGCGTGACAAACATGGGTAGCAATCCAACCAATCTGTTGGATTTGAGGCGGGTGAGGATTGGAGAATAATTCCATAGGATTCTTTGTTTTAATTGGATTATCTTTGTATTTTTGTCGGACAAGCGATAATGATACAAATTCTTAATACTATGAAAATCAAACATTTATTTCTTTCAATTCTGCTGTTAGGCGCAATTAGCCTGACTGCTCAGGAGGAAGCCAAAATGTTGCGCTTCCCGACTATCCACGGCAACAACGTGGTGTTCAGCTATGGCGGGGACTTGTACTCCGTCGACATCAAGGGTGGCATCGCCCACAAAATCACCAACGACCCGATGGGTTATGAGATGTTCGCACGTTTCTCGCCCGACGGCAAACATCTGGCTTTCACTGCTCAGTACGACGGCAACACCGAAGTCTATGTGATGCCTTATCCTGAATGCGGCACGCCAACGCGCCTGACTTACACGCCCACCTTGGGCCGCGATGACATCAGTGACCGCATGGGCCCGAACAACATCGTCATGGCATGGAAGGACAACGAAAACATCGTCTTCCGCTCCCGCAAGGAAAGCTGGGACGACTTCGTGGGTCAGCTCTTCATTGCCAATATCAACGGCGGCTTGGCCGAGCAACTGCCCCTGCCTGAAGGCGGCTGGATTTCGTATTCTCCCGATGGCAAACAAATTGCCTACAACCGCGTGATGCGTGAGTTCCGCACTTGGAAATACTACCGTGGTGGCATGGCCGACGATGTGTGGATTTATGATTTCAAGTCGAAGAAGATTGAGAATATCACCAACAACAACGCACAGGACATCTTCCCAATGTGGGTCGGCAACAAGGTCTATTTCTGCTCCGACCGTGACCGCACGATGAACCTCTTCTGCTATGACCGCAGCACCAAACAGACTACCAAGGTGACGGACTACACCTATTACGATATTAAGTGGCCTTCGCTGGGTGACAAGGACATTGTTTATGAAAACGGCGGCCAATTGTTCCGCTATAATCTCGCTGACGGCAAAGTCTATCCCATCCCAGTGCTGATGGCTAACGACAACAAATCCACTCGCACCAAGTATGTGGATGCCAGCAAGTTCATCAACTCAAGCACGATTTCTCCTGATGGTAAACGTGTGGCTTTCGGTGCTCGCGGTGATGTTTGGACGGTGCCAGTCAATTCGGGTATCACACGTAATTTGACCCAAAGCGACAATGCCCACGACCGCAACGTGGCATGGTCGCCGGACGGCAAATACATCGCTTACATCAGCGATAGAACAGGTGAGGATGAAATTTACATCCAGGCTCAGGACGGTAAGGAAGAAGCTATTCAACTGACTTCCAATTCAGACACTTACAAGTATAGCCTCCTTTGGTCACCCGACAGTAAGAAGATTCTTTGGGACGACAAGATGAACCGAATCAATATGGTCGATGTGGCCACAAAGAAAGTCACGGTGGTGGCAAGCAGCAAGGCGGGTGAGATGGACGAATTTTGCTGGTCGGCGGATAGCCGCTGGATTGCATACGCCATGCCGAGCACCTTCTCTGTGAGCCGTATCCACATCTACAATGTAGCTTCGGGCAAGGATGAAGTCGTCACGGATGGTTGGTACAATGCCTCTTCGCCTGCCTTCGACAAGAACGGAAAGTACCTGTATTTTACTTCTGAGCGCGATTTCCGTCCGACCTACGGTTGGTTGGAATGGAACCATGTCTATACTGATATGTCCAAAGTCTATCTGCTTACCTTGCAGAAAGATACGCCGTCGCCTTTTCTCACAGAGAACGATGAAGTGAAAGCGGAAGGTGACAAAGAAGGCCCCAAAGATGAGTTCAAAGGCAAACCTGACGGCCCCAAGGGCGGAAAACCCGATGGCCCAGGTCCGAAAGGTGGCAAACCTGATGGAAAACCTGGAGACAAGAAGGAAGTCAAAGAAGTGAAAATCGACTTTGAAGGCATCAGCAATAGAGTAGTGGTGTTGCCTGTCAATGCGGGACGCTACTGGAACCTGACAGGTGTTGAGGATGGTTTGTACTTTGTGGCTGTCGGTCGCAATGGCGGTGGCCTCAACTACTTCAATGCCAAATCCAAGAAGGTTACGAACATTGGCGGTGGCATGGGCTACGAGCTCTCAGCTGATGGTAGCAAGATGCTCATGCGCGAAGGTCGTGGCTACAAGGTGGTTGACGCGCCGAAAGGCCCGATGCCTGGTGGCGGTGGTCCTGGCCCAGGTATGAAACCCGGTGAGCCTGGCAAAGGTGGCGGTGATGGTGAAATCGACCTCAGCAACATGAAGAAATGGGTCGGGTTGCGCACCGAGTGGACACAAATCTACAACGAGGCTTGGCGTCAGATGCGCGACTTCTTCTATGCGCCCAACATGCACGGTGTGGATTGGCCTGCAATGAAGGAAAAATATGGAAAGCTGTTGCCTTATTGCGCTGACCGCAATGATGTCAACTACCTCATCGGCGAGTTGATTGGTGAAATCAACATTGGACATGCTTACGTTGGTGACGGCGATCGCGTGAAGCCCGAGCGCATCCCGATGGGTATGTTAGGTTGCCGCATCCACCGCGACAAGTCGGGTTACTACCAGATTGACAAGATTTTGAAGGGTGAGAACTGGAACGAGAAGACTCGCTCGCCCTTAACTGAGGTCGGTGTGAATGCTAAGGAAGGCGACTACATCATCGCCATCGATGGCCAAAGCACCAAAGACATGAAGGACATGTACGCCGCCCTCATCGGCAAGGCTGACAAAGCCGTGCTGCTCACCTTAAATAATAAGGCTTCTGAAAAGGGTGCCCGTGATGTGGTGGTGAAACCCATCGCCGATGAAACTGGTTTGTATTATTACAACTGGGTGCAGGGCAACGTTGAGAAGGTGAGCAAGGCCACCAACGGTCAGGTGGGTTATATCCACATTCCTGACATGGGCGTGGACGGCCTGAATGAGTTCGCCAAGTATTTCTATCCTCAGCTTGATAAGAAAGCCCTCATCATCGACGACCGTGGCAATGGCGGTGGCAATGTCAGTCCGATGATTGTGGAACGTCTGCGCCGCGAGCTCTCGATGTACGACATGATGCGCAACTGCGAGCCAGAAACGAAGCCCACCAAGATGATGCTTGGTCCCAAGGTGCTGCTGTTTAACAAATATTCTGCTTCCGACGGTGACTTGTTCCCTTACCAATTCAAGAAACACAAGATTGGCACGACCATCGGTATGCGTTCCTGGGGTGGTGTGGTTGGTATTCGTGGCAGTTTGCCTTTCATCGATGGAGGCAGTCTGACTCGTCCTGAGTTTGCACCTTTCAGTGAAGACGGCAAATGGGTCATTGAGGGCTATGGTGTCGACCCCGACATTGTCATCGACAACGACCCCGCCCGCGAGTTTGAGGGCATCGACGACCAGCTGAACAAGGCTATCGAGGTCATCCTCAAGCAGATGAAGGATTATCCCGACATTCCTGAGATTCCGGCTTGGCCTGATAAGACGAAGTGAGGATAAAGAAAAAGTCCATCGGAAACCCGGTGGACTTTTTTCATCTTAAGTGCTAAGCCTTATTTCTTTGTAGCCTTATTGGCTGGAGATTTCTTGGCTGCACTCTGCTTGACCGTGGCCCTGCTGACAGCGGCTTTCTGAACAGACGCGGTCTTCTTGGAGCCAACGGCTTTCTTGGCCTGTGATTTATGGGCTGGTGCTTTCGTGCGGGCAGCCTTCTTCTCTTCAGGAGCTTTCTCAGCAGTGGCTTTCTTGGCGGGAGCCTTCTTCTCGGTCGCTTTCTTAACGGCGGCCTTTGTGGCGGCCACAGCTTTTTTCGCTAATGTTTCGGTCTTCGGCACGTTCTTCAAGATGTCGCACATGAAGTCCCAGAACATTTGGACGGTCGCAATCTCGCAACGTTCGTCAGGCGAGTGCACGCCGCGCAGGGTGGGGCCGAAGCTGATCATGTCCATGCCCGGAATCTTGTCGCCAATGAGGCCGCATTCGAGGCCAGCGTGAATGGCACGCACCTTCGGGTCTTTCTTGAAACGTTCCTTGTAGCACTTTACGGCGATGTCCAAGATGGCGCTGTTGGGGTTGGGTGCCCAGCCCGGATAGCCGTCGGTGTGCTCCACGTCGGCGTCGGCAAGGCTCCACACGGCTTCCACCATGTCGGCAACGTCTTGCTTCGACGACTCGATGGAGCTGCGCTGTGAGGTCTGGATGAAGAAATAACCTTCCTTTTTCTTGCAGGAGGCGAGGTTGGTCGAGGTTTCCACGAAGTTCGGGATGGTCTGCGACATGGCGATGACACCGTGCGGGCAGGCGTTGAGGCCGTTCAGCAGGTCGTACTGTGACATCTCGTCGATGACGACATCAGGCTGCACCTCTTCCACTTCAGCCGTGACTTTCAGTCCGGGCTCAGTTACCTGGTATTCCTTCTTGAAGTGGCTCTCCATATCCCTCACATAGTGCAGGAAGTCGTCAGTGCAGTCGTTCGGGACGAAGACCACAGCGGTAGCTTCGCGGGCAATGGCGTTGCGGAGGTTGCCGCCTTGGAAGTCGTAGAGGGCGAGGTCGAACCAATTGGTGCCCTGCCACAAGATGCGGGTCAACAGCTTGTTAGCGTTGGCGAGGTTCTTGTTGATGTCGTCACCACTGTGACCACCTTTCAGACCGCTGACGGTGATGCGGTAAGCGGTGCTGTCCTCCGGAGCAGGCTCCAAGTCGTACCATACCTTAATAATAGTATCCATGCCACCAGCGCAGCCAATGAAGATTTCGCCTTCATCTTCGCTGTCGAGGTTGAGGAGGATACGACCTGTGAAGTCCTTCGGGTCGAGCTTCATGGCGCCAGTGAGACCAGTCTCTTCGTCGACGGTGAAGATGCACTCGAGCGGACCATGTTCCACTTTCGGATCAGTGATGACGGCCAAAGCTGCGGCCACGCCGATGCCATCGTCAGCACCGAGGGTGGTGCCGTTGGCATGCAGCCACTCGCCCTTGATGACGGGTTCGATGGGGTCTTTCTCGAAGTCGTGCTTCTTATCGCTGTTCTTCTCGCACACCATGTCCATGTGGGCCTGCAGGATGACAGTTTGGCGGTCTTCCATGCCCTCGGTGGCGGGCACGGTCAGGATGATGTTGCCGCACTCTTCCTTGACGTAATCAACATTATGTTCTTTTGCCCAGTTTTCAAGATAAGCCACCATTTTGGCTTCTTTCTTCGACGGACGCGGCACACCAAGGATGCCGTTGAACTCTTTCCAAATGCCTTCTGGCTTGAGTTTTAAGATGTTGTCGCTCATGTTTTAGTTGTTTAATTGTTTATTGTTGAACTGTTGAATTGTTTGTATTTTGGTATGTTTTGCTTTCAGCTCTCAGCAATCAGCTTTCAGCTAACTAAAACTGAGCTGATAGCTGACTGCTGATGGCTGATAGCTTATGCGTTTTTTAACTTCCTAATCACCTCCATCGGATCCTCCGACTTAAACACCGCATTCCCCGCCACCAACACGTCCGCGCCAGCCTCAAATAAAGCCTTGGCGTTCTGTGTGTTGACGCCGCCGTCCACTTCAATTAACGCAATGGCATTTTGTTCGGCAATCATTAAACGTAGCTTGCGGATTTTTTCGTATGTACGTTCGATGAATTGTTGTCCACCAAATCCTGGGTTGACCGACATGAGGAGCACCAAATCCAAATCGCCGAGGATGTCCTCCAAAACAGCCACGGGTGTATGTGGGTTGAGCACCACGCCCGCCTTCACGCCCAATGCCTTGATTTGCTGCACGGCACGGTGGATATGGTTACAAGCCTCGTAATGGAATGTGATGATGTCTGCACCTGCCTTGGCGAAGGCTTCGAAATATTTCTCAGGTTCCACAATCATCAGGTGGACATCCAAGGGTTTCTGGGCTTTCTTCTTAATCGCCTGAACGACAGGGATTCCGAAGGAGATATTGGGCACGAAGCGGCCGTCCATCACGTCACAGTGGAACCAGTCGGCTTTGCTGCGGTTGACCATTTCGATGTCGCGTTCCAGATTAAGGAAGTCGGCTGACAATAAGGAAGGGGCTATTAGGTTCATAGTTGTTCAATTGATAGTTGATAGTTATCAGTTGTAGGGGCAAAAGTAGGAAAAAAACTCTCAGCAATCGTTCCGTTGGGAAAATATTCCTATTTTTGCCACGGATTTGGTGCGTCAAGTCCGTTTTATAGAAGCGTTATGCTTGTCTCAAAGTCGGGAATGTAGGAAGTTCAAGACTTTTCAGGGCCAAAGCATAGTGACTACGTGTAAAGCGTGGACACTATACTATATTATGGCTCTGAAAAAGGTCTTTCCTACAACCTCCGACTTAGAACTAACATAGTCAGTTCCACGCTTCTTTGTATCAACCAATTTGGGGAACAAAGGATTCTCCTGTGCTTTTTGGGACTGGAAGCCGAAGTCAATTTTATGAATCAAAGGTTAAAAAACGCGATTGAGGCCTATGTCTTGCTTTTACCTGATATGTTGTATTCCAGTCCCAATGATTATTCTCGTCTTGTGCGAATTGCTTATGAGTTTGAGATTAGTGATGCGAGATTTGATGATGAATTCAAAGACTTCTTTATCCAAGCTTTATCAAATAAATTCAACAGATATGATTTCACTCTTATTGAGAATTTTTATCAAGAAAGGAAAGAGCAAATTGAGGGTTATGTTTATGTTATTGGTAGATTAAAATCTATGGATCTTTTGAAATTAGTCAATTGAGATGACCATTTGAAACACCGAAAACTTAAAGCACTGAATCGATGAAAAGAAATCTATATTTAATTCTATCATTGTTGGTAATTCCTTTTTTGACTTATTCACAAAGCAAGGATTATTTTAAAAATAAAATCCTTGAGCTGGATCCAATTGAGGGCATATATGATGCAGATATATTTAAGCAAGGGGCTAATGCGTTTCAAACTTTTCCTGAGACTTATGAAACATCAACGAAGCTTACCATTGCTCGTGTTGGTGAAAACAAGTTCAGCATTAGCGGCGGTAGACCTAATGACTATATCGAAAGAGTAGGAGAGACAAATGTTTACAATTATTGGAATCATTGGGATGCTGCTGGTTGGGTGAGAACACGCTTCTATTTGCTTAATTCTGGTCGCTCTTTTGAATGGAGATTTGAAGTTCCAGATACTCAATTGAAATCTGATTTGGGAAGAAATTACCAATATGGAATACGAGTGATGTTCAGATACAACTGTGTAAAAGAGTATCCGACCACATCTATGTATTTGGAAGCTGAAGAAGAGGCAATAAGAATAGAACAAGAGCGACAGCGGCAACAAGAAATTGAAGCAGCTAAAAAAACAGAATGGTCTGGTTCAGGTTTCGCTCTCAACAATGGCTATTTCGTTACAAATTATCATGTTGTAGAAGATGCAAATATTATTACTGTAAAAGGTGTCAAAGGAGATTTCAATACCGCTTTTGATGCAGAAATCGTAGCAACTGACAAGTATAACGATTTAGCATTGTTGAAAATAAACGATAGTCGTTTTACTGGCTTTGGCAGTATTCCATATAAACTGAAGACCAATACATCTGATGTTGGAGAAGAGATTTTTGTTCTTGGATATCCATTAACAAGTACTATGGGTGATGAAATTAAGCTCACCACGGGCGTAATAAGTTCCAAAACAGGTTTTCAAGGTGATGTGTCTCTCTATCAGATCTCTGCTCCAGTCCAACCTGGCAACAGCGGCGGTCCATTGTTCGACAGCAAAGGAAACCTAATTGGTATTGTTAGTTCAAAGCACATGGGTGCAGAGAATGTGGGATATGCAATCAAAACATCATATTTGATGAATTTGGTTGAAAGTGCAGTCACTTCTTCGGTAATTCCAGGAAACAATTCTATTTCAGGACTACCACTGACTGAAAAAGTAAAGTCGGTGAAGGATTTTGTGTTTTTTATTGAGTGTTCTAAAGATTAGTTGGGTGTCATACAATTTACTGAATTTCAGTAATTTTCAATATTAGGTAAGGCGCAGTTTGGCTCTGGTGACCTTATAGGTGACCATACCCATAGATTGAAAGGGTGTAACTTTTTTTATGCTCCCTCCCCGTTCGGGCAGATTTGCAATCCATCCGTAGCCGAGTATCAAGATTTGTAATTTTTCAAAGGCAAATTTGGAAGATGCGGTATTTTCGGGAAAAAGTGGCTGTGTTTCGGAATGAATCCCATTTATAGTGCTAAAATTTCAAAAATTCTCCCTATAATAGTGCTTTTTTTATCAAAAATCTCCCTATATGAGGGATTTTTATTATTTTTGCCCCAAAATAAGGAGGAAATATGATTGACAACACTTTGATTGCCTATATGGAGGAGATGCTGCGCCAAACGCCGACGGACTTCGTGCGCTATATGGCCGACCGTATTGATTGGAACAGCCGTTTGGTTGGTATTGTTGGGCCGCGAGGTGTGGGCAAATCTACCATGCTGCTGCAACGCCTCAAGGCGCATCGTGAGAATGGATTTTGGCTTTATGTTTCGGCAGACCATACTTATTTCGCCAACCATAGTCTGGTGGATTTGGCGGACGACTTCGTGAAAGAGGGTGGCACCCATCTCTATATCGACGAGGCGCATAAGTACCGCAATTGGTCACGTGAGTTGAAGCAGATTTACGATGTGCATCCCGCTTTGCATGTTGTCTTCACAGGTTCTTCCGTGCTTGACATTACAAAAGGCGAGGCTGATTTAAGTCGTCGCGCCTTGATGTATTCCATGCAGGGATTGTCGTTTCGCGAGTATCTTGAGTTGTTCCATGATGTGAAGACGGAAACATATTCCTTGAAGGGAATAATTTCGCATAAGGTTGAATTGCCTGTTCCGCATCCTTTGCCTTTGTTCCGTGAGTATTTGGCTTTCGGCTATTATCCCTTTGCCAAGGAAAGCGGTTTTGCCATCAGGATGGAGCAGATTATTTCGCAGACGATAGACTCCGACATTCCTCAATATGCCGACATGCTGGCTTCCACGGCGCGAAAACTGAAACAAATGCTGGCGGTGATTGCAGAATTGGCTCCTTACAAGCCCAATGCTGATAGCCTTGCTGCCGAGTTGCATGTCAGCAAGAACAATGTGCCCGATTATTTGACATACCTCGAAAAGGCAGGAATGATTGGCTTGCTGCGCGACGATACTGGTGGTTTACGCGGCTTGGGAAAAGTGGAAAAGGTGTATGTGGACAATCCGAGTTTGATGACGATTTTGGCTAATGGAAGGCCTGAAGTTGGCAACTTGCGTGAAACGTTTTTCTACAATCAGATGCGGGTGATGCACAAGGTGCTTGCTTCTAGGGAATCTGACTTCGTTGTCGGAGATTACACTTTTGAAGTTGGCGGGCGTAAGAAAGGGAAGAAGCAAATCCAAGACATTCCGAATGGCATCGTCGTAAAGGATGACATTGAATTCGGCCACGGCATAGTCATCCCGCTTTGGCATTTCGGCTTGACGTATTGAATTTTGTGCCATCAAAAAAGCCCCCAAAATTTTGAGAGGCTTTTTCAATTCTTAACCGAGATAACTCTTATGGATCTTGCTGCGGATGGTATGTTGGAGGAACTTTATGTTCTAACAATCTGTTAAAACCTCAACGTCAAGTTCCCCATAACATTAAATCCCGCCATCGGGATGAAGCCAATTTGGTAGTAGCGGTTGTCGTTGGGGTGACCGCCGCTCTCATAGATGGCTGAATAAACCCACCCGCTGGCGGCGTAGCGTTTGTTGAAGATGTTGTTGAAATTGACCTTGAAAACAGCCTCCTTGACGGCCTTTTTGAACTTGAGGGTGTAGCCGAGGCTAACGTTCGATGTGCTGTAGGCTGGCAGCGAGCGGTCGAGGTTCTCGGTGTTGTCGAGATACATCCTTGAGACATAATTGCTGTGCCAGACGGCCTCAAAGCCCTTATGGTGGAAGGTGATGAAACCGTTCAGAATTGCCGAAGGCGAGAAGGCAAGAGTCGAATTGTCGTAGTGAATGACGTTGTAACCATCACCATCGTAGGCATTGCCGTTGGCATCGGTGTTGCCTTCCCAATCGTCCCAATTTTCCACCACTTCGTCAAAGTCTAAAATCTTATTGCGGCTCAAAGCAGCATTGGCTTCGATGGTCAGCCATTTGGTGGCGTTTACGCCTGCTTGCAACTCCACGCCCATGCGGTATGAATCTTTGATGTTAGTGGTGAGAGCCTCACCGATGTCACTTACTGCGCCCGTCTGCACAAACTGGTTGGTGTAGTCCATATAATAGAGGTTGGCACCAGCTTGCCAGATGTTGCCGTTGTAGTTGTAACCTAACTCATAGTCGAGGAGTTGCTCGGGCTTCGGGAAAGGGTAGGAGCCGTTGTCGGTGAAGTTGTTGCGTTCTGGCTCACGATGACTCATGGCCACGGAAGCGTAGGCGTGATGGTTGTTCAGATTCCACGAAATACCGCCCTTTGGGTTGAAGAAGGGGTAGGTTTCAAAGATGTTGAGCGGTTGGTTGTAATAACCGCTCTCGTCGTCGTAGAACTTGTCATTGATACCTGTGGTTTTATAGGTCACATAACGAAATTGCAGATCTCCAAAAACAGTCCATTGTTCGCTGATGTTGAAAGCCGCTTTGACAAAGGCACTTCCATCCAGTTTGACGGCGTCGGAGTCATAGTATTTATAGTCACCATTGTATAAATACTTTTGGGCAACATCATTATTGACAATATAGGTAAGGTATCCGAAATGGTTCCCCAAGAAACCTTGCATGGAAATGCCGCCGATGACATCCCATCGCTCGTTTTTGTAATTGGCATTCCAAATCATGCCAAAAGTGTGCTGCGTGAGGCCTTTCTTACGGACAAAATCCGTTCGTTTCACCTGACTTCCGTCTGGATAGTAATAGGTCAAGCCGAACTTCGAGAGTTTGTTGTTGGGACGGAACTCCTCATAATAGCCGTAGCCGTAGGTGTAATGTAAAGTGGCCGAGGTGTTCCAATGCTCGTTGATGTCCCAAGCGGCAGAGAGGATGTTGTGGTCTTGCCAGAAATTGTCGGTGGTGCGGTCCCAATTGCTGCCGTCATTCATTTGGTAGCGTTGGGTGAGATAGTTGCCGTTTTCGTCTTTGACGAAGTTACCATCCTCGTCGGTAACGAGATATTCGTAAAGTGAGTTATATTGTCCTAATCCAACCCTATACATATCGGCGTAGGTCTTGATGCCAGTATGGATGCCGTAGGTGCCGTCCATGAGGCTCATGTCGTTGCTGCCTGCCGTCACGCCATTCCAAGCCTGGCCAGTCTTCTCGAAATTGCCGATGTTCTTGTAGCGGAGTTGGAAATTGTTGTTGATATAAGTGATGCCACCGTAATAGCTGCCGCTACGGCCTTTGGTCCCGTGGATGAAACCGTCAGTGTGGGTCTCGTGGTAGGCACCGTCAATGATGAGGTGGTTCCACAAGAGCCCTGTGGAGGCCTTTGCTCCGAAGTTAAAAGTGTTGAAAGAGCCGTAGGAGCCTGTGATTTCGGCACTCGGGACGAAAGAAGGCGTGGCCGTCGACAAGGCTACCGTACCGCCGAAGGCGCCGTCGCCGTTGGTGGAAGTGCCTACGCCTCGTTGGATTTGCACCGAGCTTAACAGTGAACCGTAACTATTCATGTTGGCCCAAAACACGCATTGGTCTTCGGGCGAGTTGAGCGACACACCGTCCAAGGTGACATTGATGCGCGAGTCGCCGGCACCGCGGATGCGCATGTAGGACGTGCCAGAGCCTACGCCATTCTCGCTCCAGGCGATGATGCCAGGCGTTTTTGCAAACAGGAAGGGCAACTCCTGACCCGTCTTCGAGAAATCGTTAAGTTCCATCTTGTCGATGTTGGTGACGGCGAAAGGAGCGTTCTTCTGAACACGCACGCTGCTGACTACCACTTCGTTAAGCGTTTCAAACCGTAATGTGTCGTTGTTTTGGGCATTTACATTGACTGCAATCAACAATGCAGCGATACCAAGAGAAAATCTTTTCATCTTTTCGATTCTTTAGTTTACCAAATGTGAAGGGGAGGTTTGAAAATATCCAATCCCTACGCCGACATTATCCGGATCAGGTTAGAGGGTATGATCTCAGCCAATTCACCCCGCCGTGGCAGGGATGGCACCCCTTTGTTTTTCGGCGGCAAAAATACAGTTTTTTTCGAAATGACGAAAAAAATTCAGTATTAAAACTTCAGCCTCAATGAGACTTCCGTCAGTATGTCATGGTGCTTGTAGTTGTCGGAAGGGACACGGCTGCGGTATTCGTAGGAGAACGCAAGGTCGAGATACAGCTTTCTCGTGAGTTTTGTCTGTAGTTTCGTCGTGCTATGGATGATGTAGTCGCCAAAATCGAGCACCGAAGGCTGATAAAAGGTGAGGTTCAACAGGGTAAGGTTTTCGGCAAGCCTCTGCTTGATTTTGGGACGGATAGAAATGCGGAAGTTGTTGTTCGGAAGCACCGTGGCATCAGTGAAGTTGGTCCAGTCATAAACAAAGGCGGCACTGATGGAATAATCACAAATAGATGGTTTTACGTAAATTCTGTACTTTAGTCCGGCAAGCCCGCTCATCTTGAGGTTGTATCCTTTGTACTTGTTAGTAAGCATTTCACAAGCCAAAAACGGCGAAAATTTTCCATATTGCAGATAGTCCACTTTCAGTCCACCATTGATCTCGAAATTCGTCTCTTCCCATTGGTTTCCTGTGGTGTTCTTGTTTATGAGCGAACTGTAAAGGAACTTGTAATGGAAGTCGAAAGCAAGAAGGCTGTCGTTGCGGACAATCGAAGCGTAATTGTTGATGTTGCAATTGTTGACGTTGCCGGTGTTAAGCGATGAGCCTAAGCCAAAATCAAAGGCCCATTTGTTTTGTCCGAATAATTGTGTTGTACCGGAAATCAGTAAGATGAACAGGAAAGATTGTAGTTTTTTGATGTTCATGATGTAATGTTTTAAAAGCCAATGAAATAACAAATATAACCAATGGTAGCCGCGACTATTGTGTTGACGATTTTCGCTTTCAGGAAGCTACGTTTGCTCTCAGCCAAAAGAGGTAGCGAGGCATGTCCGTCCTGCGAAATGGAACTGGCCAAAAGCACTGAAAATGGCACCGTGCCTGTGGCAAACAAAGTGACAAACAGTAAATGCGGCCCCGATTCGGGGATGATACCGACAAGGACGGCCAAGAGTATCATCCACGGAATATTGTTGCTGATAAGCGTCTCAATATCAAAATAGTGCAATCCGATTTGAATGACGAGTAGCGCACCAAAAGTCCAAAGGAAGATGCTCAGGAAGTGTTTGCGGATGATGTGTTCCCAAAGGTGTTCCTTCACGATGTGCTCGGGTGCCGTGGCGATGAACCACACCACAAACAAACTGATGGTGGCAAAGATGAGGTTCATCCAGTATTCGTCGAAGATATTGAGTTGAGTGTGAGCGACTTCTTCATGCTCATGTTCGAACATACCAAAAGCCAAAGCAACGATGAACAAAATCACCCCGAGCAGCAAGGCGATGCGTTCCGCGCTGGCATGGCGCATATTGCCCCAGGTGGGCTTGTCGTCGCTTTCCTCCTTTTCATCCTCCTCGTGAATCTGATAGCCTTCTTTGCAACCATCGTTTTTCGCTTTCCCTACCTTTGAAAACTTGTCCACAAGCCATCCGACCGCCACAGCCACCACAAACAAAATGCCCATCAACACTAGTGCTTCCTTGGGAATCATGGCGAGCATGACGAAGGCTTCATCCCCCGACGAGGCAATCATCATGGCAATCAACGCGCCGAAACTCAGCAACTTATGTGAATACATCGAAACAGTAGCAAAACCGCCCATGCAGCCCGGAATGATGCCCAAACCAGCACCCAAAACGACTTGACCAAATCGGTTCTGGCGTAGTTTCGTAAACCATTTCCCATGCGAATGGATGTTGACATACTCAATCATCAGCATCATAATCATCACTAAACCAGTGATTAAGACGCTGTTTCTCAGTACATCCAAAAACAAATGCAAAAACTCGTGCATGGCATGAAATTGAGCAGCAAAAATAAAAAGTTTTATCTTTGCGGCAAAATCCGAGACAATGAAAAAAGAAGATTGTTTTTACTTGGGCAAGGTCGTCAAAACGCACGGCCTGAAAGGTGAGGTGACCCTCAAAGTGGAGGCCGACGACCCTTCTGTTTACCTCGAAATGAAGCATTTCTTTGTGGAAATCAACAAGGTACTGACGCCGTTTTTCGTGGACAGAATCACCATGAGCGGCGACAAGTTCTTCATCGCCATTCAGGATGTGAAGACCATTGAGGCAGCGCAGCATTTGGTTGGGAAGGTAGTTTATCTGCCCTTGGAGATGCTGCCCAAATTGAGCGGCAAGCAGTTCTATTTCCATGAGATTGCGGGCTTTACGGTGGTCGACACGGAAAAAGGCGAACTCGGCCCCATCACTCAGGTGCTGGAGTATCCCACGCAAGCCATCCTGCAAGTGATGAAAGGCAAAAAGGAAATTTTGATTCCTATTTTGGATCAGGTGATTCAAAACGTCGACCGCGACAAGAAAATCCTCACCATTACTGCTCCTGAAGGCTTGATAGACATGTACTTGCAATGACTGATGCGCGTCCTTTCCATTTCAAGCATTTTAGCCTCTACCATCACCGCTCGACGATGAAGGTGGGGACGGATGCCGTGTTGCTTGGTCGCTGGGTAGAGGTGTGGCCGACCGATGTGGTTTTGGACATCGGCACAGGTTGTGGCATTCTTCCCTTGATGTTGGCGCAAAAGGGCATCAGCCAAGCGGATGCAGTGGATTTGGATTCCGTCTCCATCGATGAGGCTACGGTCAATTTCAAGGCTTCGCAGTGGCGCGACCAATTGCAGGCGTATTGCTCGGATATTGCAGATTTTCAGACGGATAAGAAATACGACCTAATCATTTCCAATCCTCCGTTTTTCATCCGTTCCTTCAAATGTGATGCCGACCGAAAGAACCGAGCGCGTCACACCGACGTGACTTTGTCGTTCGATGTGTTGTGCGAATCTGTTTGTCGGTTGATGGAGGCAAGAGGCCGTTTCGCAGTGGTGTTGCCTGTCAACGAGTCGATGGATTTCCAGAAAGTGGCTGATTCATACGGACTTTACCTGAGTAAAAGAATGACCATCATCCCGATTGAAGGGAAAGAACCGAATCGCGTCAATTTGGAGTTACAGTTCATGCAAAGTGCTGCTGTCCTAGAAGAAACTTTTGTAATCCGTAGAACCGATAACCGCTTCACGGATCAATACAATGAATTTCTGAAAGAGTATTATTTAGGGCTGTGACAATGACCACTGACTAAGACAATGACCGCTTCAACGCATTGTAAAAGCGGTCATCGTCATTGTCACAAGTCATAGTCAGAAATTCATTGTCCCTTCTTCATAGCTTCCTTATTCGCCTTGCTCCGATGCTCGTTGAAGATATATACCACCCTCAACGTGATGGTGTTGTTATATTGCAGCCTGATCTGGTTGGCAAGGACGAGATTAACGTCATCGTAGAACATCCTCGTGCGGATGGGGCGCAGCGAATATTGGTAACGCAATTCGGCGTGGATGCCTTCCCAGATGCGGAAACGCAGGTCGGCGCAGATGTTGAAGTCGTGGGCGCGGTAGCTGTTGGAATTGGCCACCACCGAGGAGATGTAGGCCGTGTCGGGGAATCCCGCCGAGTAGACGATTTCAGCCAGTTCATTGAGTTCGCTCACATGGCTGATGTCAGGAAGGTTCTCTTCGTTTTCTCTCCAGTGCAAGTGACCGTCACCCAAAGCGATACCTGTGGAAATGCCATCGTTTTTCTCGTCAAGGCCAACGATACGTCCGTATGAAACACCAAGGCCGATGCTGTATCTGTCTTTGTCGGTCAGATAAATCATGAGGGGAATCTCCGCATAGTTGAGTTTCAGGTTGTAAGCGTAAGGATAGGTGCTATTTGAGGTGATGGCATCGCGCTTGTAGGCACCTTTTTGGTTGAAAAGCACCTCAAGCCCGACATCCATAAAACTTGTGATGGGCACCAAGGCACCTGCGCCGGCATGAACACCAAATTTCTTGTAACCAAAACATTCATCGCCATCCACTTGGCAGAGGTTGCCGCCCAAAAACACCTCGCCTTTGATGATTTGGGCATGGAGTAGGGAAGGGGCAGCGACCAGAAAGGCCAATAAAAGGACAACTATTCTCAATCTCTTCATTTTTATCTCAATTTCTAGGATTAACTGATTTGTCGTGGATTTATTGCGAAACAGGATGCAAAATTACAATTTCATCGTCAAACTGATTCTATTTCTATTCACATCAACTTCCAAAACCTTCACGCGAACCTTTTGGTTCAAATGCACCACCTCGTTCGGGTCTTTGATGTAGTGGTCGGCCATCTGGCTGATGTGGACGAGTCCATCCTGATGCACGCCGATGTCGACAAAAGTGCCGAAGGCGGTGATATTAGTGACGATGCCGTTGAGTGTCATTCCAACACGCAAGTCATTGATGGTGCGGATGTTCTTGTCGAATTCAAAAGCTTCGAAGTTCTTGCGCGGGTCGCGGCCCGGCTTGTCGAGTTCGGTCAGGATGTCGTTGATGGTCTCCAAACCGAAATCTTGTTCCACGAAGTCGTTGGGCTTGATTTTAGCGATGAGTTCCTTGTTGCCGATGAGGTCTTTGACCTTTACATTCAGCGACTTGGCCATCTTCTCCACGATGTGGTAGCTCTCTGGGTGAACGGCACTTTGGTCCAGCGGGTTGTCACCGTTATGGATGCGCAGGAAGCCGGCACATTGCTCGAAGGCCTTGTCGCCGAGGCGCGACACCTCGTGGAGTTGCTTGCGGTTCTTGAAGCCGCCATGTTCCTCGCGGTATTGGATGATGTTGGAGGCCATACTTGGGCCAACGCCACTGACATACGATAGCAGTTGTTGGCTGGCGGTGTTCAATTCCACGCCTACGGCATTCACGCAGCTCTCTACGGTCTGGTCGAGACTCTCACTGAGTTTCTTTTGGTCCACATCATGTTGGTATTGGCCCACACCGATGCTCTTCGGGTCAATTTTCACCAACTCGGCTAAGGGGTCCATCAGTCGGCGACCGATGCTGACCGCGCCGCGCACGGTAATGTCATAGTCGGGGAACTCGTCGCGGGCGATTTTCGAGGCGGAATACACCGAAGCACCGCTCTCGCTCACCATCACGGCCATCAGGTCGCGGTCGAACTTGATGCTTCTAATAAAATCCTCGGTCTCGCGTCCTGCCGTGCCGTTGCCGATGGCGATGACCTTGATGCGATAGGCATCCACGAGGCTCTTGATTTTGCGCGTCGCGCCCACTGTGTCCGACTTAGGCGGATGAGGATAGATGGTCTCGTTGTGCAATAAAGCGCCTGTTTCGCTCAAAACTACCACCTTGCAGCCCGTGCGGAAACCTGGGTCGATGGCGAGGACGCGTTTCTGTCCCATGGGGGCGGCGAGGAGCAGTTGTTTCAGGTTCTCGGCGAAGACGCGGATGGCGGTCTCGTCGGCCTTCTCCTTATAATAATTGCGGATCTCGGTTTCGATGCTCGGCTCCAAGAGGCGTTTCCACGAGTCGGCGATGGCTTCACGCACGAGTTCGGAAGAAGCATTGTCGTTTTTCAGGAAGATGCTTTCCAACGAGCCTAACACGAAGTCGTCGTCCACCTTGATTTTCAGTTTCACCATGCCTTCGTCCTCGGCACGGAACAAAGCCAAAAGCCTATGCGAGGGCGCCTGCGAGATCGGCTCGCGGAAGTCAAAATATTGTTGGTAGGTCTTGCCTTCCTCTTCTTTGCCCTTGACCAATGTGGAGCTGATGTCGCCCTGCATGTGGAAGATTTTGCGGATGCGGTTGCGCCCGTTGATGTTCTCCGATACCCACTCCGCCATGATGTCCTTCGCGCCTTGTAGGGCTTCCTCCACATCGTTGACGCCTTTGCCCGCATTGACATAGCGCGCAGCGAGGCGGTCCACAAAGTCCACATTCTGCGCCATGATTTGTGCTGCAAGGGGCTCAAGACCTTTCTCGCGAGCAATAGCGGCGCGAGTACGGCGTTTGGGTTTGTAGGGAAGGTACAAATCCTCAACTTCTTGCAAAGTTTTGGCATTCAGTATTTTCTGTTCCAGTTCGGGCGTAAGTTTCTCCTGCTCGCGGATGGAGACGATGACGCTCTCCTTGCGTTTCTGCAGTTCGGTGAGTTGTTCGAGGCGTTTCTGTACAGCAGCCACGTTTTCCTCATTCATTGTGCCTGTCATCTCCTTGCGGTAGCGTGCGATGAAGGGGATGGTGGCTCCTTCGTCCAAAAGCCGTATGACATTGCCCACATGATGCACGGCCAAGTTGAGCTCTTGTGCTATTTGTGGGGCGAAATCTATTTTTTCCATATATGCTCAAAATTCGATGCCACAAAAATACGCTTTTCTTTGTAAAACAAGGCCAGTTTTGCATTTCCATATTTGAATATTGTTTTTCAATTCAATTTTCAATATTGAAATATTGTTTTTGTCGGATTTTCCATATTTCGATATTGTTTTTGGTTTTTTTATACCTTTGCCGCATAATAAAAGGACTATGATTAAAAACATTATCTTCGACTACGGCGGCGTGCTCCTCGACTGGAACCCGCATTATCTGTATGACCCTTATTTCGGCGATGTGGAGAAGGCCGAATGGTTCCTCACGAACATCTGCACCTATGAATGGAACGCCCAACACGACAACGGCAAACCCATTGCCGAAGGCACGGCAGAACTCATCGCCGAGCATCCCGAATGGAAGAAAGAAATCGAAATGTATTACGGCGAGTTCATGAAGATGATGGGTGGGCAGATTCCTGGCATGGAGGAATACATTAAGCAACTGAAAGAAAAGGGCTTCCGTGTCTTTGGTTTGTCCAACTGGTCGGTGGAGACCTTCGCCTTGGTGCGGCCTGTCTATCGCATCCTCAACCTCATGGAAGACATGGTGATTTCGGGCGTTGAGCATGTGATGAAGCCCGACCCGAAGATTTTCCAACTGGCTTTGCAACGCTTCGGCATCAAGGCAGAGGAGACGGTTTTCATTGATGATAACCCGAAGAATGTGGCGGCGGCAAATGCTTTGGGAATAACGGGGATATTGTTTGAGGGGAAAGACAAACTGGAAAGAGCTTTAAACAATTTGTAATTATGTCACAAAACCTTCAAAACTTGCAAAACAAAAGAGAAGTGTGGGTGGCTGCACAACTGTGTTGCCGTCGGAAAGCCGCCGGTTGGCGGACTTTCCCTAAACATGCATAAGTTTTGACGGTTTTGCAGGTTTTGTGATAAAACTCTAATCATTCAGCAAATCGCGGAACATCAGCCTTGTGCGTAACTTGCGGGGATGGCTTAACCGCTCCGCCTTTTCTTGTTCGTCCTTTGGCGGTTTTGTATATAAATCCTCGTCTTTTTCATTGGGGAAAAGAAACACAAAACCATTCTTTTCATAGAAGCCAAGGACATCTTTCCTGTTTTTGCATCAACGATGGCAAACCTACATCCTGTTTTATTCGCATCATTGAGGAACCACATCCGAACAAACTCCAATACTTCAGATCCAATCCCCATTCCAGAATATTTGGATGCCACGGCCAATCTGCCTATTAGGACACCAGGATAGCGCGTTAGCATCTTCTCTCGCTTTGTGATTCTCCACATTGCTTGACGGCGTGCACTTGGCAAATCATATATACGGATGCTGTCGTTTGAAACAGTAAAACAAGCGACAATAGACGTTTTGTCCTCATTCACCCGGAAGCAATACGATTTTCCCATACGATAATAGGTGTAGCGCAATGCGTCCTTCGAGAAGAACTCATCCATATCCTTGTCACCACACTCAAAAGGCTGGCATTCTGCAAGAATGTCAGCGGTAAGTACATCAAGAGTACAATTTTCATCAAGAAACGCCATAACTCACAAACTGAGATTCGACCTTTCCAAAATCCTGCACATCGCGATGTAACTCGGATCCTTAGTGATGTCGCGCTTGGGACGCTCGTCAAATTCACGCTCCGCCTCATCCGCCATGTCGCGGAAACGACGGGCTGCCTCTCCGTAAAGTGTCGGTATCGCCTTGATTGCTGTTGCCATAGTTTTCTACTGTTTTTCAATTGCGCTGCAAAAATAGTCACATTTTTCGTGTTGATGCCAAAAATCCAACGTTTCTTTGCCATTTTTGCGACTTTTTTCCATTGCTGTTTGGGGTTTTGTTGTTTTCGTGGTGATTTAATTTGTAATTTTGCGCAAATTCAAATCATTTAATTCATTATGCAATGAAACGAATTCAAAACATTCTGTTAATCGTGATAATTGCCTTGTCTGTGACAGCTTTTAGCCAAGAAACGGATTGGGAAAAGGATGATTTACAAGGCAAGGTCAAGAGATACGAGTTGTTTTCCTATGATTTTGATATAAGCGATTCTATTAACCATGATGAATTTATGAACCGATTCTATCATTGCGATTTTGATGTGGATAGGATGATTCGGTTTGCCGATAGCATCAAAACAGAAAAAGACTCTTATTACAATACTATTCATGAATACGACTCGTTGGGACAATTCACGAAATTGCATGATGCCCATTATATAAATGAATATGATGATTCGGGGCGGATATTAAAAAGGAGTATTGTTGAGGAGGACGTGCCAAAAGACACCATTTTTTTTGAGTATGATGAAGTTGGTCGGCTTGTGAAAAGAAAATATCGGAATCGTACACATCAATGGAGATATGATTTGGATAGTCGTCTTTTGGAATACATATACAAGGATACTGAAATGGATTCAGTTCTTATCCTTGAAAAATATGACTATGACAAGGACGGTGTCTTAAAGAAAAAAGAGAGTTTAGATAATAGGAAAGAAGGTAACAGAAGTGGATATTGCGAATACGACTCAAAAGGGAATGTCGTTTTTGAAAGGACATATAATTGGGGCACTTTTACCCCTTATTTAGAAAGAACAACAAGTTACCAATACGATAAGAATGACAGTATAATAAAAGAAACCCGTAAAGAGGTGAAATGGACGAGTTCACTGATTAGCAAGGACACCGTTTGGCAAGAAACGGACTCCACTGGGAAGATGGTTTCTCGTTATGGCAATACGCTTGCCACGACTAAAGAAAAAAGTAAAATAAGGTGTGAAAGAAGAATTATCCGCAATTCGAAAGGTTTTCCTATTGAAGAAGTATTTGAGAAATATGAAGATAAAGCATCGTCCCCTTATTTAATAATCAAGAAGAAATATGATGATAGGGGTAGGGTCGTTGAAGAAGAAAAAACAGACAAGCATATTAATCCAGGGCGTTATAAAAGGGTTTGGAAGTATTTTCGAGATACAGGATTCTGGTCATATTATGCTGTTTATTTGGGCGAGAATCTTGAGTTTGACCATGAAAGCCTGTTTTTTTATGACGAACACGGAAACTGTATAGCACATATTCAATGGATGCCAACGACACAGAATTGGGAGTATTATTTCAATGTGTTTCGGTATGAATATTACGAATAAGATGAAGATATTGTCAGTACAACAAATCCGCGAAGCGGACAAATACACGATAGAAAACGAACCCATCGAGTCCATTGATTTGATGGAACGAGCGGCGACCAAGGTCTTCGAGTGGCTCTATCGCCGTGCGCCGCGCGAGAAGACCATCAAGATCTTCTGCGGCATGGGCAACAACGGCGGCGATGGTCTGGCCGTGGCCCGAATGCTGAACGAGCAAGAGATTGTCCCGCAGGTGTTCATGGTGCGCCACTCCGACCGCATGAGCCACGACTGCGAGGTGAACTACTACCACCTCGTGAACGAGACCAAGGTACCGATGTTCGACATCCTCACCGAGGACGACTTTCCGAAAGTCGATGCTGACGACGTGGTCGTCGACGCCATCTTCGGCTCGGGCCTCAACCGTCCGCCACAAAGCGTGGCTGCCGACTTGATTGCCTACCTCAACCAAACCAAAGCCATCCGTGTGGCTATCGACATCCCTTCGGGCCTTTTCGCCGACCAGCCCAGTGCCTTGGGCTTCATCTTCAAGGCCGACTACACGCTTACCTTCCAGTTTCCCAAGCTGGCGTTCCTCTTCCCCGAAAACGACACTTACGTGGGCCGCTTCGAGGTCTTGGACATCGGCCTGCACCCGCGCTACTGCGAGGAGGTGGAGACACTCAACCTGCTGACCACCAAGGCGATGGTGAAACCCATTCTGCACAACCGCACGAAATACTCTCACAAAGGCACCTACGGTCATGCATTGCTCATTGCTGGTTCAGAAGGCAAGACAGGCGCGGCTTTGTTAGGCGCGAAGGCCTGTTTGCGCACGGGCGTTGGCTTGTTGAGCGTCCATCTGCCCAAAGTGGCGCAACTGCCTATACAAACCGCCATTCCCGAGGCCATGATTGACGGCGACGAATCCGAAACTTGTTTCACGATGTTCCAGCATTTGGATGCTTTTACCGCTGTTGGAGTTGGTCCAGGTTTGGGCAAAGCCGACGACACTGTCCGCGCCTTGAAGCGCCTGATACAAGAGGTGCAGGTGCCGCTTGTTATGGATGCCAATGCCTTGAACATCCTCTCCGACAATCCCACTTGGCTGCCGTTCCTGCCCGCCAAGACCATCCTGACGCCGCATCCCAAGGAGTTTGAACGCTTGGTAGGGAAGACTTCGACCTCGTTCGAGCGACTTGAGAAACAGCGCGAACTCTCGGTGAAGAACAACCTCATCGTCGTGCTGAAAGGCGCACACACTTCCATCACCTTCCCGAACGGCACCTGTTTTTTCAACACCACAGGCAATCCCGGCATGGCTACGGCAGGCAGCGGCGACGTGTTGACAGGTATTGTCCTCTCGCTTCTTGCGCAACGTTATTCACCTGAAGAGGCTGCTGTTTTGGGTGTGTATCTCCACGGTCTCGCTGGCGACCTTGCCACCGATGAGATAGGGCAGGAGGCTTTGATTGCTTCTGACATCACTGAGCATATGGGGAAGGCTTTTGGTATACTAAAAAGCAAATAATATCCAGAAAGTTGGCATATATTTTATAAATGTTGTATTTTTGCACTCAAAAACAGCGTTATGTGTACAGTAACTTTATCATACGATCAAAACAATGCTTTGGCAAGGCGTAAATTGGCGGCTTTGTTAGCCACAGGATTGTTTGTTTGCATGGATAATGATGCTCAACCTTCTGTAACAGAAGGGGAGGAAGAGTACCGTAAAGAAGTTGAGGCTTTCTTGAATGCTTCGAAACATAATATGTCTCAAGTTATAGCTCGTTATTTATGAAATACAGCCAAAGAGACATCGTTGAAGTGAATTTTCTTTTCCCTGACGGCACATTGAAAGTCCATCCCGCAATCATCATTTCCAATGATGGGTTGCAAGAAGATGAGTTTGGACTGGTCTACTTGGTGTTAATAACGTCCAATTTGGATTTGAATCCTCAATATTCCTATCCATTAAGTAATGAAATGTTGGTGTCGCATTCCTTCTCGAAACCAAGTGTAGTCAAATGCCAAATCATTGCTGGATATACAGACCGTGACATTATTCGTCGGTTAGGGGCAGTCAAGCAGGAGTATTTTGATGAGATTGTTGACAAGGTGATAGAATCCGTGTTTTGATTTAGGGATATCATCTAACAATCACCTTTTTGGATACAGTGCCCTCTTTTCCAGTAGCCACAAAGAAGTAGATTCCTTTTGCACGGCCTTCCATGCTGTATTCCAATTCGTTGGTGTCAAAGCCATTATAGGTTTGGACATCGTCTATCAAATTCCCCATCATGTCATAAACCTTGATATCCACTTTGCCTGTAAAATGGTCGAAAACAAGCTTCATCTGACCGTCGTTTGGATTGGGGATGACATTGAATCCGATAGTCTCTGAGTCTGTTTCTTCGAGGCCATAAAACGAACAGATGAACCAGTATCTTTGCTCAATGCCATCGGGGGCACAGAGGTTGAAAGCGCGGGTTGTCAGCCAAACGGTGTCGTCCACATGGTTCAGCACGTATATTTTGCAGCGTTTGCCCTTTTCGCCGAAAGGTTCAAGTACCCATTGCATTGGATCTTCGAAGCTCCACGTGACGGTGTCCCAACTGCAATTGGGGTTGGTGTCCCAAATTTGGAAATCGTATGCGTTGATTTGGAATTCGGTAGCAGTGATAACCCAGTGTGGGGCTTTATTTGTGGTATCCATGGGGTAGATTTCGGCGGGTGAAGGTGTGTAATACACGGTAAGATCCAAGTCGACAATGCTGTCACATCCACCTTGTGTCGTGCCTTCATATTTATAATGCCCTGATTCGGTCAGATAGCCGCCTGGAGCCGACTGCCAGGGATACCTGTCGCACACCGTTTCGGTCAAATAGGTGCTGTAACTTTCCACAACGGTCAGGTCAAGCACATAGATTTCGTCGCATCCTGCAGCATCCGTTATGGTGTCGTAATAAACACCACTTTGCGAATAGCTGTGACTATGCCATGTGAATGAGTTCTCGCACGTCACTTCTTCTTCCGTTGTATGGAGTTGCTCATGGCCAATCGTTAGGTGCAAGGTAAGTAGGCTGTCACAGCCCAAAGCCGTTTGAAGCAAATAGGGGTAGTCTCCCGATTCAGTATAAGTGGCACCATGCCATGTGAACTCGTTGCACACGACCGCTGTCGTGTCGCTTTGGACATCATGGCCAAGGGTTAGATTGAGCACAAAAGTACTGTCGCAAGCGTCAGGTGACTGGACAAAATCGGTGTAGGTGCCGCTTTCCGTATAGGTGGTTCCACGCCAACTGTAGTCGTTGCATGTTGTCACGTTTTCCTCAGAGCTAAAGCTCTCGCCAATATCAAGATGCAAAATCAAAAGGCTGTCACAGGTACCAGGTGTTTGTATAACATGGGTGTAGGTGCCGCTTTCCGTATAAGTGTTTCCATACCAATCATAACTGTCGCAAGATGTAACATACGCTTCAGAAGAAAGCGTTCTGACTTCTATTTCTTTGGTAAGAAAAATCGAATCCATTTCCCTGTGCGGATTGTGAATCACGTTGGTTACGGTGTAGAAACCGTCAGCACTATAGGTGTGTGTGGCGTGTTCACCGGATGCCGAAGTGCCGTCGCCGAAATACCATACCACATCATCATAGTTCCAGTTTGTCACCGTATTAAACTCTATACCTTGGTTGGTGCAGAAATAATGGTTTTCAGGAATTTCAGTATATAACCAATCATCAATCGTCATACTGTAAGAAAAGTTTGTGGTAAAGCTATGGGCCTCAAGGAAAACTCCCGAATCCAACATATCATCAACCACGTCACAAATTGCCATTTTGATATGATAATTTGACATCGGAACTACATCAATGTTTACTTCAATCAAAGTTGTAAATCCGTCAAATTGGATGGTGGCACCTCCTGAATTGTCGATATAATATTCTGAGTTGTGGTTTAAATTCACAGTGTTTATGCTGACAACCTCTGTCGTTCCGGGTATCAACGCCATGTTCTGGTTGTCGTAATAACCTCCTGCCGGATTGATTCCATCCACAAAAAAGCCAAATACGTCATTGAAATAAGTGCCGACATATTCCATGTATTCTTCAGAGCCGAACACAAATTTGAAAGTCACCACGTTATCCCATGGAACAAAATCAAACTCAAGCACTGCGACATCAACCGTTTCCCCTGAAGCAATAGATGCCAAATCATCATCGTAATACTCTGAACATGTTGTAGTAACATTTGCGTCTTCCATGTAGTTTGGGCCTACAGCGACACTCACACCTCCCGAGGCAAGGATTAATCCGGATTCCATTCCTATGTTGGTAGGTGTTCCGCCTGTTTCAAACTTGCCGATGCTATTGCAGTTGATGATTCTATCGGAACCATTGAATTTAGCGTTGGAAATGGTGACGCCATCGTCCAAAAGAATATTTCTGACCAACGAATCTGCAGTCCAACCCTCCAACTGGGAAGCATCGGTCACAATGAGCTGGGCGTGGAGTTTTCCTGCATGAGCAACACTTAGGAATAGGGTAATCAGAAGTAGTATAGTTGTTCTTTTCATGTGTAGTTTTTTCTTGGGATGATGCAAAAATACGGTTTTCTTGAAAGAAGAAAGAAAAATGTTTGAAAAATTGAAAAGATGTTTCTTGTGTCCAAAAGAAATACCTAATTTTGTCACATGATTAAAACCACCGTTTCAAACCGCGAAATCTGGCGCATCGCATACCCCATTATGCTGGGTAATTTGGCGCAGACCATCATCACCTTCACCGACACCGCCTTCCTCGGTCATCTCGGCACCAACGAATTGAGTGCCTCTATGATGGCGGGATTGTATTATTTCGTTTTCACCACTTTGGCGATGGGCTTTGCCGTGGGCATACAAATCTTTATTGCACGGCGTTACGGCGAAGGCGACTACAAGCGCATCGGCGTGGTGTTTCAGCATGGGGCGCATTTCGTGTTGTTATTGGGTGTGCTGTTGTTTTGTATTTTGTTCTTCTTCAGTCATCGTCTGCTGGAAATCATCATCGAGTCAGAGAACATCCAAGTGGCGGCAAACGAGTATTTGAAGTTCAGGCAGTTTGGCATCTTCTTCGTGGTGTTCAATTTTCTGTTCCGCTCGTTTTATGTCGGCATCAGCAGCACCCAAGTCATCACCTTCTCGACCCTCATCATGGCTGTGGTCAACATCTTTTTCGACTGGGCCTTGATTTTCGGCAATGCAGGTCTGCCCGAAATGGGCATCGGCGGTGCGGCCTTGGCTTCGTTGTTGGCTGAAATAACCGCGTTCTGCTTCTTCTGGATATACACTTACATCAAGATACCGCACGAGGAATATGGCATGTTCCGTTGGCACAAGAAGGAGCCGCAGCTTTTGGCTGACCTGCTGAAAGTGGCCTTCCCGAGCATGATACAGCGCTTGTTCTCCTTTGGTGCGTGGTTCATCTTCTTCGTCATGATTGAAAAGATGGGAGAGACGGCCATCGGTGTGTCGTCCATCGTGCGTAGCACCTATATGATTATCATTATACCAGGCATTGCTTTCTCCGCGACAGCCAACACCTTGACAAGTCGCATCATCGGCGAAGGCAAGAGCAACGAAGTAATGTCGACCATCTGGAAGGTAGTGAAGAACAGTTTCTGGTGCAGTGCTGTCTTGGTGGCAGTGGTGGCAGCCATTCCTCAATTGGTTTTGCAAATCTACACTGACGACGTAGCTTTAGCACAGGCCGCCATCCCTTCGGTCTATGTGATTTGTGTCGCCACGCTGCTGGGAGCCTTCTCCATGACCTTTTTTGAGGCCGTTTCGGGCACGGGCAACACCACGGCAGCCATGGCCTTGGAATTCGGCATTCTTATCGCCTACATCGTCTATGTCTACCTCATGTCCAAGACCTCTACCATCGCCGGCGTCTGGACCGCTGAGTGGGTCTACAACATCGCCATCGGGCTGATTTCGCTGGTTTATATCTGGAAGGCGGACTGGGGGAGGAAGAGGATTTGATGTTAAAAACCAGTATATTATGAGCAAGATAACAAAAGAACAATACGAATTTGCCTTGGCAAGGATTGAGGAATTGTTGCCGTTGGTGACGGATGAAACTCCAGCCAATGACCGCAACGCCATCGAATTGACGGTGATGTCAGACATTGTAATCGACTATGAGAAAGAGCATTATCCCATCGAAAAGCCGACTGTGGCCGATTTGATAGAGTTGTCGCTCGAAGAAAAGCAGATGACCCAAAAGCAACTTGCCATATTGATTGGGATAAGTCCTTCGCGAGTAAATGACTATGTAACAGGACGTTCAGAACCAACATTAAAGATTGCACGACAACTTTGCCGTACTTTGAACATTGCGCCTGCGGCTATGCTGGGGTGTTGAGTTTGTCCGCAGAATTTGCAGATTATTGGCTGCAAGGGAAAAAATGAAAGATTAGAATGGTTGGTTGGGGTTGTTTTTGTAGTTTTGCAAAAAGTATGGATGAATAACATCGAATTATGCAAATAATCAAAGAACAAAAGATAGGCGATTACTATGTCAGTGCCGTTGACATCAGTAAAGATGAATGGTTGGAGATATTGAAGGATAAAACAGTTTCTGAAAAGTATAAGGAGGCTGTGATTTGCTTCTATTATATGCCTGATTATAAGGGCTCTTGCGTGGCAGTTGGCAACAGATTAGGGAAGAATGCCTATTCATTGGTCGCCACGATTATGAATTTCGGGAAATATGTGCAAAAACGGCTTGGTCGTTTTCAAGTAATTGATGAAGATGGCAAGAATACATATTGGCCGATTCCGATGAAGCAAGGCAAGGCTTTGTCTAACAAAGAAGAGGGAAATTTTGAATGGACATTGCGTGACGAGTTAGTTGAAGCTATAAAAGAGTATCTGATATGGTTTTTGATGGAAAAGTATAAGGAATTGCGTAGAGAAATGCCTTTTAGGTATAAGGCTAATGGTGTGGATTGGGATGAGCTATACAAATGGGAATTGATTACTGAATGTCATGGTAAGGATAATCTTTATATTGCCAATCGGATAAAAGGTACTAATCTGGTCTATACAACTTTGACAAATGGTACAATTGAATATTTGTTGACTAACAAAAAAGAAGAATTTGATAAAGTTATTTCTGATTTAAATGATGAAAGCGTTGCATTGACAACAAGACTGTTGTCATACAAAAAAGGTTTGGAGGAATTGATACCTGATCAATATAAGTTCAAAGCCAATGATGAACGCACCGCAGCAACTATTCTCACATGCTGCAATCCTGATAAATACACTTTCTACAAATATGAAGGAATGTATGATAACCTTTGCAAGTATATGGGCGAAGAAAAGAAACCGACAGGATTGTGTTATGAACATTATCTTGATTTGATTCGTCCATTAGCTGAAATTGCTGCGGAAGATATTGAGCTTCAAAACCTTGTTTCGCCTATGCTTGAAGGCCAGTACAAAAGTGACTTGCTTTTAGCTCAGGATATAGTTTGGATGTTATTATGCAAAATTCATGAGAGATTGGGCTATATTGGATTATTGGTATGGAGTGTGAAAAGACGCGTCTGGCTTTGGAACGGTGACCAAGAAACGGCAAAACGGACAGTGCTATGTTGTGGCTCTTCGGCTAAAACCATTAAGGATTTCAGACCATTCAAATCAAAGAATGCACTTTTGAAAGCATACCAAGAAGATGTTGGCAATCAAGATGTTAATATTCCAACTGCTTATTGGAATTTTGTGCATGAAGTGAAGCCAGAAGACATTGTGGTTGTGTTTAAATCAAAAACGGATGGCGGCAAGCGATTCCATTTGTTATATGGTTGGGGCAAGTTTACATCTGATTGCATTTTTGATGAATCTAATGATGACCCCATGTGTCGGAATGTGGAATGGCATCAGCCTTTTTTGGAGGAACCTGTTGAGGATAAAGCATTGGGTAATAGTCTTTTCTTTCATGGCACTACTGACAAACAAGCACAGCATATTATCGAATTATTGAATATTCAAACGGAAAATTCATCTGAAATTATGAATACAAAACTTCAACCTTACATCGACCTTTTGAAGACAAACCATAACCTAATTCTCACAGGTGCTCCAGGAACAGGTAAGACCCATTTGGCGAAAGAAATTGCCAAGAAAATGGGAGCGGAAACCAAGTTCGTTCAATTCCATCCTTCATACGATTACACTGATTTTGTAGAAGGTTTGAGGCCAAAGAATGATGATAATGGAAATGTGGGCTTTGAAAGGAAGGATGGTGTTTTTAAGGAGTTTTGCAAGAGGGCTATCATTTCTCGGTCAACAAATCAAGAAGTCTATGAAGAATTGAATGACAATCCAACGGTTTGGAAAGTGTCATTGGAAGGCACTGGTGATAATCCGACAAGAAAGGATTGCATGGATAATGGATATATCCGAATCGGATGGAGTGAATATGGAGACGTGGAAGATTTTGATGATTTCTCAGACTTTCAATTAGGTGGGAAAAATGTGCTTCGAGCATTCCAATCTACTATGCAAATTGGTGATATTATCATGTCTTGCTATTCAGCCAAAGAAATAGATGCTA
>JAEEQP010000080.1 GCA_016285355.1 Bacteroidales bacterium
ACCGCCTAATCTCTTCGGCATGACGGCCGCGAATGATGACATGGTGGTTACCAATGGAATGCTGCAACAGATAAGGTTTTAGGTTCACGTTGAGCGTGATTTGCGTGCGGCAGAAATGGTCGCTGTATGGCGTTTCGACGGCTTGCGCTTCGGTGACAAAATAGCGGTCGAGTTTGGAGCCACCCCATTTAAATAAGGTGTAATCTTCCAATGGTAACAGTCCTTGGATGGCCACACCGATGGATGATTCGAAATGCGAACGTATCGTGGTCTCATCGCACATCGTCAGTGGGATGGTGCAATGCGCCAACATGGACGATTGGTCGGTGAGATGTGACGGGTTTGCCATAAAGGCAACCTCGCCGCACAAACGTTTGGCCAGATACATGCTCATCAGCGTCTGCATATCACCTTCGCAGCCTGCCACGATGCCTTCGTCGTTGAGCAGGGCCAAAGCCATACAACTTGTCGTGCCACAGGCTTTCACGATGTCGAAACAACGTATGGTCATGGCATCCAAACATTCCTCATGGCAGATGCACTTGATGGCCAGATAAGCCTTGGCGGCTTCCAGCAAATCGGCATTGGTGGGCTCCTTGACGGCTTTGGCGCGTTTCACCATGGTCTGCGCCACCTTTTCAGCCTCAGTTTGTGGCACGGTTTTGATGCCTTCGATGAGATGTCGCAAATCAATGTCGATGGTTTCGATGCCGTAACGTTGACGGAGAAAATCACGGTCGACGCCGCCGGCAATGAGCCAGTCGGAGGGTTGACCGAACAATCCGATTCGTCCCTGTAGTTGAGACGCACAGCCGTGCGTCTCAACCATGGCCGAAATAATTTCATCATTCGTCCCATGCACAATTCGTCCTTCCATGTCGTTGTTGCCCAACCAGGTCAAGATTTCCAAGGCGGCGGCCAAGGAATTATTCCGCCCGTCGGCAATCAATGTCACCGCCTGTAGAGATGCGATTAATCGCGTTTCAAAAATGCGTTTGAACAAATTTTCCACGCCGCCGGTGGCAATCATCACCGCATCGGGTAACGTTTGTAGAGACGCAAAATTTTGCGTCTCTACCATTTCGTCACCAATGATGTTGATTTCCGCATGGCATTCGTTTTCTAACCTTTGAATCAGATTGGCATATTCCGTCCTGACGAAATCATCTGTCTGGAAGGAGGAACGAAGGATTATTATTTTCATAGGATAGTTTTTGAATGTGTGCCGTCATTGCGAGGAGGAACGACGAAGCAATCCAGAGACAAGATCGTATGACTAGTTTTCTGGATTGCTTCGTTCCTCGCAATGACGCAAAGCGTGTTAGTGTTTCACCACAAATTTCAGCGTATTTTCATTGCTCTTGATGAAATACACACCGTTTTCATAGCCCGTCGTGTTGATACGAAGTTCGCTGCCGTTGGCCTCGAATTCATCCACCTTTTGGCCGAGGGCGTTATAGACACGCACCGTGCCGAGGTTTTCGCCGTTGAGGGTCACGAAGTCGTTGGCGGGGTTGGGATAGAGAGAACAATGATTTGGATGAGATTCTTCCACACCTACATTCTCTTCATAAACAATGGTTATTTCATAGTTGCCTATAGAGGTAATAAGACGCATTGTTCCTATATACAAACCATTCTCTCCCATCCCATAGGCGGACACATAAACATGTAAACTATCTGATGGGGCGATAAACAAACCAGCAATATCATTACCATAATAAGGATCATCACCTTCGTGGCATTGAATTGTGAATTCATCAGAAGTGTATTCCAAAATCTGTACTGCTTCAAAATTCATGTTAGTTATGGTAATTTCACCAGGCACAATATAACAACCTTCATTAACAATATAAACCGTATCGTTGCTCATCACCAATTCTCCAGTTGTTGGACATTCATGTTGCTCATAGCCTTCGGCATTCATGGCGTTAATGATGTATTCCAACGTAGGCGGATAGATGTCGCGATTGGCAAAGGTGTGGTCGGGACGGATGAGCATGATGGTGGGATAATAGCCCACAGGAATGGCTTGTGCAATATCGTTGCCACCACCGTCGCGGCTGATGGTGGGGTACTGCACGCCGAATTGGTCGACCCAGGCTTTGCAAGCATCGTCGTGACCATTGGGTGAAATCTCCATGAAGAACACATCGTGCGCGTTGCAGCCATAGAGATGGTAGGCTTCGACCATGTCAGCCATGGGTTGCTCGCTGAACGGGTCACCGGTAAGGAAGAAGTTAATCAGTACAGCCTGACCTGCGTCGAGGATGTCGTAAAGGTGGATGGTGTTGCCGTCAATGTCGGTGGCGGTGAAGTCGGGCATGATGTCGTCACCTCCACCAGGTGTAGTGGTGACAGGTACTTGAACGACCTCGCCGAGGTTGCCTTCGATGTCGGCAGGAACGGCATAAATCATGTATTCCGTGTTGGGAATCAGGTCAGTGAAGTTGTGTGAAAGGGTTCCTGAGCCAGGAATGCCATACATCCAGAGGTATTCGGGGAGTTCAAGACCAGCGATGCCCATCCATTCCTGAATCTCGGCCTCGGTAGCCATTGTGTATGCGTAAGAAACACAATCCTCGTTGGGAGTAAAAGTTGCCGTAACCTCGGTCTCCATCACTTGGTCGACAGTGATGGTCACCTGTGGGTCGTAAGTGGCAGCATTGCAGTCATGCTGCTGGATGCCGTGCTGTTCCAACGCAGTGATGATGGTCTGGGCATTGTTGATGGGCCACAGGTCCTGAATCACGATTTGGTGGTTCGGCATGATGAGGATGACCGTGGGGAAAGCACCGATTTGATAGGTGTTGCAGATGCTACCGCCACCGGCCGGACCGCCGATGGTCGGATATTCCACGCCGTAAGTGTTGGCCCAGTTTTGGCAGGCCGCATCGCTGTCACGGTCGGAAATTTCCACGTAGAATACATCATACATGTTGCAGCCCATGGCATAGTAGGATTCCACTACTTTAGGCGTGGCTTGTTGGCATGGGCCGCAAGTAGTGAAGAAGAAGTCGATGAGCACAGCTTGGCCACTGTCGAGGATGTCGAACAGGTGGACTTCAGTGCCGTGGCAGTCAGTAGCCGTGAAGTCGACGGCTTGGGTAAGCGGGCATTGCGCTTTCAGGCCAAAACCAATGGCCAGCGCGAGGATGAGGGTAAATACTTTTTTCATATTGAATTAATTAAAGGTTTGATGGGGGCAAAGATAGTTATTTTGTTGAAACGTTTAGGTGTTTATTTGTTGAATTGTTTTGACGCTTCATGTTTTTAAGCAAGGGTTGCGCCTCTTGCTTGATTTCGGGTCGCCCTTTCTGGGCTATACGCAAAGCTCTGCCAGCACAGCCCTGAAAGGGCGATTAGAATAGAAGTAGGCGATGCAATCCTTGCGGAAAAAATGGCTAATTATCGCGGTAATCCTTTTTCTTCTCATACTTCAAGTCCTTCAACGCCTGCGACTTTACGTTGATAGTGAAGTTCCAGCTCTTGTAGCTGCCGATGGGAATCCAGTTGAAGCGCATCTCCCAGCAGTGCAGGTCGCGGTAGACACTGAGGTTGGTGTAGGAAATCTTGTTATTGACGAAATCCCAACCTGTCGAGAAGGTGACCTTCCATTTGGGCGTGATGCTGATGTTGCCGTTGAGACCAATGGTGTGTACGTACGTGTTGGTGGCCATACCCATGAAGGCGGCGTAGGCGATGGAGGTGGTGTAGGTCAAGTTATAGCTGAGCGAAATAGACCAAGGCGTGGTCCAGTCAATGTAAGCGTTGGGGTTGCCTAAGATTTCGTTCAACTCGTCGGGGTCGAAGTTGCCTGAATTTCTGGCGTTTTCGTTGATTTCGTCGCGCAGTTCCTGGGAGCCTTTCTCGCCTTTCAGTTTCTTGAGGTCGTTTTGGCTGAAGGAATAACTCATGCTGAAACGCCACGATGAATTCGTCTTGCGGAACAGCCGACCGCTTTCTATGATTTCAAACTTGTTGATGCGGCGTCCCATCGAGTCGGCGGCGTATGGATCCCACGAACTGCTGTAGTTGATGCTCAACTTCTTGAACAATGTCGTGCGGCCACTGATTGACACAGGCGAGAAGTTGACCGAGTCCTTGGTGATGTCGTAGTTTCCTGAAATGCTCAACGATTCCAAAATCGGAACTTTCTTCACGCCTGTGACGGTGTCGCTTTTCGATGGCACCTTGATTTCCAAATTGTTACCGAAGTTATAGGTCAGCAATCCTTGTTGGGTTTGCGAGGGTGTACCATAAAGTGCTCTCTCGAACTTGTTATAAATCTGTTCTTTGCCGTTGTCGTCGATATAATTACCGTAAACGCCCCATTTGGGGTCGCTGAAGTCGGGTCTGTAGGTGAAGCCAATTTCGGGGGTGAAGACATGTCGGATGGCACGGATGGGACCGTGGCTGAAGTTCTTCATACCATAGATTTTGGTAGTGATTCTACTGGTCACGCTAAAGTCCACCAGATTATTGAACCCGTGGATGGTATCGATATGCAGATGCCCCGTCGAGTCGGTGTCATGAATCCACTGTTTCTCGATGTGTTTGAAATACATATAGTCGCTGGTCGAGATGGAGTTGGTCCAAGAGAAATGCTTAAACAGCTTGATGGTGGCGCTGATGGGAACGGTATGTTTGATGCCTGTTTGCACATAGTCATTAATCATGTCTTTTGCCCAACCGCTGAAGTCATCCCTGAAGCCTTTGAACAAAACCGTATCCACATCATTAATATAGGCCTTGCCGTTCATCGTGTAACTCATGCTCAGGCTTTGGTACCAATGTTTTTTTCCTTTTTTGCCGACGTTTTTCAGGGGATAAAACGTGTTGACAGATAAAGTGAGTTCGGGCAGGGAGGCCGTCACCTGTCGCGTCAGGGTGTTTTGGCTGTGACTGGCATTGAGGGTGAGGTAGACCTTGCCGGCGAAATTGGTTTGGTAAGCTATACTCGATTTAAAGGTGTTGCTCAGTTGGTCGGTGACGGTTTGGGCGTTGTATTTGTTGAAGTTGGAGCTGACAATGTTGACATCGGCTGAGAAACTGTTGCGGGGATGTGCCTTGGGGTCTTGCTTGTGTGTCCATTGTATTTTGAAGTCGTTGCTTTCCTGGTAGTCGGCGGCACCTTTCGTTCCTATCTTGTTGACAGCGAAGCCCAACGCCACCGAGCCGTTGAATTTGTATCGTTTGTTGTAACGGAAAGTCGGCTTGAGGCCCCATGAGCCTCGGGTGTAAATGTCGCCCAACACTTGCAGGTCATAGTGGTCGTTGATGGCCCAATAATAACCGCCGTTTTCAAGGTAGAAACCTCGGTTGTCCGATTCGCCGTAAGTTGGGATAATGAGCCCCGATTTCTTGCCTTTTGTGTTGGGAATCATGGCGAAAGGAAGGGCCAGCGGCAGAGGCACGTCTTCCACGGTGAGGTAGATGGGGCCGGTGACGATTTTATCGTCAGGGATGACCTTGGCTTTGGTGAACTTGAACTGGTAGTGCGGGTGTTCCTTCAGGTCGCAGGTGGTATAGCCTCCCGACTTGATGTTGATGGTGTTGTCGTCCATTCGCTTAACGCGCTGTCCATGGAGATAGCCTCCTTGCTCTTCGGTCCAAACTTTGGTGATGATGCCTTTTTTCGTCTTGAAATTATAGAGCATTTCCACCGCTTCAAATGTCGATTCGCCTTGCTTGAAGACAGGCCGTCCTTGTAGTTTGCCTAAAGAATCAACGACAGCGTAAGCACGGCAGGTGCTGGTTTCCAAGTCAAATTCTAAGCAGGCCGCTGTCAAGTTGATGTCGTCATATTTGGCTTCGGCGTTGCCGTAATAGAAAATTTTCTTCTGGTTCATGTCGCGGTAAACTGAGTCGGAAGCGGAACAAATCACCTGTGTTTCTATGGCCGAGTCGGAGCGTTTTGGAGTAATACGGCGGTGGGTTGTCTGTTTCAACGTGTCTTTGGTGAGCGAATCCAAAGGAGGCAAACTGTCTATCGGGCGGCTTAATGAGTCAAGTTGCATGAGGGTATCGGTGACGAAAAGAGGCACTGTATCGGCTGCAATACTGTCTGAAACCAAAGTAATGGTGTCAATAATGCGTTCGGGAAGAGGCAATGAGTCAACTTGCGTGCTGTCTTCAATTGTGGGCTCAAAATTGAACTTATCTTTCTCAATATGAGAGGTTTGCTTACATCCGCAAAACACTGCAAAGAGCACCGTCAGGAGACAAATGACGGTCTGAGTATAATTTTTCTTATATGTTTTGCGTTCTGACAAGGCGAAAACAATTACTTTTGTGCCAAATTCGCTGCAAAGATAGTTTTTCTTCGCTCATAATTAAACGAACTCAACATGATACAACGAAAGATTTTCCGATTTGGTGTTTTGGCATTCGTTTTTCTGATGCCTTTATTGGTTCATGCCCAACGTGGTGAAAAGATTCAAACCATTGTCATCGATGCGGGTCACGGTGGAAAGGACTCTGGTGCTATAGGTAGAGTCAGCATGGAAAAAAGCTTGAATCTGGCGGTTGCCTTGAAGTTGGGCAATTATATCAAGGAGAATCTGCCTGATGTGAAAGTGGTTTATACCCGCGACAAAGATGAATTTGTTGAGTTGAGCGAACGGGCGGCTATTGCCAACCGCAACAATGCCGATGTGTTCATCTCCATTCACTGCAATTCGACGGAGGGAGTCACTACGGTCAATGGTGCGGAGACCTATGTCATGGGTGAATCGAAAAACGAAGCCAATCTGAATGTGGCAAAAAAAGAGAATGCCGCTATTTTGTTGGAAGACAATACCGAAGCATACGACAATTTTGACCCGAACAGCACAGAAGCTTACATCATCTTTTCGTTGACGCAAAGCCTTTATCAGAGCCAAAGCCTTTCGCTTGCCGACAAAGTGCAAAAACAATTTGCCAACAGGGGTCGACACAATAGGGGCGTGCAGCAGGCGGGTTTCCTTGTACTTTGGAAGACCTCCATGCCGAGCATCCTTGTGGAGTTGGGTTTCATCAACAATGTGAACGAGGAGAAATTTCTCAGTTCCGAAAGGGGACAATCCCAGATGGCTTTGGCATTGTATCAAGCCTTTGCAGAGTTTAAGCGTGAATACGAAGCTGAAAACCAACAGGTTGCTCAGGTGGAAGAGAAGCCGGAGGTAAAGCCTGAAGTCAAACCTAAGGAGAAAGTGGAAAAGCCTGCATCGAATAATGAAAACCCGAATGTCTTTTTCTCCGTGCAATTTGCATCAGGCAAGAAAGATGTATCGATTAAAACGGATCCGAGTCTCAGGAAAATAAAGGGTGTGTGGAAGTATAGATCTAAGGGAATGTACTGTTATGCTTCAGGGAAATATGACACGAAAGCTGCCGCAGAGGCACGAAAAAAGGAACTCATAGATATAGGCTATGGCGATGCTTTCATTGTTGCTTTCATCGATGGAGAAAGGGTTTCGATAAAAGAAGCAGAGGCTGCATTGAAGGCACAGAAGAAATGATGCATGTAGGGCTGTCATATATGGCAACCCTACACGTAAAATCATATTATTCCACCACCACCAAGTAGTAGTTCTTCTTTCCCTTTTGAACAAGGATATACTTACCATCAATGAGGTCGGCAGAGGTCATTATCTTGTCCAAAGCAACCTTTTCCTTGTTGACGCTCACGCCGTTGGCTTGGGTCATCTTGCGAGCTTCGCCTTTGGAGGGGAAAATGTGCGTATTAACGGCCATAAAGTCGACAATCGGGATGCCGGCTTCAAGGTCAGTGCGCGAAATGTGTTCCTGCGGTACACCATCAAAGATGTCCAAGAAGGTCTGCTCGTCGAGTTTTTCCAAACCTTCCTTAGTTGACTTGCCGAAGAGGATGTTGGAGGCTTCGATGGCAGCATCCAAGGCTTCCTGGGAGTGCACCAACACAGTGACTTCCTGAGCCAAGCGCTTTTGCAGCACGCGCATGCCCGGGTCTTTCTTGTGCTCCTCAATCAGGGCATCAATAGTCTCTTTATCCAACGAGGTGAAAATCTTGATGTATTTCTCGGCATCCTCGTCGCTGACATTGAGCCAGAACTGGTAGAACTTGTAAGGCGTGGTGCGCTTCGGGTCAAGCCAGATGTTGCCGCTCTCGGTCTTGCCGAACTTCTTGCCGTCGGCTTTAGTAATCAGCGGGCAAGTCAGGGCAAAGGCCTCGTTTTCAAATCCTAAGGTGCGACGAATCAGTTCTGTGCCTGTGGTGATGTTGCCCCACTGGTCGTTGCCGCCCAGTTGCAGTTTGCAGTTTTTATGCTGGTAGAGCCAGAGGAAATCGTAGCCTTGCAGAAGCTGATAAGTAAACTCGGTAAAGCTCAAGCCATCGCGGGCGGTGCCGTTGAGGCGTTGTTGCACGCTGTCCTTGGCCATCATGTAGTTCACGGTGATGTGCTTGCCCACCTCGCGGGCGAAGTCGAGGAAGGTGAAGTCCTTCATCCAGTCATAGTTGTTCACCATCTCGGCAGCATTGGGTTCTTTCGATTCAAAATCCAAAAACTTGGCCACTTGCTTCTTGATGCACTCTTGGTTGTGACGTAATGTCTCTTCGTTGAGCAGGTTACGTTCTTGGCTTTTGCCCGAAGGGTCGCCAATCATGCCTGTGGCACCACCCACCAGGATGATGGGCTTGTGTCCGCAATGTTGCAGATGGCGGAGCATCATGATGCCGCAGAGGTGACCAATATGTAAGGAGTCGGCGGTCGGATCAGTGCCGAGGTAGGCCGTTACCATTTCTTTCTGGAGGAGTTCTTCCGTTCCTGGCATCATCTGTGCCAGCATTCCGCGCCAGCGGAGTTCTTCAACAAAATTCTTCATCGTTGGGTTTTATTTTGGGCGCAAAAATACGGCAAATCGGGAAACAAAAACGTATCCTACAAAAATAAACCGCATATTTTTTCAACAACTCACAAAAATTTCGCAACTTTGCAGCGGAATTAACTTTGAATCTTTAAATTTTGAATTTTAAATCTTAAATACACATTCATGAAAAGAGACGAAAAAATCTTTGATCTGATTCGCCAAGAGAAAGAGCGTCAGATGCACGGAATCGAGCTCATCGCTTCGGAAAACTTTGTCAGCGAACAAGTTCTGGAGGCCATGGGTTCTGTCATGACCAACAAATACGCCGAGGGTTATCCTGGCAAGCGTTACTACGGCGGCTGCCAAATCGTCGACCAGAGCGAGCAAATCGCCATCGACCGCGCCTGCC
>JAEEQP010000034.1 GCA_016285355.1 Bacteroidales bacterium
GCTGGGCCAATTCAACCTCTTCTTCAGCCGAAATCAGCTCAACCTTACCAATCTCTTGCAGGTACTTGTCGAGAGACGCGGTCTCACGGTTCGTCACCTGCTTCGTAATCTTTAACTGCCTCATTTATGTTTGTTTAGTTCTTTGAATAAGTTCTTTTTTTGTTCAGGTTCGAGCGGATTTGCAATTCGCTCGCGTTGAAGTGGGGATTTGAAATCCCCTTTTCGCTACTAACGGATTACAAATCCGTCAGAACTATAGCTTATGTAAAGCCTGGCGGATTCGGAAATCCGCCAGGACTCCTTATGCTCATTAATGTCTGCGGGGACCGCCGCCGTTGCCGCCATGGTTGCCGCCATTGCCGTGACCACCATGACCACCGCCAGGACGCGGGCCATTGCCATGGCCGCCAGGACGATTGCCACCAGGACGCGGGCCGTTGCCGCCCTTCTTCTCCTCATAACCTTCTGGCTTGGGGAGCAGGGCACGGTGCGACAGACGCAGCTTGCCGGTCTTCTCATCAATTTCGACAAGCTTCACATCGATTTCGTCACCTTCCTTCAGACCAGTCTCTTCCATGCTCTCGTAACGCTTCCAGTCGATTTCGGAAATGTGGAGCAGACCATCTTTGTTCGGGATGATCTCCACGAAAGCGCCAAAGGCCATGATGGAAACAATCTTGCCATGGTAGACCTCGCCAACCTCGGGTACTTGAACGATGGCTCGGATCTTGGCCTTGCAGGCTTCGATGTCTTCCTTGTTCTGCGAAGCAATCTCCACAATACCTTTCTGCTCGTCTTCGGTGATGACGATGACGGTGTTGGTCTCTTTCTGCATCTCTTGGATGATTTTTCCGCCAGGTCCAATGACGGCACCGATCATATCCTTCGGGATATACATGGTCTCGATGCGCGGCACGAACTCCTTATAATCAGCGCGCGGCTCGGTGATGGTCTTGGCCATTTCATCAAGGATGTGGAGGCGACCCTGGCGGGCTTGCTCCAGAGCTTCGGACAACACTTCATAGCTAAGGCCATCAACCTTGATGTCCATCTGGCAGGCGGTGATACCGTCGCGGGTACCTGTGACCTTGAAGTCCATGTCGCCGAGGTGGTCTTCGTCACCGAGGATGTCGGTGAGGATGGCGTATTTGCCAGTCTCACTGTCAGAGATCATTCCCATGGCCACACCTGCGACGGGCTTACGCATCGGCACGCCAGCGTCCATCAGGGCGAGGCAGCCACCGCATACAGAGGCCATCGAAGAAGAACCATTGGATTCGAGAATGTCGCTCACGATACGGATGGTGTAAGGCATGGTCTCATCGTGCGGCACCATCGTCTTGAGGGCGCGCTCGGCGAGGTTGCCGTGACCGATCTCGCGGCGGCTGGTGCTGCGTGCTGCCTTGGCCTCGCCAGTGGCAAAGCCGGGGAAGTTGTAGTGCAGCGTGAAGTTCTTGGTGCCTTCCACCACGGCGCCGTCCAAGGTTTGCTCGTCGAGCTTGGTGCCGAGGGTGACGGTGACCAGAGCCTGAGTCTCACCACGGGTGAACACAGCCGAGCCGTGAGCCTTGGGCAGCACGTCGACTTCAGTCCAGATGGGACGCACCTCGTTGGTCTTACGGCCATCGAGGCGGATGCGCTCGTTGAGGACAGCGTTACGCACGGCCGAGCGTTCCACATCGTGGAAGTAACGCTTGGCGAGCGGAGCAACAGTCTCAAGCTCTTCTTCGGTATATTTTTCGAGATATTTGTCAAGGATGCCGCTGAAGGTCTCTTCGCGGAGGTGTTTGTCGGCGCAGCCGGTGAGGGCGAAGTCGTAGCAAGGCTGATAGCAGTTGGCTTCGATTTCGGCGCGGAGGTTGTCGTCGTTCACCTCGTGGCAGTATTCACGCTTGGCCTTGTTGACCTGTTCCATAAGCTCAATCTGAGCTTGGCATTGGATCTTGATGGCTTCGTGGGCGGCTTTCAGGGCGCCGAGCATCTCTTGTTCGGACACTTCCTTGCATTCGCCTTCCACCATGCAGATGTCTTTCATAGAGGCGGCCACCATCAGTTCGAGGCGGGCTTCCTCCATCTGGACGAAGGTCGGGTTGATGACGTATTCGTCGCCGATGAGGGCCACGCGCACTTCCGAAATCGGGCCATGGAAGGGGATGTCGGACACGCAGATGGCGGCAGAGGCGGCCAAAGCGGCAAGAGCGTCAGGCGTCTGCTCCTTGTCGTTCGACAGGAGGTTGACTTGCACGATGGTCTCAGCATGATAGTCATCGGGGAACAGTGGGCGCAGGGCGCGGTCGATGAGGCGTGAAATCAGCACTTCGTAGTCGGAGGGCTTGGCCTCGCGTTTGAAGAAACCACCGGGGAACTTGCCCGTGGCGTAGTATTTTTCCCTATAGTCGACAGACAGGGGGAAGAAATCGGTTTCTGGAGCCACTTCCGTTGCGGAGCAAACGGTGGCTAAAATAACGGTGTCGCCGCAATGGAGCATGACTGATCCGTCGGCTTGCTTGGCGTAACGGCCTGTGTTGAGCGTAATCTCTTGACCGTTAGGCATGTGGATGGTTTGTGTAAATCCAGTAGGACCCATGATAATTAGAATTTTTTACTGTTTTCTCTTTGCTTCTTAAACGTATCGAATTGGGTGCAATAAATAGCAAAAAAAAGGCAATGAGTATTGCCTTTTTCTTGCGTTCCGCTTAAGGCGGGCAAAAGTCTTACTTTCTGATGCCCAATTCCTTAATGATGTTACGGTATCTTTCGATGTCGGTTCTCTTCAAATAATCGAGAAGTCTTCTTCTCTTACCTACTAAGCCAACCAACGCACGTTTGGCCGCCACATCCTTGTGATGGACTTTCGTTTGCTCTGTCAAATGCTTAATTCTGTAGGTGAACAAAGCGATTTGGCCTTCTGCTGAACCAGTATCGGCAGCGTTCTTGCCGTATTGGCTGAAAATCTCTGATTTCTTTTCTGCAGTTAAGTACATAATTTTCTTCTTTTTACAATAAATTTGTTGTTCTAAACGGGCTGCAAAGATACGACTTTTTTGGAAAGTAGGTGGGGTTTGACCTAAAAAAATTAAATTTTAGATTCAACAAGCAAATTATAAGAGAGCGGCAGGGTTGTTGAATCTATAATCAATAAAAAACTTAGAATAAATTCGCCCATAAAGAAAAAACTCCTATTTTTGTAATTTCATTTGGCGAAGTGCCGTATTAGAAATCAAATAAGTATCACTAATAAAATCAAGGTACCATGAACTTACAAGTAGCTTATTCGGAAATTGAGAAATTCATTTCCAAGAAATTCCAGATGGACATTAAGGTCGAAGGTGTCGGTGCAAACAACACCGCTCGTGTTTCATTGTCGGGTATCACTGCCGATTTGCGGGCAGCCGAAATCAAAGACAGCGATATCACTTTTGAACTTGGGTTCGAGATAGGTAAGATGATTACATCGGAACAAGCCACTCGTTTTACCATACATTTGAAGGATATTGAGGCTTTGGCATCGGTGTTGGACTTGCTCGCGGTCAAAGGAATCAATTTCCGTGAATCGGGTCTTGATGTAGAGGTCGATGTGCTGGAGTAAAATGTCGAACCCATAAAGTTACACAACGATGAATCTGCACATATCTTATCAGGAACTCAAGACGTTCCTCAATAAAATATTGAATGGAACCGTCATCATCAGCAAGATAGAGTATGTGAAGGAGAACACCATCAGTGCTCGTGTCAAGAAATCCATATTGGCGGCAAATGCCGAACTGTGCTTGGTGGAGCTTGTCGGACACGACATTGTAATCGACATCCAAATGAGTGGTCTTTTGGGTGTGGCTCGTTTGGGACAGAATATTCTCACAAAACAACGCGATGATGAAGAAAGCACTTTGGAGAAGATTCTTGGTGACGCGGAGATGAAAGGCTTGGTGACCATTGACGAAGAGAACCGCAGTAGGCTAACGGTTCACCTTGACAAAATAGAAACGTTAACGCCAGTCCTTGAGTTGCTTGAGGTTAAGGACCTTTCTTTCGGCGAATCGAATATTGGCCTTATAGCTGAAATGCTGTAATACGACTTGGATTTATTCATTCTAAAAACAAAGCAAGTGCTTGAGAATCAAACACTTGCTTTGTTTGCGGAGAGAAAGGGATTCGAACCCTTGGAACGCAAAGCGTTCAACGGTTTTCGAGACCGCCCCGATCGACCACTCCGGCATCTCTCCTTGCTGCCATAACAGGCAGGGTCTTACATTATAAAGGCGACTTGCGCCGCCTTGCGGAGACAGAGGGATTCGAACCCCCGAAGCCTTTCGGCTTAACGGTTTTCAAGACCGCCGCTATCGACCACTCAGCCATATCTCCGCTGCAAAAGTACAACATTTTTCGATAGGTCAAGAAAAATCACGAAAAAAAACTTTTTTCTGCCGAAAAACCCTATCTTTGCAACACTGAAAAATAGGCGGTTTTATGAAGGTAACGCAGGTTTCACTTCCTTTGTTTTTGCTCTGTGTAGCACTGTTTTGTGCTTGCTCAAAACAGGAATCGGCGTTCACACCGCGAAATGCGCCTCATCATTTCAAGGAACTGAAAACGGTAGAGACTTTGTTGGAAACGGACCCTTCTTCGGCAGCCGATAGCTTGGCCGCACTTTGGGAAATGGCTTCAAATACTCCATTTACACCATTGGATGCCAATGAGTTGCAGTTGCGTGAGGTGCAGGCGCAGTTCAAGAACCGTAACCTTTCGGAACAAAGCCCCGACCTGCTGTCCGTCATCGCCTTTTATGACAGCGTGGCCGAGCAATATCCTGAGGATGCCGAATTACTGTTCCTTCGCGCCAACGCTTATTATTATAAAGGTGTGGAGTATGCCTTCCTTCAAGATGATGTGATGGCCTTCACGCATTATTTACGTGCCTTGGGCCTGATGAAACCCTTTGAGGCAAGAGAGGAAAGCTCGCAAGAATCGCGTTTTGTCGCTTTGACTTACACGCGTTTGTCGGAAATCCTGTATCGTTATGGCCTCTTTGAGCCTGCAATCGAGACATGCAAAGAGGCATCTTCGCATTATTCCTCTGATGCTGATTTGGCGGCCATGATGCGTTTTGAGGCGGCTATCTATCAGGCGCAGAAGGATTATGACAGGGCTTTGGCTCGTTTTCAGGAGGCGGAACAAAAAGTTTCTGTCGGGGAGGGCATGATTCAGCTTTCGTTGGGCGTGAAACTGATTGAGCTTCAACAGTATGACTCAGCAGTTCCTTATCTGAAAAGGGCTTTCACGACAGGAGACCGTTTTGCGCGAGTGGATGCCGCATCCAAATTGGCGGAGATTTACCGTGACAATGGCAACACGGATGAGGAGCTGTATTATACGCGCTATTACGTTGATAATGCGATGGGTGAGACGCGATTGGCTTCAAGGAAAATGGAAATCGAATACCTCTATGAGGACTTCAATCATCCGAAGAACGTGACGGCTACGGAAAACAAAGCCCAAAACTCGCCGATACTTTGGATAGTGCTACTTTTCTTTGCCTTGTGTTTTATGACTTACATCATCGTCCGTAACCGAAAGCGTATCAAGCATATAGAGAGTAAGATTTCAAACATTGAGTTAAAGCACGAACAGGAGAATGCGGTCAAGGATCAGGAAATCGAGCAGATCGCGCAGCAGTTGAGTGATACCCGCGAGCAATTGGAAAATGCCGCCAAAATCGATTTTGACGAGGCTTGGAAAGCGTTTTCGGAGAGTCCCATTGTGAAGAAGATCAAGCAATCGGTGGAGGGGAAGGACATCATGATTAAAAGCGTGGGCGTTTATCCCAAACTGAAGCTGAAGGAGATGGATTATATCGAGTTGGTCAGGGAGGCCAACCGTTGTTTCCCCGATTTTTCGTCGCGCTTTCTGAAAGATTTTCCCGATTTGAACGTGGCAGACCTCAGGCATTCCTGCTTGGTGCTTTTGGGCCTAAATGATGCTGAGATAGCGGTACTTGAGGGAATCTCCTACAGCGGCACCAACCGCAGAACAAAGAAGATATTGGTGGCCATTGGGCAAGGAAACCATCTGGAACAATCCTTGATAACTTATCTGAATAAATCATATTAAACTATTATAAACCAAATAATTATAGCGAATTTGTTGAGAATTGTTGAGAAATGACATACGGAAAAATGAAGAATTTGAATATTATGTGTATATTTTTGCCTCGTCAAAAAAACTAACATCATGAATACATCAATTATTACCAAGAGAACATTTGTAGCCGTAATGCTGTTGCTGGTTGCATTTTCGGGCCATGCCCAAACGAAAAAACTGAGGTCTTATCTTTCCACGACGAATTACTGTGCGCCGGGCATGACACCCTACGTGGAAAATGCCATCGCTTTTGAATGCCGTTCGGCGGTCTACAAGGAGTTTGAGCCTGGGAAGTTTAAGGCGACAGTTGAGATTACGACTATCTTTAGAAAAGGGGATGAGACGACCTTCTCAAAGGAGGCTTTGGATAGTCCTGTGGTGACCGACACCTCCAACCTTGACGGTGCCTTCATCGACCAACAGCGGTTTTCGCTGCCCAACGGTGAATATCAGATGGAAATCAGCATTACCGACTTGAATAGCGGTGAATCCTTGCCGACCAAGCCTGTTACGGTGACCGTCGATTTTCCTGAAAACCTGCCGTCAATCTCGGATATTCTGTTGTTTGATTCCTACACAAAGGCGGACAAGCCTTCTGTCTGCACCAAGAGCGGCTATGATTTCTTGCCGAGGGTCTATCCGTTTTATGGTCAGACGGAAGACAAGCTGAAGTTCTATGTCGAGTTATACAATAGTGACAAACTGTATGACGAAGGCAAGTACCTTGTCCATTACTACATCGAAACTTTCGAGTCTTCCAACCGGATGCAGAACTATTCCTTCAACAAGCGTTTTGATGTGGCCAAGGCGAACATCTTGCTCAACACCATAGATATCAAGGACTTGCCATCAGGCAACTATTACCTTGTCGTGGAGATGCGCGACCGCAGCAATGCTTTGATTTGTTCAAACAGCACCTTCTTCCAACGCAGTAACCCCCATGTGGGCTATGATATGAGCGACCTTTCCGGAGTGAACATTGCCAACACTTTCGTCAGCAACATTACGAATATCGACACACTACGGCAATACATCCGTTACCTTAATCCGGTATGCACTGAAATAGAACGCGATTATTCCACCAGCTTGGTGAAGACGGACGACCTGAAGACCATGCAGCAGTTCCTCTTCAACTTCTGGTGCCAGCGTTCGCCCATGAATCCCAAGCAGGGCTTTGATGACTATTTAGCTGCCGTCAGGCGTGTCAACATGTCGTTTAAGAGCACATCGTTTCCGGGTTATCGTACCGACCGCGGCTATGTGTTCCTGAAATATGGGCAGCCCGACAAAATCATGGAAAGCCCGAACGAGCCAGGTGCTTATCCTTACGAGATTTGGCATTACTACGCCGTTGCCAACCAACGCAACAAGCGTTTCGTTTTCATGTCGAAAGACTCGTCGTCCAACGACTATCAGCTGATTCATTCCGATGTCATTGGCGAGGTCAATAACCCGCGCTGGCAGTTGGAAATCTACTCGCGCATCTATGGCGTCGGCTACGACCAAGGTGTCGACCAGACCGAATACGAGCGAGGTTGGGGCTCACATGCCGGTGATTTGTACGACAATCCAAGATAAGCCATGTCGAAGCTCGGATTTCATATTGCTAAGTGGTGGATGGGCTTTTTGTCCATTCACCCTTATTGGCTTCTCTACCTGAAGTCCGACTTTTACTATGTCCTGATTTACCATGTGCTTCGCTATCGTCGTAAAGTGGTCAGGGAGAATCTGTTGCGCTCGTTCCCTGAAAAGGATTTCAAGGCTATCAAGACCATCGAAAAGCATTTTTACCGCAACCTTTGCGACCTGTTTATGGAAGCCCCCAAAATGCTCAGGGCGGATGCTTCTGGCTATAAAGGCCGCATTACCTTTACCAATCTTGAGTTGGTGACTCAGTTATATGATCAACACAAAAACATCTTCTACGCCCTCCCGCATTCGGGCAATTGGGAGTGGTTTGGAAAGACTATTTGCGACCTTACTCAACATCAGTGCTTGGCGATTTATAAAAGGGTGGAGAATCCTGTTTTTGAGCAACTTATGCTCTATTTGCGTACCTATGGTTGTAGTCTGGAGATGGTGGAGTCGAATTCGGCATTCAAGCGGTTGGCGCAATTGCGTGACAGTCAGACGGCTGTTCTGATGATGGCTGACCAAACCTCACATGGCTTGGCTTCGGATTATTGGACCGAGTTTTTGCATCAAGATACTTGCTGGTTTACTGGTATTGAGCGTATCGCAAAAAAACTGGACTATGCCGTGGTTTTCGTCAGTATGGTGCGAAAGGGCAGGGGACGTTATGAAGTGACTTTTGAGTTGGTCACCGACCATCCGAAAGAGGCGCAAACTGGAGAAATCATGGAACCTTACGTGCGTTGCGTGGAACGTTTCATCGAGACCAATCCCGACAATTGGCTGTGGTCGCATCGCCGTTGGAAACACCAAAGACCCCAAAAGGAAGAAGCATGAAAGTGGCTGTCGTCATATTGAACTACAACGGAAAGAAGTTCCTCGAAGAGTTTCTGCCCAATGTCATCGCCAACTGCGACCCGACATGGACGGAAATCGTCGTGGCTGACAATGATTCTTCTGACGGTTCCGTGGCGTTCATGCAGGAACGTTTTCCCGAAATCCGCCTGATTGAAAACGGCAGCAACGGAGGTTTTGCCACTGGTTACAACTTGGCTTTGCGACAGATTGAGGCGCAGTATTATGTGTTGCTCAACTCGGATATCGAGGTGGCTCCGCATTGGATTGAGCCTATCATTGAATTGATGGATGCCGACCCGAAAATTGCAGCCTGTCAGCCCAAGATTTTGTCGTATTACCACAAGGAACAGTTTGAATATGCCGGTGCCAGTGGCGGCTTTATCGACAAGTACGGCTATCCTTTCTGTCGCGGACGTGTGTTCCAAAATTTAGAGACTGACGCGCACCAATACGATGAACCGAAAGAGGTATTTTGGGCCACAGGAGCCTGCCTGTTCGTCCGCGCTGATTTGTACCACCAGATTGGCGGCTTGGATGACAGTTTCTTCGCCCACATGGAGGAAATCGACCTGTGCTGGCGACTGAAAAACGCTGGCTATAAGATATATTGCTGTCCGCAGTCGTGGGTTTATCATATTGGCGGCGGCACTTTGCCGAAAAACTCGCCGCGAAAGACCTATCTGAATTTCCGCAACAACCTCTCGCTTTTGGTGAAAAACCTGCCCGAACATCGTGTGTGTCGCATTATCCTCTATCGCATCTTTTTGGACTGGGTGGCGGCATTCAAGTTCCTCTTTGAGGGCTGCCCGAAGGACTTCCGGATGGTCTTCAAGGCCCATTGGGATTTCTACAAACGGTTGGATGACCTGCGCAAAAAACGCCACTCCAGCGAGCACAAGTTGGTGAGTTGCATCTATCGGAAAAACATCGTTTTTGAAAGCATCCTTCGCGGCAAGAAGAAATTCAGCGATTTGAACCCCTCCGATTTCACCCTGTAGAGACGCGATTCATCGCGTCTCCAATCGGTTTATCGCGTCTAAAATCACATTCCAAGGCAAACAAAAGTTTGTAATAAATTTAGTCAACATATTGATTATCAAGCGCAATTTCTTGCAAAAGTTTGTAATCGTCCGTTTGCGCGTAAAAAAGATGGTTTTTAGTTATATTTTTGCATTTGAAAAATCGGACACAACATGAATGGTCTATCGCTCAAACTGAAAAAATGCTTTTTGCTTCTCCTCGGAGTGGTTTCGCTTCTCTCATCCTGCAACACAAAAAGTAAGACAGAAAGGATGCAGGCCATCGTTGCTGAGGTGCGTGCCAAGTACAAGGCCTACGAAGACATCAGCCAAGACGACCAAATCTTTGAGGCTTACGACTATTTCGTGAAGCAAAAAGACTACGAAAACGCCGCACCCGCCGCGCTCTATAGCGGTTGTGTGCGTCAGGCCAAAAAGGAATACGAGTCGGCCATGAACAGCTACAAAGAGGCTGACAAATTCGGTAGGATGGTCGGCGATTCGGTCAGTGCGGCCTTCGCTCAATATTATATAGGAGACTTGCTCAACAACAGCGGCAACGAAGCCGAGGCCATTGTCAACTACAAAGCCGCCGCCGAACTCTGGGGCGATAGCCTCTCACGCAAGGCCAAGTGCCTCAACGCTGTGGCCATGATGCACATCATTAACGATGATTACGATAGTGCGTTTGTCTATCTCGAACAAGCCTTGCGCTTGTCGCAAACCTCCATGGACAAAGTGACCGAAGCCTCGGTTTGGAACAACTATTCCGTTGCCTATCAACTCCTTGACGAATACGATGAAGCAAAAAGTTGCCTGCGCAAAGCCTTGCCTTTAACCGACCAAAAACGCCGCCCCATCGCCTTGCTGAACCTCGCCAAAGTGCATTTGGCCTTGGACGAGCGCGACTCGTTGGAATACTATAAAGCACAGATGCTCAACGCAATAGAGGAAGTGGAATGTAGGCCTGAGACTATGGCTGCCGTTTACGGTTTTTTGATTAAGGATGCATTGAGTGTGGGCGACTATGAAAGTGCCTATCAGTTTGAGAAACAGCACGAAAAGGTAGCTCTGGACATCCTCGGCGACCAAACCCAAAGCTCCGTTTTGGAGATTCAGAAAAAGTACGACTTTGAAGCGCAGGCTAACCAACACAACCGCCAAATGCTCTCACGGCAAAGGCTCATTATCCTCCTCACCATTATTTTGATTGCTGCGTTGGTTGTTGTTACTATATTGATTCTCAATGCATTGAAAAAGAAACGCATCGAGGCCGAAATCAACGCGAATTTGTTGGAACTGAAGAAACGCAACGCGCAGCAACAGCAGGCACAAACCGAAATGCAGGCGCAATACGATGAACTGCAAAAACAGAACGCCCAGCAAAGCGAACTTCAGGCTGAATTTGGCGATAAACTGAAAGACGAATACCTGCAAAAATGCAACATCATCCGCTGCTTTGAAGTGCTGTCGCGTGACAGAAGCAATACCATGGCTTTCAAGGATTTGGAGAAATCGCTCTTTGAAGGTGAAGACCATTGGGCAGGCTTTGAGGCGGCGTTTGAGGGTGTGCATCCAGGTTTTATCTCTTTTGTACACAAGCAATATCCCGACCTCAGCGATTTGGAATTCCGCTATTGCCTGCTCTCACATTTCAAGCTCTCGCGACAGGAATACGCTGACGTGCTCGGTTGCAGCGTTTATAATGTCGACAAAGTTAGGGCAAGCCTGAATAGCAAAATGAAAGAAAACGAATAACACCATGAAATACAGACCTTTAATTTTATCCATTCTCACCGTCCTCGTTTTGATGCTCGTTTCGTGTGAAAAGTTCAATCCCTTTGAGAAGCCCAATCCTACAATGGCGTATGTCTCCGGTGACGACAAAGACAAAATCGACCTGAAAGGTGCGCTGATAAAAGACGACATGCGGTATGACAACATCTATGCCGAGTTAGTGGGAAAAATCGTGTATGTCTATTTCAACGAGACCGTTGAGAATTGCCTCATGACCCTTTCAGCCGAGAACAACGACGTGTTGTATGCAAGAAACATGAAGGAACAGTATCCGGCTACCATTCGCATCTATATGGAGAACGAGCCTACAGGCAACTATCGGCTCTACATTACGAACGGCACCGAAGAAGCCTCGGCATGGTTCCATTTCGACAACGAGGAAACACCCAATCGCACTCCTGTACCTATAGAAACCAACTAAATAATTCAAGATTTAAAGATTTAAAATTCAATAATTTATGAAGAAGAGTATTATAATTGCCTTGGTCTTGGCCTTATATCTGCCAGCCTTGGCGCAGCAAGAAGAAGACCGTTGCATCAGCAATGAAATCAGCATTGGCTATGGGTTCCATCCTGTGAGCGGGGACGAGTTTCTTCCGGATGGTTCCATTTTTCGCCACTGGATTGACAAGGTGGGTGCTTTTTATGGCACTTACACCCATTTCTTCAACAATGTGGTCGGCGTGGGCGGCACCTATTGCTTCGAACCGAGAATCATCGACTACACCTACAGCGGTCTCATCACCAACAACCCTTTGGTCTGTTCGCTCAACGAGTCGTGCCATTCCGTGATGGGTCACCTGAAACTCAATTGTATCAACAAAAGGCATTTCGTCCTTTACGCCAAGTTTGATGCTGGCATCTGCTTTTGGGACTACAAATTGACGGAGTACCAGCCCGAATTGTTCGGTGTCGACTTGCCTACACAACATTGCTGCTTTGCGTGGCAAACCGCTGCCGGCATCGAGGTCGGCAACGAGCGCATTGCAGGATTCTTGCAGTTGGGTGTCGGCATGGAGGGCAACTATAGCATAGGTATCAGATACAAATTTAAAAACAGAGCACAATGAAAAAACTATTGATGATTGGCATGACGCTCTTTATGATGAGTTCATGCATTAAACACGCCAACATTTATATGCTGCTTTCCGACGAGGATGCGGCAGCCATTCCCTACGAGATGGGGCAAACAGTGAAATTCCTCGACCAAAATGGCGATACGATATCCTATCAAGTCACTCGTGATGTAACCTATCCTTATAATGGAGAACAATACATCAATGCACTTAACGGAGGAGACGTAATGCACCCAGCCCATCATTCGATTGAGTGCTATGCCCGAACAGTGAACCTCACCGAAGGACAATCATACGCAAATCGTCTTTGTTTCACCGTGCGGCCCGAAAAAGAATTCTCTTTTTGTTTCGGTTACGGCGAAAATGGAATCAACTTGGATATGTACCTGCCGTCCAATAGTTCCTATACTATCAATGGCATAGATTATGAGCGTGTCCACCACGAAATCCTTTACAGCCAATTCACTGGCGAGTTGATTTACGACTGGTACTACAACGAGGAATTCGGCCTGCTGTATTTCCAAAAAGGTGATTTCTCCTTGACAAGAATACCATAAAAATGAATCCTAAAATCTCAACATCATGAAAAAATCCACATTAATTCTCGCCTTTTTGTTTGTGGCAACCGTTATGATGACCAGCTGCAAAGACCCATTCTTCGACGGGAAATTTGAGACCTGTTTGAGAGTTTATAACAAAACAAACTCCTCAATAATTATAGAGTATGAAGACATTGCATACGACACCGTTTACATTAAGCAAATCAAACCCAATAAAGAGGCCTGTCAGACGCTCGGCGTCTATGAAGGAAGTGTTGAAGAGACAAAACCTTCTGACGATTTTATCAACGACAAGTTGAACCATATCATCATTTATCGAATGGTCGGTGGCGACGTGCTTCAATATCTTCCAAGAGAATATTACGACGAGGCTGGCAAGTTTGACTCATACGTAAGCCCTGAGTTTGTAAGATACGAAGCCTACTATGGACTGACAGTCACCGAAGACATGTTTTCGGATGAGGTAGCGGAGTAATATTTTAAAACGAAAGAATATGAAAGCCAGACACTTATCACTAATCACCTTCGCAATCGTCGCTTTGATTGTGACTTCTTGCCGTAAGGAACCCGGCACGAACAACCTCATCGACGACAAAGACAAAATCGACATCAAAGGTTCGCTGAGCAACGGCGACATGCGGCATCCGAACATCGAGGCAGGCTATCTCGGCAAAACGGTCTATGTGTATTTCCATGACTACATGGGCTATTGTACGGTGACTCTCAGCAATGCGCAGGATTCCATTCTGTTCCAAGAAGAGACTCCGACTCATCCTAACGCTTCGGTTCGCTACTACATGGGTGACCTTCCCATGGGATGCTATCATTTGGTCATCAGCGACGGCACCGACGAGGTCGAGGGGTGGTTCAACAATTTCCGAATCGTCGCGGTCAAGCCGCATTAAGTGGATTTAAGATTAAAAATTTATAATTTAAGATTCAAGTTGAAAACAAAAAGCTTTACCTTTGCACTGACAAACATTATCAATAATCAAAATATCAACATCATGAAAAAAGTATTACTATTCGCAGCCGCACTGTGCTTTATGATTTCGGCACAGGCACAAATCAAAACGAATGAATCGACTGAAAATCAGTTGAAATCAAGAGTCAAAAGGGTGGAACAGCTCAACCGTGGCACCGAGGTTTACACCCAAAAAATCGACAGCATGATTATGGAGTCGACAATGACGTCCGTCTATTTCCAGTATGATGAGCGGTACAATATTTCGAAAGTGGAAATGTCTTTATTGATGGGCATGTTTACGACAACCATCGATTTTTTCTATGACAACCAAGACCGCTGCATCAGAAGAATCGAAACCAGCTATGATGGTAGCAGCGAAAAAGATGAAATCAGTTACACCAGCCAAGGCTGGGTTTCGGAAGAAGTCCATTATGAATATGAGGATGGCGTTTGGGAGGAAGATTACAAAACCACCTATGAGTATGACAACAATGGCAATGTTAAGGCTGCTACTGAATTGAACTATCGAGATGGTGCTTGGGAAAACGACGATAGAGTGGAATACACCTATCAGAATGGCAAATTGGTTGGCAACCAAGAATTCTATTGGTCTGGCAGCCTTTGGATTGAGAACCACAAGACAGAATACCAATATGACAACAATGGTGACGTTGTCGAAGAGCTTTATTACTCAAAAGATATCGATACCTGGACCTATGATGACAAGGTTATTTACTCTTACGACGAGAACCATAATTGCGTAAAGCAGGTCGAATACAATTTTGTGTGGGATACTCAGGATTGGGAGATCGAAAATGAGGTCGTATACAGCTATGATTTGACAGTATCCAGCAGTGTCATTGCCGGCCTTAAATACTTTGATGGAGACTTCATTACCATTCACAACAAGTTGATGACTGTTGAAGAAACCGATTATGATGAGGGTCAGCCTGACCAGACGATTAAGAGTGTTTTGTACTATTCTGCTGCCACCGGCCTTGGCGAATACAATGAAAACCAACTCGCTATTTGGCCCAATCCCGTTTCGGAAACCTTGAACCTCAATGCCGAAGACTTGCAGCAAGTGGAAATCTTCAGCATGGACGGCAGGCAGGTGATGCACTTTGGAAACGGCTTTGAATCAATCAATGTGAACGCCTTGGCCAAGGGTTGCTATCTACTGAAAGCCACTTTCGTTGATGGCAGCAAGGCTATGCAGAAGTTTGTGAAGGAATAATATTCTCACGCAACAAGTGCGGAATTTTGGGAATTAAGAAGTCGGGGGAGCAGAATGCTTTCCCGACTTTTTATAGTCTATTTGGTTTTATGTCAAAATAATGGTTCCTTTTGCATAATTATTTCTACATAAAACCACTTTAATTCTCTGACTGAAATAGAACTATTGACTCAACCGCTTTAGCATACCCTTCCATCCCCAAACCTGAAATGCACTTCACGCATGCCTCGGCAGTAAAGGAATGCCTGCGGTAAGGCTCCCTTTTCGAAATGTCGGAAATGTGGACCTCCACCACAGGAATGCCGATGGCGCGGATGCAGTCGGCCAAGGCGATAGAAGTGTGGGCGTAGGCACCGGGATTCATCACCACAGCATCGTATTGACCGTCAGCCGCTTGCAGTTGGTCAATCAACACGCCCTCATGGTTCGACTGGAAATAGGAAAGCTCGTGTTGGGGAAAACGTTTGCGGAGCTGGGGCAGATAGTCTTCAAATGAGACGTGACCGTAGATTTCGGGCTCGCGTTTGCCTAAGAGGTTGAGGTTGGGGCCGTTCAGGATGAGGATTTTCATCGTTGGGATTTTTTTGCAAAAATAGTTTTTTAGACCATAGGATCAAAAAATTGGGCTCAAAATTTGGTGGGTATCAATTCTTTTTATATTTTTGTGCGAAATCTACGATTCAACGAAGTTAAAATCAGGCAGTCATGAAAATCATCACATTAGGGAAGACCAACTTGAAGGTGAACAAGAATGGTTTCGGGGCACTCCCCATTCAAAGAATCAGTGAAAAGGAAGCCGTGTATTTGTTACATAAGGCCTACGATAATGGCATCAATTTCTATGACACGGCTCGTTTCTATACCGACAGCGAGGAAAAGATAGGTGCAGCTTTTGGCGACCGACGCAACAAGGTGCTGATTGCCTCCAAGACGGCTGCCACCACCATCGAAGACTTCTGGAGAGACCTGCACACCACGTTGAGGAACCTCAAGACCGACTATCTGGATTTGTATCAGTTCCATAATCCTGACTATTGTCCGCGCCCAGGTGACAAAGAGGGATTGTATGATGCCATGAAGGTGGCCAAACGCCAAGGCAAGATACGCTTTATCGGCATCAGCAATCACCGTCAGAGTGTGGCGATGGAAGCCATCGAACGCGACTGCTACGACACGCTGCAATATCCTTTCTCTTATCTTTCGTCGGCGGACGACCAGAAGATTGTGGAGGCCTGCTTCAAACACAATATGGGCTTCATTTGCATGAAGGCCTTGGCGGGCGGACTCATCAACGACTCGGCTTTGGCTTACGCTTTCCTCAACCAATTTGATCATGCCTTGCCGATTTGGGGCATACAGCGCGAGAGTGAGTTGGACGAGTTCCTTTCGTATCAAGACCATGAGCCTGAGCTTTCTTCGGCTTCGTGGCGCAAGATTGAGAAAGACCGTGCTGAACTTTCGGGCGACTTTTGCCGTGGCTGTGGCTATTGTCAGCCTTGTTCAGTCGGAATCGATATTGAAAACTGCGCCCGCATGAGCCTCTTCCTGAAGCGTGCGCCGTACAGTGTCTATCTCACCGAAGAATGGGCTGAGAAGATGAAACTCATCGAGAAGTGCAAGCACTGCAACGCCTGCCGCGAGAGGTGTCCGTATGGTCTGGACGCGCCAATGTTGTTGGAAAAGAGTTATGAAGATTTCAAGGAATATTGGGCTAAGAAACAGGCAGGGGAATTGTAATATTAACACGAATTATCATATAATTAACCACGAATTATCATGAATAAAATAATTTATGAATATTTGTGGTTAATTTGTGGTAATTATATGTGAAAAAGAGGGTGCGTCATTTGTCTTGACACACCCTATCTAATGTAATTTTTTACTTTCATTTCAGCGGCGAAGGCGTGTGATACTGGCGGGCACCGAGCTCCTTGTCGAGCATCATCATGCCACCCATGTGGCCGTCAATCATCTTGCACTGGGCGATGAGGTCGCGGGCGTTCTCTTCCTCTTCCACCTGCTCGTCGATGAACCAGGCCAGGAAGTTGCCGGCAGCGCGGTCTTTGTCCTCGTCAGCGATGTCGCAGAGGTTGTTGATCATGGCGGTCACCTTCTTCTCGTGCTCAAGGGTGTCTTCGAAAGCTTCCAAGACGGTCTTCCATTCGGTCTGCACCTTGGCGATGGGAGCGAGGACGACCTTGGCATCCTGTGAATGCATGTAGTTGATCATGATGGCGGCATGGGCTTGTTCCTCAAGGAACTGCACCTTGTACCAATGGGCGATGCCTTTGAAGCCCTTGGCGTAGATGTCTTGCGACATGCTCAGATAGAGGTAAGCCGACCACATCTCAGCATTGATTTGGTCGTTGATGGCTTTTGCTAATTTCTTGCTAATCATTTTGTTTAGTTATTAGTTATTAGTTATTAGTTATTAGTTATTAGTTGTTCGGTTACCGTTTCATGTCATTGCGAGGAGGAACGACGAAGCAATCTAAGAAACAGGCTTGTGGTCTGGATTGCTTCGTGCCTCGCAATGACGCGAAGCGTGTCATATATTATCCGAAATAACGTTTATACAAACCTTCAAAGCCTTTGCCGTGGCGGGCTTCGTCTTTGGCCATCTCGTGGACGGTGTCGTGGATAGCGTCGAGGTTGCGCTCCTTGGCCACGCGGGCGATGCGCATCTTATCCTCGCAAGCGCCACATTCGGCAATCATGCGCTTGTAGAGGTTGGTCTTGGTGTCCCAAACCACATCGCCCAACAGCTCGGCGAACCTGGCGCAATGATCGGCTTCTTCAAAAGCATAGCGCCTGAAAGCCTCGGCGATTTCGGGATAGCCTTCGCGGTCGGCTTGGCGGCTCATGGCCAGATACATGCCGACTTCGGTGGCCTCGGCCATGAAGTGTGCGTTCAAGTCCTTGATCATGTCTTCGCCAGTGCCTTTGGCGATGCCAAGGACGTGCTCAGTGACGAAATTCATGGCAGCCGATTCGTCGACGACCTTCCATTCAACGATTTGTTTGCATTGAGGGCAGCGCTCGGGGGCTTCCTCTCCTTCGTGTACGTACCCGCAGATGGGGCAGATAAATTTTTTCTTCATAGTTATTCTTATTTAATGAGTTAGTTTCTGCGAAAAATGCAAATGCAAAGATATACATTTTCTTTTATATCTCCATTGTTGACGAAAAATAATCTTTGTGTAGACTTGCAAGGTTTTTTTTCCTACTTTTGCAATTTGTTTCGACGATAAACAACCCAACCTTATGTTGAATAGAAGATTTTTGAGAGTCAAGGCGTTGCAGGAGATTTACGCCTACCATCAATCCAACAGTTCCAATCTTGCTCAGTCCGAACGCCATCTGCTTGAAGAGGTGGAAGACCTGTACAAGTTGTTTGTGTATCAGCTCTCTTTTTGGGTCGAGGTGAAGAAATTTGCCGAGCGCCGTATCGAGGAGAACAAGCAGAAGCATTTCCCGACCGAGGAGGATCTGAACCCCAATTTGAAGTTTGTCAACAATCGGATTCTCAATGCTTTGGATGATAACAAGCACCTGATGAGCTTGGAGGAGAAGTATAAGATCAATTGGGCTGACTCAAGGGAAGATTTTATTCGCAAGTTGTACGGAAAGATGCTTGAGACACCTGAATACCAGGAATATATGGCTAACGGTAAGGATAGTTTCAGCGACGACAAGCGTTTTTTGGTCGCGATGATTGACACCTATATGCCGGAAAACGGTTTGTTGTACGATTACTATTCTGACCGTGACTTGTCGTTCAACAGCGACTATCAAGTGGCCATCTATCTGCTTTGGAAGTTCATCAGCGAGTTGCCGACCAATTTCGACGCATCGAGCAAACTGCCACCGATGTATAAGTCCGAAGATGAGGATAGGGAGTTCGTAATCAAGCTGTTTGAGAAAACCATACTTCATGCCAATGAGTATATGGAATTGGTGAAGGCCAATATTTCCAATTGGGATTACGACCGCTTAGCCTTGATGGACAAGATTCTCATTTTCATGGCTTTGACCGAGTTCTGTGAGTTCCATTCTATCCCGGTGAAGGTGACTATCAACGAGTATATTGAGATTTCTAAGTTATACAGCACGCCTGAAAGCCGTCGTTTCGTCAACGGAATGCTCGACAAATTGGCTTCGCAACTGAAAGAAGAAGGTAAATTGGTCAAGACAGGCTTGGGACTCATCGAGAATTAAAAACACTGTGGCACAATAATATATTAAGGTATCCGTTATCCTAAAAATGCAGAAATATGAAACGAATAGTTTATATATCAATAGCTATCCTTTTGGGTTTCAGTGCATTGAGTGTTGATGCCCAAGTGACTAACGGTACCTATCGTGCCTTGACCGATGCCAATTCAGCCCGCGTAGTGGCTTTGGGCGGACTGCCACTGCCTGTCCATGACGGCGACTTGCAAACGGCAGTTTTTAACCCTTCGGCCATCTCGCCCGAGATGCACAACCAAATGACGTTGTCGTATGTCGGCGATTTCAATTTGGGGACGAATTTCGCCACGGCGCAATATAGTCACACTTTTGATCGTTTGGGCAGTTTTGCGGCATCGGTGCAATACTACAATTATGGCAATATGCTGTATGCCTCCGAAAGCGGCTATACTGACGGCGGTACGTTCAACGTTTCCGACTATGCGGTGACCATCGGTTGGGGACGCGAGTTGACCGACAAATGGAGCATCGGTGCTAATTTGAAATATGCTGGTTTACAGTATGAAAATGGTCGTGCTGGTGCCTTGGGCGTGGATGTGGCGGGCACCTATTGGTCGTATTCCAATTGGGCCTTTACTTTGTCTGCCCGAAACATCGGCAGGCAACTGTTCTGCAAGGAGATGTATTTGGAGAACAAATGGCTGCCTTTCTCCTTGGATTTCATGGCTTCCAAGAAACTCGACCACTTGCCGTTGACTATCATCATGGGTTACAAGGACATTCAGCATTGGAACAAGCTTTATTATGACCCGCTCGATTTGGCCGGCTATTACGACCCCATCACAGGTGAGTATCAGGAACCTTCAAAGGCCGCCAAATTCTTCACCAATTTGGCTTGTCATTTGGTTGTGGGCGGTGAGTTGGCCTTGGGCAAGAACCTGTTTTTGAGGGCTTCGTATAACTACGAGACCTATCGCAATATGAGTGTGCCAGAGAAACGCTCGTTGGTGGGCTTTTCGGCTGGTTTTGGCGTGAGAATCAAGGCCTTCCAACTCGATTATGCCCGATCGAGAAACAACATCGTAGGCTCGCCTAATTTCCTGACGCTCAGGGTGGACTTAAGTAAACTATGAAAATGCTGAATGTGGAATGCGGAATGCAGAATAATCCCATTCATCATTCCGCATTTAACATTCATAATTAAGCAATGACATGTATCTCCACGAACTCAAACTGACGAACTTCAAGAATTGCGAATCGGCGGATTTGCTGTTGTCGGAGAATGTCAATTGTTTTGTGGGACTGAATGGGGCAGGGAAGACCAACATCCTTGATTCGATTTATTACCTTTCGTTTTGCAAGAGCTTTTTCGGCGCGACCGACAAGCAGAATATTCGGCATGAGCAGGATTTCTTTGCTATTCACGGCGTGTATTCGCACGATGGCAAGGACGACGAGTTGGTGTCGTGTGTGCAGAAACGCGACCAAAAGAAGTCGTTCCGCTTCAACAAGAAGGAATACGACCGCCTCAGCGACCACATCGGCAAGTTCCCTTTGGTGATGATTTCACCTTACGACCGCGATCTTATCAACGAGGGCAGCGATTTACGCCGCAAGTTCATTGATGGCGTGATTTCACAATTCGACCCTTTGTATCTCAACGCCTTGCTGAAATACAACCGTGCCTTGCTGCAACGCAACATGCAGTTGAAACAATTTGCAGAGCGTCGCACTTTCGACCGAGAACTATTGCGTCTTTGGGAAGACCAGTTGGCGCAACATGCCGACGACATTCATTCGAAACGGAAGCTGTTTTTAGAGGAGTTTTTGCCGATTTTCCAGCATTACTACGAGATTGTTTCGGGTGGTACGGAAAAGGTGAATGTCATCTATCAATCGCGCTTGGATGAGAAACCGCTCAACGAGTTGCTTGAGGAAAGTTTGATGCAAGACCGATATTCGGGCTACACCAACGTGGGCATCCATAAGGACGACCTGGAATTTGCCTTGGACGGCCATCTACTGAAGCGTTTCGGCTCGCAGGGACAGCAGAAGTCGTTTGTGGTCTCGATTCGCTTGGCACAGTTTGAGTTCAATTATCAGAAGATTGGCTACAAGCCCATTTTGTTGTTGGACGACATTTTCGACAAGCTCGACGACCAACGTGTGATGAAACTCGTTCGTTTGGTCGGTGACGAGCATTTTGGCCAGGTTTTTATCACTGATACCCAGCAGAATAGAGTGGAAAAGTTGTTTGAGAACACCAACATCGACCACAAGATTTTTGAAGTACAAAAAGGTTGTGTCAAAGAGATAGGAGGCGGTGATGGTTTACTTTGATGTGAAGCCCTTGGGCATGCTAATCAAGGAGTTCTACGAACAACATCGAGGCTCGGATTACTTGGATGAAGTCAAGCTTATCAACTCATGGCCCAAGGTGGTCGGGCCGTTCATTGCTTCGCATACTATTGATCTTTCCATCAAAAATCATGTGCTTTTCGTCCGTGTAGATAGTGATGCTTTGCGCAATGAGTTGAATTATTCCAAATCGTTGTTGATTAAGAATTTGAATGATTTGGCGGGGAAGGAGATATTGAGGGAGATTGTGTTGAATTGAACCTATCTTTTACAAATCAATTTAAAATCGCAATACCTGCATTTTTTGTCGTCTTCGGCTTGGGTGAAGGAAATCGTCGGGTCAAGCATTTCTGCAACCACGGCTTCAAGCATGGCTTCCATGTCGTTGATGAAAGTGCTGTCTTCCAAAAAGTTGTTGTTGGCATCAGTGTCGTCTTTTTTTGGAGAAGCCATGGAAAGTCCGAATTCGATGTCGTGGGCGTATTTCAGGCCGTGGATGGCTGCGGTAACTTGTTTTGGCGCAATTGTGGGATTCTCCTTGAGATACAGGTACTTATATAAAAGCAGTTGCAGTGCCTTTTCAGGGATTTGTTTCAGATAGTCGAGGTCACTTTCGCTATGATGGCGCACAGGAACTTTAAGGTCTGAACTGTCGACATGGCCAGTTTTATAGTCGATGACGCGGATGAGGCTGTTGCATTGGTCGATGCGGTCGGTACGGCCATAAAAAATGCAGTTGCCGAGAGAGGTTTCAAGTTTTGTTTTCAGTTCACCTTCGGTTTCAAGAATGGTCAAAGTGTTGTTCTCCAATTGCTTGGAAGTGTAGTTCAGGTAGTTTTTCAGTTGTTGCTCAATGGTGATGCGGTTCAGATAGTTGAAGCCCACATCAGGCAGGCCGTTGGGCAGGTTTTTCGAGATGGATTGGGCCAGTTTCTGCTCCCATTGCGGCATGATGGCTTTGTCAAACAATTCTTTGTCAATGATTTGTGTTGCTCCATCTTTCGGCAGGTAGTCGGCAAAAAGAAATTCTAATGTGTCGTGAATGATGGTGCCGATGACATTGATGCCAGTGTCTTCCTCAACGCTATTGTCTTCAATCTGAGCGATATACCTAAGATAATACTTCAGTGGACAATTAATATAGGTGGACAAAGCAGAAGGGGAGAGGCCTTTTTCTTCGATGAGGTAGTGGAGACAGTCTAAGGCATTGGTTTTCTGTGCGCTGAGTGCTTTTGTCTCCAAGGAGGCTTTGGCCGTGCTGCTAAATGACTCTTCCACAACCTTAATGTTGGCGTTTTTGGCCAGTTCATGTCTGATTTGCAGAATGAATCGGCTGGCCTCGCCGCCTGAGGTGTCGCCCAAGTTGTTGAAATATAGGAAAATATCTTTTCCGTTTTGCAGCAATCGATAAAAATGGTAAGCCACCACAGCCTGACTTTCAGCATAGCCTGGCAGACCACAAGCGCGGCGGATGAATTGAGGAATGAAACTGCCCTGCGACTTGTCGGGGGGTAAGATTCCTTCGTTGACACTGAGCAGATGCAAACGCTCAAAATCGAGGTTGCGGGTTTCGAGTAAGCCCATGATTTGCAAGCCCTCGGTGTTGCTGCTGCTTAGCCTTAATGTGGAACCCGACGCCAATACGCGATACAATGTTTCAATGTCCTGTAAGTCGCTGATGTATTTTGAGTTGCGTTCTGCAATAATCTGCAGTCGACTGATGTTTTTCCCGATTTCGCTCACTTGGTTGAGGAGGAAAACGGTTTCGTTTTGCTTGTCCTTCGCTTGTATCATGTTGGCGATGAAGGCCAAAACACGACTGACATTTTCCAAAATGGCATTGGGTGTTTTTTTCTCCTTTGAGGAAAGAATGATGCTTAGAAACGCCTGAATATTAGGTGTATACTGAAATCCTTCGATGTCTCTATCCTCAAAAATGAACTTGCCGTCGTTCACTGCTTTGTATTTCCAACGGCTGAAAGTTTCAAGCTCGCTTTTTGGGAAGATGATTTTCGTGATTTCGAGGTCCATGATGCGCAAGACAGGCCAAATGTACCAACCTTCAGCCATGCGCTCGGTGTCGTTTTCGGTGATTTTTCGGGAAATGCGGTTGCGCCGACACAAAGCAAAATATTCCTTAATCAATTGGTTGACAGGAGTCTTTGATAAAGGATAACCCATTGAGACATAGAATCCCGAATACGTTTCAGGGATGCCGTTTAAGATTGGAATCAACAAGTTTTCATCGGCGAGGATGACGGCTTGCTTTTCGTCATTTGTTTCTTGAAGCTTGGATTGCAAGGCTTTGGCTTGCAGTGCGTTGCCGCTGGCACTGATGATGTGAATGGTCTTTGGCTCAGTGGTCAGCGCATTGGAGATGCCGTTTTCCAACCATTTAGGGTGGTTATGTCTAAATTTGCGAGCGAAAAGCCCAGCTTCATTGTTTTCGTCGTCGACATAATAGGCATCGTAGTCAAACAAGATTTCAGCCTTGCCATTTCGTATGAGTGTGTTGATGATGCGTTCCTCCGTGGTGGTCAAGGCATTAAAACCAGCAAAGACAATGCTTCTTTCCCCGATTTTTTCCAATAATTTTGTCTCGGGCAATTCCGACAAATATCTGGTAATCATGCCGTAATATCCTTTGCCTTGTTCGGTCAACCTATTGCGGAGCCTGAGGTAATAATCGTAAAGCGAAGAGAAGAATTGCAGGTATTTCAATTCCTTTTCCTTGCTCTTTTCCTCGTCGAAGTTCCAGATTTCCAGCTTCTTGTTGTCCAAAACATAGTTGAAGACATGCTTCGCGTCAATGCCATACTGGTCAATTTCGTCAAAGTCCTTAGCCATCTGTGCAGCCTGACTGCCAAACACGCTGAGGTCGCTATTCTGTTCTTTGTGCAGTTGTGCGTCGATGTCAATGAGTTCAAAAAGCAAGTCGAGGCTGTCGGCGAGGGCGATGCCGCTCCAGTGGGTGATGGCTTCCTCGATGGAAAGCATTTGCGGCATCCAGAGGGTCTGTTTGCAACTGTCTTTGAAGGCGTTACGAAGATAAAAGGCCGCACGTTTGTTCGGAAAGACTACGGTCAGTTCCTGTTGGGTAAGGTCATAGCGGCTTTGGATATGCTTTGCCAGCTTGGATATGAAAGTGTCTTGGCTCATTTTACGAGGTTGTTTAGGTAGTTTTCTGCGGCTTGCAGTTGTTCGGGCTTGCCCAAATCGAACCAATAATCGGGTTGGATGGGCTTGGAAATAATTCGGTTGTTTTTGGCCAGATTGAGGTAAAGGTCAATGACGCTTAAACGTTTCTCCTCGAACTCGGCAAACAAATCACTTCGGAAAAAGTGAAGTCCACCGAAAGCCATTTCTTTATAATAAAGCGAAGGTCCCTGAGCCCGTCGAAGGGCCGATTTTGATTCATCCACCCATTTAAATTGTTGTTCCACCTTGTTTGTCCATCCAACAAGTTGGTTGTCAGTATTAAACAAAAGCTTTCTATTAGTCTCCCTGTCTTGCGTCAACAGCCAAGCATCGTCGCCCGAAACAAGGAATTGTTGACTTAACTCATAAAAGTTCACGTCACTGATAATGTCTACATTATGGACTAGAACAGCTTTTGAATCTTTGAAAAGGGGCGTGGCCTTGATGATGCCACCGCCTGTATCCATCAGCAGGTCGCACTCATCGGAGATTTGGATTTCTGCATCGAAGCGGTGATGCTCCACAAAATCAATGATTTGTTCTCCGAAATGATGGACATTAATGACGATATGGTGGAAACCGTTGGCAATCAAGTCCTCGATGCAATGTTGCAACAAAGGTTTGCCGTTAAGTTCGACCAAAGCCTTGGGGCGGTCTTTGGTCAGGGCTTGAAGTCTTGTGCCGAGACCAGCAGCCAAAATCATCGCTGTAGTGTCGTAAGTCATGCGTTGTGTTCCTCCTTGATTTTGCGTTCGATGTGGTTCAGTACCAAGTGGATGTCGGGATAAGTCGCCTTCAACCATTCGTAGATGGTTTGGGCGAAGAAGACGGAACGATGCTGCCCACCTGTGCAGCCGAAGGATACCATCAGGTTGCTGAAATGACGCTCTTTATAGTTCTCCACACTCTGACCGACAATGCTTTTCACGTGGTCGAGGAAGACATGGACGGGCGGCTTGGCCATCAGATAATCAATAACTTCCCAATCACGTCCAGTCTTGGTCTTGAACTCAGGCTCGCGGCCTGGGTTGGGCAGGGCGCGGCAGTCGAAGACGAAGCCGCCGCCGTTGCCGCTGAAGTCGGAAGGATAGCCTTTCCTGAACGAAAAACTGTTCACGGTGACGGTCAACATGCCTGTCGGTGGCTGTAAGATGGCTTGGTAACGTTGCTCTATCTTGTTGAATTGTTGGAGGATATGCTGTAATTCTGGATAATCCTTTAAAGGCTGTGCTTGTGCCAAAGCTTGGATTTCTTTCAGCGCGTATGGAATGCTCTCAATGAAATGCGACTTTTTCTGAATCAAGCCCCTGAAGCCGTAAGCACCAAGGACTTGCAGCAGGCGCAAGTATACAAAATAAGGCTGATAAGTATCAAATTTGACTTCTTCGGGGTCGACGAATTGCTTCAACTCCTCTTTGTAGTATTGGATGAGTTCATCGCGGACGAATTGTGGAATCTGTGCCTTCACTTGGTAAAGCAAGGAAACCACATCGTAGTTGAGCGGGCCTTTTCGTCCGCCTTGGAAGTCGATGAAATACAGCTCGTTGTCCTTGACCATAATGTTGCGCGACTGGAAGTCGCGGTACATGAAGAAGTTGCAAGGCGCATGGCTAACAAAGTCGGCGAAGGCCTCGAAGTCCTTGCCCAGACGCGTCTCGTTGAAGTCGATTTCCTCATGTGGCTTGACGAAGTAGTATTTGAAGTAGTTCAAATCGTCTATGATGGCCTGTCGGTCGAAACGCTCGGTGGGGTAAGCCTTGCTGTAGTCCAGCCCTTTGTGACCTAACACTTGCAACTTGACCAAGTTTGTCAGGGCCTGTTTGTAAAGTTGTATGACATTCTCGCCGAATGAAGTTAAGGTTCCTGAGCCTGTCGAAGGGCCGCCAGCAATCAGTGCTTTTTGTACATGCGCAAACAGGTTATCGTCCCCAAAGTCGCTTTGTAAGTAGCAGGTCTTATCTTCGTTGACTGCGAAGACCTCGGGCACATTGAGTCCCAAGTCGTGGAAATGCTTGCTAAAGGTCAAAAAAGCCTCGTTTTCTTCTGTGTTCTCGCTAAATGTGCCAATCAGCGTGCACTTGTCGGTGAAGATTCGGTAATACTTCCTCGCCGAGCCTGAGGCTGCAATGGGCAAAATCTCGTTGGGTGTTTCACCTATGGAACGGGTGAGTTCGGCTAAAATATTCTGTATCTCAGTAGGTTGCATCGTTATAATGACTGATTGTTTTTGAGAATTGATATTAGATTTTGTTGAGCAGTTCTTCGACAGTGATGTCTTTCATTAGGGAGAATCCAAACCATTTCTTGCCTAAATCCTTAAGTGACGCTCCGATATGATAAACTTCTTCATCGATGAGAAGGAAGCGGTCGTGGGCTTTGTTGAATCGTTCTATTTGAATGGCTGGGTATTGCGCGTTGTGACGATCAATGTCCAATTGGAATTGCTGGCTGATATGTTGGGTATAAATGGTGGCTTTTACGGTACTTTTTCGTTTGTCAAGCAAGGCCAATACCGTATCGTCCACATAATTGTCGATGAGAATGATGGACTTTTTGGCTTTCCTGATCAAGTCTGATGCAAAATGGTATGCGTCGAATACTTGTCCATCGAAAAAAATGCCTTGTTTAGGTTGAATGTTCTCGTCCAGTCGCTTGAATACTTCATCTATTCGTTTGTCCGTCTCTATTTGGTGGTATTCGATATTTGAAAGGCGTTGGAAGATTTGAGCGTTTGTGTATAGGAAATGCCGCATGGCCACAAACGCATCCATGATTTTGATGCTAACTTCGACGGCCGTTTCGCTATGTAAAACAGTAGATAGCATCGCAATACCCTGTTCGGTGAATGCGAAGGGTGCTGTTGAGGAATGTTTCAACATCTTGAACCGGTCGCAATTTGCGACCAGTTCTTTGGTTTCTTCTTTGGAAAGTTGGAAACGGAAGCGGTCGGGAAACCGTTCAATGTTTCTTTTAACTTGTTCATTAAGTCGTTTTGTTTCAACTTGGTAAAGCAATGCTAAATCTCGGTCTACTATGACCTGTGTCCCTCTGATGTTTAAGATGAGATGCTCAATATCGGTTTGGGAAACATAGGCTTGACTGGTGTTTTCTGACAACTGGTCGCAATTTGCGACTAGTTCCAATGACTGGTCACGATTTATGACCGGTTCATCGCCAGGTTTCGTTTTGATTTGCTTAGCCATTGTTCAAAAGTTGATCTTCAATATCGTGGCAAATGTAGCAAAAAACTCTCAATAAATGAAATTAGAGACAAAACTAATTCTTTTTCCTTTTTTCGCCCCAGATCATAACTGCTACCTTATCTATTAATAATCCATTTCGCTTTGGTTCAAATCTTGATTTCTTGGCTTTTTGATATAAATCCAATATTCATTGTTTTACTATTTTTTTGTTTATATTTTGAAAATCAATGAATTGTAAATTTTCTGCACTTAGAACCATAAAAAAGATTCAAAAGATGGGAAATGCAAATGGGTTGTCTTGAAAGATTTTGTATTTTTGCCCTCAAGTACCGCTGAAAGGTCGTTTTAGGCTTATGTCTTGGCGGCTTCCCTGCTTGCAGGGGCGGCGGCACGATTTTATTGGAAATAACATAGCGTTAGTGCTATATTCGGAATGTCCTAGAATCTCGCAACTTCAACAGACATTTGTAAAACGAATAAGTACCAGCGTCTACGCTATAGCGTAGACTGGACTTATCTTTACAAATGGGTTATGCGAGAACCTTAGGACATTGATAAGCGCCAATCTGCGCTTTTTCATGCCCTGAGGTTCTTTGTGTGAGCCCATTTCCCTCCGAGATAGTCCTTGCGCTGCAAAACTATAGTGCAGTTATGACAGACATACCTGTTTCTTCCCATTTCTTCACCAACAGGGATGGGAACACGTTGATGAAGGAATTTGAGGGGATGCTCGAGAACAACCCACAAATCAAGAATCTTGATGCCGTGGTAGGTTTTCTCCGTGCATCAGGCTATTTCACTCTGCGCCCATTCCTTGACAACATCAATAAAGTGCGCATATTGATTGGCATTGATGTGGACAAATACATCGCCCATGCCCACCAAAGAGGTGAGCTGTTTTTTGGTGCCGAGGAACAAGTAAAGGAAGAGTGTTTACGACTACTGAAACAAGACATCGAGCAGTCGAACTACACCAAACAGGTGGAGGATGGCATGCTTCAGATGGTGCAAGACATGATCGACGGCAAGCTGGAGCTTCGCGCCCATCCATCGAAAAAGATACATGCCAAGTTCTATATCCTTTATCCCGACAACTTCAACCAACACACTTTCGGAGCGGCCATCACTGGCAGCAGCAACTTGAGCGGCAATGGCTTGGGCATAGGTGACGACAAGCAATATGAGTTCAATGTCAAGCTCACCCAATACGACGATGTGGAATTTGCCAAGCAAGAGTTTGAACTGCTTTGGCAAGAGGCCGAAGGTGTGCCCATCGATGCCACAGACTATCAGGCTACCCTTGACAAGACCTATCTGAAAGGCGATGTCACGCCTTACGAGCTTTACATCAAAATGTTGATGGAATACTTCTCAGACCGTGTGCTGGCCATTGACCAAGACGACCCCTTTGACATGCCCGAAGGCTATGAAAAGTTTGAGTATCAGATGGACGCTGTGGTTGAGGGCTACCAGAAATTGATTCGCTATGATGGCTTCTTCCTCGCCGATGTCGTGGGTCTCGGCAAAACGGTCGTCGCCACGATGATTGCAAAGAAGTTCCTCATCGAGAACGGCCGCGACAATACCAAAATCCTTGTGGTCTATCCGCCAGCGGTGGAACAAAACTGGAAGACCACCTTCAAGGATTTCGGCATCGACAAATATACCCAGTTTGTCAGTAACGGCAGCCTCTCAAAGATTCTTGATGATGACAACTATAACTATTGGAACGCCGACGAATACGACTTGGTGCTGGTTGACGAAGCCCATAAGTTCCGCAACCACACTACAGGCGCTTTCCAACAGCTACAGGAAATCTGCAAGATGCCTCGTGTGGAAACGGGCAACATTCCCGGCTACAAGAAAAAGGTGATGCTGATTTCGGCTACGCCGATGAACAACACGCCCGCCGATTTGTATTATCAAATCCTGATGTTCCAAGACCCGCGTCACTGCACTATTGATGGTGTTCCCAACCTTACAGCGTTCTTTTCGCCTCTTGTTGTGGAATTCCGAAAAATGCGCCAGCAAGAGAACTTCGACCTGAAACAATTCAAGAAACTGGCTGAGCGGGTGCGTGACAGGGTGATTAAGCCTTTGACCGTGAGGCGCACCAGAACGGACATCGAAAGCATTTCCCGCTACAACAAAGACATTCACGGCTTCCCCAAGGTGGCTAAACCCATCAAAAAGGAATACGAACTGAACGACCATTTGGCCAACCTTTTTGAGGAGGCCATGCAAACCTTGGACAAGAAGCTGACTTACGCCCGCTATCAAGCCATCGCCTACCTGAAACCAGAGGTTTCCAACGGCCTCTACGACAATGCGGAGCTTATCAGCCGCAGCTTGGCAGGCATCCGAAAGAACGGCTTGGTGAAGCGATTGGAGAGCAGCTTTTACGCCTTCAAGATTTCCGTGGAGAATTTCCGCCAGGCCAACGAGAACATGATTAACATGTGGGAGAACGACCGTATTTTCATCGCTCCCGACATGGACATCAACAAGCTCTACGAGTTGGGCTACACGGACGATGAAATCGAGGAGAAGCTGAACGAGAAAGCAGAGGACAATCCCAAGAACGCCGTGTTCACAAGGAATGACTTCAAGCCGGATTATATTGACATGCTTCGCAAGGATCAGGAACTGTTGGATGAGATGTGGCTGGAATGGGAGTGCATCGACGATGATGACGACTCCAAATTTGCCAAGTTCGAAGACCTTTTGAAACACGAGCTTTTCAAGAAAGACCGCAACCCCGAAGGGAAAGTGGTGGTCTTCTCCGAAGCAGTGGACACTATCGAATATCTGTCACGACGCATCAATCGCAAGGATGTGCTGGTAATCTCTGCCAAAAACCGCAGCCAGCTTTTCAAGACCATCCGCGAGAACTTCGATGCCAACTGGAAACTGAAAAAGGACGATTACAACATCATCCTAACCTCCGATGTATTAGCAGAAGGCATCAATCTGCACCGCTCAAACATCATCATCAACTATGATACACCATGGAATGCGACCCGACTGATGCAGCGCATTGGCCGTGTAAACCGTATCGGTTCCAAGTCCGACACCATATACAACTATGTTTTCTATCCTTCCCGCCAAGGCAACAAGGAAATCAAACTGAACCAAATCGCTTTGAGTAAGATTCAAACCTTCCACACCACCTTTGGGGAGGACAACCAAATCTATTCCACCGAGGAAATCATCGACCGTGACCTTGACAAGCTTTTCTCGGAAGGTCTGAAACGCGAACAGGAAGACCACAACTTGGAATTGCCCTTCTACGAAGGGTTGCGTAACTTGTTCCAGCAGAACCGCAAGGAGTACAAACGCATCGAACGTCTGTCGCTGCGCAGCCGTACAGGTCGCACACCGCGTGAGGTGGAAGGTGTGACGCTCTCGGGCGATACATTGGTATTCCTAAAGACCAACTTCCGTAAGGTCTTTTATTTGGTGAACAATGAGCAGTCGCGCGAGCTGTCGGTCTTGGATGCATTGAACTACTTTAAGGCCAATCCTGAAGAAAAACCTGTCCCTCGGATTGAGCGACACCACGAACATGTTGAGAAAGCACTTCAAGCCTTCATGGCCACCAAAGAAGAAGAGCTGCACGAGGAAGAATCGAATCAAAGCCAGCGTAGCAACCTTGGTGCTCAGGTGACAACCGCCGTAAGTTTGATTAACAGCATGTTGCCGCACATCGAAGATGGCGACATCCGTCTGAAACTGGTGCAACTGAAAGAGTTGGCGGAACGAGGTACTATCACCTACATCGCCAAGCGGCTACAACGCATCCAAAAAGACCTTCAAAGGCAAGGCGGCAGCAAGGCCAAAATGAATTTCGACGAGGCTCTGAAACAGGTGCTCGACATGGCCAACCACTACAACGCCTATTATCGTGACACCCAACAGGCCGAGGAAGAATCCGCCGCAACCATCATATTATCAGAAAGTTTCCAATAAAAAAGCATACCATGAACTACAAGGAAGTCATCGAATCAAGATACAATCGCCAAAACTGGCAGCTGCTGTTGCACGACATTTTTGGCAGCAAAATCAAGTTTTGGAACACGCCATCTGTCGTTACCACGAGCAGCCCATTTGCCAAGCAAGCCCTTTGGTTAGGCACTATCACGCTGAGCGATGAGCAGACCATAGCCGTTTATGAAGTGGAGCTTTCAGAAAGCGTTGATATTGAGCGCAATCGCCGTGGCATCCGTGATATGCTGCTTACCGCTTGGCGCAACAATGGCAACGCCGGAGCCTTCATGTTCTGCTATCGCAAAAACGAAAGTGTGCTTCGTTTCTCCTACGTCAGCGAGTCGTGGAAATTTGCCGACGATGGCAGTTACCAAAAGGAATCCACAGACACGAGGCGTTTCACTTATCTGTTGGGCGAAGGCCATCGCAGCCGCACCGCCATCCAACAATTTGAGAAACTGCGTGACAGCCAACTTTCACTGAAAGACCTGACCAAAGCCTTCTCCGTGGATGCCGTCAGCGACATGTTCTTTGATGGCTACAAGAAACAGTACGAAAACATCATCTTCTACATCACTGGCAAGCGGATGGTGAAAGTGGCCAACAAATGGGAAGAACGCCTTGAAGGCCAACCTTGCCAATACATCATGCGGCAGTTTTCTCATTTCCCCAACCCCGAGAAATCCATTCGCGACTATGTTAAGAAACTGATGGGCAGGCTCGTATTCCTTCAGTTCCTTCAAAAGAAAGGCTGGCTGGGTGTAGGTGTTCATGACGAATGGGGCAACGGCGACATGGAGTTCATTCAAAACCTCTTTGCCAGTTGCAACGACAAAGACCACTTCATCGACAAGGTTCTGGAACCGCTTTTCAACGACCTCAACACCGAAGAAGGGAAAAAGCTGCCTCAATACAGAACGCCTTATCTGAATGGCGGTCTTTTTGAACGTGAAGCCGCTGATGAAACGGATTTTCCGTTACCAGCCCAATACATGCAGTCGTTGCTTGACTTCTTTGCATCCTACAACTTCACCATCGACGAGAACGACCCCGATGATGCCGAGGTAGGCGTTGACCCCGAAATGCTGGGGCGCATCTTTGAGAACCTGTTGGAGGACAACAAAGACAAGGGCGCTTTCTACACACCCAAGGAAATTGTCAGCTACATGTGCCGCGAGAGCCTTATTGCCTATTTGCAGACAGGCATCCAGGATGAGGTAACGAAAGAAGCCATTCGACTGTTTGTGACCACGCATCAGATACAGGAACATTTGCCGGAGAACATTGACCAACTGCTGAAAGATGTGAAAATCTGCGACCCCGCCATTGGCTCGGGAGCCTTCCCCATGGGCTTGCTGAAAGAGCTTTTCCTCTGCCGCACTGCTTTGGAAGGCATTAGCCAGCACCAAGCAGCTGAAATCAAGAAGCACATCATTCAGCAGAATGTCTATGGCGTTGACATAGAGCGTGGTGCCGTTGACATCGCCCGCCTTCGTTTCTGGCTTTCCCTTATCGTTGATGAGGAAACTCCACAGGCTTTGCCCAACCTCGATTTCAAGATTATGCAAGGCAATTCGCTTTTGGAACAGTATAAAAGTGTTGTCCTTTCGACAATGACAGAAAAGAAAGCTGACGATACCGGAATGCTCACAATTTTCGAGGATATGGTTGACATTCATCGTAGAGAACTTCGCGAAATGCTTGCCCAATACTATGACTGCACCGACCATAATGCAAAGCAAACCCTTCGTGCTCGTATTATCGACAACGTGAAGCAACAATTACAAGAACAACACATTAATATGGATTTTGGCGATCTCGACCTTTCAGGAAACAGCCAATTCTTCCTTTGGCATACATGGTTCCATGATGTTTTCTCTAAAGGTGGGTTTGATATTGTTATTGGGAATCCGCCATATGTTTTTGCAAGAAATAGTGAAGAAAAGGGAATGAGCCAAGAGGATAAGGAGTTGTATTACAAAAAGTTTATCTTGGCAAAATATCAAATCAATCTTTATCATTTGTTTGTAGAACAAGGTGTAAATCTGTTGAATGAGAAAGGAACTTTTGCATATATCATTCCCAATAATTGGATGACAATCAATACAAATAGAGATTTCAGAAAATACATACTCAGCAAATCGAACATCATTATCACAAACTTTAATAAAAAAGTCTTTGAAACTGCTGAAGTGGATAGTAGTATCCTGATTTTTAAAAACTCATCTGGTAATTCATTTGTTATGCTTAATGAAACTCTCAGAGTTGATGAGATTGAAACCATATCAAAAACATCTAAGGAAAGACTTCTGTCTAATAAAGATTACATTATCAATATTGATTTGTATAAAAGTAACGAGTTTATTCATGTTTTAAATAAAATCGAAGAAACTTCATGTACTCTTTCCAGTTTGTCAGAAGTAAAGGCTGGTCTGAAGGCATATGAAGTTGGGAAAGGCAACCCCGCCCAGACAGCAGAAATGAAAAAAGGACGGGTTTATCATTCTCTAAGACAGTTGGATGATTCGTATTATCCTTATATTGATGGGAATGATGTTAAACGGTATGTGTTGACTTGGGAACGAAAAGAATATTTAAAATATGGAGATAACCTTGCTGCTCCAAGGAAAAACTGGGCATTGTATTCCTCTCCTAGAATTCTTGTTAGACAAATTCCATCAAAGCCGCCATACTGTATCAATGCTTGCTTTATTGACAAGATAGTATTGAACGATATGAATTCAATGAACATTATTGATATTAAATGTAATCCGTATTACTTGTTGGCAATTATAAACTCTCGTCCCATATCATTCTGGTTCGCACATAAGTTTGGTAAATTGCAAAGAGGTCTTTTCCCGCAATTTAAAATCAATGAACTTGCTTCATTCCCAATACCTTCTTGTAGCAAAGAGCAAGAAAAGCAGTTGGCAGAACTCGCAAACAAGATTATGGTTGCAAAGGAAGCAGATTTCAACGCCGATACCATAGCATTGGAAACCGAGATCGATCGTCTTGTTTATCAACTTTATGGCTTGACGGAGGATGAAATCGCAGTGATTGAAGGCACTTAATGCGTCCTAGTTTTATGTGTTGAGAAATAATCACTCAATTTTTTAGATAAAACTTGTATCTTTGCATTTTAAGAATGTTAAAGTATGGATATATTAAAACAATTGATTGATGAAGGTCATAAATATGGCATGAATGCCAAACTTGATTTTTTTGATCATGAGGCATGGGTAAACGAATCACTACAAAAAGATTTTCTCGTATGGGGAAGAAAAGTGTTACATTATCTTGAGAAAAATCATCCTAATAGTAGTGATACTAAAGAAGTTGGAGATAGATTAATCAAAGACTGCCAAGAATGTCATATTGAGACATATAAGCTGATAATAAGCATTCTTGAGTCTTTAGATGATGTTGACTCTTCAGTAGAAGAAAATAACGATGATGATAATATACTCAACAGTATTTTAAATAGATTTGGCTTATTTATTAGGCAATTAAATAGAAGATATGATAATCGGAAGGGGATAGAAATTATTGACGAATATGATGTTCAGGATGTGTTGCATGCGCTATTGGTTACATATTTTGATGATGTAAGAGCAGAAGACCCAGTTCCAATAAACGCTGGTGGAAGTAGTAGGTTAGATTTTATCATTATTGATACCAACACTGCTATTGAAGTAAAAATGACCAGAAAGGGTTTAGGGGATAAAGTATTAGGGGAGCAATTACTTGTGGATATTGGCAGATATTCAAAACGAACAGATATCAAACAGTTAGTATTCTTTGTTTATGACCCCAATCGTTTCATACAAAATCCAAATGGTTTGAAAAGAGATATTGAAGATAAGTCAAACGATAATTTCGTTATTAATGTTGTAATTTCTAATTAGCATTGCTGAATACATGAGTATAATAGCCCTGTTAACTGCTTTAATTTCGTGTACTTTTCATTTTGTTGACTTCAATCAATTCTCCATTATCCCCTCCAATCGTTTCATGAATGTTTGAACGGTAATCGTATTCAAAATGGTTGCCAAACAGCCCAAATTGGTAGGTGGATAATAAACATCTGATGGCATCAAAGACATGTCCAGCATTTCGGCTTCGGAAAACAGGGCTTCGATTTCTCCTTTTTTCCTTTCTTTGGTGCCGTCAGAGAAGTTGTCGTTCTTTTCAATGGCAGCTTTGTACAAGGCTTTGTCATAGTCATACAGCTGGTACAAGTCATCCTTCGTGAAAGGGATGGAGATGTTCAAGACAATGGCAGAATAGACAGAGTTTATGCATTTGGTTGCTCCTGGAAGGTTCTTTGCCATTGTGGTTTGATGTAGGGTTAGTTTGTTGTTGTCCATATTTTTTTGGTTTTTGGTTCTGCAAAAATACAAAAAAAACCGTGGCAAAATATATAATAATTGAAATATTTTGTATTTTTGCCACGATAATAAACCTAAAAATGGGCTAAAAATGAACACAATCACAGGCAGGAACCTAAAGGCTTTGCGTGAGGCCAACGGCTATACGCAGGAGAAAATGGCTGAATATCTTGGCGTTGGGCGTTCGGCATACGCTAACTATGAGGCGGGCGAGCGCGAAACGCCGTTGGAGGTGCTGCAAAAGGCAGCGGATTTGTTTGGCTGCGAATTGGCGCTTCTTTTTGAGGAAGACGAAACGGCAGTCCGCAATATGCTGGTCTGCGCCTTCCGCGCCGATGACTTGAGTGCAGACGATATGCGTGAAGTGGCCTCGTTCAAGAGCGTTGTGATGAATTATTTGAAGATGGAAAGGCTGTTGAGAAAATGAAAAAGCTGAACCTTGAAACGGCCGAAATCCTTGCCGGAAAGATGCGGAGCGAGTTGTTGCGTGTTTCTGCGACGGAACCGCTCAATATGAAGACAGCCCTCCGCCAGTTGAATGTGATGACACTCTATCGTCCGTTGTCGGACAAATTGTTTGGATTGTCGCTTCTGACCCCTGACAAAAAGCATCGTTTCATGCTGGTGAACAGTAATTCGAGGCGGGGACGGCAGCATTTCACCATCGCGCACGAATTGTATCATCTTTATTACGATGAGAATCCCCAACCCCATTTCTGCGACAACTCAATCTATACCGATGCTGCTGAGAGGTCGGCTAATCTGTTCGCTTCCGCTTTGCTGATGCCGAAGGAGGGCTTGCTGCAAAACATCCCATCTGATGAAATTGTTAGTAAGAGTGTCAGTATTGATACGTTGCTTCGGATGGAGCATCTTTACGGGGTTTCGCATCATACATTAGTGGTAAGATTGAAGGAATTACATATTATCAGTCCTTCGTCCGCTGACGAGCTATTGGCTGTTTCGATTACTCAGGAGGCAGCTTTGCGCGGGTATGATGCTAAACACTATTCAAAAGGAAACGAAGGCCTGGTCATCGGAGATTTCGGCTCCAAGGCTCGTAAGTTATTCGATGAGGAGCGGATTTCCGAAGGGCATTATCTTGAATTGCTCAACCTAATCGGCTATGGAGAAGGTCAAAATCATACTGGATGCTGATGTGTTGCTCCATTTCGCCAAGGCGGGACGCTTGAACAAGTTGCCGGATATATTGCCGGAATATGAGCATGTTGTCTTGAGTGCGGTTTATGATGAGATTGGATCCATTCAAAACCAGTTGGATAATCAAATCTTGTTTCTGAAGAACATTTCAAAGGAGACGTTCAATCCGACGGGGGAAATGTTTGTCCTGTTTTCCGCAATGGGACACCCGATTTTTAGCTTTTGTGGCGGTATGTGACGATGTCATACAGTTCTTGCTGTTCCTCATCCATGCGCAGAAGTGTGGTTTTGACATGTCCAGACTGGGGAAGC
>JAEEQP010000035.1 GCA_016285355.1 Bacteroidales bacterium
GCGATTTTCACCACGATATTCGGCTGTGCCTCTGGTGCATATTCCATAATAAGCGGTGAAACGGCGTTGCGCATATCGGAAAAATGGAAGTCCTTCACCACCCCGACGATTCTCCCTGAAGTCACGGTCAGTGTCAAGTCCTTGCCAATGGCATCCTCTACGCTCCAGCCCATCGCCTTGACCGCCACCTCATTGACCACATATTGCCCATTCCCTTCGTACTTGCCCTCAAAATAATCATCCAAATTCAAGTCCTTGCTCAAATAATCGCCAGCCAACAACTCCATCCCAACCATCTCTTGGAAATAGCCATCAGTATAAAGCACCTGAAATACAGCATCATTCCCTTCTTCTCGCCCTTCCCATTCCACCTCGCTGATGAAGCCATTAGGTTGGGAAAAGTCGCCACAACAAAGTCCCACACTGTAGATGTCGGGGTTTTTCACCAGTTCGTCACGAATGGGGCCCACTTTGTAGCAGGGCGTTACCAAACTGTTGAGCGACACGATGTTGGAAGTGTCGACACCTTTGTCGGAATGGCGCATAAACGAGAGTTGTAATAAGGTGACCACAGTAAATACCGCTGCTAACGAAGAGAGACCCACCTGAAGCATCGAACTCGCATTGCTGATGCGGATGCCTTTCAAGTGGCGCATCTTGCCTTTCAGCACATCGGCGAAGGCCACGCTGCGCAAGCAATATTGCCCGAAAAGGCTTGATGCCAAGGGCAACAGTGCCAAAAGCGCAAGGCAGAAAAAGAGCAGCCATTTGTCGAAACGCAATTGCACGGGCACGCCTATCCACGACTGGAACGCGGGCAGCAACCCCCACACCGCCAATAAGGAAAGCCCCATCGCCACAAGGGTAATAAGCAAGGTCTCCAATATGTTGCCCGAAAAAATCCTGAACTCGCTGCACCCCAGCACCCGCTTGATGACCCTGTTTTTGGTTTGCTGCACCGAATACGACACATCGAGCGTGGCACAATTCACGATGGTGACCGCCACAATGAGCAGGATGCCAAAGATGATAATCCAAACATACGAGGCATTGCCGTTACCCACACTTTCTGAATCGTTGTAATCGGTGTGCAGGTGGATGTCGCGCAAAGGCTGGAATTCCAACCATGCCTTTTGGTCGTATCTTTCCTCTTGGATGTTGGCCAACTGCTTCATCTCCGCCTTGCTGAACAGCGCGTTTTCCCTCAATTTGACGTAAATCGTCTGGCTTTCAGTGATGTTGCGGTAAAGATTGAGTTGACGGCTATCCATCGGCATCACCACCTCGAAAGGCAGATGCGTGTTGGAAGGCACATCCACCACCAAGGCAACGGTGTAAACGGTTTCTATGTGCATATAGGAACAGACCAAAGGCTGCCCTATGGCCGAGCCGTCAAAAAGTTTTTTCGCCATCTCTTTGGAAATGGCCGCTTCGTTGGGCTGGAGAATGTGATGCGGTTCGCCTTCCACAACGGGATAGGTAAACACGTTGAAAAAATTGTCGCTGGTCGTCAAAGCCGTCACCTCAAAGGATTCGTTGCGTTCCATATCCCTGACAGTGTTGGGATTCTGGTTGGCATAGTGCGAAATCACGCTCACACATTCCTCCACCTGCGGCACGGCATTAGGCAAATCATAGCGCAACTGGCAGACTCCACCGGTGTATCTTGTGCCAGTGGCCTTATCCACCGAAACCAAGCGATAAATCCGGTCGCCGTCCTCGATAAAACGGTCGTAGGAAAACTCGTGTAGCACCCACTGGAACAGCAAGGTAGCGGAAGTGATACCAATGACCAAGCAAAAAACATTGATGAGGAAATGATTGTGTTTGGGTTTTAAAACTAACTTATTCATTTTATAACTATGTTAATTGATTTCTTGCTACAAAAATAGACATTAATTGCATACATACAACATTAAATGAAGATTTTTTAATTAAGAACGGATTTATTCCAACGTCTTATACCCCATCCTCTCCATCTTCTCCACCTGCAAAGAAGCCTGCCCAAACTCTTCCGTGACCTTTCCCAGAAGCAAATAAACACCATCGCCTTGGAAAGGATAATTCTTAAAAACTTGCGGGAAAAGCACCGTGTCAAAAGCCTCACCCGTGGCATCAATGAAAGTGGCAAGCGCCATGGGCTCACCTTTGCAGGTGCGGAAGTTCTTCACTGTCACCAATTTGCCGAGCATTCTGTAACGTTGTCCCACGAAATTCAACATTTGACAGGCCATCAACTCGCCTCGGAAGTTGGTTTTGAGCAGGTCGAACCAGGTTAAAGAAACGGGAAAGCCGTAAAGTTCTATTTCGTCGTAGGCATTTTGTAAAGCGTTGGTCTTGAAATCAGGGAATTCAAAATGCTGATTTTCAAGTTGGAAAAGCGTTTCGGGCTGTTCTTTCTTGCCGTCGTTTTTGCTTAAATGCGCTTGCCACAATAGTTCGGATTTGGTCTTCTTTGTGAAATTGAACGCGCCGCCACGAATGAGCAAAACGAGTTGTTCGATTTTGAAAGGCACTCGGGCAATAAAGTCTTCAAGGCTCGTAAAAGGTCCACGCGTTGCGCGTTCAGCAAGGAAACGCTCAACGAATTGTTGTTCAAGGCCTTGTAGATGCACGAACCCCATGAAAATCGTCCGTCCATTCAAAGTGGTGAGGTAATCGCTGCGGTTGATGCAAGGCAAGTGGATTTTTGCACCCATGCGCCGTGCCTCGTTGAAGTAGAACCAAGTTTGATAGAACCCACCGAAGTTGTTAATCACAGCCACCTGAAATTCAAGCGAATAATGGCTTTTCAGATAGAGGCTTTGGTAACTCTCCACTGCGTAAGAGGCCGAATGTGCCTTGGAGAAGGAATAGCCTGAAAATGACTCAATCTGCCGCCAAAGTTCGCGCACTAAATCATCGGGATAGCCCTTGGCCTTACAATTGTCGAAAAAGCGTTTTGTAACCTGCTCAAATTCAAACTTGTCACGCATCTTGTGCCCCATCATACGGCGTAACACATCGGCTTCGGCCAAGTCCAAACCCGCAAAATAATGCCCCACCTTGAGCACATCCTCCTGATAAATCATCACACCGTAGGTCTCGGCCAATAGTTCTTTCAAAACGGGATGCTTATAATCCACAGTATCAGGATGATGGAAGCGGTTGACATACTCGCGCATCATGCCCGAATGGGCCACGCCCGGCCGGATGATGGAACTGGCCGCAACCAAAGTTTTATAATCAGAACAACGCAACTTACGCAGCAGACCACGCATCCCCGGACTCTCGATATAGAAACACCCGCAAGTCTCGGCTTTGAGCAGTTGCCGCTTTATTAATTCGTCCTGTTTCAGAGCGTTAATCTGGTGAATGTCAATGCGAACACCACGGCTGCGCTCCACCATTTCCACTGCCTCGCGGATGTGGGCAATACCGCGCTGAGAGAGAATGTCCACTTTAATAAGCCCGACTTTCTCGGCGGAATACATGTCGTATTGCGTCGTTGGGAAGCCTTTGGGCGGCAAGTCGAGGGCGGCAAAATGGGTAATCGGTTCTTCCGTGATGAGCACACCGCCGGCATGGATGGAGCGTTGGCGCGGGAAGTCACGGATGCGCTCGGCGATGGCGAGGATATTGCGTCCGATTTCGCTTTGTTGTGCAAAGGCCGTTGGATTGTGTTCCATCTGGTCGATTTCGCCTTTGGGCAGACCGAACACCTTGCCCAACTCGCGGCAAAGCGAATTGTCCTGAAAAGTGACCGTCGCGCCGAGCAAAGCCACATGGTCGGAGCCGTATTTGTCGAAAATGTATTGGATGACCTTGTCACGGTCGCGCCACGAGAAATCGAGGTCGAAATCGGGCGGACTGCTTCGCATGGGGTTGAGGAAACGCTCAAAGTACAAGTCCAGTTCAATTGGGTCTACATCGGTGATTTTCAAGCAATAAGCCACAACGCTGTTGGCACCGCTGCCTCGCCCGACATGATATAAGCCCTGCTTTATGGCAAACTTCACAATGTCCCAAGCGATGAGGAAATAGGCGCAAAAGCCCATCCTTTCGATGATGTCCAACTCCTTCTCGATGCGGCGATAGGCGTTTTTGTCGTGCAGGCCATAGCGGTACGCCATGCCGTCGAAAGCCAGTTTACGCAGCAATTCGCGGTCGTCATAGACATTGCCTGTGTAGGTGCGCTTGTTTTTCACGCTGTTGTCCAGGTTAATTTCGCATTCGTCTAAGATATGCTCCGCATTTTCAATGAGTTGCGGATAGAGCGCAAAGGTCGTTTTCAGCCTATCGGCAGGCAGGAAAATCTCATCGGGTGCAGCACAAGCAGTAGGCTCAAGACGCGAAATCAATACGTTTTCATCGATGGCGCGCATGCATTGGTGCAACTGAAAATCGTCTGCCTCGGCAAAGGTGACGGGCTGCATAGCAACCAACTTCTCAAAGGATTGGCAGTTGTACAACTTGGTCAGTTGGGAGAAACGCACGCCAAGAAACTCATTCTCTTTCAGTTGCGCAGGTTTTCGCTTCCCGAAGGGATAAATCACGAAAACCTGTTCCCAATTGGGTGCTGTTTCGGGATAAGGCTGTTTGCTTTTATTGTAGTCGGTCAAGAAACGGTTCAGTTCAGCGAAGCCCGTGTTGTTTTTGGCCAAGGCCACATACAGCAGTTCGTTGCCGTTTCGGAACTCCACGCCGATCACGGGCCGCACGCCTTTTCTGCCACATTCCACCACAAAATCGGCGGTGCCCATCGTCGTGTTGATGTCGGTCAAAGGCAAGACGACATAGCCCATCGCGGCGGCCTTGCTGACCAAGTCCGCAATCGGCATCGTGCCATAACACAGGCTGTTATATGAATGGACGGCGATCAATTCAATGGTTTTGATTAGTTTTTAATCAAAATTTTCGCCGTAAATTTAATCAAACTTTTTGAAATAGGATATGATATAGGAGGAAAATCAATTCTGTTCAAAAAACTCCTCCTTGAAATTCACAAAACACACCCGCTCCTGCGCACGGGTCAATGCAGTGTAAATCCAACGTAAATCCTCCACATCGAGGGTCTCTTTCTGATTCAAGGAAGAATCAATGAAAACACTGTTCCATTGTCCGCCTTGCGTCTTATGGCAGGTGAGGGCGTATGCGAATTTTACTTGCAAGGAGTTGAACCAAGGATTCTTTTTCATCTCTTTGTAACGTTCCTTGCGGTTGGGGATGTCCATGTAGTCCTCCTCAATGGCGGCAAATAGGCGTTTGTTTTCTTCCTCTGTCAGCGAGGGACTGTTGCTGTTTAAGGTGTCTAACAAAATTTTTGCTTCCAAATTCGGCGCATCGGGATAGTCGGTGAAGCTGAGCTCAACATCGGCGAAACGAAAACCGTACATTTCATCAAAATGCTTGATTTTCCGTATCTCGGCCATGTCGCCGTTGGCGATGAAACTGATGGCTGCGTTGCCTTCCGTCCAGAAATAGTTGTTTTTTACCACCATCAACTTGTCGCCCGTGGCGATCTCGCCTTCGATGTTGAGGATACGCCCGCGTATGGCCTGGTTGAACAAGTTGGTGCGTTTGTTCGACTTGCAGATGATGACGGCTTCATTGTCCGACATGTTGGCAAAGGCATTGTGCAGCATCTCCTCAAAGGTCTCTGGCTCAATCTTTTGGATGTCGTCAAAGTCTTGCAGATGGAAAAGAGGCAACTCGTATTCGTAGAGGTTTTGGCTAAGCAGCTGCCTAATATCTGTTGCATTATACAAAATCCCTGACTCCAAAGCCTGTCGTTTGACCTCGGTAAGTTCGTATGTGGCCGCCGTAATCGGAAACTGGGATTTTAGATATTCGCAGTCCAAGGCGGGGCTTTCGTTGCTCCCTACAGGAGGCAATTGTGCCGTGTCGCCAATGAGCAACAACCGACAGTTCTCACCGCTGAATACATAGCCCAACAGGTCGTCAAGCAGGCTGGAGCCGCCAAACTCCTTCTGCTCACCAATCATAGAGGCCTCATCGACAATGAAGAGCGCGTTCTTGAACTTGTTTTCGGCCCTTGCAATGCGGATGCTGCCGTCAGGGAAGGTCATGGCTTGGTATATCCTTCTATGGATGGTGCTGGCACTTTGTCCGGTGTAGCTGCTGAGCACTTTGGCGGCTCGTCCAGTCGGAGCCATCAGCACGTATCTCATCCCGATGTAGGGCAAAGTCCTTACCAGCGTTTTGACCAAAGTGGTTTTTCCTGTGCCTGCATAGCCTCTCAGAATATAGGTGGGGTTTTCTTTTTGCGAAAGCAGGAAAGCCGAAAGATGATACATCACGATAGCTTGTCCATCGGTGGGCTCAAAGCCGAAAGACTGTATCATTTTTCCGTATAACTCGCTGCGACTCAACATGGCTTAGAATGGATAGCCAATTCCGACTTGTAATCTGAGGTTGTCGAAGTGTCCCCATATATCGTTATTGAACCGCCAATAACTTCCGTTTTCGTCTTTAAAGGGATTGCGCATGGCGTATGCCAAATCGAAACGGAGCATGAGGAATGAGACATCCATTCTGAGGCCAACACCTGCATCAACGGCCACTTGTTTATAGAAACTGTTGAACTTGAAATCGGCGTCGGGCATGGATTCGATGGGATGGTAAGTCCAGACATTACCTGCATCGATGAACAGTGCACCGTTGAAGATATTGTAGATGGGGAATCGGTATTCGGCATTGAGCTCCAATTGAATATCGCCGGTACTTTCCGTTTTGTCTTCATCAGAATAATAGCCGCCTGGGCCGACGGTACGATACAGCCATCCACGCAAGCCATTGGCACCGCCGCCATAGAAACTGCGCTCAAAAGGCAAGTCTTGGGAATTACCGTAGGGCACGCCGATGCCTACAAATTGCCGAAACACCAACCAGTTTTGACGCCCCAAGTCGATATGTTGGCGGAAATCAACGCTGCTTCTCACATATTGCGCATAGCGAATGCCCATGATTTCGTGATGATTCTCGTCGGTAGTCATCAACTTTGTGTTGTTGAAAAGCGAAAGCAGGTTGCCGCTTGTTTCCAAATCGGCGCGGAGGTATACAAAACTACTGGAATTTCTGATGCTTTGGGTATTGTAGGTGTAGGAGTAACGTGTTCCCAGAATCAAATGACTCGTGTACTGGTCTTTTTTCCTTTGACTGGTCTCTTCTATATCGAGGTAGTGTTGGAAATCGAAATTGACGTTGGCAATCTTCACGCCATTGAGGTTGATGGGCGCAAAGTAATGGCTTGAGCGGGCATTGCTTTTCCAGTCATAGCTGAAGGTAGCCGTTGAGATGTAGCGCGAATAGTAATATCTGATTTGTGCATTCATACCCAAGGCAACAGACGTGGTGGGTTGGTATTCGCGGGCAAAATTGGTGAGGGCAAACGGACTGAAGAATTTCGGGAAGTTGAGACTTGCAGTGAACCCCAATTCCTTGGTATTAAACGTTTGCTTGACTTCAGTGTTTTCTCCAATGATGGTCTGTGCCTCCAAACCGCCTTTGATGCTGAGTTGGAATGTTTCTGCCCCATGGAAAATGTTTTTGTTGGCATAGGAAAAACTGCCCTTAATGCCCAAATCACCTTCTGAATTGGTGCCTTCGGCCTGAACGGTAAAGGAATGTACATCGTTCTGTTGCATGGTGATACGGCAGTCAAGCAAATTGCGCGAGTCGTCCGGGTTTGAAACGCTGTCAAACTCGATGTTCACGTTTCTGAACAGCCTGTAGTTGGCCAAGGCTTTGTAAGTGTTGGTGACACTTCGCAAGTTATAGGGCAAGCCTTCAATGACATGGATGGAGCGCGAGAATGTCTGGGGTTTCACCTGAGGCTTGTCGAAATAATGGAAATCCCATGTGTTGAGCCGTTTTCTCATACCGGTTTGAACGGTGAGTTGGGCGGAGTCTACAGGGCGGCTGTTCATCCTGAAGACGGTGAAATCAGGATAGATGTGGATGTCACGGATGTAATATTTCTTAAAAGTCAATGGAGTCGTTTTCAGCCGCATGGTGATTTCCATGGTGTGGTTCATGAAATTGCTGTCGACTTCGTAATAGATGTTGTCGCGGTTGAAATAGAAATAGCCAGAGTTCTTCAGGCGTTCCGTGATGAGGTCGCGTTGCTCGTTTAGGTCGTAAGCATCGTAAATGTCGCCTTCCTTGAGTTGAAAATTGACGCTGTCGCGCATAATGTAGCGTCTGGCGAGGGTGTCGTCGATAACATAATTAATCTTCCTGACGTAATAAGGTTGGCTTGGATAGACATTGTAAGTTACGGTGGCTCTTTTCATGTTTTCGTTCAGGTCAACAGAGTGGGTCACCTTGGAGTGGAAATAACCGATGTTGTCGAGATACCGCATCATCTGCCTGGCCGAATTCTTGGCACCGGCAGGGTCATAATAGACAGGCTCCTTGCCGAAGGTCTTGTTCATCCATGCCCATATTTTGCTCTTCTGATGCTTTTCCCACTTGTAATAAATCCATGTGGGAAGGTTGGTTTGGAAGGTCTCCCGATAGGGCTTCAGCGTGATGAAGGACGACAGCTTCGATTTCTCGATTTTGTCGTGGTCGTCGTCATTATCTTCAACAACGACAGCGTTCTTTTTGACCAAATACTTGCCTTCTGGAACAAAACGAGTGATGTTGCACGAGGACATGAGGATGACCATGAGCAACCCGAAGACGATATGGAGCCTTTTGCCTGACATGCGCTGAAGATTTGGGGCAAAGGTAAGAATAATTCCTTTACACCACCTCGGCCACGGTGAAATTGCTTCCGCCGATGAAGACTATATCACCAAAGCGGGCATTGTTGACGGCGGAACGGTAAGCGTGGTTGACCGATTCATAGACCATACCGCGTAAGCCCATATCGAAGGCTTTTTCAGCTAAGATATTGGCATCCAATCCTCTTGGAATGTCAGCCTTGCAGAAATAATAGTCAGCGCCACGGGGCAGGAGCTGAAGCACGCTTTCAATGTCTTTGTCGTTGACCATGCCGAGGACGAAATGAAGTTTTTCATAATGCATATCAGCCAATTGCCGTACCACTTCGGTGATGCCGGCCACGTTATGACCTGTGTCGGCAATGGTGAGCGGGTCGCTGTTGAGGATTTGCCAACGCCCCATCAAATGGGTGTTGATGATGACCCTGCCAATGCCGTCGCGGATGTCGTCATCCGTGAGGTTGAATTTGCCGCGTAGCAGGTCAAGGGAACACATCACGGTGGTGAGGTTCTTTTGCTGGTAGTTGCCCATCAGCGGGATTTCAAGGGCTTCCATGTACAGCTCGCTGTTTTTCCAAACGTCGAATTGCTGTGTCTTGTTGGATTCGATGTGGATTTTGTCGCAGTCGAAAATCTGGTCGGCGAAATAGATAGGACTGTTGCATTCTTTGGCCTTGTCGATGAAGACTTGCTCGGTCTCAGGATGGGTCTCGCCGATGACCACAGGGATATTGGACTTGATGATACCAGCTTTTTCGTATGCGATTTTGGCTCTCGTGTCGCCCAAAAACTTCATGTGGTCGAAGTCGATATTGGTGATGATACTGAGCTCGGGCGTGATGAGGTTGGTGGAATCAAGTCTGCCGCCCATTCCCACCTCGACAATGGCAATGTCGACCTTTTCCTTGGAGAAATAATCGAAGGCCATGCCCACGGTCATCTCGAAGAAGGAAAGTTCCATCGCTTCAAACTTCGCCTTGTAGGTGTCGATGAACTGCACCACGTTGTCTTCAGGAATCATCTCGCCGTTGATGCGGATGCGTTCGCGGAAATCGATGAGGTGAGGTGAGGTGTAAAGTCCTGTTTTATAGCCTGCTTCCTGAAAAACAGAAGCTAACATGTGGGAGGTGGAACCTTTGCCGTTGGTGCCGGCCACATGCACTGACTTGAAGTTGTGGTGAGGATTGTCCAAAAGTTGGAGAAGTTGGATGGTGTTGTTGAGGTCGGCCTTGTAAGCCGCTGCTCCAATGCGTTGGTACATCGGGAGCTTGTTGAACATCCAGTCGAGGGTTTCTTTATAGGTCATAGTTACTGATTGATGACAAAAGTATAGGTGATGGTGCCGTGCTGTTCTTCGGGTGCGCTGGAATCGGCAGCGAAGGAAGAACGCAATGCAGCTTGTATGGCTTTTTGACGCATGTCACTGTTAATCACGGTGGTGCCCTTGGTTGCGACTTCAGCCCGCGTCACTTTGCCTTGACGGTTCACCCAAATGTCGACCACGACGATACCTTCTTCGCTGAAGTCGTCATTGGGGCGGTGCAGCGATTTGGCACCACGGCCACCGAGGTCATAACCTGTTCCGTTGCCTTTGCCGCCTTGACCGTCATATTTCTTGATGCCCGCCAAACCATTGGGATTGCCTTGGTCGCCGGGTTGTCCGGTGATACCTTCCGAACCGCCTTCCTGTGGGTTGTTGTTGCCTTTGAACAAAGCCCTTTTGTTGACAGTTGGTTTCGGTTCTTCGACAGGTTTCTCTTGTTTCGGCTTGATGTTTTTGGGCTTTTCAATAGCTGGGGCTTCCTCGTCGTTTTGCGTGACGATGTCTTCCTTGGCCTTGTTTGTTTGTTGCTGAGGCTGAGCAGCTTGCGGAATGGCAGGCTTTTCAGGCTGGATGTTGCCCATGCCTTGGTCCATCATGCCCAAATCGACTTCAACGCCTTCCTCGCCTGGAAGCGGCAACGGTGTTCTGAAGGCCATTAGAAACAGGATGAGCACAATCAAAGCATGAACCAAAATGGTTCCTGCTGCTGCTATGCCTCTGTCTTTCTTTTCATTGCTGTTCATGTTGCCTCCTATTTCTTTGGCGATGTAGCGAGAATGACTTTGTGGTTGTTGCCTGTGGCGTTGTTGATTTCGTTGACGGCATCAATCACGTTAACGATGTATTGTACAGGCACGGTTTTGTCAGAACGAAGTACCACCGTAGCTTGGCTATCGTTACCTATCTTGCTGTTGATGAGGTCGGTGAGTTGGGTTTCATCGGCGGGTGTTTCGTCAACGAAATACTGGTATTGTTCGTTCACGTAAACCGTGACGGTCTGCTTGGCCATGGTCTTGCTGTTGCTCGAAGGCAGCATGAGCTTGATGGCGTTGGGGGCGACCAAGGTCGAAGTTAACATGAAGAAAATCAGCAGCAGAAACACCAAGTCCGACATGGACGAGGAGTTGAACGTGGGTTCGACCTTATTTCTTGATTTTATGGCCATAATGCGCTGATTTTAGGCAGGTTCGTTCAAAACATCCATGAATTCGGTCGCCTTGGCTTCGAGCAGGTTGACAACTTTTTGGATTTTCGTCGAGATGATAGCGTGGAAGAAGTAGGCGATGATGCCGACAATCAGACCACCGACGGTGGTCACCATGGCTTCGTAGATGCCCGATGAAAGCAGCTCAATATCAATGTTGTTGCCTGCCATAGACATGTTGTAGAACGCGCGAATCATACCAGTAACCGTGCCCAAGAAACCAATCATCGGGGCGGCACTGGCAATCATGGCAAGGATGCTGACGCCACGTTCCAATTGTGCAACTTCAAGATTTCCAACATTCTCAATGGCTGAGTTGATGTCGCCCAAAGGTCTGCCGATGCGGGAGATACCTTTTTCAATCATGCGGGAGATAGGGGTGGAGTTGCCGCGACACAAGGCCTTGGCCGAGTCAAGTTTGCCGTCTTTCATGTATTCGCGGATGCGTTCCATGAAACCGTTGTCGTATTTCGTGGCACGCGAAACGGCAATGTAACGTTCAATGAAAATGTAGACCGCGATGATGGACAGGACGGCCAACAGAATCATAATCCAACCGCCTTTGGTGGCGAGTTCAAGGATGGAGAGTTTGAATTCCGTGGGTTGGGCTACGGTTTCTGCTGCGGCTGCGCCTAAATCATTGGCAGTCTGTTGAATTTGAAGAAGGTTCATATTGTTATTGAATTGTTGAATCGTTTAATAATACGGAAATATCCGTGTTTTATTGCCTCACCGCATGTCAATCACATCCACATTAGGGTGTTTATTGGTATCGAAGGTGAAGAATTTGTCGCCCAATTCCTGGTCGAATTTCATTTCTTTGATGGTAACGACGACCTTACTGCCATCTTCTATATAAATGTCTGCGCTATCAATATTGGGTCTTGATTTTTTCGTATTGATTTTCAGGGTCACGCGCGTGTAAGGCCCTTTGGGATTGGACAATTCGATGGTGGCGATGCCTTGGGGGTCGATGCCGGCAAGGGTCGCTACATAACTCTCATCCAAGGAGGTGAGGAGTTTCAAAGGCGTGTTGTCGGTTCCTTCTGTGGCATTGCTGATCATGACTTCCTCTTCTTCAATGAAATACGTCCAAATGGACTTGCCATCGGAAATGGTTTGTCTATCGGTCATTTCAATTTTGTAGGCCTCGCCTTGCAGCCAGGCGTGTCCTTTTTCGGAATCATACAAAGTTTTTCCGTCGTTGCTGATTTGATAGTTGAAAGCCATCTCCACATTCTTGTGGCTCTTCAATTGGTTGACGAGGAGACGAAGGATGGTTTCTGCATTATTTTGTGCGCTAACTGCCTGTGCTGTAAATAAAAAAGCAATGCAGGCGATGATGTTTTTCATTTTCATTTTCAAAATTCGTTGTCTTTGTTGTAGATGTCCCGCAAAATCTGTTCCAAAGCTGCTTCGGAATTCACTTTCACCTCACGCGACTTGCTGCCTGAGAACGGCCCGACGATACCTGCGGCCTCCAATTGGTCGATAATGCGGCCTGCGCGGTTGTAGCCGAGTTTCAGCTTGCGTTGGATCATTGACGTGGAGCCTTGTTGGGTCTGCACCACGATGCGAGCGGCTTCCTCAAAGAGGCTGTCGCGTTCGCCATCGTCTTCAATGTCGGCACCATCACCCTCTTCTTCAGGCACTTCTGGCAACAGGAACGGCTCAGGATAGCCGCGTTGTGCTCCGATGAATTCCGTCACTTTTTCCACCTCGGGCGTGTCGATGAAGGCACATTGCAGACGAACGAGGTCGTTGCCAGTGGAGAGCAACATGTCGCCGCGTCCAATGAGTTGGTTGGCACCGCTTTGGTCGAGGATGGTCTTCGAGTCGACTTGCGAGATGACGCGGAAGGCGATACGAGCCGGGAAATTGGCTTTGATGGAACCTGTGATGATGTTGACAGAAGGACGCTGGGTAGCGATAATCAAATGGATGCCGACGGCACGGGCCAGTTGGGCAATGCGGGCTATCGGGGCTTCCACTTCGCGGCCTGCCGTCATAATAAGGTCAGCAAACTCATCGACGACAAGCACAATGTAGGGCAGGTAACGGTGTCCCTCGGTCGGAAGCAGCCTACGTGCCTTGAACTTTTCATTATATTCGATGATGTTGCGGCATTCGGCGGCTTTGAGGAGGTCGTAACGCTGGTCCATCTCGATACACAAGGAATTCAGGGTGCGCACCACTTTCTTCACATCAGTGATGATAGCGTCTTCTGAATCAGGTAGTTTGGCTAAATAATGTCGCTCAATTCGGTTGTATAGTGTCAGTTCCACCTTCTTCGGGTCGACCATGACGAACTTCAGTTCCGAAGGATGCTTGCTGTAGAGCAACGAAGCCACTATCGCATTCAGTCCCACAGACTTACCTTGACCTGTGGCACCCGCCATCAAAATGTGCGGCATTTTGGCGAGGTCGAAAACATAAGTCTCATTAGAGATGGTCTTGCCGATGGCGCAGGGCAACGCGAATTTCGAGTTTTGGAACTTCTCTGAACTCAACACACTGCGCATGGAAACCGTTTCGGGTTTGCTGTTCGGCACTTCAATACCGATGGTACCTTTACCCGGAATGGGTGCGATGATACGGATGCCCAAAGCGGCCAAACTCAGCGCAATATCGTCTTCCAAGTTCTTGATTTTCGAGATGCGGATACCAGCGGCGGGGACGATTTCATATAAAGTGACGGTAGGGCCAATGGTCGCTTTGATTTTGTCGATGGCGATGCCGTAGTTGCCCAAGGTCTCCACAATTTTGTTCTTGTTGGCTTCCAATTCCGCGTTGTCAATTTCAGCTTTTTTCCCACCATATTCATTGAGCATGTCAAGGGTCGGGAACTTGTAGTCGCGAAGTTCATAACGCGGGTCAAAAGGCGTGTCGATGGTGTGGCGTTCCACGTCTTTGCCTTTTTCCACAGTTTCCTCAGTCGGTGTGTTCTCGATGACTAACTCCACTTTTTCGGCTTCGTTTTCAGTCTTTTGTGGAATGGCATCTTGAGATTTTGTGTCGTTGGTAGTCGTAACATTAGGGTCTAAAGTGATTCCTTGGTCATCGGACTCGTCTTTTGGGTGAATGATGACGTTCTCTTTGCGCTTTTGTTCTGCATTGATTTCTGAAGTCACGATTTCAAACGATGGGTTTTTGGTGAATGAGGTGACAGGAGGGAGATGAGGTTCGTCATCTTCGTCGTCAATGGAATCAGGGTCGATGTCTTCGCCGTTGTCGGTCATGTTTTCTCTTTCTCTTTCAAGCTCTTCCCGAATGCGTTGTTCAGCAAGAATGGCTGCCTGATGACGGCGTTCATCTTCGCGTTTCTCACGCAACTCCTTGAAATAGTTGAGTGTAAGGTTGAATTGATAGACCGCGAAGACCAAGAACAGGAAAGCGAGGATGATGATAACGCCCACCTTGCCCACATAGTTGGTCAGTAAAGTGTTGAGCCACAGGCCAACGGCACCGCCGAAAATAGCACATTTTGGCGCACTGACAGAGATAAAGGCGAAAAACAGTGGCAACCAGACCAAACTCAGAAGGGCATATTTCCAAATGCTCCACATCTTGATTTTGGCCGTGTCAGTCAGTTGTAATCCAATGATAGTCAATAGGTAAACGAAGAAGAAAGCACCGATGCCAAATGACTCCTTGATGAGTGTCTGCGCCAAGAAAACGCCGACACGACCTGTTTTGTTCTCGATTTGGACTCTTTGGCTGAAGATTTGGTAACCGAACTCCTGATGGTGGCCGCTGAAGAAACTCACCAAATAGGATATTAAAGCGAGACCCAAAAATACGGCAAGGCTGATGAACAGAATGCCGATGATGTGCTTCACGCGGCCATCTGATTCTTTTTTGTTGGTTTTCTGAGGTTTGTTGTCTTTGCCCTTGGGTGTTTTCTCACTCTTTTTCGACTTTTCTTTTTTAGGCTTTTCCTCTTTCTTCTTTTCTTCTGTTGTTATGATTTGCTCCTCCATCGGCTCGACCTCGAATGAAGCTTTCGTCTTGAAAGTGTTCTCTTTACGATTGTTTTTCTCTGCCATTTTCTGTCTTCGTTTTTGGTGTGCAAAAATAGATAAAAAACGCAAAAAAGACCACCTAAAGGCAGTCTTTTTTGTACGTAAACCAAACGCTTATTTCGGAATCCTAAACATCCGCTTCCAGCGAATACCTCCATTCTCTTTGTCCAAAGAAAGCCAAACGAGCACAGGCTTCCCAACAATGTGGTTTTCAGGGACAAAGCCCCAATAACGTGAGTCGGCGGAGTTGTGGCGGTTGTCGCCCATCATCCAGTAATAGTCCATCTCGAAGGTATAGCTGTCGGCGGGCTTGCCGTCAATGTAGATTTGATTGCCTTGCACCTTCAGGTCGTGAAGTTCGTAGGCGTGAATGACGCGCTCATAGAGTGGTAAAGTGTTGACATCCAACTTCACCGAAACGCCTTTTTTCGGGATGTAAATCGGCCCGAAATTGTCGACATTCCAAGGATAAAGGTCAGGGCGATTGGGGAAGAGACTGGTGCTGGTGCCTTGGCCAGGTGCTTGGATGTTGCGCATCACGGAGGTGACGAAAGGCAGTTTGATCAGTTCGTCGGCCACCTTCGCGCTGATGTTGAGGATGAAGGTGTTGGGGTCGGCGGTGCGGTAGCCTTCGGTGATGTTGTATTTGTCCAAAGTCTGCTTGTTGATGCCGCCGTTGGTGGTCACTACGGAGTAGTTGAATTGCATGTTCTCAGGCTCGAAGGCTTTCTCGCCGTTGATAAACACCACACCGTCAACGATTTTCAAGCTGTCGCCAGGCATACCGATGAGACGTTTCACATAGTTTTCGCGCTTGTCAACAGGATGGGCGATAACCTTGCCGAAATTCTGATGGTCGTTCCAAACGCGGTTGCGGCCATACTCGCGGACGAGGTCGTAATAGCTGATGCTGCTTTGGAAAATGTCGCAGACCGTGTCGCCGGCAGGATAGTTGAACACGATGGGGTCGTAACGTTTCATCGTCGAAACGCCTGGATAGCGGTGATAGGGCAACTTAATCCATTCCAGATAGGACTTTGCCGTCTTGCTGCCAGGCAAAGTATTGTGCACAAATGGGAACGAAAGCGGTGTGTTAGGACGCTTTGGTCCGTAATGTATCTTACTGACAATCAAATAATCGCCAACACAAAGCGATTTCTCCATACTCGAAGTGGGAATAGTGAAGGCCTCGAAGACGTATGTCCTTATTATTAATGCGGCGACCACAGCAAAGATGATGGCATCGAACCACTCGCGGGTGGTTGATTTCTTGGGTCGAGTGGTCGTTGCTGGGTCTTGGTATTTGTCATCTTTGGCGATGATAGGGAAAAAAATGAAAGGCAAAACGGCGGCCATGCCTTCCTCCCAAACCTTGAATCTGCCGAAGCATTTGCCCAACTCGACGAGCATGAGCAGCAGCATGAAGATGTTGATGTAAGGGAAGACGATGAAGAACCACCACCAGAACTTCTTCTCTTTGCCGATGATTTTCAGCATGATATAGATGTTGTAATAAGGGATGAGGCTGTAATAGCCTTTTTGTCCAGCGGCCTCAAACTGCTTCCAGCAGAACGCAATCGGGATGGTGAATAATGCCGGGACGATTAAAATGAAAAGTAATAATGACATTTTTATTTGTAATTTCTATGATTAACGACAGGTTAAACAAAATAGTATTTTCGGCTGCAAAAGTAAGGAATATTTTGCAATGCTGGTAAAAGCCAGCCCCGTAGGGGCGATAGATAATAGGCAGGTTGTGGAGCGCAGCGGAACTCCTGTCAACATAAAAACAAACAAAACACCAGTGAGCCCCGTAGAGGCGACAGGAATCATTCCCCAATCAAATCCTCCATCCCAAACACCCCAGTTTTCCCGATCAAAAACTCAGCCGCAGCAATAGCACCCAAGGCAAACCCTTGGCGATTAAAAGCTTCATGTGTGATCGTGATTTTATCTGCGGGCGATTCGGCCATCACGCTGTGGATACCGTTCACTTCGCCTTCGCGAGTTACTTTTATAAATAAGGTGTGCTCAGCAGGCTCATCAATGCTCCAACGGTCGTAGTCGTGGTTGACGGAAAGAATGTCGTTGGCGAGTTTCACTGCTGTTCCACTTGGTTTGTCCAGCTTGTGGATGTGATGGGTCTCAGCCATGGAGAGTTGATAACCATATTTTTCCGCGAACTTCGCTAGCTGCTTGTTGAGCAGAAACATGATGTTCATCCCAATGCTGAAGTTGGGCGCATGGAAGAGGCTTTGGTTTTTTTCGAGGCAGCGTTGCTTGATTTCCCCGAAATGGTCTTGCCAGGCCGTGGTGCCCACCACGACTGGTAAATGCAGGTCGAAGCAACGATGGATGTTACTGACCACTTGGTCGGGTTGACTGAAGTCGATGGCGACATCGGCTTGTTTTAGCAGGTCGATACGTTCTTCCCATTCTTTGGAGTTGTCAATGGTGACGGCGATTTCATGCTGGCGGGCGAGGGCGGCTTTCTCCACCTCGTGGCCCATCTTTCCGTATCCGATGATTGCGATTTTCATGTTCGATGTTTTTGTCACAAAATTTGCAAAACTCTCAAAACATTTTACTTGTATGGAAGGTCGCCAACCGGCTCCTTTCCTGCGGCGACACGGTTGTGGAGCCGCATTTTTTATGATTGATGTTTTGCATGTTTTGAAGGTTTTGTGATTTAAAAATTTAACTTAAACGACAGCCCGACTTGGGCGTATTGTGGCATTTTTATTGGCGTTTCTGTAGGTCGAAGGTAAGGGTCAACGCTGAGGCTGAGGTCATCGCTGATGTCGTAACTGTAAAGGTGTCCGTCCACACAGGCATCAAGGATGTTCAGTCCGTACCAAGCCACGGTCAGGATGCTGTAGAACTCAAAGTCGCGGCGGTACGATTCCTTGTATGTCTGTAGTTGGCTGTCGGCGTATTTGTTGGCCAAATCGGTCTCGTATTGGGTTAATGTTGTGCCTTCGGGCAGGTCGCCGGTCTTGTATTCGTATGCGTGTAGGTAGTGCTGTGATTCGGAAAAATTACTATAGGCCAAATAGCCAAGTCCACCCAATCCCGCATAAACGATAGGCACTTTCCACCATTTTCGGTTGTAGATTTGCCCCAATCCTGGCAGGCAGGCTGACATGATGGTGGCTTTGGCGGGACTATGCGGCTTTTTTTCTTTCACTGTCTTGGCTGACTTGGCCGATTTCTGTGGCTCGACGACAGTGTCGGCGGTAATCACGGTGTTGCCGACAGTGTCGAACACCACATTCTGCGCTTCCGTTTTCTGAAAGGCAAGGAATACAACGAAGCCCAAAAGAAACAAGAAGCGACGCGGCATGGCAGTTATTTGTTGTTGAACAGTTCCATGATGCGGTCAAACTCGGCCTCGTCCTTGAAGTCGATGACCACGCTGCCTTGGCCTTTCACGTTTCTCGTCACTTTCACCTTGGTGTTCAGGGTTTGCGAGAGTTTTTTGATTTTGCTCTTGAAATGCTCTGGGATGAAGTTGGTCTGCTTTCTTTCTTTGGCCTCCGGATTCTTGGCTTTTTCGGCCAGTTCCTCGGTCTGCCTGACGTTCATATCGCCTTCGATAATCTGCTGAAGGAGTTTCAGTTGCTGTTCCTTGTCGGTGATATTGATGAGCGCACGGGCATGGCCCATAGTGATATGACCGTCACGGATGGCAATTTGTACTTCTGCCGGCAATTTCAACAGTCTCAAGAAGTTGGCTACGGCACTGCGGCTCTTGCCGACCTTGTCACTGACTTCCTCTTGGGTCATGTTGCACTCGTCGATGAGGCGTTGGTAGGAAATGGCCACTTCGATGGCGTTCAGGTTTTCGCGGTGGATGTTCTCGATGAGGGCCAGTTCCAGCATTTGTTCGTCATTGGCCACGCGGATAAACACTGGAATCTTGGGAAGTCCAGCCAATTTGGAGGCTCTCAGACGACGCTCGCCGGAAATGAGCTGATATTTGTTGTAGCCAAGTTTTCTGACCGTAACAGGTTGAATGACACCTTGTTCTTTGATGGATTGCGCCAACTCTCTCAAAGCGGTCTCGTCAAATTCGGTTCTCGGTTGGAAGGGGTTGGTTTCAATGAGGTTGATGTCGATTTCGGCGATGGCACCTGCCACGAAATCGCCGCTGATGTCTTTGCTGGTGATGTCGGTTTCGGGGCTTTGCAGGATGGCGTCAAGGCCACGGCCAAGGGCTCTTCTGTTTTTGTCGGACATGGCAGTTTATTCGTTTTTTGTGATGTGATTCTTTTCCAAAATTTCCCGGGCAAGATTCAGGTAGTTGATGGCTCCGACGCTGGCCGCATCGTGCATGATGATGGACTTGCCGAAACTGGGTGCCTCGCCCAAGCGCGTGTTGCGATTGATGATGGTGTTGAAGACCATATCCTGGAAGTGCATCTTCACTTCTTCCACCACTTGCTTTGACAGGCGCAGACGTGTGTCGAACATGGTGAGCAGGATGCCTTCGATGTCCAAGTCAGGGTTGAGGCGGGTTTGTACGATTTTGATGGTATTCAGCAACTTGCCGAGGCCTTCAAGGGCAAAATACTCGCATTGCACAGGGATGATGACCGAATCAGCAGCGGTAAGGGAATTGACCGTAACTAAACCTAACGAGGGTGAGCAGTCGATGATGATGAATTCGTACTCCTTTTTTATGCTATCGAGGGCGTGCTTCATCATTTGCTCACGGTTGGGCAAGTTAATCATCTCAATTTCAGCACCTACCAAGTCGATATGAGCAGGAATCAGATACAGGTTGGGGGTCTCCGTCTCGGTGATGACGGTTTTGGGATCTACGTTGTCGATGATACACTCGTAAATGCTGGTCTCAACGGATTTTGGGTCGATGCCTACACCCGAGGTCGCATTGGCTTGTGGGTCGGCATCGATGAGAAGGGTTTTATATTCAAGGACGGCTAAACTTGCCGCCAAGTTGATGGCTGTGGTGGTTTTTCCCACGCCACCTTTCTGATTTGCAATCGCTATTATCTTGCCCATGTTGCTGTTCGTTTTGCGCTACAAAAGTACGTATTTTGGCGCATTTTATTATAGGTGGCTTGGGAAAGTTATCAACAACGAAACAAAATGTTGATAAGTTTTGACACGCCGACCGTGACAAAAGAAAAAAGACCGCGCGAACACGGTCTTTTCGATAATTGATGTTTTGATAAACTTATTTGTCCAAATTGTCGAACCATTTGTCGATGGCACTGTCGATTTCGCTGTGGCTTTCACCACCCACGTTGTCATAGTGGCGTGGCGTTGGCTCCGGCTGGTCGTAATAATCGGCAGGATATTCACCCGTCTCGATGTAGTTGATGGCGTCGTTGAGGCCTTTCGAAACCTTCTCGAAGTCTTCCTTGTAGAGGAAAATCTTGTGCTTTTCATAGAAGAAGCGGTTCAGACCCTCATCGAAACGGCGCTTGCTTTCGGTTATGGTGATGTACTTCTCATCATTCTTCGTGGATTTCACATCGAAAAAGTAAGTTCTCTTTCCTGCTTTCACTGCCTTTGAGAACAGTTCGTCTTTTTCTTTCATTTCATTTTCTTCCATCATGTCTTTCAATAATTTGATACTTTCTAAATGTTCTTTTTTGTTTGAAAAGTGGGGCAAAAGTAAGAAAAAATTGAATATCGCTGCTTTTTATGTATTATTTTTGCACTCAAATTTGCAAACTTTATGGAACTGAATCTGAAACGACCCATAGCTTTTTTCGACCTGGAAACGACAGGTCTGAACACTTCTCACGACCGCATCGTGGAGATGAGCGTGCTGAAAATCAACGTGAACGGTGATGAAGAGCAGCGTGTTTGGTTGCTCAATCCTGAAATACCCATCTCTGCCGAATCCACTTCGGTGCATGGCTATACCAATGAGATGGTGGCCGACAAGCCCACTTTCCGCGAAAAAGCCAAGGAAATCGCTCAGTTCATCGGCAATGCCGACTTAGCAGGCTACAATATCCTGAAATTCGACTTGCCTGTTTTAGTTGAAGAATTCCTTCGCGTGGATTATGATTTCGACCTCAAAGACCGTGGTTTTATTGATGTGATGAACATCTTTATGAAAATGGAACCGCGCACGCTGAAGGGAGCCTATCGGTTCTTCTGCCATGCCGAATTGAGTGGTGCCCACGGTGCCATGGCCGACACCAAAGCCACTTACGATGTACTTCGTGCCATGCTCGACAAATACCAAGATGTTGAATACGAAGACGCTAAGGGCAACAAATCCCAAGGTCCCACCAACGACATGAAGCAACTCGCCGAGTTTTCGGCACATCACAAGAACGCTGACCTTTCGGGACAAATCATTTTTGACGAGGAGGGCAAGGAAGTGTTCATGTTCGGCAAGCATAAAGGTCAGCGCGTGGAAGATATTTTCCGCAAGGAACCGGCCTATTACGATTGGATCATGAAAAATGATTTTCCGCTTTATACGAAAAAGGTGGTGACGGCCATCAGGTTGCGCATGGGCGGAAAGAATGTAAAACGATAAAGCCATGAAAATCATTTGTATAGGACGCAATTATTTGGCACATGTCAAGGAATTGGACAACGACTTGCCGACTGAGCCCATGTTTTTTATGAAGCCTGCCACAGCTCTGCTGTTGCCGCACAATCCGTTTTTCTACCCTGATTTCAGCAAGGAAATCCATTATGAGACGGAGCTGGTGCTACGTATCTGTAAGCCAGGCCGCTCCATCGACGAGAAGTTCGCTTCAAATTACTATGATGCCATCACCGTGGGCATCGACTTCACCGCCCGCGATTTGCAGCGCGAGTGCAAGGCCAAAGGCCATCCTTGGGAAATCGCCAAAGCTTTCGATAGTTCGGCACCCATTGGTGAGTTCAAGAAAATCAGTGAGTTGAAACATCCTGAGGATATTGCTTTCGGCATGAAACTCAACGACGAATGGGTGCAGCAAGGCCACAGTCGCGACATGATTTTCAGTTTCGACAGAATCATCTCCCATGTTTCGCGTTTCGTCACTTTGAAAGAGGGCGATTATATCTTCACTGGCACGCCACAAGGTGTAGGGGAGGTGCATATCGGCGACAAGTTGGAGCTGTTTCTGGAGGGGGAATCGGTGTTTTGGTTTAGGGTGAAGTGAGAAAAAAGTATCATTTGCATAGTAATGTTATTTTCATTATTTTTGTGGCATAAAACATAATAGTAATGAAAGCGAAACCATTCGTCAAATGGGTTGGAGGGAAAGCCCAACTCATTGAACAACTGGAAGCTCTGCTTCCTGCTGACTTTGACCGATGGGAGAATGTCACTTACATTGAGCCGTTTGTCGGCGGAGGAGCCAAAAATCTTATGAAACTGAATCGTTTAATAGCATAAATCAATTATTTGTAGTATTTTTGCACCGTTAAACTCAAATGTTGTGATTATGAATAAAGCAGATTTTCCTTCCATTACGACAGTTGTACAAGCAGAGCCTTGGGGAAAAGGTCATGTGGCACGTATCACATCTTTTCGTCCTGTGACCAATACCCCAAAACAACATCGTGTTATTGAAGCAAGTGTTTTGCCAAAATGAGCATTTTATCCAAAAACTATGGCCAACGCCAAGATGCAATCATATCTGATTGTTTTGTTGTCATGCCAGAAGGCGTAACAGACGCAGAAGGGAATCGTCGCTATTGCAAGATTGAAAATGCTGCTTGGGACACGGGCGCGACCAATACCATCATTTCACCTGAAATCGTAAAGGTGTTGGGACTGGTTCCAAGTGGTAAATGCGCTGTGTCCGCATACGGCGGAATATTGGAAGCTAATACATACACCATTGATTTGTGTTTTGAAAACGGCTACAAGGTTGCCAATCTGCAAGTGATGAGCGGTGATGACGACAACGACTTCGACTACGATGTTCTTATCGGAATGGATGTCATTACAAAAGGAGATTTCTGTATTTCAACAGTAAATGACCAAACGGTTTTCTCATTCCGTATGCCAGCAGAAGGAATCAAGTTATGACTCAAGCACAGGCTGTCATAGAAACAATTGAAGCGTTGGGCGGTATTGCAACGCTTACCCAAATCAATCAAAAGATATTTGAAATCAAGGATTGCAACTGGGGCACAAAGACCCCGTTTGCATCTATTAGACGCATTGTCCGTCATACCAAAGGAATATATCCAATAAAAAAAGGTCTATACGCATTAGAAAGCCATCGAAAACAATTAGAACAGGAAGGAATAATTGTACAGACGGAAAAGAATAAAGATAGCGATGAGGTAAAGAACTTCAACCATGCATATTATCAAGGATTATTGCTCGAAATGGGTAAAATGAGGCATTTATCCACTTTCGTTCCTGACCAAGACAAGAACAAATTATTTCTCAAGACCCCATTAGGTGAGATTCGGACATTGAGTTCAATACCTCAATATTCGTATCCTTCGATTGTCAAACGAAGTTCTACAATAGATGTCATTTGGTTCAATGACAATCAGTTACCCCATTCTTTCTTTGAGATTGAACATTCAACTGATATTCAGAATTCCCTATTGAAATATAATGACTTACAAAGTTTTTATGTTCGTATGGTCATTGTTGCAGATGAAAAAAGGTATCAGGAATATTTGAACAAGTTGTCTTATGCTGCATTTAACGAACTTCGTATGAATAAACGTGTTGCATTTTTGAGTTATGAATCGCTTGATAAGCAGTATGAGAAAGAGTTAATGATACAACAATTAGACTTTATTATTTAAACTATTCGATTACGTTAAACCATTTGAATGAAAGTATAAAAACTAAAAATAATACAAACATATAATAATCAAGCGTTTGCTATTTGTTCTATTCGCAATGAAACCTAGGAAATTTCAAGAATAGTATAGAACAAATCATTATATGACCCTACTGCGGGTTTGATTTGTCTATTACTTGGTTTTCCTAGGACCACATTGCGAGCAAATCATTGCCCGCAGTTTTTGTGTGTCCTATGGAAGCCAGAATGGTAACTGGTAGCAAACATAAAACAAACGTTACAATGAGTTACATTGAATTTGAGCCTCATAGGACTTACTATCAAGGCAAGAGAAAAACCATTCCCCAATCTTTTACTCTTTTACATGGTGATTGTAGAAAACTATTGTATGAAATCCCCAATAATTCATGTAACGCCATTTTTGCCGACCCTCCCTATTTCTTAAGCAATGGCGGCATCAGCTGTCAAAGCGGCAAGGTGGTATGCGTTGACAAAGGCGATTGGGACAAAGGAGGAACACCTGAATATATCTACAATTTCAACAAACAATGGCTTTCGATATGCAGAAATAAACTAACAGAAGACGGAACTATATGGATTAGTGGAACTTATCACAACATTTTTTCTGTTGCAAACTGCCTGACCGAATTAGGCTATAAGATACTCAATGTCATTACTTGGCAGAAGTCCGACCCGCCACCGAATTTGAGTTGCCGCTATTTCAATTTCTCCACAGAATACATCATTTGGGCAAGAAAGCATGAAAAAAAGCCTCACAAGTTTAATTACGAGGTAATGAAACGTTTGAATGGCGACAAACAAATGACAGATGTTTGGAGAATCCCAGCGGTTGGGAAATGGGAAAAAACATGTGGAAAACACCCAACACAAAAGCCTTTACGTTTGCTTTATCGCATCATTCTCGCATGTACTAACGAGGGCGACACAATCCTTGACCCTTTTGCTGGTAGTTGTACAACTGGAATTGCGGCAAATCTATTGGGACGCAACTTTATAGGCATAGACCAAGAGCAAGAATACTTGGATTTGGGCATTCGTCGTCGACAAGAAATCGATGACCCCAATAATGCCGAGAAATTGCTCAAAAAGATGCAAGAAAATCCTGAGGAAGTTACTGTACTTGTTAACCATGCGCGAAAATCGACTATGGAAAAAATGATAGAAACAGGCATGTGTTATCTTCGTGCGGGAGAAAGTAAAGGTTCGCTTTTGGTAAAACCAGGTTTTGAAAAGCTTGGGTATGTGTTGTTGCACACGAATGGTAAAAACACCAAACTTTTCAAATTAAAGAAAAAAGGGTTCCAGATTTGGACTCCTGAAGCATTGCGAGAAAGTGGATTTGAAGCAGAAAATGCTCCGTATTATGCAGTGATTCATTTCGATAATACTAAAGAGATTCCGTTTACGAAGTCCGTTAATTTGTTACAACGTAAAAATACCAATGTTGCAAAGATATTGCCTTTGAGTGAATTGATAGAATTAAGATGAAAACTTTAAACTTTGAAGTGATATAATTTTTAAACTTGTGTGGTCTTTGTCGAAAAAACAATACCTTTGTCGAATATTTCAGGAAACGTATGATTAGTGAGATTTGTCAAAAGTTTGTGTCACCGCCTAAATTGTAAATATGAATTACAAATTATAAATTATAAATTATTGAAAATCAAACGCTATATGAAAAAACTATTCCTATTAGCCCTGCTTGCAGCGGCAACATTTCAACTCTCTGCGCAGCCCTTGTGGCTCCGCCACAATGTAATCTCTCCTCAAGGCGACAAAATCGCTTTCTGCTACAAAGGCGATGTGTATGTGGTAAACACCACTGGCGGTAAAGCCTTGCAAATCACGACAAACACCGCTTACGATGCCGAACCAATATGGTCGCCCGATGGCAAACAAATCGCCTTTGCCACTGACCGTAATGGTAATTTCGATGTGTATTTGGTCTCCACAGAAGGTGGTGTAGCCAAGCGTATTACAACCAATTCAGCCACTGAAATGCCTTTGGCCTTTTCACCCGATGGCAAGGAGATTTATTTCTCCGCACAAATCCAAAAGTCGGCTGAGAATGTGCAGTTTGCCTCGGGCTGGATTACCGAACTATATAAAGTGAGCGTCGAAGGCGGTCGCCCCGAGCAGGTGGTGGCCGTGCCAGTGTGCAGCATGTCGTTTGACAAGGACGGCAAATCGTTCCTCTACTACGACCGCAAGGGCAGCGAGAACGTTTGGCGCAAGCACCATGTCTCCTCCGTGGCTCGCGATGTGGTGTACTACAACGCCAAGAAAAAGACGCACACGATTCTCACAACCAATGTGGGCGAGGATAGAGACCCAAGATATTTGCCTGGTTACCAGGAGGTCGTGTTCTTAAGCGAGCGCAATAACGGCAACTTCAATGTTTACAAAGCACCTGCCAACAACCTTGAAAAGGTGGAGGCGGTAACGCATTTCAAGACGCACCCTGTCCGTTTCCTGAGCGTGGCCAACGATGGTCTATTGTGCTATGGTTATATGGGCGAGATTTACACCCAACGCATTGGCAGTGAGCCTCAAAAGGTCAACATTGAAATCGTCAACGACCAGGAATCTGAGCAAAAGGTGAAGCAAGATTTTAAAGGTGTCGGCGATTTTGCGCTGAGCGACGACGGCAAACTGATTGCCTTCATCTCGCGCGGCGAACTTTTCGTGACAGGCGTGGACGAATATGCCACCACCAAGCAAATCACGCACACGGCGCAGGCCGAGCGCAATCCTTCGTTCTCAAAGGACGGTCGCACCATCGTTTATGCCTCTGAGCGTGACGGTTACTGGAATCTCTACCAAGCCACCATCGAGCGCAAGGAGGACTACAATTTCGCGTACGCCACCTTAGTGGAAGAGAAACCTTTGTTTGGCAACGACGGCATCGAGCGCATTGCGCCGAGCTATTCACCCGACGGCAAGGAAATCGCTTTCATCGAGAATCGTACTGTCTTGAAAGTCTACAATGTAGCCTCAAAACAGGTGCGCCAAATCACGGATGGATGCCAACACTATGAGACCGATGATTATGGCTTCTCCTACGAGTGGTCGCCCGATGGACAGTGGTTTGCCTTGACCTTGATTTCTCACATGCGCGACCCCTATTCTGACATCGGCATTGTGAAGGCTGACGGCTCGAAAACCATCTACAATATCATCGAGAGTGCTTACATTGACGGCAGTCCGCAATGGGTGTTGGATGGCAATGCAATCATTTATCGTTCAAATCGTTACGGAATGCGTTCCCATGCCTCATGGGGTAGTCAAAACGACGCTTTCATAGCCTTTATGAATCAGGATGCTTACGACAAATTCCGTCTCAGCAAAGAGGATTGTGCCTTGCTGAAGGAAACCGAGAAAGGCAAGAATGACGACAAGAAAGACGAGTCCAAAGACGAAGGCAAGGACAAGAAAAAAGGCAAGAAAGACGATAAAAAAGACGCCCCTTCGACAGGCTCAGGGACCTCAAAAGAAGACAAGGAAATCAAGAAGATAGAGGTGGACTTAGAGCATCTGCAAGACCGTGTGATTCGCTTGACCCCGATGTCTTCAAATTTGAGTGGCATGGCACTTTCTAACGATGGCGAGAAGTTCTATTTCATGACCTCGTTCGAGAAGGGTTATGACCTTTGGGAGATGGATGTGCGCGAGAAGTCGATGAAGATCACGAAAAAGTTGGGGCAGGGCGGTGCCCAGCTGAGAATGAAGGGCGACAATCTCTTCGTGCTTTCCGGCAACAATTTGCAGAAATTCGACAAAGGCGGCAAGTCGTCGTCAATTAAATTTGATGCCACGATGGAACTCAACCTTGCCGACGAGCGCGAATACATGTTCGACCACGTGTTTCTGCAAATCGAGAAGCGTTTCTTCATGAAAGACCATCACGGCGTGGATTTGACTTTGATGAAAGAAGCTTACCAACCTTTCTTGGCGCATATCAACAACAACTATGACTTCTCAGAGATGTTGAGCGAGATTTTAGGCGAATTGAACGTGTCACATACAGGTTCAGGCTATCGTCCCTCAAGCAAAGGCGATGCCACGGCGGAGTTCGGCGTATTGCTCGACCTCAATTACAAAGGCGACGGCTTGAAGATTGACGAGGTGGTGGAAGGCGGTCCTTTCGACAAGGACAAATCGAAGGTGAAGAAGGGTTGCATTATCCAAAAGATTGACGGCGTGGAGATTACCAAAGGGATGGACTACTATCCTTTGCTCAACAATAAGCGTGACAAGACAGTTTTGGTGACCCTCTCAGATGGCGGCAAGACATGGGAAGAAACGGTGAAGCCCATCAGCCACAGCGCGATGAATGATTTGCTCTACAAGCGTTGGGTGAAGCATAATGAGGAAACGGTAAAAAAGTTGTCTAACGGTCGTTTGGGCTATGTCCACATCAAGAGCATGGGCGATGCCAGCTACCGCGATGTATACTCTCAGATTCTCGGCAAATACAATCTCTGCGACGGCATTGTCATTGACACGCGCTTCAATGGCGGCGGTCGTTTGCATGAAGACATCGAGATTCTTTTCAGCGGCGAGAAATACCTCGAACAGGTCATCAACGACAGCGTGGCTTGCGTGATGCCTTCACGGCGTTACAACAAGCCCTCCATCATGATTATCGGTGAGGCCAACTACAGCAACGCACATGGAACACCTTGGGTTTACAAGCACAAAAACATGGGCACTCTTGTCGGTATGCCTGTGCCAGGCACCATGTCGAGCGTGACTTGGGAGACCTTGCAAGATCCGTCATTGTATTTCGGCCTGCCAGTGATTGGTTATCGCACAGAACAAGGCAATTGGTTGGAAAACACCCAACTGGAGCCTGATGTCAAGGTGCGCAATACACCTGAGAAGATGGCCGATGGTGTGGATGAACAGTTGGAGGCCGCTGTGAAGGAACTGCTGAAAGAATTGAAGGATTTCCATTATTGGGGAAAGTAAAAATGTATTGAAGGCATCGGAAAGCATGTCCCTACAGGGTGCAGGCCTCAACAGGTATGTCATCCCAACGCAGCCTGGTGGGCAAAGGCATGGGATCTATACCTGATGAGGCCGTCCATTAGGGCATCACTCTTGAACCGCCTCCTATAGATTCCTTTTGCCAACCCACAAACAAGCCCACGGAATGACATAGGAGGCTAGCTCTATAACAATTTTAGCGCGATTCATGCGTTTTAAAAAGAAAACCCATGATGCGTATCCAGCAATACCTTGTTATAATAACTGCTTTCCTTAGCCTTTCCGCCATGGCTCATTCCGTGACGGAGGAGGATGGTTATTATAGGATTGAGCACACATGGCCTTTTGAGGGGAAACAATGTTCCATCTCGTTGAATATCAGCAAGCAGATCTATGACTATTACCAAAACGAACGCGAGCATTTGGCCTATCGCTACCAATTCAACAGTGGCGAGATACCGCCTAATTACTATAGCTTCATGCTCTCGGAGCACGACCGCCCGGTGATGCGGGCTTTGGCCGAAGAGTTCAGCACACATGTCGCGACTAAGAAAGAACAAATCAGTTTGGCACTGACCTTTGTGCAGTCTTTGCCATACGCCTACGATTCCACCACTAAAGGTATAGATGAATACTTGCGCTATCCCATTGAAACACTTGTGGATGGCTATGGTGACTGCGAGGACAAGGTGGCCCTGTTGGCGGCTTTACTCTATGAAATGGATGCGGACTTCATCCTGTTGGTCTTGCCTGAGCACATGGCTATTGGTGTACATTGTGATGAAGTTGAGGCGGATTGCTATTTGCTTTTCCACGAGAAGAAGTATTATTACATGGAGACAACCATGGAGGGCTGGCAGATAGGACAAATACCTGAAGATTACCATAATGCCAAAATGGAGGCCGTTCCTGTTGATGACATGCCGACACTGCTACTCGAAGGGGTGCGGTTTGAATCGTTGCCCGCTTTTGTCACAGAAGAGGCGGAGTGTAATTTGCAACTTGACCTGCACAACGTGGGGCCAGGCAGGGTGACTGATTTGATGCTGCATGTGTGGGTTATTGAGAAGGGGACGACCAACTATTTGCTGACCGAAGAGTACTATTCACTCGGCACCATGCAGGAAGGCGAATATCGCAACGAGAAATTTTCGTTCAAAAGTCTGATTAAGGAAAACTGTATGATAGTAGTGGAACTGACTGGTGCTGAGGTTGATTCGCAATCTTACACTTTGGACATCAACTATAGCCGTACCAATGGTGAGTAATTACTCCACCACGATTTCATCCATAAAAATCCAAGAGTCATACCCGGCTCCAGGCAGACCTTCCGGCAATTTGCCGGGATTCTTCACCACGATACGTAGTAGCTTTGTTGAAATCGGAATGTCGAATTTCTCGCGGAAGACGAAATTGCCCTCGCGGTTCACTTCGGTAGTGATGGGGAAAGTGCCACGCAGCGTGTAATCGATTCCGTTGTATGAACCGTATACCTCTAATGTGTCTGGGCGCAGAATCCAGTCGTGGGCATTCACCAAGAAGCCGATATTCAGCGTGTTGACATCCGTCCAAGTGCCCAAATCGATTTCGAGGTCGACATCGGTGCCGTAGAAACCTTGCCAGTGACCGTCCATATAGTTATTGGTGCCGAGACTGCCGTCAAGCAGGGCGTTGTCACCGCCGCCTGAGTATTCGGGACGATAGTTGCCTGCCGGGCTATTCAGTTGCTTCAATCTTCCCATGCCTTTGTGGTAGCAGAAATAACGCTCGGCACAAACAGGTTCGCCCAAAGCATTGAAGCACGTCGCCTTAATGAGGCAAGGCCGCTCCAAAACAATAGGGTGCTGATAGATGGAGTCGCTTTGCGTAACTTCTTTTCCGTCAATAGTATAGTGGATTTCCTTGTCGCCGAAAACGGTCTTCAGCGCAACGGCAACTTGACCATTTTCATCCGTTGTCGTCTCAATGAAAGGCAGATATTCGATTTGTTGTAACTCACGCACCACGTCGTCGTATTTCTTCATGTTCACATCCAACCAGTACGGACGGCTCTCAAAGTCCCACACCTTGACATACTCCTTTTTCAAGTCATGGAGCGAGGCTATCAGGTTGCGAATCATCTTCTTGCTCTTGGCGATGTTGGTTTCGTTAGGGTCGTTGTAGGTGCGGTAGAGCTGGCAGCGGGCATGGTTGCGGTCAGCGCACCATTGCATACGATGCAGGGCATAGAAGACATTGTTGAAAAATTCGGTGTTCTGTTTCACATGTTTTGTGTCATTAATCAAGGTCTTCTCCAATGCTGAAAGGGAAACGAAAGCCCTCTGATTCAATGCCTTGATGGAGTCGTTGACGAGGGAAGGATAAAATGGAGCTATAGGTTCCGTCAACGCGCTGAACTTGCCGATGCCGTCGATTTTCGTCCATTCGGAAACGGTGTCAAGGTGTTTGCAGATTTCGTAGTAGGTGCTTTTGAAGAAATGGGTCATGAAGTTGACATCGGTGCCACGGTCGTTGGTGGCGACGGCGTTCCAACTCATCTCTGCACCCAAAGCCAAACCATATAAAGCACAGTTAGTCAGCGACTCGCCGAAGTCGTCCCAACAGGTGTTGATAACCCCGAGCGCACCTTTTTGGTAGCCGTCTCGACAGAGGTTGGTGATGTTGGCCTTGAACTCGTAATGCTTTGGCCAAACCCTCTCGGAAAGACTGACTCCAGGCGCGACGAAAAACTTGCGTCCTGAATCGACGTAGGGTTTCAAAAAGTCGTTGAAATCGTCAGTTCCCACGTAACTCCACGCGATGAGAAAAAGGTCTTTGTCTAAATTGTCAAGGATTTCGGGATGCTTGTCGGCAATGTCGCCCCACATCATTACGCGCTTGCGATAGGGGCGGAGCATCCTGTTGACGCGGTTGATGTGCTGGTAATAAACGGTTTCCGCTCCAAGAGAATCGACGTAGGCCTTGGCATAACCTTGACCGAGGCATTCTGTTTCGTCGCAGTTGATGTTGAAATACGGTGATTTATAAGCTTTTGCCACTTCGCGGAGGTGGTCTTCGAGGAACTTGTAGCTTTCTTCCTTGGCGGGATTGAGGTTCCATTTCGTGTCGGCCAAATCGCTGTAGAATGGATTGCAGAGAATCTCCTCAAAGTGCCCGAAACACTGCTGGTTACCAATGATTTGGATGTGATAAGGCTTGCAAAAATCCTCCAATTCCTTGATTTCCTCGGCGGTGAAAGCATCGGTAGGAGCAATGTCGGGGTGGCATTTCGTCTTGAACGTGTGCTCAGTATAGAGCGAGAACGCATTGAGCTTGCATTCAGCCATTTGCGGGATGAGTCGTTTCAGGTAATCCATGCTGACGATGGGACCGCGGCTGATGTCATCTTGCCAGGCGCGAATCTTGAAATTGGGCCAGTCAGTGACGGTCATGCAAGGGATAGGAATCTCATTTTTGTTTTTCAGGGAGGCGTAACGGTAGAGCTGTTTCAGGCTTTGGGTGGCGTAGAAAAGTCCTGTCGAGGTAGTGGCTTCCAAACGGATGAAGTTGCGGTTGACGGTCAGACGGTAGGCTTGGTCTTCGTTTTCACTCACACCGAGGTGGTCGGTCTTGATGAGTTCGATGAAGTGATTGCCCTTGATGACGCCACGCGCAAACTGCACTTTCTTGCCGCTGATTTGGTCCAAGTCACTGAGAAACATCGTGATTATCTGGCTGATTTCGGTATCGGAGGCATCGTAGGTCAGGACGACGGTCTCGTCCCAAACAAACTGGTCTTCTGCGGTTTCAACATGTTGTGGAGTGGGCAGAATATGCACGTTTTGCGCGAAAGTGCTCAACGCGAAAAAGCAAAGGATGAAAAGAAGTTTGGATTTCATTGCGTTCGAAATTTACTGCAAAATTACAATAAATTTCGAATTAAGTCATAGAATCGTCCTCGCAATCCAAGCGCAAGTTTCTGGTGCGCTCATTGTTGGCGGTCTCAAAGTCTATGGCTGCGAAATTGTTCATCTTTCTGTATATTTTTCCCACAAAACCTTGACCTTATTGGAAATCTCTTCCCGTAACCATTCCGGCGACAGCACTTCAATGTCAGGCGTTTGCGAAAGAATCTCCTGCTGGAAATCAAACTCGGGGCAAAGTTGCAACTCGAAAATGCTGTATCCTTCGCCCTTTTCGACCTCCTTTTGCGAGGGATGCAAAGGCAGGGAACGCAAGTAATTCGACTGCTCGGCACTGACTTTCAGCCTGACCGTTTCAACCTTGGCGTTTTCGTGCGCGATGATACCGTAGAAGTCCTCGAAAAACACTTTCGGGTCGAACTTCTTGGGCATCTTGAACTTCTTCTCCAAGGTCTCAAGGCTAAGAATGCGGTCGAGGGCATAGATGCGCACTTGGTCGATGTACGGACTTCGGCCCACAAAGTACCAACGTTGCTTGAAGAGTTTCACGCTGTAGGGTTCCAACTCAAAGGTGTTGCTCTCGTCACGCCAATAGCTTTGATAGGTGATACGCAAAGTTGCATCGGTTTTCATGGCGGCGAGGATGGGCGAAAGGTGGTCTTTCACCGAGGGCACTTCTTCCAACAGGATGCGGTCTTTGAGTTGCCGGTTCTCCATGAGCAAATTGCTGGTAGAGATGGTGTTGAGCAGCCAGTTACGCAGGCCGCCCTGCCGGATTTCCTCGGCGTTCTCGATGTAATAGTGGTAGCCGCCCTTGCGCTCGCAGAGGATGACGAGGCCGAACATCTCCTGCGCCTCGTTGAGCCAAGTGTGGAAGGTTCGTTTGGGGATTTCCACGCCTTCACTGATGTCGTCGTCAAGCCAACGCCGGTTGATTTCCTCAAATGAGATGTACTTCGCGTTGTAGATGGTCTCAACGAGCCAGACGTATTTGTTTAGGAGGTTGGGGGACATGATGATTCTGTTTTGATGGAGCAAAGATAGCGAAAAGATATGCTGAATTATTGCACAAGTTTGCTTTTTTCAAAACTTTCTTTGAATGGAACGCGCATATCGCGTCAGTTCTTTTCGAAGTTCAGGTTGCAATGAAGTATATTGGATACAAGCAGTAAGCCAAGCAAGAATGACTTCACGATAATTCTTGCCATCATATTCAATTTGTTTGATACCTTCGGTTCGTTTGTCATCGAGGGACAGGCATAGCCGTTGGGATTTATGCTCAAGGGCAATGATTCTGCCCTCTTTGTCAACAACCAGCAAGTCGCCATCATTCTCCAAGACCTGTGCCGATTCGCAATCAAAAGAGAATGGTGTTTTCATGCGTACTACCTCGTTGACAAAGGCATACATGAACACGCGCCCCATGCCATGCTCGTCTTCGTGGCGTAGTAGTCTGGCGATTGTGTCCCTATCAAACGCTTTTCGGGATTTCCTTATCAATCTCAACTTTAATCTCATAGTAAAAATCACGGCAATAGATGAAGTCGGTGATGGCAAATTCAGTGTGGTCGAACAGGTTATGAAAGGCATCAATCAAATAAAGGTCTTTGGTCAGTTCCTGGTCGAGGCCTTCGTTCCAGTTGGGCGGTGGACAATTCATCCCGATAAATTCGTCAAAGTCGTTGGAATCAGGATCGTCGTTCCCTTTCAATTGGAGAGGGAAAGCCACGCCGCCTTCATACAGCAGATTCCATCCTGAATCCTGCAAAGCATTCCAAAGCTCTTGTCGGTTCTCGCCTTGCACGGGGTGCAATGCCGGATAGTCATTGCTGAGGTAGCAGCAAGCATCGACCTCCACATCTTCACCGAAGCCTTTGTTGGCTTCATACACGGCGTGGGCTTTGTCGAACATTTCGCGCAAGGCTTCCCGCATCGCGTCGTTGAAGGCTATGATGTCGGGCAGCAACAAATCCTGATGTTGCAGCACACGATGGTTGATGATGGTTTTCCTGACTTCGATAAGACTACGCTCGTCGGTGTAGTCGTGGTCTTTGCTCCAAAGCCCTTCAAACGACATGATGATTTGTTCTTCAAGTGCCTTTAAGGCATCGTCTTGTAATAAGTCTTTGATGTTCATGGTGTTTTGTTTTGAATTACGCTGCAAAGAAAACAAAAGCCTGTGCCGAATTGAAGCACAGGCTATGAAAAGATGTGTTTTTTGAATATCGGAAGTTTGCCCTCTTTATTCCAAATATGACATCATTTCAGGTTCTTTCATCTTGAGATAATCACGCCATGCGTGGACACAATAACCTTGTGAAGTATGATGAATCAGATTAATTGGTATTACTTCATTTGAAAGCATAATCTTTGCCGTACCAGGTGTTGTGTTGCTTATCTTATGAGTTTCATCCCAATTAAAGCCATCCCTACTTACGCCATCAATACTATCTAAAGCATCCAAACCATACCAATTACGAGTCCCAAGAATAAGAATTGTTGTTGGATGCAGTATTTTTGCCACATCAGCTAGACATTTCCAGCCAATTATCCTATCATCATTTGTCGGTTTAGCATTTGAACTTTCCATTGGCTCTTGAATAAAATTGTAAAATGACACTTTCGACCAAAACCGCTTTACGTTATCTGGAGAAACTTCAATGAATGTATTGAGCAATCCTTCGAACATTTTCCACGTCTGTTTTCCATCGCATTTGTTCACAACCACTGTATTTACAATTCCGCGAGTATAGTATTTGTCATTCTTCATATTCTCGTATTCTTCTTGACAGAAATTTCCATCTTCATTGGTTGCATAATGACTGTCTCCTATAATAAGAGGTCGGCACTCACTATACGCATACTTGCAGCCAATCCATGGATATCTTTCAAGCAATTTGATTGTGTCAAATGCTTCATCGTACCTGTTGTCACATAATTGGTAATAATTCTGTTCCATAATTCATTAAATGAGCTTTTGATTGCAAAACTACAAATTTTCTTTCTGTTGACCTAATCAATCCAGAGCCTCATAATTGAAATCTGTCTGATAGCAGTTGGCTTTCTTGTAGTCAAACTGATAGATGCGCATGTAGGTTTCCTTGATTTCCTTGGCTCCATTGCTGAAGGGGTTGGAAACATGCATTGGGATGGTCACGATGATGACCATTTCGGGTGTTAACACTGTGCCGTTCACTCTTTTGACCCGTTTGGGCCATACTTTGAATACTTTGCTCATGTTTGTTAGTTTTATGGGTTAAACGATGCAGCAAAGAAAACACAAGCCTGCGCCGAATTGAAGCACAGGCTTGTGAAATTTGACATTATTGCTTTTACAATTATGGCATTGGTAAATTCTTGTTATCAATCTCTTCAACGGCTTTGCTGACTAAATCAGTAATGTATTTCACATAGTTGCCATTGATCATCTCTGCCAAAGTATTCATATCCCAATTCCTATATTGAAATAAGTATTTGTATCCATACGGCCAATAATCAGTAATTGATCCATTAATGCAATCAAGTTGTGTTTTTTCAACTTTTAGTGCATCACCTTTGTAATTTGAGATTCCCCAATAAAAATCCCATTCTCCTGCACGTTCTGTGTAAAACCATATCGCGGCATATTTCCATTCTTCTCTGCGGAAAAAGAAACCTCTTTCTCCTCTTCCAGCAAACATATTAGTATCTTCAAAAAGCAGGTGGTTCTTTTGGCAGAACTCTTCAAACTTGGGTTTGACAAATGTATAATAAACATGTTGTTTGTATTCGTTTTGAGTGTTACAGATGGCAGCCACGGCATCGGCATTGGCAACCATAACCTCTATAAGCTTCTCTTGACTCATTGCTTCCATGTCTTGATTAGTCAATTGTTTAATGTGATTTTTGTATTGAATTAAGGTCTCTCTAATCAATGGGGTCGTTGCACTTTCTTTGATACATTGTTCTAGCCAATTCAAAATGTCTTGAGCATAAGAAATGCGTTTGTATTTTGTATCTTTTGCACTCTGCTCTGATGCATCAACCCCATCAAGAGTTAGATAATATATAGAATAGCCATTCTTGTATTTATTACAGGCAAAATGAGCGTATCTTTTCAATTGTTCATTTTGATCACCTGCATAGATTTTGTTTTCTATAATAATAGCCTTTTTGTTATTATCCTCAATAAGGATGTCGATTCGTCCATCCTCATTTGAAGATTCCGTATAAACATTTGAATTTGCCGTATCAAGCTCTGTCTCATCTCCAATTATAGAAAGAAACAGTTTCAAAAACTTGTCACCTTGGCCATGAGACTCCTTAGGGTCAAGAAAACTTGCTATAATGGCAGAATGTGTCACCTCATAATGTGCGACTCCAAGCGTCGCAAACATATTGAAGCGTTCACCTCGCTTAAGGCTTTCTTCTTTTTTGACTTTTTCTTGTTGGAGAATGACATTAACATCATTCAACAGCTTCTGTATGTTGTTTTCCATTCGTTTATGATTTGATTAGCAAAACTTCATTTTTACTACAAGTATCTTTCGTATTTCTAATCTTCAGGCAAAGAAAAGCCGTCATCGATTCCATCTGGGAACATCATATCCCATATTTCTTCTTCATGAGTTTTCCGCCGGGTAGATAAGGTGCTAAATGTGCTCGTATCTACTTCTGTTTCTTGTTCTCGCATCATTCTATCTTGCAATTTAGAAAGATATTCTTGCAGCCAATCTGCCTTGTAAATTTCTTTCAGAGGTGACAAATCAGAAATGCGTTCATTTACATAAGCTTCAGCGCAAGCAGACGCAACTGAGAATAAGGCGATGTCGTCTTTTACCCCTTGTTTTACCGCAAAGTCGCACACCTCTGCCAAGAGTCTGCAATATTCATCCACAAACTCATGAAATAGCTTAATTTCAGCATAGTGTTTGGCATAGCAAAAACTTTTTCCAGAAGCTATCTCTGACTTGCAAATTTCCGAATAGTTTGTGGCATCTTCCAGCAATTCCATATCGGATAAATAGTTTTCTTTCACACTTTCTATGAGATGCTCTTCAAAAAACACATCTTTGTTGTATGATTTGGCAAGCTCCTTGAGCTTTTCATCCGCTTGCTTTTCG
>JAEEQP010000006.1 GCA_016285355.1 Bacteroidales bacterium
AAGATGGGATTGGAAAACCCCAGCGTGGTGTATTACAGGGAACTGACGCCCGGTTTCACTTTCGTCAACTGCTACGGTAGTTGCACGCACACCGTCGACTATTCGACCATCTATGTGCCGAAGGTGGAATCCACGACGATGGACATGTACGAGACCGACAAGTACATCAAGGAGAACATCGGCCGCAAGATTGTCATCGTTGGCGCCTCGACGGGTACCGACGCCCACACCGTGGGTATCGACGCCATCATGAACATGAAGGGCTATGCCGGCCACTACGGCTTGGAGCGCTATGAGATGATAGAGGCCTACAACCTCGGCTCGCAGGTGCCCAACGAGGAGTTCATCGCCAAGGGCATCGAACTCCATGCCGACGCCTTGCTGGTGTCGCAGACCGTGACCCAGAAGGATGTCCACATCCACAACATGATCAACTTCATCGAGTTGATGGAGGCCGAGGGCCTGCGCGACAAGATGATCTGCTGCTGTGGCGGCGCCCGTATCACGCACGAACTGGCCAAGGAACTCGGTTTCGACGCCGGTTTTGGCATGAATACGTATGCCGACGATGTGGCTTCCTTCGTCGTACAAGAGATGGTAAAACGAGGAATGAAATAGATATGAAAAGAAACTACGAATTATACGAATTAAACGAATTTCGATTTGTGAATTTGGCAGCTAAAGCTGCGGATTGTACGAATTCGTACACATTCGCAACGAAGTTGCAAAATTCTATCGGAAACAATTCGTACCATTCGTGAAATTCGTAGTTAAATAATAGGAATCATCAAATCATAAATCTTTAAATCTTTAAATTATAAGTTATGGACAAAAATGAAATGAGAGAAGTGATCGCCAAACGCGCAGCCAAGGAACTGCACGACGGCGATGTTGTCAATCTTGGCATTGGCATTCCGACTTTGATCCCCAACTACCTTCCTGAAGGTGTCACCGTGACCCTCCAAACCGAGAACGGCGCCATGGGCATGGGCCCGACCCCCGAAGAAGGCAAAGAAGACAAGAACCTCATCAACGCTGGCGGTGGTGCCATCACGCTGCTGCCTGGTGCCTGCACCTTCGACTCGGCCACTTCGTTCGCCATTATCCGTGGCGGCCATGTGAACGTGTCGTTCCTCGGCGCCCTGCAAGTGGATGAGAAGGGCAACCTCGCCAACTGGATTATTCCTGGCAAGATGGCTCCCGGTATGGGCGGTGCCATGGACCTCGTGGTCGGTGCCAAGCGCGTGATTCTCACCATGGAACACACCCAGAAAGGTGCTCCCAAGATCCTGAAGGAGTGCACGCTGCCCCTGACCGCTGCCGGACAGGTGAACATGATCATCACTGAGATGGGTGTCATGGACATCACGCCCGAAGGCATCGTGGTGCGCGAAATCCACCCCGAGTTCACCTTTGAGCAGATGCAAGCAGCCACCGAGGCCAAGCTCATCCTTGACCCCAACTGGAAACCCATGGACATCTAATCCCTGCGGACATGGACTATAGTTTCTTGAAGATTGAGCAGCACGACCAGATCACCGTCATGAAAGTGTCGGCACCCAAGTCGTTGAACGCGCTCAACTCGACAGTCCTGAAGGAAATCGACGACTTCGTGAGTCACCTCGATACTGCCCAGACGCGCGTCCTCATCATCACGGGCGACGGCGAGAAGGCCTTCGTGGCTGGTGCCGACATCTCCGAGATGGTGCACCTCTATGAGAAGGAAGGCTACGAGTTCAGCAAACTCGGCGCCATCGCGTTCCGCAAGATCGAGACCTTGCCGATACCCGTCATCGCTGCCGTCAATGGATTCTGCCTCGGCGGCGGCTGCGAGTTGGCCATGGCTTGCGACTTCCGTTACGCCTCCTCGAAGGCCAAGTTCGGTCAGCCCGAAGTGGGACTGGGCATCACGCCCGGTTTCAGCGGCACCTACCGTCTGGCCAAGCTCGTCGGACAAGGCTACGCCAAGGAGATGATCTACACAGGCAAGGCCATCCGTGCCGACGAAGCCCTGCGCATCGGCTTGGTGAATGCTGTCTATGAGCCGGAGGAACTGATGGACAAGGTGATGGAGACCGCCCAAAAGATGGTCGCCAACGCGCCTCTGGCCATCCAATACGCCAAGCAGTGCATCAACGAGAGTTACGACCTCTGTGCCGCCGACGCCATCGAGTTGGAGAACACCGCCTTCGGCAAGTGCTTCGCCACCGAGGACCAGAAGGAGGGCATGACGGCGTTTCTCGAGAAGAGGCCTGCGAAGTTTGTAGGAAAATGATGCTATCAGCCATCAGCAGTCAGCTTCAGCCAATGCTGAAAGCTGGCTGCTGGAGAGGCTGGAAAGTGACTTGTTTTGTAATCGGAATGGATAAATAATTGGCACTATGAATGATGTTGCACCCAATCAGCAGAATCTCATCATCTACAACACCTTGGATGGCAAGGTGAGTGTTACGATGATGGCTCGAGACGGCAATGTCTGGATGAACCAGAAGCAGATGGCAGAACTTTTTGCCACCTCGGTTCTTAATGTCAATATTCATATATCCAATATACTGAAAGAAAATGAGTTAGATAAAAATTCAGTTATTAAGGATTATTTAATAACTGCCACCTTGAAGCAAGGTGTGGGTTATTATAGAACCAATACGCTGAAAAATAATGAGTTAGAGCTGTATCCAGTTGTAAAGAAAAACTTTATAACTGTCGTAGACGGCCAAAAATAAAAGGAATAGCCCATTAAAATGGCAACAAAAACGAAGAAAATATCATTGGTAGATTTCCCCGAAGAGGTGGACGAGGAGAATGGTGTCAAGTTGTATGGTGAAACCTCCTACGAGAATCAGATGGCGGTGTTGAGTCATTTCCTTCACAATCACAGAAATGAGATTGATAGGGAGGAACAGGCTGAAATCATCGCTGCTATCCGCGAGTTTCTTTCAAGAAAAGAAGCCCGCCAACCGATTGATATTGACGAGATGTCCGATGAGCAGGTTTGGATGGTTGCCGAAGACCCTGCCCAATACGGCTTGTTCTCTGACTTCTTCGATGTGCCGTTCCCTGCACCCGAGAATCCAAAATTTACATTTATAGATTTGTTTGCTGGAATCGGTGGAATACGGATTCCTTTCGATGAAATGGGCTATCAATGTGTTTTCAGTAGTGAGTGGGATGCAAAAGCTTGTAAGACATACTTTGCCAACTTCGGAACTCTTCCTTTCGGTGATATTGCCAAAATTCCCGCCGAACGCATACCCAAGCACGATGTACTGTTGGCAGGATTTCCTTGTCAGGCGTTCTCTATTATGGGCAAGATGCAGGGGTTTGCTGATACGCGAGGCACGATGTTTTTTGAGATTGAACGTATTCTAAAACATCACCATACACCTTATATTCTGTTGGAAAATGTCAAACAGCTGGTTGGACATGATGGAGGGCGTACATTCAAAGTTATTCTTGAACGATTGAATCAATTGGGATATTACGTGAAATGGCAGATACTCAACGCCCTTGATTTCGGGTTGCCCCAAAAGCGAGAGCGTGTCATTATCGTTGGCTTTTTAGATAAAGACGATTGTGATGCTTTTTCGTTCGACATCCCGCATACGCCATATAATCTAACTGACATTCTCGAACCCGATAAAGATGTTGATCCAACACTGTTCGCATCCGACCACATCATTGCTAAACGACGGGAAAAGACCGCTGATAAGCAAGTGTTCTTCCCCTCAATATGGCATGAGAATAAGGCTGGCAACATTAGTGTGCTTGATTACTCTTGTGCTCTTCGTACAGGAGCCTCATACAATTACCTTCTAGTCAACGGTGTGCGCCGTCCGACTTCTCGCGAATTGTTGCGCTTGCAGGGATTTCCCGAAAAGTTCAAGATAGCTGTTTCTCATCAAGACATCCGCCGACAAACAGGTAATTCGGTGGCAGTGCCTATGATAAGAATGGTGGCACAGAAAATAAATGAAATCATTAGTAATAAAAATGAATATGGAACACCCGAAATTAAGAGATTCGAAACGGTTGCTTACGCATGAGCCATACCTTATAAACGAAATACCCGAGGAGATAATCAAACTTATCGGTAAGAAGTTCGTTTACATGCTCTGTGTTGGTTACAAAGATTTGACTGGTGACGATTGGGGCAATGTCTTTGCTGAAGCAATCGGCGGCGAGCATTTGCAATCGCCTGTTGGAATTGCCGATGTCGTTTTAGATAAAATGGCATGGTCAATGAAAACTGTTAAGACACCTAATCCTCACCGCAGCGAGGCATCTGTAAGACTTATCAGTGGACGTTGTTCTCCCGATTACTCATATGGCATCACCGACCCACACGAAGATATTGACAAGACAGGACGTGCGGTGCTAAACATCTGGAATGAGCGTGTAAATATTGCACAGGACTATTACAATCCAATCCGCACATCAATATTGGTGAGAAGCAACGATTTGTTGACATATTCCCTTTTCGAAGAGGAGAATCACCGTTATGTGGCCAACCAATATCGCTGGGAGGAGAACCGAAATGGTAACCTCATTGGTATCGACATTGAAACAGGAGAGACTCGGTTCACTTGGCAGCCTCATGGGTCGCAATTTACTATCCATACCCGTGTGCCCCAGAATGCCATAAAATTCAAAATCAAACAGCCGCCAACACTTGACATTGAGGAAACTTTACGTCAAATCAAGTACGATGATAGTTGGGTGGAGATACTGTAAATACGAACAAAACAAATATCATTATTGAAATCATTTATAAAATTCAAAACATCAACAATTAAACAAATCAACATTTAAACAATCAAATCATGAAAATCTGTGTTATTGGTACCGGTACCATGGCCAAAGGCATTGTGAAGGCTTTCGCCGCCAAGATGCCCGTCGTCATGAAGAGCCGCACCCAAGCCAGCCTTGATAAGGCTATGGCTTCCATCGCCAAAGGTTATGGCAAATTGGTGGAAAAAGGCAAGATGACCCAAGAGGCTGTTGACGCCCTTTTGAAGAACATCACCACTACTACCGACTACGCCACCTTTGCTGACGCCGACCTCGTCATCGAAGCCGCCGTCGAAGAGATGCAACTGAAGAAAGATGTGTTCATGGAGCTTGACAAGATCTGCAAGCCCGAGACCATCTTCGCCACCAACTCGTCCTCGCTGTCGATTACCGAAATCGCCGCCTGCACGAGTCGCCCCGCCCAATTCATCGGCATGCACTTCTTTAATCCCGCCGACCGTATGGCCCTTGTTGAAGTTATCAAGGGACAACTCACCAGCGACGAGGTGACCAAGTGCATCGTTGAATTGGCCACGTCCATCGGCAAACAGCCCGTGGAGGTGAAGGAAGCCCCTGGCTTCGTCGTCAATCGCATCCTCATCCCGATGATTAACGAGGCAGTTGGCATTCTCGCTGACGGTATCGCATCCGCTGAGGATATCGACAAGTGCATGATGCTGGGCGCCAACCACCCGATGGGTCCCCTTGCTTTGGCCGACCTCATTGGCAACGATGTCAACCTCGCCATCATGGAAGTGCTTTATAAAGAATTTGGCGATCCCAAGTACCGTCCTCATCCCTTGCTTCGCAAGATGGTGAGAGCCGGTTTGCTTGGCCGTAAAACTGGAGAAGGATTCTATAAATATTAATCAGTTGAGAGTTGATAGTTTATAGTTGATAGTTATTTGCAATTTGCGTGAAGCCTCAACTTTCAACTCTCAACTCTAAACTCTAAACTAATAAAAATGGATTTTAGCTATTCAAAGACAGAACAGCTGTTCTTGCAGATGATTAGATCGTTTGCGGAGAATGAAGTAAAGCCTTTGGCCGCCGAAGTCGATGATCAGGAACGTTTCCCTGTCGAGACCGTCCAAAAGATGGGTAAACTCGGCATCATGGGTATCCCGATCCCGAAACAATACGGTGGACAGGGCGGTACCGTCCAGATGTACATCATGGCGGTCGAAGAACTCTCGAGAGTGTGCGCCACTACCGGCGTCATCGTCTCAGCCCACACCTCACTGTGCATGGCCCCTATCTTGGAGAACGGCACTGAGGAACAGAAAATGAAATACCTGCCCAAGTTGGCTTCAGGTGAATGGATTGGTGCTTTCGGTCTGACCGAGCCCAATGCTGGTACCGATGCCGCCATGCAACAGACCACGGCTGTGGACGCTGGCGACAAGTGGATTCTTAACGGAACCAAGATTTTCATCACCAACGCCTCTTATGCCAACGTGTTTATCGTCATGGCTATGACTGACAAGTCGAAGGGCACGAAGGGCATCTCTGCTTTCATCGTAGAGAAGGGTATGCCTGGCTTCAGCATCGGAAAGAAGGAACTCAAGATGGGTATCCGCGGCAGCGCTACCTGCGAGCTGATTTTCGAAAACTGCGAAGTACCGAAAGAAAACCTCCTCGGACCTCTTGGTAAGGGCTTCACTATTGCCATGAAGACTTTGGACGGTGGCCGTATCGGTATCGCCTCCCAAGCCTTAGGTATCGCCCAAGGTGCTATGGATGAGACTGTGAAGTACACCAAGGAACGCAAGCAGTTCGGCAAGTCGATTGCCCAGTTCCAGAACACCCAGTTCCAGATGGCCGACCTTACGACCAAGGTCGAGGCTGCCCGTCTGTTGGTGCGCAGCGCCGCCTGGAAGAAGGATATGGGTCTCCCGTATTCACCCGATGCAGCAATGGCTAAGCTGTTTGCCGCTGAAACCGCTATGGAAGTGACCACCAAGGCCGTCCAGTTCCACGGTGGCTACGGTTACACTCGTGAGTATCCTGTTGAGCGCATGATGCGTGACGCCAAGATTACCGAGATCTACGAAGGTACTTCGGAAGTCCAGCGCATGGTCATCGCCGGTCAATTGTTCAAGAAATAATAGGAGGGAAGCAGTATGAATATTATCGTTTGTATCAAACAAGTTCCGGATACCACTGAAATCAAGATTGATCCGGTAAAGGGCACCTTGATCCGCGACGGCGTGCCGAGCATCATGAACCCTGACGACAAGGGCGGTCTCGAACTCGCTCTTCGCCTGAAAGACCAGTTTGGCGCCAACGTCACCGTCGTCTCGATGGGACCTCCGCAGGCCGATGTCATCATGCGCGAAGCCTTCGCCATGGGTGCCGACCGCGCCATCCTGCTCTCCGACCGTAAGTTCGCAGGCTCCGACACGCTGGCTACCTCTTATGCCATCGCCGGTCTCTGCCGCTCGTTGGACTATGATTTAATCATCGCCGGCCGTCAGGCTATCGATGGCGATACCGCACAAGTGGGTCCTGAAATGGCCGAGCACCTCGGTCTACCTCAGGTCACCTATGTCTGCGACGCCAAACTGTTGCCCAACGGCAACCTGCAAGTCCACAAAGAGAATGAGGACAGCGTCCAGGTTCTCGAAGTGGAAGGCAAGTGCTTGCTGACCGTGTTGGCTTCTGCATTTGAGCCCCGTTACATGACCGTCAGCGGTATCGTCGAGGCCTACAACCGCGAGGTTGAGGTTTGGGGTGCCGATAAGATCGACTACGATGAGACCAAGCTCGGACTGAGCGGTTCTCCCACCAAGGTGTTCCAGAGCTTCCCGAAGGCCATGAAGGCCCCGGGCGAGGTGCATGAAGTGAGCGAGGAAGAAGCCGTTGAGCTGATTGTCAACAAACTGAAAGAAAAACACATCATCTAAAAGTTACAGCCATGGAATTGAAAGATTATAAGAACGTATTCGTTTTCGCAGAACAGCGTGAAGGTAACATCCAATCCGTTGCTTTCGAACTTTTAGGAAAGGCTCGCGACCTGGCCGATGCCCTCGGCGAGAAGGTTGTGGCCATGTTGCTGGGTTACAATGTGAAAGACCAAGCCCAGAAGCTGATTGAATTCGGTGCTGACGAGGTTATCGTCGCTGATGTGCCTGAGCTGAAAGACTACTTGAGCGAGCAGTATTCGCAAGTGGTTGACCAGATCATCAAGGAGCGCAAGCCTAACATTGTGCTGTATGGTGCCACCACCATCGGCCGTGATATGGCTCCGCGTATTGCTGCCCGTCTGAAGACCGGTCTGACGGCCGACTGCACCAAGCTCGAGGTGGTTACTGACGAAAAGAGCAACAACGAGCTGCAGTTCCGCATGACCCGTCCCGCTTTCGGCGGCAACCTGATGGCCACCATCATCTGCCCGAACAACCGTCCTCAGATGTCGACTGTGCGTCCCGGCGTGATGCAGAAGCGTCAGCGTCAGGAAGGCCGTCAAGGCATTGTCACCAGTTTCGTCCCGAAATTTGACACTAGCAAGTTCAAGGTGAAACTCGTTGAGACCATCAAGGAAGACAAGACCGTGGTCGACATTGCCGATGCCAAGATTTTGGTTTCCGGTGGCCGTGGTGTCCAGAACAAGGAAGGCTTCGACAAGCTTCAAGCCTTGGCCGACGTCATCGGCGGCGTGGTGTCATCCAGTCGTGCCATGGTCGACAATGGCGTGATGCCTCACGACCGTCAGGTGGGTCAGACCGGTAAGACCGTCCGCCCGAACCTCTACATGGCTTGCGGTATCAGCGGAGCCATCCAGCACTTGGCCGGTATGGAAGAGTCCGACTTCATCATCGCCATCAACAAGGACAAGTTCGCGCCCATCTTCAGTGTCGCCGACCTCGGCATCGTCGGAGATCTGCACAAGATTGTCCCCATGCTGACGGAGAGACTGAAGAAGGAAGTGGAGAAGTAATTCTCGGAATGATTTGCCGTTCTTTGTAGAGACTCAAAGTTTTGCGTCTCTACGAGAACGGCATTTTTTGAGATAGGATTTCTAGATGTTCTAGAGCATCTAGAAAATCTAGATTGGGAAGTTCGAAAATGTAACATCAATGGCAAATCAACTAGAAGCTGCTGAAAGAATTGAGTCTGTGCTTAGAAAACAGACTAATTGGAAGAATCTATGGTTCTACCAAAAGACGGTAGTCTTATATCAGATGACTTATGTCTTTACAAGACGGTTCCTGCCTGCATATGGGGATAGAACAGTTGACCAAATGGTACAAGCGGCTCGTTCTGGAAAGCAGAACATTGTTGAAGGTTCAGCAGATGGTGTGACCTCCATGGAGATGGAACTAAAACTGTTGAATGTTGCCAGAGCAAGCATACAAGAACTGCTTGAGGATTACCAAGATTATATCAAAAGCCATAAACTGACTCAATGGGTACAGGGGCATACTCGTTTTGATGCCATGCTGTCATATTGTAGAAAGCACAATCAACTTGAAGATTATGAAGTCTTCTTCGAACGCTGGGATGATGAGGAAATGTCCAATACAGCCATAACTCTATGTCGAATGGTGGACAAGATGATGGTGAGTTACCAAAAGAGAAAGGAAGACGAATTCATTAAGGAAGGTGGTCTTCGTGAGCGAATGACTGCCGCTCGCCTCGGTTTTCGAGGTAGTCAAAAAGAAGCATTGGAAACAGCTCTGAAGGAGATAGAAACTCTCCGTAGGGAAAATGCGGAGCTCAAATCAAAACTCAATTTTTTATCTAGTAATAATTGATTTGAATGGAATTTACCCTAATCCCATGGCAGCATCAAATTCCCCCAACCCCCTAGACCTAGCCTACGAAGCCGGTTCCATCCTCTTGGAAAACGGCGCCGAGATTTCGCGCGTGGAGGAGACTATACGGCGCATCGCCAGCCATTATGGCGTGGAGGACGAAGACCTCTTTGTGCTCAGTAATGGCATCATAGCCACGGACAAGAACTATGCCCGTTCCAAGTTCATTCCTATCAAGGGAGCGAGCCTTGATAAGGTGGTGGCCGTTAATCAGCTCTCGCGCAAGGTGGAACAAGGCGAGTACTCGTTGGAGCAGCTTGAGTATAGACTGAAGCAAATCCGCGCCATGAAAGCCAAGCCTGCTTGGGAACAGATCCTGGCTTCTGCTGTAGGTAGTGCGGCCTTCTGCATCATCTTCGGCGGTGGCTTCATGGATTGCATTGCCTCATTTGTTGCAGGGATGGTGCTATGGGTGTATATGCTTTTTGTTGCCTCCAAGCGACTCTCACGAATCGTTGGAACGGCCTCAGGCGGACTGATAGCCACTTTGATTTGCTTTGGCATGTACCGTCTCGGTCTCGGTAACCATCTGAGCAACATGATCATCGGTGCCATCATCCCCTTGATTCCTGGAGTGCCTTTCACAAACGGCATCCGCGATATGGCCAACGAGGACTATATCGCTGGAGTCACGCGCCTCTTGGATGCCATGCTGACCTTCTTCTGCATTGCCTTGGGTGTGGCTTTAGCATTTATGTTCGATGAGAACATTTTCGGTGAAATGCATAGATTGGAAGGTCTCGTTGCCGACCCACAGACATCGAGTTTCGCAGTACAACTCATCGCGGCTTTCTTGGGCACGGTCTCTTTTGCCGCACTTTTTGGCGTGCCACGCAAGTATTATTTCGATGCTGGTTTCTGTGGAACGATAGGATGGCTGCTTTATCTTGTCCTTAGCCGTTACACCGCCATGTCGCCTGTCGAAGTCATCTTCTGTGCCACGGCCTTGGTGACACTGACAGCCTTATTGCAGTCGATAGGGCGGAAGTGCCCCATCACGGTGTTTCTCATTTGCGGCATTTTCCCCTTGGTGCCAGGTGCGGGTATCTTTTGGACGAGTTACAACATCGTCTCTGACCAGCTTCCCGATGCCTTACATACGGGTTTTGCCGCACTAAAGGCCACTGTTGCCATTGCTTTCGGCATCTTTGCCGTGATGGAACTTAATGGGAAGGGTAGGATAGGGAAGTGGATGAGAAAAAAGAAATAAAGTTCATCAATGAAAAATCATTATTTTTGCACTTGCATTTTGTATAATTAAACTATGGACTCCAACAAATTAACAACATTTACACTTGACAGGTTTAAAGTCCTCAGCAGCAGTGCATTAAAACTCATTGCTTGCACTGCGATGTTGTCAGGTCACATTACTAAGTTTTATTTTTATCACTTCACAAGAACTGCGGCAACATGGCCGACTGCAACGCTGTTTACCATTGCAGGAAGAGCCATATCATTTCATCAACTGTTGTTGATGTTTGGGAAATTCGCCTTTCCTATTTTTGCGTTTTTGTTGGTTGTCGGTTTTGAGAAGACCAGAAATAGGAAAAAATATGGAATCAGTTTGTTTATTTTGGCTTTGCTTTCTGAGATTCCATTTGACTTGATGTTAAGGCATCAATGTTTTTCCTTTTTGCGGCAAAACGTGATTTTCACATTGTTTTTTGGCTATTTGGCCATGTGTGCTCTGGAATATTTCAAAGGAAAACCCATATTGTGCCTTTTATCCGTAGTGGGGTTGTTTTTGGCTTGTCGAATCTTACGAGTTGATTTTGGTACTGTAGGTTATTGTTTTATATTGATAATGTATGGCTTACGTAATCAAAAAGCTATACAATGCGTTGTGGGTTCATCTATAATGCCTATGAAATTCATGGTATTTCTTTCTTTTATGGTTATGTATATGTTTAATGGCGAAAAAGGGTTCATCAAGACCAAATTCTGGAAATATTTTTTCTATGCCTTTTATCCTGCACACATGCTGCTAATCTATCTTTTAGCAAGATGATTAAGCTGGCACATAAGGTTAAACATAAATATGAAATAAACGTTACTGATTATGAAAGAGTTAAAATGCCCGAAATGTGGGAGCGTGTTCACTGTCGACGAAGCCGACTATGCTTCCATTGTCAGTCAGGTGAAAAATGCTGAATTTAACGATGAGTTGAACCGTCGGCTTCAGGAGTTGCACGAACGCCACAAGACCGAGGAACGGCTTGCCATCGCCCAAGTGGAAAAGGACTACCAAGAGGCTTTGAGCAAGAAAGAACTGGAAATCAAGGAGAAAGAAGCGAAAATCGGTCAACTTAGCGGCAAGCTTAGCGAAGCTGAACAGGTAAAAAAGACTGAAATTTCCTTAGCCTTGGCCGAAAAGGACAAGGTGATTTTCGATTTGAAATCAAATGTCAGTGAGAGCGAGAACAAGCTGAAACTGGCAGTAATGGAGGAGCAGCGTAAGGCCCTTGAAAGTCTTCAAAACAAGGACAAAGAAATCGCCGAATTGAAGGCTTCGGCAGAGATTTCGCGGCAGAAGGCGGTCAATTACGTGAACACGCAAAAGGAGCAGTACGAGACCAAGCTGAAGATGATGCAGGAGCAGGTGGATTACTATAAAGACCTGAAAACCAAGATGTCGACCAAGATGATTGGGGAGACCTTGGAAATCCATTGCTCCACACAGTACAACCAGATGATGCGTCCTCTGTTGCCCAACGCCTATTTCGAGAAGGACAACGATGCCTCGGGCGGCTCGAAGGGCGATTTCATCTTCCGCGACTATGGTGCCGATGGTACGGAATACGTCTCCATCATGTTTGAGATGAAGAACGAAGCCGACGAGACGGCTACCAAGCATAAGAACGAGGACTTCTTCAAGAAACTCGATGCCGACCGTAAGGCGAAAAACTGCGAGTTTGCCGTGTTGGTATCACTTTTGGAACCTGACAATGAGCTGTATAACGGCGGCATCGTGGACGTATCGTATCGCTATGACAAGATGTATGTCATCCGTCCGCAGTTCTTCCTGCCCATCATTTCGTTGTTGGTGCAAACCTCAAAGAAGAGCCTGGAATACAAGCAACAACTGGCCATCGCGAGAAACCAATCTATCGACGTTACGAATTTCGAAAACCAGCTGCTTGACTTCCGCGACAAGTTCGGCAGAAACTATCGCCTTGCGAGCGAGAAGTTCCAAACTGCCATTGATGAGATTGACAAATCCATCACGCACTTGCAGAAAATCAAAGATGCGCTCATTGGCAGCGAGAACAATTTGCGCTTGGCCAACGACAAGGCAGAGGCGCTGACGATTCAGAAGCTGACACGAGGCAATCCCACCATGACAGAGTTGTTCGATAAGGCAAGGGAAGCGAATCGAGCGATGGATGAAACAGAATGAAGTGATTATCATTCTTTAGCTGGCAATTCAAATTTCAAATGCGCAGCTTTGTGAATAATGACAATGATGAGCAACTCAATAAGGTATGCTATAAGGTAGCTGTACCAGAGGAGAGAGGGTGCGAAATGTGCCACAATCCAGAGTACAGGGATGACCATCAAGGAAAGCATGAACGAGATTAACAGCGACATCTTATGATAGTTGTAGAGCTTATAAACCACCATCAGTGTGTCGATGTAGCACCACAATGCCAAACTCAGGGCGAAGGCACGCAAGGCTGAGACAGTCTCGCTGATCGTGGCTTCGCTGTCTGCACCGAAACCACGGGCGATGGACTGAGGGAAAACAAACACAACGATACAGATAATGAGCATACTGACGGTGATGAAGCGGAACGACTTGCGCAGAATCAGATGGAAAGCCTCGTTATCGCCGCGTCCCACCTCAATGGAGCCGAGGGATTGGATGGTACGTTCTACACCTGCCAGAAAGAGGTTATAGATCTGCAATAGGTTCATACAGACTGCTAAGGCGAAGAGTCCTACTTTACCCTGAACTAATGCCACGGCATGATTGCATGCGACATAAAGCAGCGCCAACGTACCGCAGGCCACGGCCAAAGGTGCACCCTGGTTAATGATCTTACCTAATGAGGAGCGAAGGGTAACGGATGAAAAATCATCTTGCATCGCCGGGCGAAGCGTAAGATGCAGGTGGTTGTCCTTGTAATAGAAGTGGCGACATATAATGGCGATGCCCACCAAGTGTCCTATAACGGTGGCCGTTGAGGAGCCTTCGATGCCCCATCCAAGCACTTTGATAAAGACGAGGTCAAGACTGAGGTTAACTGCATTGTCTATCAGGATAGCGATGGAGGCTAAGCGCGGACTTCCATCGACACTAGTCATCGTGGTGAGTGCCCACATCACCATATAGGCCGGAGCACCGATCATCATCACCCGCAGATAATCATGCGTGAATGGACGGAGCTCCTCTTGGGTGCAGAGCCATTTCGTGATGACATCGGGAATGGCGATTCCACAGGCTGTAAACAACAGTCCTACAGCCAGACATGCAGCCATGGCGAGGGTGTAGTAATAAGCCACACCCCGATGGTTTTTCCTACCTAGCTCTATGCCGACCAACATACCGGCACCTGTGGCTAAGAGCATGTTCAGTGTGAACATCACTTGCACCACAGGTTTCGTCAGGTTGATGGCACTCACACCTTCCTCACCAATCAGATTGCCCACAATGATGGCATCCACCACATTACCCAAGCAGCCTGACAGGGCGATGAGGATGCTCGACCACAGAAATCGCCAATACGTGCGGTTAAACGTTGCCTTTTCTTCTTGATTCATCATCCCATTTCTTATTATACCGTAAAGTAGTCGAAACCTATGATGGTATCTACGAAACGATGGACATAGTCAGCGGCAGTAGGTGGCCACTGGAATCCCATCCGATAAAGCACCTGTGTGGTATAATCGTTAGTGGACTCTATCCAGCGCATGGTGTGTTTGCTGCTCACATTGTAGGCCATCAGCGGACGCAGCAACGTAACGAGGTCAGGATTCTCCATCATCCGCCCAAGAGCCTGCTGGAACTCTTCGGTCTCGACACGACGCAGCTCGAGGCCAGAGAGGGCGAAGCCCATGAGGATGTCTGAGAGGAACTGGCGATGGGTGTTGCAGGGATGGAACACGATGCATTCCTTGGGTGTCTGTGCCAATAGCATGATGGCACAGGCCACCTCGTCAATGGGTGAGAACTCAAAACGACGGTCAAGGTCTTCGTAAGGCACCATGCCAATCACGACGTAGGCACGCAGACGAGCCAAGAAGTTGTTGGTATTGAAGTTGATCTGGAACTCGCCGTCTTTTTGGCGTGCCGAGAGGTTACCCACACGCATAATCTTGGCATTGAGCCCGTGATGGGCAATAGCTTCGAGCACCAATTCCTCAGCCTTATACTTCGAATAGACGTACTTGTTGGCATTGATATCCTGCCCAATATTGAACGTGTGTTCCGTTAGCTTCACTTCAGGTCCTGGCTTGCCGTCAATGCTCATGCCGGCAATACTGTTGGTAGAGATATGGATGAGACGGGAGCCTGTACGCAGACAGAACGCAATCAGGTGACGCACGGACTCTATGTTGACCATCTCAATGTCATTGCCAGCGGAGAAGTGCTTCACGTTGGCCACGCAATTGATGACAGTAAGCCCCTGCTGGGTTATTTTGTCAAGACCATCTGGGTTGGTGACCTCAGCTGTGAACGCCTTGACACGCTGCTCATTGAAATCATTGAAAGTCCCAAAGTAGTAGAAGTACAGCGATTTGAGACGATTGAGTGCTTTTTCATCGTTTTCCGCGCGGATGGGACAAAGTATCCGTCCATTGTAATGGGAAAGCAATTCTTTAAGGATATGAATTCCGAGATAGCCCGTCGCTCCCGTCAGCAAGACATCGCCAATAATCTGACGTTTGTTCTGAAGGAAAGCGTCTAACGTGTTGGCGGAAAGGATGGGCATATATGGATCGTTAACCTGGCTGACAGTTGCGCTCTCTACCTCAGGTACTGTTGTGGTTTCCTCTGCTTCGCTTCCATTCACGAAGGCTGCCAAGGCTCTTGGTGTCTTCTGGTTAAACAAATCGTTAAACACAATCTGAACACCATGTTTGCTAGCCTCTACAATCACTTTGATGGCATTGATGCTGGTGCCGCCAATCTCAAAGAAGTTGTCGGTGGCACCCACCTCTTGAATCTTCAGCACTTCGGAGAAAATATTGCAGAAAAGCTCTTCCGTTTCACCCACTGGGGCCACATACTCGGTGGCACGCTTCAACTCGGGTGTGGGCAGTGCCTTGCGGTTGATCTTCAGGTTAGGCGTCATCGGCATCACATCTAACTGCATATAGACATCGGGCACCATATAGTCGGCTAACGACGAGGCTGCCAATGCCTGATGAATCTCTTCTTCACTGTGTGCAGCTCCTTCGGCCAAGGTATAATAGAGTACCAAATGCTCGTTACCCATCACCTTGCGCACCTCGGCAGCTGCCTGACTGACACCTTCAATGTTCAGGGCCTTGTTCTCGATTTCGCCCAACTCGATACGGAAACCGCGCAACTTCACCTGCGTGTCGATGCGACCTAAATACTCGATTTGTCCGTCCTCATTCCAACGACAGAGGTCGCCAGTATGGTACATGCGGACAGGACGGCCCCAACGGTCTTCCTTGACAAACGGACAATCCACGAACGATTTGGCTGTGCGCTCGGGCAGCCGCCAATAGCCTCGTCCCACTTGTATACCTGCAAAGCAGAGTTCGCCTGCCACGCCTTGCGGCACAAGGTTTCCAGCCGTATCGACAATGAAATTCCAGTTGTTGGCCACGCTCTCTCCAATGGGAATATTGTCGATGCGCTGTCTAGGCTTGATGGCGTAGTAAGAGGTATCATCGGTACACTCCGTAGGACCATACACGTTGATAATCTCGATGTGGTCGCTATACACGCCGCTCATCTTCTCGCCGCCACCCGTGGTGAAGCGGATGGGCAGGTCGTCGAAGGCATTGAGGAGCAGACAGGTCATCGCCGTCGAATAGCCGCCACCGGTAATCTGATGGTCGATAAGGAACTGACGGATGAGAGCCAGATCCTTGCGTATCTCAGTCGGCATGATGTGGAACGAGCCGCCCAAAGTTAGCACAGGGTACATATCTTCGATGTGGGCATCGAACGAGAAGGAACGGTGTCCGCTGATACGGTCGGCGGCGGTGAGTTGCTCCATGTCAATGACAACAGCGATGAAGTTACGCAGTCCGGCCTGATGGAGCATCGCGCCTTTGGGCTTACCTGTCGAACCGGAAGTATAAATCATGTAAGCAAGACCATCAGGATTGGACAAATCGATAGGTTCAGCATCGGGCACATCAGCCATAAAGTCATCGATGAAGAAGGTCTTGGCAGCGGCGGTACTGAAATCGCCCTCAGCCTGTTTAGCCTTCAGCACGTCGTGCGAGGTGATGAGCACCTTCGATTCGGAGTTTTCCAGCATATAACTCAGTCGCTCGTTCGGATATTCGAAATCCAATGGGGTGTAGGCAGCACCAGCCTTGTGGATAGCCAACACGGAAAGTGGGAACTCCTTGAAGCGGTCAAGCATGACGCAAACGAAGTCGTTAGGCTTCACGCCAAAGTCAATCAGTTGATGGGCCAGTGCATTTGAGTAGCGGTCCATTTCGCCATAGGTCAGCTGGCTATCCCTGTCGACCACTGCCGGAGCATCGGGCGTGCGCTTGGCCTGCTCGGTAAAGAGGTTGGCGAAGGTCTTGCCCAAATCCACCTCTAAATCCTTGCCCGTACCAATCTTGATGATACGCTCGGCCTCCTCATCGTCTACAATGCTGATGCTGTTGAGTGCGTTGTCAGGAGCGGCAATCATACGATCTATCACGACACGGATGCCATCGGCCAAACTCTGCATCAATCGGGCAGAATACTTGCCGTTGTCATACTCCACACAAATGGTAGGTTTTCCTTCATAGTTCTTGATGAAGAAAGTGATGGGGAATTTCGGCACATTCAGCTCCAGATTCTCCAGCTCTAACGGTGTACCCTGACATACGTACTGGCTCATCACGCCCAACTGATAGACAAACTGGATTTCAGCCGTCAATCCGTAGTCGGCGGCTATCTGGGCAAACGGATAGTTTTCGTGTCGCAGCGTCTCGTCGAAGTTGTTGCTCACTTCCTGCAGGAACTCCTTCACTTTCTGTTGACCAATGTGGGCACTCAGCGCCAACGTGTTGACAAACATACCCACCGTATTGCGAATCTTCAGATTGCTGCGTCCACCCGAGACGGTAGTGATGCACAATTGGTCGTTGTTGGCAAAGCGCGATAATACATAGTAAATAGCGCATAGCGTCAGGTGCGCTGGCGTGATGTTGTTGGTACGACAGAAGTTGTCAATAACCTCCATGTCAAACTGGGCACGAGCTGTACTAATGGTTCCCTTGGTGGGGTTTTCCAAATCAGGCTGCACCTCGGTAGCTGCTTCCACTTCTGCCAACCGGTTCTTAAAGAACTCCTTGGCGGCATTATATTCTTCTCCGTGCTCGTTGTTCTTCTCGGCTATCACGTATGCAGCATAGTTCTGGTCTTCTTCCTCGATGGCATCTCCATTCATCAGACTACACAACTGGGAATAGAAGAGGTCGAACGAGCCACCATCGAAGACCAGGTGATGGACATCTGCCAACAGACAAACCTGCTTCTCGGTTGTCACAATCTCAAAACGATAGAGTGGACCCGTACTGAGGTCGAACGGACGCACAAAGTCGTGCTTGTATTGCGAAAGCTCTTCCTCGCTCATCTGCTTCTGTGGAATCTCCACCACCTGCTCCAAATCCACGGTCTGCACGATATCAGATCCGTCGTTCCCGAAATGAGCAGTCAATTGCGGATGGTGTTTGATGAGTTCTTTCAGCACATCAGCCAGAGCTTGTGCGTCTGTGCCTTGCGGGAAGCCAATACGATATGGAATATTATAGAGGGTGGTAGAAGGATTCTTCAGGCAGTCGAAGTAAACGCCTGTTTGGGCGTAACTTAGAGGTACTGATGTCAGATGGTCGGAGACTGATGGTTGAGGTTGGACATCTACCGTCTTACTTCTGTCATTATTTATCAGACTTCTCCATATCTCGTTCTCAATGCTCTGTAATGTGCCAGTCTTGACTAGTGCCTTTGCATCGAGGGCAACATTATAGCGTTTCTGCACCTGCACAGCCAACTTGATGGCAGAGATGGAGGTCAGTCCGGCATATCCCAAGACCGTTGTTACACCAAAGTCCTTGTTGTTCAAGATATTGGAAATCATTTCGTGCAATTCCTGTTCCAACAAATTCATCGGCACGTTGCTTTCCTCTATTGCCACAGCCTTCTTCTCGGGTACTGGCAGTGCCTTCTTATTCACTTTCTGATTCTGGTTCAAGGGGATAGCCTCAATCTGCATCGTCACGGCAGGCACCATGTATGGTGGTTTCTGGTCGAGGATGAAGCTGTTCAATGCCTCGATATCCACCTGTTCATCGCTGACGATGTAGGCAGCAATAAACTTTCCTCCGCCTTCCTCGTCGAAAGCCTGCACGGTAGCGTCCTTGATGCCGGGGTATTCGCGAATCACTGCTTCCACCTCTTTCAGTTCGATGCGGAAACCACGGATCTTCACTTGACCATCGCGACGACCGATGAACTGGATGTTGCCGTCGGGCAGGTAACGAACTATGTCGCCCGTACGATAGACAGGAGACCATTTCTTTTCATCCGTAAACGGATTCGTAATAAACACTTCCGCCTGTTTTTCTGGACGGTTCAGATAGCCACGAGCTACCTGTGGACCGCTGAGCCACAACTCGCCAAGGGCGCCCACGGGAAGACGGCGTCCGTACGTATCAGTGACGTATGTACGTACATTCTCCAACGGTTTGCCGATGGGAATATCGGTGTATTTTTGATCCACCTCAAAAGCTGTCACAATGATGGTGGACTCAGTCGGGCCATAGCCGTTGTGTAGCTTGTATCCCTTCGGGGGCGTGAGCGGTGCCAGTTTCTCGCCAGCCACAGAGAGGTGCAGTAACGAGTGGTTTTCGATGTTCGTCGCAAACTGGTAGCCCACCTGAGTAGTGATGAATGTGTGGGTGATGTGCTCGCGCTCGAAATATTCATTGAGTGCCATCAGGTCGAGGCGCAGTTCTTCGGGGATAATATGCACGGTGGCTCCGCCAGTCAGCGGCGGATAGATGCCCTCCTGATGCACGTCGAAGCCATAGCTGGCGTATTCGGCCACGTTATGCTCTGGCTTTATGTCGTAGTATTTCCAATACCAATGGCAGTAGCACACCAAATTGGCATGGGTAAGCTGGCAGCCCTTGGGAACGCCCGTAGAGCCTGAGGTGTATAGTAGAATGAAAAGGCTCTCTGGTTTCGGGCCTTCGGGCAGTTGGTCAATAACCAATGGTAACTGGGCAATGTCTTTCGTCAGCAACACGTCGCCATCGTATTCGTCGAGCAGATCACGCAGCTCCTCATCGGCAATGAGCAAGCGCGCTCCAGCATCCTTTACCATGAAGTTCAACCGCTCCTTCGGATAGGTCGGGTCAAGGGGCTGGTAGGCACAGCCTGCTTTCAGGATGCCTATTGATGCAATGGCCATCCATTCTGAACGGTTGATGAGCACCGAAACGGCATCCTCACGTCCCAGACCTTTGCTGGCAATATAGCATGCAATGCGGTCGGAGATTTCATCTACTTGCGCATAGGTATAGCGGTGGTCCTTGAAGACCACGGCCATCGCATCGGGATTTGCTTTTGCCTGTTTACGGAAGAGGGAAACGACGGTCTCGGTCGTGTCGTAGTCAGTACCCTGCGGATTGAAGCTGTCTAGTCGGGCCGTCTGTTCTGCGGTAGTAATCTCTACATCGCGCAACAGTGACTGTGTCAACATGCCACCGACCACGGCTTCATAGCTTTCAAGGAACTGTGCCACCAGCGTATCGGAATACTTGCCAGGATTATACTCCGCCTCGACAACATACTTCCCGTCTTGGATATATGCCTTGACGTAAAGAGCCACTTCAAGCGTATTGTTGTTGAGGCGTTTCACCTGCATCGGCAGTCCGGCGAAGGTCTGTTTGTTGAACAGCGTACCGTGCCAAGCAAACATCGTGGCCATTTGCAGTCCCAAATCATTCACCACATCGCTATAGGAGTATGCCTCGTGCTGCCTGCAACCACTCATTTGCTCTTGACCAGCTTTCAGGAAGTCGAGCACCGTTGTCTCGTCATCCCATTTGACATACACAGGCAGCGTCCTGACCAGCATGGCCACCGATTGTGCCAACTGCTTGTCAGCACGACCGTTATGAATCGTGCTGAACAGCGCTTGTTGCTCGTTGTTGTATTTCGCTAACAGATAACCGTAAGCAGCCGTGAAGAAAGTGCTCTTGTAGATGCCGTGGTTTTTGCAGTAGGCTTCCACCTCAGCTACCTCTATCCTCGTCTGCCGCGTCAGTTTGGCCTCACCGCTTGTCTTTTTTTCTTCAGCAAGTATGTCGCCCAACAGCGGACTATATACGTCACCACAGTCAAAGTTCTCCGCATACCATTTTTTGTCTGCCTCGAAATCGACCGATTTGCTCTTGACATCCTCCGCCATCGCTACCTCCGCCATCGTTTTTTCCTCAGGCTGAAGCGGTTCTCCTTTGTATGCCTTCTCAATGCAGGCCAGCATCACTTTTCGCGATTCACCGTCACTGATAATGTGGTGAATGTCCTGCAAGAGGTAATAATGCTCTACGTCTTTCAGCATTTGGAGGCGGAACAGCCGGTCACCCACAATATTGAACGGCTGAACGAACTTCGACTTTTCACTCTCAATGTCGGCACAAGTTGAAATCTGAATCTTGAACCCTGAAACCTCTGAATCATCGATGATTTGCATAGGCTCGCCATCATCGCCCAGTTCTATCCGTGTGAACAGCGTAGGATGTGCCATCACTGCAGCCTCGATAGCTTGGCAAAGCCGTTGCTCATCCAGATTGCCGTCGAATGTATAGAGATAAGGTATATTATAGCAAGCCTCTCCCTTGTGTGCCATACACTCCACATAGAGGCCGTATTGTGTTTTTGTCAAAGGTGCGATAGTTTTCATATCTATATCTAGATTGTGATAAAACAGCAATAATAATAACCCTATTCTATATCATCGAAATACCCGAATCCGGCAATGGCCTTCAGCATCTGATCCACGTAATCCCACGAAGTGCTCGACCAGCGGAATCCGAGACGATACAACACTTGTGTCGTGTATTGGTTGTCAGAAGGAATCATCACAGCTTTTTGTCCATGTGCCATGTCTTGGTAGGCAATGAGACTGGAAAGGCGCTTGGCCTTTTCGGGGTCTTGCTTGGCGACTTCCATAGCCTCGTTGAAGGCTTCAGCCTCCACCTGACGTGGACCCCGCGCGACTTTAGAAAGTTCCTCCAAAACATCACCGAAGTGTACATAGTGGTTGTTGTAAGGATGGAATAGACAGCACTGTTGCGGCGTCTCCGAAAGCGTCACGATGGCCTTGGCCACCTCGTTGATGGGGGAGAACTCCATCGGCGTATCGGTCAACTCGTAAGGATAGCAGCCCAGCATTTGATAAACACGGATGCGGCCCATCGCGCTGTTGGTTTGGAAGTTGATCTGGAACTCGCCATCGGTGGAACGCGGTGCAAGGTTGCCCACACGCATCACCTTCGCATTCAGCTTGTGTAATGCTACGGCATCGAGCACAACGCGTTCGGATATGAACTTCGAGTGGACATATTGGTTGCCAAGGTTCTGGCCGAAATAAAGTTTTTGCTCGGTGTATACCGTATCCTCAGGCGGCATCTCATTGATGGACATACCAGCAGTGCTGTAAGTCGAAATATGTATCAGCCTTGCGTTGTTGAGCAGACAGAAACGCACACAATGCGCTGCGCCGCCCACGTTGACATCCTCAATCTCGGTGCCTTTGGAGAAGTGCTTCACCACGGCAGCACAATTGAAAACGGTGTCGACTTTGCCATCCACCTTGATATCTTGGGTCACATCGCCGTTGATGATACGCAAACGACTGCCAAACAACTCCTTATAGTTGTTACTGAAGTAGTAATACAGCATTCCTTTCAGTCGGCGTTCAGCCTTTTCTTCGTTCTCGGCTCTCACCATGCACCAAATGGTCGGCACATCTTCGCGGTCAATGAGCTCCTTGAGAACATGGATGCCCAAGAAGCCTGTGGCTCCTGTAAGCAACACATTTCCAATAGTTTGATGCTCGCCATTACGGAAAGCATCGAGGGTGTTGCCTTCAAGAATATGGTTGATGGGGCCGTAGTTGTACTTGCGGGCCTCTTCGTCCTCATCGACGGTGTCGCCCGTGAGGAAGTTGGCCAACATTCGCGGTGTCGGGTTGGCGAACACATCACCATAAGCGATATGATGACCAGCCTTGTCGGCCTCGATGATGACGCGGGTCACCATGAGCGAGGTGCCGCCTAACTCGAAGAAGTTGTCCGTCGCACCAATCTTGTCCATAGACAGAATGTCGCTGTAAATCTTGCAGAACAGTTTCTCGACTTCATTGGTAGGTTCCACATATTCGTGGTCTGCCGCCTGGATGACGGGAGCCGGAAGTGCCTTACGGTTCACTTTCTGGTTCTGGTTCAGCGGGATGCTGTCGATTTGCATGGTGGCCGCTGGAATCATGTAAGGCGGTTTCTGCTGTCCGATGAAGGCGTTCAGTTCCTTGATGTCCACCTTCTGGTCGCTGACGATGTAGGCAGCAATGTACTTACCACCGTTCTCATACTCAAAGGCTTGCACGGTGACGTCCTTGATGCCCGGGAACTGGCGAATCACGGCCTCTACCTCCTTCAATTCGATGCGGAAACCGCGAATCTTCACCTGACCGTCCTTACGGCCCGCAAACTGGATGTTGCCGTCGGGCAGATAGCGCACAATGTCTCCAGTGCGATAGATGCGAGAGAAATTCGGGTCGTCGCTGAACGGGTTGTCGATATAGACCTCGGCGGTCTTTTCGGGGCGGTTGAGGTAGCTTCTCGTGACGTGTGCACCGCTAATCCACAGTTCACCCATTGCCCCTGGAGGCAAGCGATTGAATTGCTTGTCCACAACATAGAGGCGCGAGTTGTCGAGCGGCTTACCCACGGGAATATCCTTCAGCTCCTTGTCAACTTCGTACTCCGTGATGAGGATGGTACCCTCCGTTGGGCCATAGCCGTTGTGAAGTTTGAAGTTCGTCGGAGGCGCCAACGAAGCCAACTTTTCGCCCGCGGCAATCAAGTGCAGCAGCGAGTGGTTGTCCATGTTGGTGGCAAACTGATAGGCCACCTGCGTGGTCATGAACGAGTGGGTGATGTGGTTCTCGTTGAAGTAATCGTTCACCTCTGGCAAGGTCAGACGGATGTCGTCACCAATAATATATACGCAAGCGCCGCAAGTCAGCGCGGGATACATATCCATCATGCAGCAGTCGAAGCCATAGCTGGCGTAGCACGACACATGATGCTCGGCCTTCAGTTCGAAACGACGTTGGTACCAATGGCAGAAAGCGGCCAAGTTGCGATGCTCCAACTGACAGCCCTTAGGCGTGCCGGTCGAACCAGAAGTGTAGAGCAAGATGAAGAGGTCAGCTGGATTGACGGTGACATTGACAGGCTCGCTAACTTTCGGCAATTGCTTGATGTCTTTCGTCAGCAGTACGTCACCTTCGTATTCATTCACGATATCGCGTAACGACTCATCAGCGATGAGGAGTTTGGCAGAGGCATCTTTGATCATGAAATTCAGACGCTCGGCGGGATAACTCGGGTCGAGCGGCTGATAGGCGCAACCGGCCTTCAGCACACCGAGGGCGGCAATGGGCATCCATTCGCAGCGCGGAATGAGAATCGACACAACATCCTCTCTTCCAAGACCTTTCGCAACGAGATAGGCTGCCATGCGCTCCGTGATGTCATCCACTTCGCGGTAGGTGTATTTGTTTTCATGATACACCACCGCCATATTGTCGGGTGTCAATTCCACCTGACGGCGGAACAGCGAAACGATGGTCTGCGTGTCGTCGTAAGGCACATCGGTCTGGTTGAAACTATCGAGGATGGTGATTTGTTCGGCATCCAACAGCGACACTTGCTGCAACTTCATCTCTGGCTGACGAATGAATACCTTCGCAGCGTTGCAAATCGACTGAGCCAAACTTTGCATAAGGTCATGACTGTAACGGCCATTGTCGTATTCAACACACACACTCGGCTTACCCTTCTTGTCGTTCATGATATAGAAAGCGATGCGGAACTTGGGTGTGTCTGACTCTAAATTGTCAATGGCAAGCGTCTGACCTTTGAACTTATGCTCGTCAATAACACCCATTTGATAGGCAAACAAGATTTCGGCGGAAAGGTCATAGTCGGCAGCGATTTGTGCGAAAGGATATTTCTCATGCCGCAACGTCTCATCGAACTGTTTGCTGGTCTCTTTAAGGAACTCAAGCACAGTCTGTTCGCCGATGGTGGCGCTCAATGCCAGCGTGTTGACGAACATACCGGTAGTATTGCTGATGCGCAAGTCGGAACGTCCGTTGCTGATGGTGGTGATGCAGAGCTGCTCGTTGTTGGTGAAACGCGAAAGTGCATAGAAGGTGGCGGCGAGAGTGAGATGTGCCGGAGTGATGTTGTGCTGACGGCAGAAACTCTCTATGGCTTCAAAGTCCAACTGGCTCGACAAGGTCTCTATGACGCCTTGCTCTTTGGGGTTGGTCAGGTCTGACGGTACCTCGGTCACGCCTTCCACGTTGCCCAAACGTTCTTGGAAGAAGTCTTTTGCAGCCGCATATTCTGCGCCGCTTTCAGCGGCTTTCTCTGCTGCCACGAAATCGGCGTAGGTGAATGATTCAGGTTCAATCTCATGACCGTTGAGCAAGTCGAATAGTTGGGTCAAAAACAGGTCGAAAGAGCCGCCGTCCATGACGAGGTGATGGAAATCGAGCATAAGATAGACCCATTGCTCGGTAGTGACAATCTCTATACGGTAGAGCGGGCCTTGCCTCAAATTGAACGGCTTGACGAATTCCCGTTTGTATTGGTCCATCTCTGCCTCGTTATGCTGGCTGTGCAGAATCTCAATGGGTTGATCGAAATCAATAATTTGAATAATATCGGAACCCGAACTTCCAAAATGCGCCCGCATTTGAGGATGCGCCTTGACGAGGGTTTCCAATGCAGTGGTAAGCAGGGTGATGTCCACATCCTTGGGGAAACGGACTGCCATCGGGATATTATATACGGTGGCCTCAGGCTGCTTTACGCAATCCACATAGACACCCATCTGCGCGTATGACAACGGAACATTGTTCGTGTCGGCATGTGTCTCTGTCTTCACCGCCTCTTCTCCAGTGTCCTCGCTCATCATCTTGGCCAGAATCTCGTTCTCGATGCTTTGCAAAGTACCTGTCTTGGCCAAGGATTTTGAATCAAGGGTGACACCGAAACGCTTGTTGATTTGAATGGCTAACTTGATGGCCATGATGGAGGTCAGGCCGACATAGCCCAACACCGTCGTCACGCCAAAGTCTTCGGTGTTGATGATCTTCGCGATGATGCCATGGATTTCCTGCTCCAACAGGTTCATCGGGACGTTGCTCTCCACCACCGCCTCAGATTTCTTTTCGGGTTTCGGAAGGGCTTTCTTGTTCACCTTCTGGTTCTGGTTGAGCGGGATGCGGTCGATTTGCATCGTCACTGCAGGTACCATATACGGTGGCTTTTGCTCAAGGATAAAGTCGTTCAATGCCTTGATGTCAATGGTTTCATCAGAAACGATGTAGGCAGCGATGAACTTTCCGCCACCTTCTTCGTCGAAGGCCTGCACGGTGGCATCCTTGATGCCCGGGAATTGAAGGATAACGCCTTCGACTTCCTTGAGCTCGATGCGGAAACCACGAATCTTGACCTGTCCGTCCTTGCGACCTACGAACTGGATGTTGCCATCAGGGAGATAGCGAACGATGTCGCCGGTGCGATAGATGTGGGCATATTTCTCTTTGGTTTCGAAGGGATTGGCGATATAGACCTCAGCGGTCTTTTCGGGACGGTTGAGGTAGCCACGGCTCACTTGCGGTCCGGCAACCCACAACTCTCCAGCTGCGCCCACAGGCAGACGACGCCCCACTTTATCTACTATATAAAGTTTGGTGTTGTCCAATGCCGCACCAATCGGAATGTCTTTCATGGGCTTCGTCACATCGAAGGAAGTAATGCAGACGGTGCTTTCAGTCGGGCCGTAAAGGTTGGCCAAAATGTAGTTCGTAGGTGGAGTCAGCGGCGCCAACTTCTCGCCGCCTGTCAACAGATAGCGTAGGCTGTGGTTCTCCACGGATGTGGCAAACTGATAGGCCACCTGCGTGGTCATGAATCCGTGAGTGATTTGTTCTTGTTCGAAGTATTCGTTCAATGCCAGCAAATCCAAGCGCAGTTCTTCAGGGATAATATAGAGTGTGGCGCCACTGGTGAGACATGGATACGTTTCCATCATATTGGCATCGAAACCAAAACTGGCGTAGGCCGTAACTTTGCAGCCGGGAGCGAGGCTAAATCTGCGGTGATACCACTTACAGAACGCGACGAGGTTACGATGCACCAACTGACAGCCTTTGGGCGTGCCTGTAGTACCGGAAGTGTAAAGCATGATGAATAAATCCTCTGGTTTTACAGTTGGCAGTTGGCAGTTGACAGTGGGCAGTTGGTTGATGTCTTTCGTCAGCAGAACGTCGCCTTGGTATTCGTTCACGATGTCGCGCAACGATTCATCGGCGATGAGCAACTTGACGGAAGCATCTTGCATCATGAAGTTGAGGCGCTCCGAGGGATAAGTCGGGTCGAGGGGCTGATAGGCGCAGCCGGCCTTCAACACGCCCATAGAGACAATAGGCATCCACTCGCAACGGGGAATCAATATGGAGACGACATCCTCTTCATGTAAGCCTTTGCCATGGATATAGGCAGCGATGCGGTCGGAAATCTCATCCAACTCGCGGTAGGTGAAATATTTGTCCTTATACACCACGGCGATGTTGTCAGGGGTTTTCGTCACCTGCTCACGGAACATGGAAACGATAGTTGCGGTCGTATCCAAGTCAGTATCGGTTTGGTTGAAACTGTCAAGCAAAGCGCATTGGCTCTTCGTGGTGATGTCGATGTCGCGCAGATAGGTTTGACTCAGGAAGCCTTCCAAGGTAGCCTCGTAACTCTCCATGAATTGGGCAATCAGCGTCTCGGAGTATTCGTTGGCATTGTATTCCGCCCTGATATGATATTGTTTGCCGACATAGAAGGCCATCAGATAGAACGATACATCTTCATTGTGTTTGCGGAGTTGTATGGCCTGCATGGGTTTACCCATCAGTTCGGTGTAATCAAGCAAGAGTCCGTGCCACACAAAGATGGAGTTGCTTTGCAGGTTGAGGTCGGCCATCAGGTCGGTATAGGAATAGAGGTCATGCTTGCGGCTGCCGTCCATCTGTTCTTGATTGGCTTTCATGAAGTCAAGCACGGTGGTCTCGTCAGTAAACTTGGAGTAAACGGGCAGCGTCTTCACCGTCATGCCAACGGAATGTTGGAACTTCGGTTCGGTACGGCCGTTGTAAACCGTGTTGAACAACGATTCCTGCTCGTTGTTGTATTTGGCCAACAGGTAGGCATACGCCGCTGTGAAAAGGGTGCTCTTTTTGATGTCGTTGTCCTTGCAGAAGGCATTCACCCGATCCATGTCGATATTGAGGATGCGAACCAGATGGGCATCCGATTGTCCAGGAATTTCGCGGTCGGGGAGGAGTTGGGTGAACGTGTCGCCGCAGTCGAAGTTTTGGGCGTACCATTGTTTGCCTTCCTCGAAGGCAGGCGTTTTGCGCATTTCAGCTTCAGCAAGGGCCAGTTCCCGCATCGACATATCCTCGGGAGCAAGCGTGCCGCCGTTATAGGCCGTCTCCACATCGCTAATGATAATGTTGTAAGAGGTGCCGTCGCTGATAATATGGTGCATGTCGAAGAGCCAATAGATATGATTCGCGTCGCGCATCACTTTGGTGTGAAACAGCCTACCGCCATAGAGTTTGAACGGCTCGATGAATTTCTGTTTCTCGGCTTCAAGGTCCAAGACCTGTTCGACGGAAAGGCTGAAATTCTCCTTTTCCATATCGACGGACTGGAAGGGTTCGCCTTCGTCGGTCACTCCAATCCGCGTGAAGAAAGTGGGGTGCGCCTTTATCGTCGTCTCGATGGCGCGGCACAAACGGTCGGCATCAAGGCTGCCGTCAAAGACAAAGAGAAATGGCAGGTTGTAAAAAACCTCGTTTTCATGGCTTACGCATTCCGCATAGATACCATATTGGGATCTTGTTAAAGGAGCAATAGAATTATTAGTTGTGCTCATATTGTGTGTGTTTTGTTATGATGAAATCGTTGGAATATTATTAAGGTGCAAAAATAATAAAAAATGGGAAAAGCAAGGGAACAGTGAGAGAAATTACATTTTGTTTGTTGAGGCCGATTAATCCTTTATCTGTCAAAAGCCCTTATTCCTTCGGATTTGTTGTCTGAACGTTTAGAATAAGTAACTATTCAATAATAAACTGCATAAATACAATTTTTGGAATTATTTAGTTTGAATCAGAATATTTTCAATTAAAACGGAAAATAATTGGATAAAATAATTTTTATTTCAAATAAGTGCAAATTATTTCATTTTGACACACAATGGCTTAGACCGTATGATGAACAATAGTTGGAAAAATATCTTGACAAAATTTTTTCAGATTGTATATTTGCATTGTGAAACATTAAAAACGTAAAATAAAGCGGAATATTATCAATTAAAGAAAAGAATTAAATCGAGGTTTAGACCTATAAAATGACAACATGAAACATTATTGACAATAAATGAATTCAGAGTTAAAAAATAACTATTAAAACCAGGAATAATGATGACAAAGATAAAAGAAACAATAAAAGACAAGAAAGATTTCATCCTTTTGTGTGTAACTCTTATACTTTTTGCTGGATGGTTGTGTATATCGAAAATACATGATTTTTTGATTCACCAACGGAAGGAAAGTGAAAATGAAGTCTAATGTAACTATATTACAGTCACAAGACAATTTGACTTTTCGGCAGTTTTATGTGTCTGTATTTGAGTTTTTTGTATTTTTGCGACATAATACCATCAAAACAACAACACAATGACTAAAAGCACTATCGTTATGGCACTCATTTGCATGGTCGGAATGACCTCATGTAACGCACAAAACTATCAACCTGCTCCGCCAACGACCGAAGGCGAGGCGGCAACGGTCTATATGACCACCGACATCAGTCCCGAGGGGCTGGTGCACATCTATGAAGCCTTGGGCGTGGAGGCGCATGGTCGCGTGGCGGTGAAAATCTCCACAGGTGAGTCGGAGAAGAGCAATCACCTGCGCCCTGCACTGATCAAAAACTTGGTGCAAAAGGTGAATGGCACCCTTGTGGAGAGCAACACGGCCTACGGCGGCAACCGAGGCAACACCGAGAAACATCGCAAGGCTATTGCTGAGCGCGGTTACAACGACATCGCCACCGTTGACATCATGGACGAGGAAGGTGAGATTCAAATCCCTGTCACCGACACCAAGCACCTGCAATACGACATCGTCGGCTCGCACTTGCAAAACTACGATTTTATGATCAATCTGGCTCACTTCAAGGGTCACGCCATGGGCGGTTTTGGCGGCGTGCTGAAGAACCAGTCGATAGGTGTGGCGTCGAGTGCCGGAAAGCTTTACATCCACTCCGCCGGCAAGAGCCAAAAGCATTGGACGATTGCCGACCAAGACGATTTCCTTGAGTCGATGGCTGCTGCCGCACAAGCCGTACACGACTACTTCAAGCAGGAAGGCAAGAACATCATCTATATCAATGTGATGAACAACATGTCGGTGGACTGCGACTGCGACGGACATCCTGCCGCACCGCGCATCAAGGACATCGGCATCTTGGCCTCCACCGACCCCGTAGCCCTCGACCAAGCTTGCCTCGACCTTGTGTTCAACCACGTCAGCAGCCAAGGCGATGACGCCAAACCTTTGCAGGAACGCATCAACAAGAAACACGGCACCCATACCGTGGAATATGCCGAACAGATTGGCCTTGGAACGAGAAAGTATACTATCGTCAACATAGATGATAAGTAAATGAGCAAATTGAGTTTACATAAAAGACGCGAGACGGAGGACGGAAGACAGAGGACAGAGGACAGTCCCAAGTCCCAAGTCACAAGTCCTAAGTCTTAAGTCCTAAGTCCTAAGTCAAAAGATATTGCAGTTTAATTTTGAACATTTACTTACTTGAAAGATGGACAGACGAAATTTTTTGAAGACAACGGCAGTTGCAGCTGCCGCCACAGCCATAGCCGCCACACCTTTGGCCGCTTGCGACAACATCTTTTCTAACTTAACTGGCAAAAAAATGAAAGTATTGATGATTAACGGAAGCCCGAGAGCCGACGGCAACACCTTCACCGCTCTCGGCGAGATAGCGAAACAACTGAACAAGCATGGTGTGGAGACCGAACTGGTGCAGCTCGGCACCAAGCCGCTGCATTGCTGCATCGCTTGTGGTCATTGCCGCAACGGTAAGCATTGTGTGTTTGACGATGACCCGTGCAACGAAATCATCGACAAAATAGCCACCTCTGATGCCCTTATCGTTGGCACTCCGACCTATTACGGTCAGCCTAACGGCGGTGTGTTGTCGGTGATGCAGCGTGTCTTCTATGCCGGCAACGACTTCACCCAAAACAAGCCCGCCGCAGGCGTGGCCGTGTGCCGTCGCGGTGGTGCCACAGCGGCACTCAACAGCCTGAACATGATGTTCCAACTGAGCAACATGCCGATGGTGACCTCGCAATATTGGAACATTGTCTATGGTCGTGCTAAAGGCGAGGCGGCACTCGACACCGAGGGCATGCAGACCATGCGTACCTTGGCCGACAACATGGCCTGGATGCTTGCCAAGATTCACGCCGGCGACAACCCCGACTATCCACAGCGTGAAAGCGAGTGGCAGGTGATGAATTTTATTAGGTAGCAAACGTAGAAAGCTTACTGGATTATCGTATTATGAAAACCCGAAACTGCGTATCGGGGTGAGTTGGGGGCATCGTCTTTGTACTGCATGAGCTGCGCTCAAATAGATATTTTTCTAACATTTATATTTATTATAGGTATTATGATGGGTGATTAGAAAACATTCACTATCTTTGCACCAATCAAAATGATGGTGTTTTATGCCCAAAACGAAGAGCGCAGAACTAAGGATTAAGGTCATCGACGAATGCTTGAGCGACCGTAAGCGGAAGTATTCAACTGCCAAGATATTTGAGCGTTGCAATGAGGAGTTGCTAAAACGAGATTTCATTCCTATCACGGCAATGAACTCTGTGCGCGATGATATCGAGCAGATCCAACGGATTTATCCAGGGGCTGATGTGGAATCGTACCGAGAGGGAAGGAATATCTACTACAGGTATGCCGACCCCAACTTTTCGATTTTCAAGACCCCGATGAAGCCGGATGAAATCATCCAGCTGACACAAACACTGCGATTGCTGCGTCGCTTCAAGGGGATGCCTCAATTTGATTGGGTAGATGAGATAGCGGAACGCTTGGGCGCATCACTTAAGCTGGACGAATCGACTGACGAGATAGTTGGCTTCGACGAGAATCTTGACTTGCAGGGAATGGACAACTTCACGCCTTTGTTTAACGCCATCGTTGACAAACAGCCCCTGAAGCTGACTTACCAAAGTTTCAAGCAAGACAGCAAGGAAACCATCATCGTGCATCCGTACTACCTGAAACAGTACAACAAGCGTTGGTTCCTGATTGCGTGGAACGACGAATTTAACTTCATGGCCAACTATGCGTTTGACCGCATCAAGGGCATAGAGAACGCGGATGTGGCCTATAAGCCTACGGATGTGAACTGGCTTGATTACTTCGATGAAATGATAGGTGTGTCGAAGGACACGAGGACTGAGCCGCAGAAGGTGCTTCTGTGGGTGTCGAATGCCTCATGGCCATACGTGAAGACCAAGCCGCTGCATGGCGCGACTCAACGGCTGGTGAATATGGACGAGACTGGTGCCTATATCACCATCGAAGTGTATCTGAACTATGAACTGGAACAACAAATTTTGAGCTTTGGCGAAAACATGAAAGTGATAGAGCCGGAGACCTTGAGGGAAAGGATGAAACAACGAATAAGTGATGCTTTGAAACTGTATGAAAAATAGGTGCAATATAACTGAACATAAATTGCCTATCTTTGCGGCGGAAAACTAAATGGTATGACTTTTAAAAATATGCATGAGTAAATAATATGGATAAAGAAAAGAATAAACTAGTTCAGAATGACTGAACCAATAGTGTGTACTTTTGCAAACGAAAAAGAATGAGTAACTAATGCTTTTGAGATATGGATATGTATGATCATAATAAAGAACTTGCGCAGAATTTAGTTGACAGAATATGGGACTTGTTTAGGCAATCCCCTTGTAACATTTTTGATTTGTATTTTTGCGTTCTATATGTTCTTTACGGGATTCACAAGAACTATCCGATGGAAGTGCGCAGTGATAATTATGATGAGATTGTTATCCATGGAGAAAATGATGCGCTTCTAAACGACCTTCACAGGTATGTTTCGGAGAAAAATAGCTTTTATGAATCACGTGAGTTTTCAAAGTTTTCTCATGACGTTTTAAAAGTTCTATTAGACGGCAACCGCGAGAGCTTTGAGGCTTGCTATTTTGATGTTTTGTACCAGCTGAATTATAAGTTGGTGATGAATGGCCCTAGCATGGGCGAGTTTCTAACGCCTGATGCGATTAATAGACTTATTGCCTATATCGTGAATAAAGAGGGGTGCAGCTCTGTGTATGATCCATTTTGTGGTTCGGCTTCTATCGTTCATTTTCTCCATAAAGAAAACAGGCATTTGTCTTTCGTGGGGCAAGATGGTTCAGAAATGGCATCTTTGGTAGCGAGATTAAATGCAGAAGTGTATTTGAATACCAGTATTAGCCGTAAGGATTCTATAGTGAAATGGGATGAGTCTCATTTTGATGCTGTCATTTCGTGCCCGCCATTTGGAATACGTTTTTCTGAGCCCCAGCGACAGATGCTTGCTTATGAATACGGCGGTTTGAACAATAATGTGGAAGAAGTTTTTTTCTCCAGGGCATTCCAAAGAAATGCTGCAAATCTTGTTGTAGCCTTATTGCCTTTGAGCTTTTGCCAATCACAACAGTATAAAAACTTGCGTACCTATCTTGTCAAAGATAACTATCTCGATACAATCATATTTTTACCAGACAGGTTACTGTTTAATACAAGTATGCCTTGTGTTCTGGTTGTTTGTAAAAGACATAGAAAAGTTACGGCGCCTATTAAACTAATTGATGCTCAGTCCTTTTTTACTGGAGATAGTTCGAGAACACGAGAATTTGACTTGGACACATTCATTGGGGATTACGAAATGGATGTCGAAAAGATATGTTCGTTGGCTAGCTTCCAAGATGTGGTTGAGTGTGAATTCAATCTCAATCTTTATCTTTACAGCCAAAGAAAGATAGAATTGTTGGAAGGACAAAAAATGGTGACTTTTGGGTCGTTGATGACTGAGGCTCAAAGGGAACGTGTTCCTGCTTCTGATACCCACAAGGTTTTTCCATCCAAGAACTTTTCTCAGGACTTTATTGAGGTTCTGTTGAAAAAAAACAGTTTGGTTCCCTTTTCTGAAGAAAGGAGCACGAGCCCAAGGAAGCTCGTAAAAGTTGAAAAGGGTAAGAAGTATTTGCTATCAACTGGTGTAGTGCGTTCATCAAAGCCTAAATATGCTATATATACAGATAATGAAGATTTTTCTTGCACGTCTGATATTGTAGTGTTTGAGGTAAATGAGGAGTTGGTTAGTGTGGAGTATTTGGCATATCTCCTCATTAATAGCCCTGTGTTGAAAACGGGCAATTTTCCATTAACAAATGTAGCAAAGCTGCATACTGCTATTGATAGCCCGGACAATCAGAGAGAGATTGTAGGGAAGCTTAAGCAAGAACACGCGGCAAGGGAAAAAGCCGAACAGGAAGCGGATGCTAAACGGTTAGGTGTGAAAACTAACATTTCCGACCTTGAACACATGCTGGGTACAACCTATGCCAACATGGACGATGTTATATATAGGCTTGGAAAGATTAGTTCTGAAGATGATGTACTTAAGTCACTTGTGAAAGAATTGAAGGATAATGTTGACTACTTGAAACGAGTGATTAGATACGATAATGCCAGTATTTCTGCAGAGGAATTCAGTTTTAAGGAGCAGGACATGGAAGCCTTTATACAAAGCTATTGTGAAAGCTGGAAAAACTATAGTGGCAAGTATTTTAAGCTGTCGCTTCAGGTCAATCTTGGCGAGCATAAAATGGTGGTTTTTGACAAGACGCTTATGAAAGTCATGCTTGACTCCATTCTTTCTAATGCTGAACGTCATGGATTTGACAAGCGCAGAAATGAGGCTAATCAAGTGGAGATAACTCTATCTCTCGAAAAGTACGAGGAAAAGCCTTTCGTCGTAATTAGAGTAGCCAATAATGGAGCACCCTTTAAAGACTTCAAAATCAATGATTACATAACACGAGGCCGATATTCATCCAAATCTGGACGTTCAGGGCTGGGTGGCTACCATGTTTATCAAATAGTAAAAGGGCACAGGGGCTTTTTGTATTTGGATTCCAATAAGATTTGGAATGTCATCGTAGAAGTCTTGTTGCCTATTAATAATGTTGAATCAGATAATTTAGTTGAGTATGAACACGAATGTATATAACATCGTTTGGGCAGACGACGAAATTGATGCCCTTGTTGATCGTTACGAAGAGAGATTTTTGGATAACGGTTTTCAGATTATTGGCAAAGCGCATGATGGCAAAGAATTAAAAGCAGTGCTATCGGAAATGACGCATAAAACTGATGCTGTCATTATTGATGCCAATTTTCAGGCAGCTTCTTCAGACGGAGAATTAAGTGAGCGAGATATTCCTGGTCTTGATTATGCATATTCTTTGTATGCATTCGCATATGACCGTGAGATTCCTTTCTTTTTGTTCACACAACGTTCGGATGAGATGTTGCGAGAGCAATTGGTCAACAAGCCCGATTTTTTCGAGGATTTCAAAAGACATGAACACTGGTTTAAGAAAAACGACGAGGATGAGCTTTATGAAATGTTTCAATCCATCAAAAAGGATGTAGACTATAAGAGGACCGATGCGTTTCTTGTTCGCAATAAGTATAGGAAGGAATTTGAGGCGGCGAAGATGATTGATGATGCGGAAACAAATCTTGAAAAGGGGCTGCTGTTTCTGTATGACGATAATACTTGGAAAGATACTCAGGATTATTTTAATCCGGCAAGAAAGATTGTTGAACGCATTGTGACAAAATGTGTGGCGATGAACATACTTCCACCTAAAATCACCCTCAACAATGCTTCAAAACTCTTCTCGGGTTTTGAGACTGATAATCACGAGGCTTTAAAGGTAGAGGTGATGCCAAGGGCGTTGGCTGAATCACTTCATCATTTCTTGAAAATAACGCAAGATGGTTCGCATGATGCTAATGATATGGGGTTGGGTGTTGACAAGTATGTGAGAGATACGAAGAATATAAACCTGTATCGCTCCATTCTGTATATTGCGATGGATTTGCTGTTGTGGTATAAAGGTGTAGCAGAGAAATATAAAGGAAACATAAATCCCGTATGGGGGGAGAAGTTTATTCACGAAGGTAAGGTAAGCAGGGGCTTGGATAGTTATAATAGGGAGTACTTTTATGTTGGTAATTATGAGTTGGCCCAATCTAATGACCCAAAGATAAGGTCAGGCGTTACCGTTAGGATTTATGGTTCTGAAACAAATAGGCATCCTAAAGGGAATCAAACGGAGTTTGTGAAAAAGGATATGTTTAGGATTTTATAAATTGCTTCAAAATGACTGAACCTATAATATATACCTTTGCACCCGAAAATATACAATAGCGTTATGACAGACACTCAAAACCTACACCCCCAGCCTCGTGACATCATGCACTACGAGAGCGATATTTGGGCAATCGCCGATTTGCTGCTGGCGGCCAGCGTGAAACAGAGCGACTTCCCGGCTTATATGATGCCGTTCTTCGCATTGATGATGCTCGAAGGACGTATGCTGAACGCCATGAAACGTGTGGAGGAAGAAGAGGGACTGACCGTAAAGGATGACCCTGAGGACTTCAAGGAAGCCTTCATTGATATGGACTGCGGCTACAACGAATATATCGTGATGCAAGGCAAGACGCTAAAGAACATCTGCAATAACGACAAGACGTTTGAACAGGATTTTGTCAGCTATCTCAGCGAATTTGACCCTACACTGAAGAAGTTGCTGGGCATTGAGCGCGGTAAAGACGAGAAAAAGTATCTCAATATGGACTACTATGTGGCAGAGCTTCGTAGCAAGAAAATCCTTCTGTCTGTCATTACGGCTTGGTCGAAGATAGACCTTTCGCCCTACGATAACTCTGCCATCACAACGTTGGAGGAACATATCAAGCGCAAGTGGGCTGACATCAGCGCATCTACTGCTGGAGAGCAATATACCCCCGACGATATTATCTCGCTGATTGCCGACATCGTGGCTACGAAAGTAACGAAGCCTAAGAATCAAAATATCCATGTCTATGACCCTACATGTGGCGGTGCCAACCTTCTGTTCGGTGTGGCTGACCGTCTGCACTCTCAGGCTGGGTACCAGAACATCCACACTTGGGGTAGCGAATACAACGATGCGCTCTATGCTTTGGCGGCCATTGAGAGCCGCTTCCGCGGCCATTCGCATATCCACTATGGCAACACTTTGACAACCGCCCCATTCATCGATAAGGATTTCGATGTGATTGTGGCCAACCCGCCATACGGCACCAAATGGAGCGGCTATGAGAAGGAAATCAAGAACGACCAGAAGGGGCAGTTCCCAGGCGGCCTGCCTGCCGTGAGTGACGGTCAGTTGCTCTTTATGCAGCACATTCTTTGGAAACTAGCCGAAGGTGGTATTGCCGTTGAGGTGCATAATGGCTCTACGCTGTTCAGCGGTGATGCAGGCAGTGGCGAAAGCAATATTCGCAAATATATCTTTGACCACGACTGGGTTGAAGCCATCATTCAGATGCCGCAGAACGAATTTTTCAACACGGGCATCTACACCTATCTGTGGATTATGAACAAGCAGAAGCCCTTCGAGCGCAAGAACAAGGTGGCTCTTATTGATGGCAGTCGTTTGTGGCGACTATTGAAAAAGGCCAAAGGAGACAAGCGCCGTGAGATGACAGCGGAGCATCGCCAACAGATTGTGGATGCCTTGACGAACTTCGTCCCCAGCGACATTTGCAAAATCTTCGACCGAGAGCATTTCTATTACAACAAACAGTCGCTCACATTAACTGACCTCGATAGTGAAGGACGAAGCGTTTTGGATACCATCTGTCCGGAAGGAAAGCTGAAAGTGAAAGACGACGAGTATCGCTTCGATGAAGACCGCAACACCATGATTCGCGTGGCAGATGACGAAGCTGTGGGGTGTGGCAAGTTCACTTACAAGAACAAGAAAGACAGAAAGACTGGTACAACAATTGTTGAGACTTACATTGAGCCATCTTACATCAACGACTACGAGATTATTCCCCACCATTTCGATGCTTATGAAAACAAAAGGGAAATAGATGCTTTCATGGAGCGATATATTTTCAAGCCCTACGAGTTAGGGAAGAATGTTATTGGTGTTGAGCTGAACTTCAACAAGGAGTTCTATGTGCCAGAAAAGTTGGACAGCGTAGAGGATGTACTTTTGGAGTTGAAAGAACTGAACGACAAGCTGAAAGACATTGAATTATGAAAGAGATACAAGAAACGAAAAAAGTAGAGGCTTTGTTTGAGCAAATCTCCGCCCTCATTGAACAAGGCAGACAGCATGTGGCTACAGCAGTAAACATTGCCGAGGTCTATACGAAATATGCTATTGGCCGATATATCGTGGAATACGAGCAGCAAGGAAATGTTCGTGCTGAATACGGCAAGCAGGTATTGAAAGACTTGTCTGTCAAGCTGACTGAACGTTTTGGCGATGGCTGGTCATACCCGTCCATGAAGAATATCAGACAGTTTTACATGATATATTCCAAAAGGCTAAACACTGTTTACCCAATTGATCCAGAAAAGGCTAAACACTGTTTAGCCAATTCGGACCCCAGGAACTATACTGCTGAAATTGACAAACAGGGTCTGTCAGAACCAACTTTTACACTTTCTTGGTCACACTATCTTGTGTTGATGCGTATTGAGAATCCAGATGCCCGCAACTTCTATGAGATAGAATGTTCTCAGCAGCAATGGAGTGTTCGCCAACTGAGTCGCCAGGTTGGTAGTAGTCTATACGAACGGTTGGCACTAAGCCGCGATAAGGACGAGGTGATGCGCCTGGCTCGTGAGGGACAGACCGTAGAGAAACCGTCCGACATCATCAAGAATCCGCTCACCTTGGAATTTCTGGGACTGAAACCAGAAGCGGTTTACACTGAAAGTAAATTGGAGAATGCCATTATCAACAAACTACAAATGTTCCTACTGGAATTAGGAAAGGGCTTCCTGTTTGAAAAACGACAGAAGCGGTTCACCTTCGACGAGGAAAACTATTATGTTGACCTGGTGTTCTACAATCGTTTGCTACAGTGCTATGTGTTGATTGATTTGAAGACAGACAAACTGACACATCAGGACATCGGACAGATGCAGATGTACGTTAACTACTACGACCGCTATGTGCGGCAAGAGTTTGAGAAGCCCACCATCGGCATACTCCTTTGTGAGAGCAAAAAAGACTCGCTGGTGGAGTTGACCCTGCCGAAAGATGCCAACATCTATGCAACAGCTTATCAGCTCTATCTGCCCGACAAGGCTTTGCTGCAAAGCAAGTTGAAGGAATGGATTGATGAGTTCAACGAAATGAAAGGTGGTGAGGAATGACTGAGTGGAAAGAAACCAGATTGAAGAATCTGTTGGCAATACCTTTGTCATACGGACTGAATGTGTCTTCTGAAGATGACAGAGAGGATTGGCCTCGTTATATAAGAATTACCGACTTTGACGATTTCGACCTTTTAAGCGATGAGACATTTAAGTCTCTGCCAATGTCCATCGCCGAACCAGCGTTACTAAAAGACGGAGATTTATTATTTGCTAGAAGTGGTGCAACGGCAGGCAAAACTTTTTTGTATTCATCCTTGCCAAATGGGGCTTGCTATGCAGGTTATCTGATAAGAGCTCGTTTTAAGAAGAACCTAGTTAATCCAAAGTTCGTCAGCTACTTTACGAAAGGTACGGAATATTGTAATTGGAAAAATCGATATTGCATACAAACCACAATACAAAATATCAGTGCCGACAAATACAATCAACTGCCTATTAGTATTCCTTCTCTTTCAGTGCAGCAGCGTATAGTGGATTATCTGGATGAGAAACTAGCCAAGATAGACGAGCGGATTGCAGTTTTGGAAAAGCAACAGGATGCGTATGTGCGACTGAAAAAGAGCGTCATTCATCAAGCAGTTACCCGAGGTCTTAATCCTAATGTTCCCCTCAAAGACTCAGGCGTCGATTGGATTGGAATGATTCCTGAACATTGGGAAGTTAAGCGGATAAAAGATGTCATGTCAATTAATACACAAGTTCTTCCTGAGAATACTCCATATGATTACATGTTCAAATATATAGACATAGGTAACGTATCAAGCGATGGAAAAATAACTATTGGGGAAGATGTTTCTTTTTATGAGGCTCCTTCACGAGCAAGAAGAATTATAAAAAGAGGAGATGTATTAGTTTCTACTGTACGAACATATTTACGGGCAATAGCCCGAGTTGACTTTGAAGCAAACGATATAATTGCATCTACTGGTTTTGCGGTTTTAAGCCCCAAAACAAGAGTTGATTCTGCATTTGTTGTAAATGCTATTAGGGATATTTATATAGTGGATGCAATATGCAGCTTATCTACTGGTGTAAGCTATCCAGCTATATCCGCATTGCGTCTGTCTTCGATATCCTTTGCAATTCCTCCCCTTACAGAGCAGCAAGCCATTGCTAACTATCTCGATGATAAATGTACTAAGATAGACGCTGTTATTGAGAACATCGGAAAGCAGATTGATGCCTCAAAGCGTCTGAAGAGAGCGTTGATAAACGAAGTAATTACAGGCCAACGCGCCGTTTAAAAATACCAGCGTATGAACGAACTGAAGATACAGCATGACTATGTGATGGAGTTCCTCTGCCGCCAGGAAGAAAAAGGTGGTCTGGGTTATCGCAGCGAGAGCAATATCGTGGTGAGCAACGATTTGTTTATCCCCTTTGTAATGGGCGAGTTTGTCAAGAATAGTCAGCCAGAAACATGGAACAGGCTGTTAAGAAAGTTCGATAATGACGAACAGACCCTCCAAACAGCCTTGAAGGACAAAGTGAAAGAGACACTTCTGGATGCCCAGAATGTGGCTATCTATATCAATGGTCACAAGTCCATCACCTTTGAGGGTGAAAAGGTATGGCTTTTCTACGTCTCTGGAACGGAACTGAAAGGAGACGAAGAGTTCAAACAAAACATCTTCTGTGTCGTGGAAGAGTCCAGTCATACGCTTAAAGCAGGCGACACAAAGCTTTATACCATCCGCCCGGATATTATGTTCTTTGTCAATGGCATCTACATTGGCTACATGGAACTGAAATCGTCCACTAAAGGACAGACGGCGCGTGTAAATGGACGTCAGAAGGTGGCGAAAGACTATCTGGCAACGGTGAAGGCATTGACGAAATTGGAGAAACGTGACGCAAAGGCCATGAAACAACGCAAAGAGGTGATGGCCATCTACGAGAAAGCCATACACCTGACGGCCAGTGATTGCAACGAGACCTACGTGATGCGAGGCATCAGCCAGTTCTTCGACATTGCTCACCAAGGTTTTTACAGCGAACCAGCAAAGACAGTGGACCAATTGACCCCTACCGTATTGGAACCATTCAAAGTATATCCTGTTACTGTTTCTGCACAGACCGAGACGGAGCGGTTCGAGGAGGTGATGCGTGCATTGTATAGTAAGAAAATGATAGAGAAAGAGATACTCTATTACAACTTCATCGAATACAAGTATGTAAAAAAAGAGGGTGTAAAAGAACGCACATCAAATACTGGCCGATTGATTGCACCACGTCCAAAACAGAAATTTGGATGTGACAAGATTATGGGGCGCATTACGGAAATGCTGGACCACGAGAATGAGCCCGGCTACTATATCAACAAACTCCGCAATTATCTCGAGACACAGGGGATTACGCCTCAAAAGATTGAGGAAATAATTCTCTTGCGAGAGCGCTATTTCAACAACAAATACGTCTATTCTCTCTTGCTGCAGTATGCCGCAGGATTTGGAAAGAGTAATATTATTGGATGGACTGCTTTGCAACTGAAAGACTATCGCTATGAAGGCGTGTATGCCTATGACAAAATAATGATAGTGGTTGACCGCTTGCAGTTGCGCGACCAGTTGGATACCATGATGATGAACATGAACATTGACAAGTCGATGTTCGTGGAGGCAACAGACCGAGACACCTTCATCAATGCTTTAGATAGCAAATTGCGCATTATTGTCGTGAACATCCAGAAGTTCCTCGACCTGCAAGATGCACTTTCTGCAGCAGGGAAGAAACTGAAGAAAATGCGTGTGGCTTTCCTTATTGATGAGATTCATCGTAGCAATTCGGGCGAGAACAATCAGGAAATGATTGACCTCTTCGCTCGTCTGCAAGAAACATTCAATGTGGGTGGTCAGACTGTGGTGAAGAAAAACCTCCTGATTGGTTTCACCGCCACTCCAAGCGAAGAAACGCTGGCAAGGTTTGGTGAGTTCCGTAGCGCATTGACCAAGCCGATGTGGATTCCTTTTGACTGCTACACCATGCGCGAAGCCATTGAGGATGGTTATATCCTTGACCCCACAAAGGCCATTATACCATACGCAGTACCTGTTGATTTCCAACTGCCTGAAGAGCTGGAAAATAGTGATGAAGATGATATAGACATCGTTCTCCGCAAGGATAGGGTCTATTCTTTCGAGCCTCGTATGCGCAAGATTGCAGAATTCATTGTGCATCGTCTCGTTAGTCTGGTCTATAAGAAGATTCGCGGAGAAGGAAAGGCCATGTTGGCTGTGAGAAGCATTCCCAATGCCATCAAGTATTTCAACATCATTAGGTCGCTCTATGCCGAGAAATGTCAAGAACCTGCATACGAGAAATACAAGGATGCTCCTATCGTCATCATCTATAGTGATGATCAAAAGAATGAATCATGTGCTACGCTTAATGGTGGTGTGAGCGAAGAGAAGGTTATACAGAACTTCCGCCAAGCCAAAAACGGTTTGATTATCGTAGTGGATAAACTACAGACAGGATTTGATGAGCCTAAATTGCATACGCTTTTCCTTGACAAGGAAATCAGCGACATTAATGCCATACAGACCATCAGCCGTGTGAATCGCATCTGCAAGTACAAGGAAGATTGCCATATCGTTGATTGCTCCTGGCATAACGTGAATGTAGAGAACATCAGGTGGGCTTTCGAAAAGTTCTGCGATATGGCCATCTCTGATTTCAATCCGGAATTTGAAGCCAAAAGTGTGGCTCGCACTTACAAGCTGCTTCAGGCCAGTGAACCTTATCTGCAATGGTACTCTCGTTATCAGCATGAGTGCGAAGACACACATTTCGTATTGGAAATGGAGGATGGAATCCGGAAGTGGATAGAACAATGCTTTTATCAAGAGTCTCTTGCCAAGAAATATAATGAAGACAACGGATTGAAGCCATCGGATGCAGACTACCATGCAGTTATTAATCCTGCTCGCGACTTGCGGAATTTGGTAGGTCATTACTTTTCCGGCATTCGGCTGTTGGATGGCGTTTTCGTTATCGACAGAAAGTACTATGACGAAGTGTTTCTAATGTTCTGGCAGATATATTGCCATATCTATCGCGAGGTGACTTATCAAATAGAGGAGGAACCATACGAGTATGAGGTGATTGACAGTGATGAAGAACCAGGCATAACCCTCGTAGATGGCGAAGGCAATGGCGATGGTGGTGGTGGACAAAGAGGCCCACAAGGAGGTTCTGGTCCACAGCCTCCAAAGGGCAAAAGTATGGACGAAGTGCTGGCCATCTTGCAAAGGTTACACGAAACAGAACAGTTGACAGCCGAACAAGCGCAAGTCTGGTTGAGGGAAATCGGCTTGATGTTTGAGTATATCAAGGGAGATAGCGAGTTTTGTGCCTTTGCGCAAGATGACAACTACACAGAAGAGGAAAAGCTGGCAGAATACAAGAAAGTCCAAGGAAGGTATCGTCGTAGCTTGAAAAACCGTCCCGATTTCGCACAGGTGGAGCGCTTCAAGCAAATGATAATTGAAAATGTTGAGCAATTGTTTTCCATCTTCATGGCAGATTTGCGCAATGTTGAAAACGGAGATTCGGACTTTGACTATGATACCACAAATCAAGAACAACCCAAGGAAGGATTCTCCATGGAAGATTTGATGGAGATGGCACGTCGCAAGATTCGTCCGGATTATAATGAGACAGCCCTGAAAGAACGGATAGTTGCTTCTTATGCAACTCATTTCAATGGGTTGTCAAAATACATGCCTTCATTCGATGAAACCGTTGACAGCATGTTTAAGGTCTTGAATACGCCATCGTTGCCAGGTTTGGATGGTGTGGACAGCGTAGTGAAAGAGTCGCTTAATATGGTATGTATGGCCGAGGGCCTTTCTTTGTCTGACAAGCGAATGCATCTTGATATGCTGTTGTTGCGTTACGAGGTATATTTGAAGAAACTCTATTACCTCATTCATGGTGAGGAGCTGCCTGCGAGAGAAGAAGGACAAGGCGCTACGCTATCAAACGCCATTTTTGCTTTCCCTGCACTCAGAGGTTTAAAGAACAATCCGAAGCCTGAATATCAGGAGTTCTCACAGAGGTTGTCAATGCTGCGTCAACTGCGAAACCATGAGTCGCACGGAAGCCTTGAAATATCAGAGCAGGAAGTAGATGCAGCAATACGTATCGTCATCGACATGTATCTATTTGTGACGGGTATGAATGTGGATAATTTGAGCGATGAAAATGAAGCGACCAAAACTCCTTTGCATTCTGTCAACTATGAAGTGCGTGAAGATAGTGATTTGCCTATGGCTGCTGAAAATATCTTTGTTTACGGTAGCATACCCGTTGATTTGCCGAAAATCAACAGGAATGATTTGGTAGAGAACAAACTTGATTTGGTTCTTATGTATGCCATTGGAAATCCAGTAGCACGAAAGAAAACGGAAGCAGTAGGAAAAATCGCTTTGGGTATTAAAGAAAAGGTCTTGAACGAGATACAAAAGACTTCTTACAAAAGTGTGAAGTATTTGATGTTCCATTATTGGAAAGACCCTAAAACTTTCCAGCTCACAAAAGTCCCTCTTCTTGTTGAAGTAGAAGACGTTCCCGCCGACTTTTTGGTTAGGCAGCCCAATGATGCTGTTAAATACCTGCTACTTGAGTATAATCCTAATGAGCCTATAAACATGGATGACATCAACATTTTAAGGACCCAGCGTAGAGGTGAAATCAGATACATGCCATTCGTAACTACAATCGAGAGTGTCACGGAAGAAAAATGAATGATATGGGGGTGATTAACTCCGTGAAGCTTTACGCTTTGCCTATCGACAAAATGGCATCAAGGTTGTAAATTTTGATGGAATAAGCTTGTTTTCCATCGTTACCCATAAGTTCCAAATCGGAACATGTGCTACTTTCGTCGAGTTTTCCGCTGGAATAGAATTTCTATTCGTTCTGTTGGAACGTGATTGACACGACGACATAAGAAAACCCTAACCATAAGTCAGTTAGGGTTTCCTTTTCCATAATATCCCGAACAAAAGCGAACCTGCACACCTCTCGATAGACGCACCTGAAATGTACGCGTTATAATGTGTGGCGTGGTATGTTCGGATTACTGGTTGATTTGCCTGATTTGGCTCGGCTTCAACACATTAAGCAGGAAATAGCCTGAGTAATCTTTGATGTTGTTGGTGGTATTGACAAAAATGCGGTTGCTGTCCATCATGCGATGATTTCGTGGTATTTCTTCATCTCAGCAGGTGTGAGCAAATCCAGGTTCTTTGAGGCCCAGGACTTCATGGCCGTGTTGTAAATATCCTCTTCCTTCAGCCCTGCTCTCTTTAGCAAAAGGGCTATAAGCTCAAGATACAAAGCCTTCATTTCCTTGGCCTTTTGGGTTTCTTCCTTTTTTGTCATTATTATGTTATTTGTATTGTTTCGCACCGCAAAGATAACTTATTTTTGAGTCATTTAGGCAAAAAGTTGGCAAAACCAAAAAAGAAAAACCCTAACAGACTGATAATCAGTTAGGGTTCCTTCTCCATAATATCCCGAACAAAGCCGAGCCTACATCTTTTACAGTTCAAAATAACCGAAGCCCGCGATGGCGGCCAGCATCTGGTCCACATAGTCCCATGAGGTGCTCGACCAACGGAACCCAAGGCGGTACAGCACTTGTGAAGTATATTGGTTGTCGGCGGGAATCATCACGGCTTTTTGTCCATGCGCCATGTCTTGGTAGGCAATCAGGCTGGAGAGGCGCTTGGCCTTTTCGGGGTCTTGCTTGGCGGCTTCCAAAGCCTCGCCGAAAGCCTCGGCCTCCACCTGGCGCGGCGCATCGCCGATTTTCGACAACTCTGCCAACACATCGCCGAAATGCACATAGTGGTCGTTGAAGGGATGGAACAGACAGCACTGTTGTGGCGTTTCCGAAAGCAGCACGATGGCCTTCGCCACCTCGTTGATGGGGGAGAACTCCATCGGGGTACTGGTCAATTCGTAAGGATAGCAGCCTAACATTTGATATACACGGATGCGACCCATTGAGCTGTTGGTCTGGAAGTTGATTTGGAACTCACCGTCGGTGGAACGCGGCGCAAGGTTGCCCACACGCATCACCTTGGCGTTCAACTTGTGTAAGGCCACGGCATCGAGCACGACGCGCTCAGAGAGGAACTTGGAATGGACATATTGGTTGTTGAGGCTCTGTCCGAAATAAAGTTTCTGCTCCGTGTAAACCGTATTCTCCGGCGGCATCCCATTGATGGACATTCCAGCAGTGCTGTAGGTGGAAACATGAATGAGGCGAGCATTGTTCAGCAGGCAGAAACGCACACAATGTGCCGCGCCGCCCACGTTGACATCCTCAATCTCGGTGCCCTTGGAGAAGTGCTTCACCACAGCGGCACAGTTGAACACAGTGTCAACCTTGCCGTCTACCTTGATGTCTTGGGTCACGTCGCCGTTGATGACACGCAAACGACTGCCAAACAGCTCGTTATAGTTGTTGCTGAAGTAGTAATACAACATCCCTTTCAGGCGGCGTTCGGCTTTCTCTTCGCTTTCTGCTCTCACCATGCACCAAATGGTAGGCACATCGTCACGGTCAATGAGTTCCTTGATGATATGGATGCCCAAGAAGCCTGTGGCTCCCGTAACAAGCACGTTGCCAATAGGTTGCTTCTCGCCATTGCGGAAGGCGTCAAGGGTGTTGCCTTGCAGGACTTTTTCGATGGGGCCGTAATTATAATTACGTGCCTCTTCATCCTCCTCGGCAACTCCTCCCTTGAGGAAGTTGGCCAGCTGACGCGGTGTCGGGTTGGCAAACACGTCACCGTAGGCGATATGATGGCCTGCCTTGTCGGCCTCAATGATGACACGCGTCACCATGAGCGAGGTGCCGCCCAACTCGAAGAAGTTGTCCGTCGCACCAATCTTGTCCATGGTCAAGATGTCACCAAAGATCTTGCAGAAGAGGCACTCAACTTCGTTGGCGGGCTCCACATATTCGTGGTCGGCAGCTTGAATGACAGGTGCGGGCAGAGCCTTACGGTTCACCTTCTGGTTCTGGTTCAGCGGAATGCTGTCAATCTGCATCGTAGCCGCCGGAATCATGTAGGGCGGCTTCTGCTTTCCGATGAAGGCATTCAGTTCCTTGATGTCTACCTTCTCATCGCTGACGATGTAGGCCGCGATGAACTTGCCACCATTCTCATATTCAAAAGCTTGTACAGTAACATCCTTGATACCCGGATATTGGCGAATCACAGCCTCCACCTCCTTCAATTCGATGCGGAAACCGCGAATCTTCACCTGACCGTCCTTACGGCCCGCAAACTGGATGTTGCCATCGGGAAGGTAGCGCACAATATCGCCGGTGCGATAGATGCGGGCGAATTTCGGGTCGTCAGTAAATGGGTTATCGAGATATACCTCAGCGGTCTTTTCGGGACGGTTGAGGTAACTTCTCGTGACGTGTGCACCGCTAATCCACAGTTCACCCATTGCCCCTGGAGGCAAGCGATTGAATTGCTTGTCCACAACATAGAGGCGTGAATTGTCAAGTGGCTTACCCACGGGAATATCCTTCAGCTCCTTGTCCACTTCATACTCCGTGATGAGGATGGTACCCTCCGTGGGGCCATAGCCGTTGTGAAGTTTGAAGTTTGTCGGAGGCACCAACGAAGCCAACTTTTCACCTGCCGCAATCAAGTGTAGCAGCGAGTGGTTGTCCATGTTGGTGGCAAACTGGTAGGCCACCTGCGTGGTCATGAACGAGTGAGTAATGTGGTTTTCGTTGAAGTAATCGTTTACTTCCGGCAGGGTCAGGCGAATGTCGTCGCCGATGATATACACACAAGCGCCGCAGGTCAGGGCAGGGTAGAGGTCCATCATGCAGCAGTCGAAGCCATAGCTGGCGTAGCACGACACATGATGCTCGGCCTTGAGTTCGAAACGGCGTTGGTACCAATGGCAGAATGCAGCCAAATTGCGATGTTCCAACTGGCAGCCTTTGGGCAGACCTGTTGATCCAGAGGTGTAAAGCAATATGAACAAATCAGCCGGATTGACGGTAACATCCACAGGTTGGCTGACCGCCGGCAACTGCTTGATGTCTTTCGTCAGCAACACCTCGCCTTTGTATTCGTTCACAATGTTGCGCAACGACTCATCGGCGATGAGCAGTTTGGCGGAGGCATCCTTGATCATGAAGTTCAGACGCTCAGCGGGATAACTTGGGTCTAAGGGCTGATAGGCGCAACCGGCTTTCAGTACTCCAAGTGCCGCAATGGGCATCCACTCGCAACGCGGAATGAGAATCGATACAACGTCTTCTTTTCCAAGACCTTTCGCAACGAGATAGGCTGCCATGCGCTCCGTGATGTCATCCACCTCGCGATAGGTGTATTTGTTGTCGTGATACACCACCGCCATGTTGTCGGGTGTTTCTGCCACTTGCTTACGGAACAGCGAGACGATGGTCTGTGTGTCGTCGTAAGGCACCTCAGTTTGGTTGAAACTGTCGAGGATGGCGGTTTGTTCGGCATCCAGCAGCGACACCTGCTGTAACTTCATCTCCGGCTGACGGATGAAAATCTCCACTGCATTGCTGACCGATTGGGCCAAATGCTGCATCAGGTCGCGGCTGTAGCGACCGTTGTCGTATTGTATGCAGACACAAGGCGTTCCTGTCTCATCATTGATGATGTAAAAGGCGATGCGGAACTTCGGCACATCCAATTCAAGGTTCTCAACCTCAAGCGTTTGGCCTTTGCAAACATACTTGCTGACCACACCCACTTGGTAGGCGAACATGATTTCAGCCGAGAGGTCGTAGTCGTTGGCGATTTGCGCGAAGGGATAGTATTCGTGCCGTAAGGTCTCATCGAAGTTCTTGCTGGTCTCGTTCAGGAACTCCATCACGCTTTGTTCGCCAATCTCGGCACTCAATGCCAACGTGTTGACAAACATGCCAACGGTGTTGCTGATGCGGAGGTCGGAACGGCCGTTGCTGAGGGTAGTGATGCACAATTGCTCGTTATTGGTGAAGCGCGAAAGTGCATAGAATGTTGCGGCCAAGGTAAGGTGTGCCGGCGAGAGGTTGTGCTGACGGCAGAAATGCTCAGCCACATCGAAATCCAATTTACCAATGACCGTTTCAATGATGCCCTGTTCCTTAGGATTGGTCAAGTCTGACGGGATTTCCGTCACGCCCTCCACGTTGCCCAGACGTTCTTGGAAGAAGTCTTTGGCGGCAGCGTGTTCTGCACTGCTTTCAGCGGCTTTCTCGGCGGCGACGAAATCGGCGTAACTATAGGCTTCGGCTTCTATCTCCTTGCCGTCCATCAAGTCGCACAACTGGTTCATGAACAGGTCAAAGGAGCCTCCGTCGAAGACGAGGTGATGCACATCGTGCAAAAGGTAAACCCACTGCTCGGTGGTCACGATTTCCATGCGGTACAACGGTCCTTGCCTCAAATTGTACGGCTTGACGAACTCACGCTTGTACTGCTCCATCTCCACCTCGCTTCGCTGACTTTGTACAACTTCAATAGGCTGCTCAAAATCAACGATTTGAATAATTTCTGAGCCTGCACTCCCGAAATGTGCCCTCATCTGCGGATGCGCCTTGATGACGGTTTCCACAGCCTGCGCGAGCTGGGTAGTGTCGGTGTCCTTGGGGAAACGAATCAACGAGGGGATATTATACAAGGTGGATTCGGGCTGCTTCATGCACTCCACATAAACGCCCATCTGCGCGTAGGACAGCGGAATGTTGCTCATGTCGGCATGTACCTCCTCGGCAGCCTCTTGTTTTACCACCTCTCCGCTCAGTATCTTGGTCAAAATCTCGTTTTCGATGCTTTGGATGGTGCCCGTCTTGGCCAATGACTTGGAATTCAAGGTCACGCCAAAACGTTTGTTGATTTGGACCGCCAACTTGATGGCCATGATGGAGGTGAGGCCAGCATAGCCTAGTACGGTGGTCAAGCCAAAGTCTTCGTTTCCTATAATTTCCGCGATGATGTCATGGAGTTCCTGCTCCAACACATTCATTGGCACATGGACATCGTCTTGTGCGGAAGTACCAGATGGCTTTTCGGGTTTTGGCAAGGCCTTCTTGTCCACTTTCTGGTTCTGATTCAGCGGGATACGCTCAATCTGCATCGTCACGGCAGGCACCATGTAAGGCGGCTTTTCGTCCATGATGAAGTTGTTCAGCGCCTTGATGTCAACGGTATCATCGGAAACGATGTAGGCGGCGATGAACTTGCCACCATTAGTATCGTCGAAAGCTTGCACCGTCACGTCCTTGATGCCAGGGAATTGGCGGATCACGCTTTCCACTTCCTTAAGCTCGACGCGGAAGCCACGGATTTTCACCTGACCGTCCTTGCGGCCCACAAACTCGATGTCGCCCGAAGGCAGGTAACGCACGATGTCCCCAGAACGATAAATGCGGTCGTATTTCTCGCCCTGGTCGAATGGATTGGGCAGATACACTTCGGCGGTCTTTTCGGGACGGTTGAGGTATCCGCGAGTCACCTGAGGACTGGCCACCCACAACTCACCGGCAGCACCCACAGGAAGCCTATGGCCGAATTTGTCCACGATATAGCACTTCACATTGCGTTGCGCCTTGCCAATCGGGATGTTCTTGCGTTCTTCGGTCACGTCAAAGTTGGTCACATAACAGATGGCCTCTGACGGGCCATAGCCGTTGGCGACGACAAAATTCTTCGGTGGAATGAATGATGCTAACTTTTCACCGCCAGTCAGCAGGCGCTGCAGCGACTTACATTCAAAATTGGTGGCAAACTGATAGGCCACCTGTGTCGTCATGAAGGAGTGAGTGATACCGTTTTTCTCGAAGTAGTCGTTCAATGCCATCAGGTCGAGGCGCATTTCCTCTGGAATGATGTGCAACTCGGCACCGATGGTGAGCGCGCCAAACAGTTCCTCAATGGAAGCATCAAAGCCAAAACTGGCGTAAGCGGCTATGCAACTCTGCTCCGTAATGTTGTGGCAATGCTGGTGCATGTGGCAGAAAGCCACCACGTTACGATGCTCAATCTGGCATCCTTTCGGTACTCCCGTTGTGCCCGAAGTATAAATCATAGTCATCAGACTGTGCGGCTCGGGGCCGACAAGTTCCACAGGATTGGCCAGGCTCGGGGTGATGTCTTTGGTCAGCAACACCTCACCTTGATAGAACTCCACAAGGGGAAGCAAGGCTTCGTCAGCGATAAGTAGTTTGGTGCCTGAGTCTTGCAGCATGAATTCAAGACGCTCCTTGGGATAGGACGGGTCAAGGGGCTGATAGGCACAACCGGCTTTCATCACACCGAGGGAAGCGATGGCCATCCACTCGCAGCGCGGAATCAAGATGGCAATGACATCTTCGCGACCCAAGCCTTTGGAAGTCAAATAGTAGGCGAGGTCGTCGCTTATCGTGTCAACTTCGCGATAGGTGTATTTTTTGTCTTGATATACTACTGCCACCTTGTCAGGGCGCAATTCCACTTGTTTCTTGAACAATGAAATGATGGTCTGACTTTCATCGTACTCGGAATCAGTATCGTTGAAACTATCCAAAAGGTGTTGCTGCTCCTCCGAAACGACTTGGATTTCCTTCAAAGGCTTGTCCAAATCCAACATCTGGCCGATAACAGTTTCATAACTCTGCATCAGCTGCTCGACGAAAGCCTCTGAATAAAGGTGTGCGTAGTGCGAAAGTATGGCTATGTATTGTTCTTCCGTTTGGAAAACCTGAACTTCAAGTGGATTACTGGTGCTGTTGTCGGTTAATTGCTCAATAATTACAGGCTTATTATCCAACTTTAAGTCACTAAATAGTTTTCCTTGATACACAAACATTTGGTGTGTTTCAATACCTTGCTCGCTGCAGAAGTCGGCGTAGGAGTAGAGGCTATGCTTGCGTGCTTCTGTATCGAGGTCGCCTTGCTTGAACAAATCGCCCGCAGTCATGTCGTCTTTGACGCTGAAGAAGGCTGGCACTGTGCTCACAAACATTCCGAAGCTTCGGGTCAAATGGAAGTCACTGCGACCGTGCCAAATGGTGGAGAACAGCACCTGTTCGTCGCCCGTGTAACGTGACATCAGTAAGGCGTAGGCCGAGGTGAAGAAACTGCTCAAATTGACTTTGTTTTCCTTGCAGAAACGGTTGATGGCGGCTGTATCCACCTTCAACGGCCTGAAGATGGTATGGCTGCGAAACACTTTCTCGTCAAGGTCGGGCTGCAAGAGGGTGTCCACATCGTCGCAAACGTAGTGCTCCCGATACCATTGTTGGTCGTTTTTCCATAGTTCACCTTGGCGTTGCTCAAACTCCTTAAGGGCGTAATCAATGGACGAAATCGGCTCGATATCCACTTTCTTTCCTTGATAGGCGCTATCGATGTCGCGCAACAAGACTCTCAGCGAAGCCCCATCGAAGATGATGTGGTGGAACTGGAAATAGAGATAGTTGGCTTCAGGTCCACTCATTAGCTTGAAATAGAGCAGTTGGCTGCCATCCAGGGCCATCTTCTTGAAAAGATGCGGTTTCTCGGCTTCGATGTCCGTGATTTCCTCTATTTGGATGTCAAAAGGTGCTTCTTCGATGTATTGTTCGGCGACACCTTCCTCGTTTACTTTCACGCGACAGTTGGCGTAGAGATGTGCCTCCAAAGCCTTGAGAATAGCCAATTTAAGCCGTTCTAAATCAATATCTTTCCCAAAGGTAAGAAGATTCAAAGGTTGGTATATGTTACTTCCGGGGTTTTGCATACACTCTGCAAAAACGCCGACTTGTGATTGGGTTAATGGAGCTGTCTTGTTCATATTCTTTGGCATATTTATGGCACAAAAATAAAATAATTGGCAGTGATGGCAATAAGTTTTGTTATCTGACGACTATTTTTTGCACTTTGTCGTTCAATTTGAGGATATAGACCCCGGGGGCTACGTCAATGGCCTTGCTGACGCTGCCGCTGATGGTCTCGCTGCTGAGGATGCGTCCGTTGATGTCAATCACCTGCAAGGTGGCTTCGCCTTCGTTGCTGATGATCCAGTTACCATTGCTATTGAAGGCAAAGGTCTCATTGTCGCCGTCTGCGTCCTCGCAGACGGAAGCAAACACCAGTTTGAAACGGCTCTCATAATCGGTGGTCTTTGCGGTGAAGGTGTAGGAGGCTGGCCCTTCGACAGGCTCAGAGACCAGTAAGTCCACATCCGCACCCGTCATATTATCAATAAGGTGGAGGTAGGCCATATCCACGCCTTCGGGATTGACTGTAATCGTGTAGGTGCCGTTCTCGTTAGCCTTGAAATTGACTGGCACCTCTGTCGTAGAGACGGTGTGCACACCGTCTCTACCAGCGGATACGCTGGCGATGGCGTAGTCCTTGCCGCCTTGCGGGATGTAGATCTTGGCATGGTTGCCGAAATAGAATTTCTCCAAAGCATTGCCTTCGTTGAAGCTCACGATGGCATTGTCAATCTTGGCGTTGCTGCGCGTGTTGGCTTGGGTCAATGTGATTTGCAGGCTACCGTTATTAGGCTGCGAAGCTTGTGCTGGAGTGACTTTGGTGAAAGTGACCGTTCCAGCTGCATCGGCATTGACGATGATGCCAGTGATAGGTGCGATAGGTGTTGAGCTGTAGTTTTCGACGGCCTCCACGCCCGTGCCGCCATCGTTCATCCTATAAAACACCCTGTCGGCATTAACGTTGCATGCAAATGGGTTGCCTATCAAGTTCCATCCTTGGTTGACATCCACCTGATTGGCGCCTTCCAACTCACTGTAAGGCTTGAGTTCGCCGTTGAGTTTAAGCATAACACTATCGCTGTTGGCGTAGAGATAGCCTGCGCCGTTGTTGAGCGTGATGAAATCGGGATGATCTTCGGTGTTTTTGAAGTTCTCCCAAGTGGTGTTGTTCAGACGATAGAGGTCGTAAGTATTGCTACGCATGATTGTATCTGGCGTATATTCTTCGCTCAATGGCGATGCGATGAAATACCAGCCGTCGGTCAGGATGTCGTCGTGGTTTTGCTGCACAGTCCAAGGCATGACGACTTTCTCCGCCTGGGCATTCACACCTGAGTTGCTATGGATGAGCTGTCCGCCGTCTTTGATGAAGATGGTGTCGTAATAGGGGACGCTGATGGTGTCTGCTTTCGCGACATAGTCGGCGGGAACCTCGCAGTGAGCGCAAATGACAACATCGTTGCCGTCGATCGGCACATGGCCGCTGCTCCATTTGTCGGCATCGTTCCAGGCGCCATCCTCGGAGAAGGTATGGGGCAGTGTTTGCACCCCCCCTATGCTGCAATAATGACAACTTTCTGTTGGGTTGAAAGTGGTGTAAGTGCCGTCTCCGTTGTCTTGGTAGAGAGCTGCACCCTTGTGGCCACAAGGCTTAATAACGGCGAAAAGGTTGTCTCGACAGGCGGATTCACGGTTGGCAGCGAGCACAGCCGTATGGTGCTTCTCGTCACTGCCTGCCGACACCATGGCACCATCGTAGATACTCAAGGTTCCTTCGTTTTCGCTCATATTGCCATGCCCAATGGCTTGGCTTCCCGAAATTCCACCATGGGCCACCACATATCCTCCTAGGATGCGGATCGTCCAATCATATTGATTACGGTAACCACCACCGATACCTGCACCGCCAGCTTCAACCTCTGACAGTTCATAATTCAGGAATTGGCCCAAGGCGTTGGCGCCAGTCGCCAATATACCCATTACCATGGGACTTGACAAACTGCTTGCCTTAAATCTGAGCAAGTGGGTCACGATATGTTTTATGAGAAATCCGGCATCAAAGGGATGATTATCCAGGTGTGTGGGAGGTTTTACAAACTTATGGGCCCCACCAATTGCCATGACCTCACCGCCCGTGATTTCGATGACGCCGTCGTAACCATATGCTCCACCACCGATGCCCGCACCGGATATCATGGACACGGCCAACACACTACCACCATTGATATAGATGACGCTACCATTGTGTTCATCTCTTCCGCCACCAATGGCAGCAGCCTCATCACTGGTAGCAATAACGATACCATCGTTGATGGTGATGACGCCTCCAGCGCCTTCCATTCCTCCGCCGATACCGGCAGCTTTTGAAGGATAATCTTTGTCATGTGAGAAAGCCATCACAATTCCACCGTTGATGGTGATAATGCCTCCGGTGCCGCCCACTAGGGGAGAAAAAGTCCACTCTTGGTCGGCAGCCCCGCCGCCGATAGCAGCGCCATACGAGCTTCCGTAGGCCAACACGACACCGCCGTCGATAGTAATATAACCACCTGAAGCACCGTGTCCACCGCCAATGCCAGCTGACAAATATCCACCCGTAGCAGTGATAACACCTCCATGGATGATAATAGGTGATTCCTCTTTCTGATAGCCATGATCACCAGTGCCGATGCCCGCTCCGCCACCATGGCCATCTGTTCCAGTGCCTGAGGCTACTATCGTGCCGCCAAAGATTTCGATACGGCCGCCTTCGCCACCACCACCTCCAGTGTATTCTCCACCTCCAATGCCTGCGCCGTAATCACCTCCAGTGGCTTCGATCTCGCCACCATAAATGTAAGTACATGTGCCGCTGCCGCCTTCGCCTCCACCGATACCTGCTGCATCAGTGCCTCCCGTGGCTTCAATCTTGCCATCCCAAATGGTGATGGTGCCCGACGAACGGTCTTCACATCCGCCGATACCTGCCGCATAAGAGCCTCCAGTAGCTCTGATGTTGCCACCATGGATGTCGATATTACCAGCGAAGCTGTCATCATGTTTTGGACCTATACCAGGCTGGCTGTTATCACCGATGCAGATGAGCTTGCCCATCCTGTCGCCATACGACTGGGAATAGACATGGAGCGTGGTGTGTTCGTTTACGAAGAATCCCCCATAGATTCTGTACTCGGCATCATCGCATAAGATGAGGTGAACATTACTGCCACTGCAAGTAAGCCCACATAAAGGGGTTGCGTCTGTACCTTCTGCAATGAACCAGTAGTCATTACCAGACAACACATAATCTTCAGTACTACCTTCAATATCACAGACATTTGCAATCTGTACATTGTCGGGAATGGTTTTCGCCGTGTGCACCACCTGTTTGTTTTCGCTGTCCCAAGAACATTCATAGTAGCCATAGCGCATCTTCGCCTCGCCGTTCACCAAGACGATGTCATTGGGGATGATATCGGAGAAAAAGTGATCGGTTTCGCTGTTATGGGCCGCATAGCCTTGAGTAAACACCCCGATGCTATTCATTCTGACACCGATGCTGCCAGGACCTCCCGTGAGGGTGTCGGTGACGGTAATCTTACTACCAGTAGGCAAATAGATGTCGTCGTCGGCATTGTCTTTAATCTGCACATTACCCTGAATGTTGAGCGTGGTATCATTCCAAATGCCGCTGCCGTTTGCCATGCAGGTATTGCCGGTGATGTTGCAGCCGTTGATGTTGAGCGTGCCGTGGTTATAGATGCCTCCGCCGTCGTATACTGGAAGTATTGATTCGTTAGAGCACTCGTTATCAGCGACGGTGCAGTCTGTCATGGTAAGGGTACCTTCGTTGCGGATGCCGCCTCCAAATAGGTAAGCCAAGTTGTTGCTGATGGTACAACCCTCCATGTTCAACGTACCTCTATTACAGAGACCACCGCCATATAAGGCATTGTTACCGTCAATGGTGACATTGGTGAGCGTTGCCGTGCAATTCGCGTAATTGATGAGGCCGCCACCACCTATATTTTCCAAATTGTCGCGGCTGGTGTTGCCACTGAGGGTACAGTCCGTCATGGTCAGCGTGCCGCTGTTCGCGATGCCGCCGCCACGGTCATCAGCATAGTTGCCGGTGACAATAACATCCGTCAGGTTCACGGTAGTACCAGTTTCAATGTCTAAGGCTCCGCCGTTGCCGCCCCAGCCGCCGGTCAGGGTGCCGTTACTCAGATTCAGCGTGGAACCGGTGCGAACCACAATGACCTGACTGCCACGGGAGGTACATCCGCGGTCCAGCGTGAAGCCATTCATATCAATGGTTACCGTCCTGTTTCCTGTGATTTCCAATAGATTGGCAATATCAATATCTTTGCCAAACTGGATTTGTGCATTGTTAGTTTGCACCGCAGTCCGCAGTTCATTTTCGTTCGTGACGGTGGTAGGGGTTTGTGCCCAACTTGTTGTGGTGCAAATCAGCACCGCAAGCAGAGTGAATAGTTTAATTGTTTTCATAGTGCTTGTTTATAAGTATTGTTTTGACGCGGGACACGGGACTTTGGGACACGGGACTTTCATTCCGCGAAAACGGAAGTCTCGCGTCTATTATGTAAACTAATTATGCTCATCTACTTATTCTTGTCTTGCCAGATAGTGTGGAACAGGGTAGGCTTCACGGAAAGCATCAGCCAGCCCCAATGCAAATTGCGTTGTTCGGTCACTTCTTGGATTTGCTGGAGTATGACCATAGTCTCTGTGCCATGCATGTAAGTATAACCTGCCGAAACCGAAACGGCATTGCTGAAGGCGTATGATGCTGAAAAATCAACTTCATGCCCTAAGGTCTTGCTGTCCAAATAATCGAGGTCGGTCGCGATGGCATAGTAATGGTATGCGGCATTGAGACTCAGGGCATCCACAGGATTTACATTGCCACCAATATAGAGGTTTTGGAGACCGGGGGTGAAGCCGCGGTAATAGTTTTTCATATAGAAGAAGTCCATCGCGCCGTAAAACTCGTGGTGCGAGCCGAAAACAGCATTGAAACCTCTAATTTTGTCGTGTTGAACCATGCCCAAGTTTCCATCAGTCGGCACGGCAAAATACTTGTCGCCGCTCAAATAGTCGTATCCGGCAAAGATATTGTATTTCTCGCTGGGTTTCACGGTGGCTTTCACGCTGGCCATGAAAGCATCTAAGGGCAAGCTACTTTCATGTTTACCCATTTGGTAGTAGAACTCGCCTTCCAACGACCAATATTTGGGACGGAAGGCCATATAGGTGCCCACCAACTGTTGGTAGTAGGTGACATCGGTTTCCCCTTCCCTGGTACTTTGCATCCCGATGTTCATGCCCAACAACGAAACGCCAAACATTTTCTTGGGCGTGTCATAGTGATACCAAAGGGTTTGCATCGTCTTGTAAGGTTGCAGGCCGCCTGAATAGTATTGGGTTCCGTTATCTATGTTGGCTGCGTCCTGGTTGTAGGCCGCCATCAGATGTACCTTGTGGCTTTCGCCATCATAGCCCAATTTCACCACATCATGGGTGGGTGCGGTCATCGTCCAGTCGTCGTTGCCGATGATACGTCCGTTGTCATAGTTCAGTTCCTGACGGCCGATCTGGGTAAAGAAGCCCTTTTTGGACTGCAACTTGGCCCAACCTTCATAAAGGTTCAAACCAGCGCTACCCTGACCCCAAATGCCAGAAAACTGCGGCGACAGTTTCACTTCCATCCACGAACGTTTGTAGTCTGCGGTGACACGGTATTTGCCCAGAATAAAATGGGACCTGCGATACTTGTCGAGGCTGTCGGCCTTGAAACCGCCTGCACGCAACTCGCCACGGGTCACTATTTGGGCATTCAGAGTAAACTCATTATCGGCTTCCTGAGCTTTCAATCCGAAGGAAAACAATAATACGAAAAACATGCAAATCCACTTTGCATGTCGGTTGTGATAGTTTTTCATAAGTTATTGATTTTATTGATTTTATTTATTTTATTTCGAAAAGATCGATAAAGCCCGTCATTTTGAAAACATCCTTGATTTCGTCGTTCAGGTTGCTTAAAACGACCTTGTTGCCATTGGCTTTGGCACTTTTCAGCAAGGCCAAGAGGATGCGCAAGCCGCTGGAGGCGATGTATTCCAGTTGGGTGCAGTCGATGGTGATTTCTTTCCCGCTCAGATCATGGAGGGGCTGCATGGCTTGTTCGACTTCAAGGGCGTGGGCGGTATCAAGTTCGCCTTCGAGGGCAACGATGTATTTGCCGTCTTTTTCTGTGATGTTGGTATTCATTGCTAATGATTTTTATTGTTAAGGTTGCAAAGGTAAAAAAAAACTTTTGTTCCGTGCCTAAATTGGAAAAATCCGCCAAAATTTGACGGATTCTATTTTTGAGGGATAGATGTTGGTTCGGGTCTTCGGAATCCCTACTGCCCTTCAGGGCTGATGGCAGCCATGTCATCCCTGCGCTGGCCTGAGCGATGGCTGGGATCTATGGCTGCGGCGTGTGTCGCAAGGGTTCCGCTGCGCTTCACCGCCTGCTTAATGTCCTGCGCCCCTATGAGGCTTTGCTCTCACTGTCGCTTCGCGTCATTGCGAGGAGGAACGACGAAGCAATCCAGAAACTTCATAAGTTGAGGTTTTTATACAGGCGCAAAAGTATGGAAAAAGAGGATTGTCAAGGATAAAAACAATTTTTTTGCCTTAAGAAAAGAGTTGCGGTATGTGGAAAAGTTTGTAATTTTGCAGTCTAGTAAATAAACCAGTTACGATATGACCGTATTAGCACAAAAAGTCATGGAAACACCGTTAGCACCTTACTTTGGTCTGTTGCAGGCCATGAGCCGTGAGGACAAACGGATTGTGGTCTTGTTCCTGATGGAAGCCTTGGAAGAGCCTAAAACCGTTAGGCAGGTTCCGGCCTCGTTCAAGAAACTGAGAGGCATGGTATCGATTACCGATGAAGAGATTGCCCAAGATGAACACTTAGCCCATATCATGGAACGATGAAACGGATTTTTCTTGACACCAATGTTCTGATAGACTACATCGACAACCGTCAGGGTGCCGATGAGGCTGAACTGATTTTTGCCTGTGGTTTTTCGGGCGAGGCTCTCCTGTTTGCTTCTTCGCTCACCTTTGCTAATATGGCATACATCATTAAAGGCCGCACACAAGAGGAAAAGTATGACGCACTGAAGCAGATGGCTGCCGTTGTGGAGATTCTGCCTTTAAGCAAAGAGGAGGTATTGGCGGCTATTGCATTGCCCGCTCCCGACTTTGAGGACATGCTACAATACCAGTGTGCCAAGACTGCTGGTTGCGACTACATTGTGACCAACGACCGCCGCCACTATGACTTCTCCGACATTCCTCATTTCACTTCGGCGGCTTTTGTCGAGCAGTTAGACCTTTTGCTTTGATATATTTATAATAAGATGATTTTCAGGGCGGGAAAACATTTTTTCGCCGAAAAGCTTGCGGAATGGGAAAAAGGTTGTATTTGGACGTGATGGAATGAAGCCCATTCACGCAAACCGTTTTTCCAAGCGCAGAACATTCTTCCCATCGGTGCGCTCGTAGTTGATGCTGTCCATCAGGTTGCGGACGAGGAAAACACCCAAGCCGCCTATGGGACGATCGTCCACCGAGAGGGTGGTGTCGGCCTTGCTCACACCAGTTGGGTCAAACTCGGCACCTGAATCGGTGATAATGAAGCGTATTCGGTTCTCGTCAGCCTCAATGGTGATGTCTATACTGCCCTCAGTACCATTCGGATAGGCATAATCAATTATATTGGTGACAGCTTCCTCAACAGCCAACTTGATTCGGTTGGCAAGCCCTTTTTCCATGTTCAGGGCAGCCGTGGCCGACTGCACAAAGGCATTGAGTTTCGATATTTCGCTCACCTTATTATTCAGGGTCAAGTTCTCACGAAAAACGAGGGGTTTCTCCTGTGGCGTGTATTGGATGGCCAGCAAGGTGAGGTCGTCGCTCTGCTCGGCACCGTCAACAAAAGCATTCACCCTGTTGGTCATGGTTTGAATGAGTTTTTCGGGTGCAATGGACTCGTTTTTGATGCAATCCTGCAAACCTTTTTCAATTCGCTTCACCCCGAAAAGTTCGTGGCTTTCGTTCATGGCTTCAGTCAGACCGTCGGTGTAAAGAAACAGGCTCTCACCTGGCTGCAACAGCGTTTCCTGCGCGGTGTAAATCAAGTCGTCCATCACGCCCAAGGGCAAATGCGGCTTGGCAGGCAATGGCCTGACTTCCTTGCCGATAACGAAAGGCTTTTCGTGGCCGGCGTTGCAATAGCGCAACTTACCTGTGGGCAAGTCGAGCACACCGATAATGGAGGTGACGAACATATTCTGTTCGTTGCGTTGGCAACCAATCTCGTTCAAGGCTTGCATGATACGCGCCGGATTGCTCTCGTGTGCTGATACGGAACGGAATAGAGCGTTTGCCACCGCCATCACCAAGGCAGCGGGGACGCCTTTGCCGCTCACGTCGCCGATGCAGAAAAATAGTTTCTCGTCGCGGATGAGGTAGGAATAAAGGTCGCCGCCCACCAGCTTGGCGGGTTCAAGCAAACCTACAATGTTGCAGTCATCGCGCAGGGCTGTCTCGTCACTCTTGGGCAACATGGACATTTGTAAGTTTCGCGCGATATTCAACTCACTGTCAATGTGTTCCCGCTCCAAATTGGCTTGTTGCAGTTTGGCGAGGTTCTTGGCGGAACGCTGGATAATGAAGGCGAGAATCAGCAGACCGACCAAGGTCAGCAGCAAGTTTCTCCATTGCATTTTTATCAAAGACCCAAACACTTCATCATCGTAATTGACGACGGCAATACGCCAAGGGTGGATGGAATTTGGAGTAGAATAATACACCGATCCTTTGGTATGGTCTTCCCAGTCGACGAATGAAAATATGGTGACACGCCCTGAAGCACCTACTGTGTGTTTAGCGGTGCTGTCATTAATCAAGTCCATGATTTGATCTACATCCTTATACTTTGTCATGCCTTTAAGAGTATAGATCAACCTGCCCTCACCTGACAACAAAAGGTTGTAAGAGGAAGGAAACATGTGTCTCGAATTCAGTAATTTGCCAATCCATTCCGTGTTTAAGTCAATACCGACAACAGCAGCCATGTCCCCGTATGAATCGTATATGGGGAAAGTATAAGTGATGAGCGTCACATTCGGGTCGTCTTCGTCATGATAGGGTTCGCTCCAAAAAGAACTATCGTTTTCAGCCGCTAAAATGAAATTCGGGTTTTTGCTATAGTCATGTTCCTCTTCTGAAGCAAGTTGAAAGGTTTCGATCACCTCGCCGCGACGCAGGGTGTAAGGCTCGAAAAGTCGGCCTTTTTCAGGATAGTAGTTGGGTACCATAGCGATGCAGCAACCGGCAAAATTGGGGTTCTCTTCCACGATGCGGCGCGTGACGGCAAACAGGGAATCAGGATAGGGGAGGAACTGCTCGAATTCCCAACTGCGGTTTCGCAGCGCAAGGGCCACATCCTCAAGTGAATGTTTGACATTTATAGACTTGATAATCAATTCCATTTCGGCATTGTGCTCCAAGTTTTTGCGGATTTCCTTACGTGCATAATTCTGCTGGATGCCTGAAATCAGGAGCATGAGCACCGCCGCCGTGATGAGGATGGCGAGGTTGGACTTATTGCGAACGCTTTTGGAGGTGTTATTGGGCTTATCCATAATCAATTATTTACCGATGCAAAAACGAGAAAAGATGGTGCCAAGTACCTCGTTCGTGGTAATCTCGCCTGTAATCGTGCCAAGGTAATGAATTGCCTCACGTAAGTCTTGCGAAACCAGATCGGTAGGAATATTCGTTTCAAGTCCTTCTTTAACATGAAGAAGTGCCTCGTTAGCGTGAAGCAAAGCCTCGTAATGTCGCACATTGGTAACCAAAATAGTGTCCGCATTCACCGTAGGGTCGCTGCTGTAAAAAGCAATGTCGTTTTTCAATTCCTCGACGTCTTCAGCGTCTTTTGCCGAAATGTAGTCGAATTTAATCAAGTTGCGAATATCATGCAGGTCTTGTCCGGTGATGCTGTATTGGTATTCGTCGGTCATGTAGCCGCCATGCGCCTCGATGTTCTTTTCATAGCTGCTTTGCATCGCATCCACAAAGTCATCATTCAAGCAACACATCTTAGTATAATCCATCAAATCGCTTTTGTTGATTAACAGTAAGAGTTTCTGTTTCAACACATTGACGCGATTGACAATGGCTTTTGCAGCTTTTTTGATTTCAGGGTAGGGTAGGGTACCGTCAATCATGCCTAAGACGATGTCGGCTTCAGAAATTTTCCTGAAAGTGCGCTCGATGCCGATTTTCTCGATGGTTTCGTCGGTTTCGCGGATGCCTGCCGTGTCGATGAAGCGGAACAGTGTGCCGTCGATATTCAATGTTTCCTCGATAGTATCGCGGGTGGTGCCGGCAATGTCGCTCACAATGGCGCGGTCTTCACCCAAAAGGGCATTCAACAAGGTGCTTTTTCCTGTATTCGTCTGACCCACAATAGCCACAGGAATGCCGTTTTTGATGGCGTTGCCCAAACGGAACGAGTCTTTCAATCGGTTCACATGCGCCAAAGTCTCTTGCAATAAAGCCTTGAGTTGGCTGCGGTCAGCGAACTCAACATCTTCCTCAGAGAAGTCCAATTCCAATTCCATCAACGATGTCATTTCCAATAACTTGGAGCGTAGTACTTGAAGTTCTTTGGAAAATCCGCCTTTCAGTTGGTTGATGGCAATGTGGTGGGCGGCTTCACTTTCTGAATTGATGAGGTCGGCGATGGCTTCGGCTTGGGCAAGATCGAATTTCCGGTTGACGAAAGCGCGGCGCGTAAACTCACCGGCTTCCGCCATGCGGCAGCCATGAGCAATGAGGACTTGCAGGAGTTTCTGTTGCACAAACACCGAGCCATGCACACCGATTTCCGCCGAATCTTCGCCTGTGAAGGAATGCGGGGCTTTGAAGAAAGTCACTAAAACTTCATCTAAAAGCTCGCCTTTATTAATAAGGTGGCCGTGATACGCCTTGTGGGAAACGATTTTGCTCATTTCCAACGACTTGCCGTTTTGTTGGAACAATGAGGCCACAATGGGAATGGCTTGCGGTCCGCTGACGCGTACAACCGCGATGGCACCCATGCCATGCGGAGTGGCGATGGCGCAAATCGTGTCGTTATTGAAAAAGCCTAATTGCATGGCGTTTTGTGAATCAAGGCCACCCATGTCATTCCGACGGGAATCTATGGGTGGCCGTCTTTGAATTTAACATAATGTCAGAAGGGCAGGTCATCCACGCTGTCTTCCGCAGGCGGATAGTATTCCGTAACAGGTTGTGCCACTGGTGGCGTTTGGTGCATGACAGGCTGCTGATAAGGCTGTTGCATGGGTTGTGCAGGAGCAGCGGCGGGAGCAGCTGTAGCACCGACGGGGTCGAAACGCCACACGCGCACGTCCGTGTACCATTTTCCATTGAATTCGCGTGATGACAAATCAATCTGCGCCTTGATGGTCTGTCCAGGCGCGAATTTCTGAATCTCGTCGATTTGGTTCGTCCAACAAATCAAACAGACTGTGCGCGGATATTGTTCTTCGGTCTCGATGATGAGTTCCTGTTTGCGCCATGGGCCGCGGGCGCTTGTACCTTCGGTCAGATTGCCGAGTCTGACCACTTTTCCGATAATTTCCATAGTGTAGTTATTTAATGATTTAAAATTGACTTCGTCGAATGCTTTGCATTTCAAAGATTTAAAGATTCAAAATTTGAAGGGATGAACCAACAAATTTTGAACTGCAAATGTAATCATGATTTTGGTATTGGCAAGCGAAAAACTGTGTTAAATGTCAAATTTTGGAGTTGTTTTTGATTTTCCCCTTTTTGGAAATAATCAACATTATGTTAAATTGAATCATTTAAACATGTAAACATACATCTTCACCCCATTCCCCGCAGGGGAATCTCAGAAAATATTCATCGCAATCACCGCACAAGCCTCCGCATCAGCCACGGCATTATGATGGTTCTTTGCCAAATCGTAGCCGAAATGCTTCGCCACAGTTTGCAATTTATGATTCTCCAACTCCGACACCAATTGTTGCGACCCAAGATGCGTGCAGTAAAATTTGAAATTCGGATAAGGAATGTGGTAAAGTTGATGCAATGCCTTCAGCACGCGCTCGTCAAACGAAATGCCATGCGCCACCATCGGCAAGCCTTTCACCTCGTCCTTGACTTTGTCCCAAACCTCAGGAAACAACGGCGCGTGATTCGTGTCCTTATAAGTAATGCCGTGTACCTTGGTCGTAAAGAAATCATATCTGTTGGGCACAGGCTTGATGAGGCTATAGAAACGGTCGACAATTGCATCGTCTCTCACGATGACCAAACCCATGCTGCATGCGCTCGTCACTTCGCCGTTGGCCCCCTCAAAATCGATGGCGGCGAAGTCACGCAAATGATACTTAGGAATATAGGAAGGCCATTCGGCATCAGGCCAGTCAGCCCCTTTTATCTTTTGTCTATCGCGATTCCAAAACATAATGGCTGCAAAATTACGGAATTTGTGCTGCAATTCAGAAAAATAATGCTACCTTTGCCCCGAAAAGGAGGTTTAGTCCCCTACCCTTTTGAAATCTGAAATTCTATAACTAATTCAAAATCAACAATAAAACTATTTACCATGGAATTGAAAGGTTCAAAAACCGAAGCCAACCTGATGGCTGCCTTTGCCGGCGAATCACAAGCCCGCAACAAGTACACTTATTACGCTTCAAAAGCCCGCAAGGAGGGCTACAACCAAATCGCTGACCTCTTTGAGGAAACGGCCAACAACGAGAAGGAACACGCCAAAATCTGGTTCAAACTCCTTCATAATGACGACGTTCCGGACACCATGACCAACCTCAAAGATGCCGCCGACGGCGAAAACTACGAGTGGACCGACATGTACGCCGGTATGGCCAAGACCGCCCGCGAGGAAGGCTTCACCAAGATTGCCAAGCTGTTTGAGATGGTCGCCGCCATCGAGAAGGAACACGAGGAACGCTACCGCAAGCTTCTGAAGAACATCGAGGACGGTATCGTGTTCTCACGCGAAGGCGACACCGTTTGGCAATGCGCCAATTGCGGTCATATCGTCATCGGAAAGAAAGCCCCGCAAATTTGCCCTGTGTGCAACCATCCTCAGGCTTTCTTCCAAATCAAGGCTGAAAATTATTGAATAGGACGGCGTTTCGACAGGCTCAACGACCTTAGGTCCCAGAGCTTGTCGAAGGGCCAATAATGATTATTAAACATCAATTAAACAACTAATAACTAAATAATAACGACTATGAAAAAGTATGTTTGCGACGTCTGCGGTTATATTTATGACCCAGAAAAAGGCGATCCCGACAGTGGCATTGCCCCCGGCACCCCCTTTGAAGCCATTCCCGACAGTTGGTCTTGCCCGCTTTGCGGCATCGGCAAGGACAGTTTCTCTGTCATGGAATAAACATCGGACACGAGACTACGAGACATGGGACATGAGACCTGCAGTCGTCCCGTGTCTCGTGTCACGCAGTCTCGCGTCATAATGTAAACAAATCATGGATACCAAAGCATTATTCAACATAGGTTACGGTCTTTATGTCCTGACCACCAATTACGACAACATCGATAACGGCTGCATCGTGAACACGGTGACACAGGTCACCAGCAACCCTTTGCAAATTGCCGTGACGGTCAATAAGGGCAACTACACCCACGACCTCATCAAGGATTCTTGTGTGTTCAATGTCAGCATGTTGACTACCGAGACACCGATGAAGGTCTTTGAGCATTTCGGGTTCCAGTCGGGGCGCGAGGTGAACAAGTTCACCGACTGCGATGCCGAGTACCGCGCCGTGAACCATGTGCTCTACATCCCGAAATACACCAACGCCTATTTGGCCTGTCGTGTCAACAAGAGCATCGATTTTGGCACACACACCATGTTCATCGCCGATGTCCTTGATGCCCAGGTGCTTTCCGACAAGCCTTCTGTGACCTACGACTATTACCAAAAGAACATCAAACCCCAACCCCAACCTGCCGAGAAACCCAAGGACGGCAAACGCCGCTGGGTGTGCAAGGTGTGCGGTTACGTCTACGAGGGCGATTTCCTGCCTGACGACATCGAATGCCCGTTATGCAAACATGGCAAGGAGGATTTTGAGGAGGTTTTTTAGGTAGAGACGGTGCATGCACCGTCTCTACAAACCAGAACGAAACAATATCAATTATGCAACAAATACAATTAACCGAAAACATTTATTACGTCGGCGTGAACGACCGCCACACCGACCTTTTTGAAAACCATATCGAGCTGCCCAACGGCGTCTCATACAATTCATATCTCATTGTGGACGAGAAGGTTGCTCTGATTGACCCTGTGGAAGCCAACTTCTTGGAGGAATATCTTTTCAAGGTGAAGTCGGTGCTGCAAGGCCGAAAAGTCGATTACCTTATTATTAATCACGACGAGCCTGACCACAGCAGCACGGTGGCTGCCGTTTTGCGTGAATATCCTGATGTGCAAGTCGTGGGCAATGCCAAGACCTTTGCCCCTTTGGAGGCTTTCTATGGCCCCATTGAGAACAAGAAGGTTGTAGCTGAAGGCGAAACCTTGTGCCTTGGTTGCCACACCTTGCAGTTCTTCATGGCACCGATGGTACACTGGCCTGAATCGATGGTGACCTACGAACAACGTAGCGGCATTGTTTTCAGCAACGATGCCTTTGGCGGCTTCGGTGCCTTGAACGGTGGCATTTTCGATGACCAAGTCAATTTGGCCTTCTATGAGGATGACATGCGTCGCTACTACGCCAACATCGTCGGCAAGGTGGCCATGCAAGCCTTGAAAGCCATCGAGAAACTCAGTGCTTTGGAAATCAAGATGATTGCCCCTTCACATGGTCTTGTTTGGCGCAGTAATCTCGCTTGGGTCTTGGGCAAATACACACAATGGAGCAAGCAGGAGTCGGAAGAAGGCGTGGTCATTGTCTATGGTTCCATGCACGGCAACACGGCTCGCATGGCCGAGATTGTAGCCCGTGGTGCCGCCGAGGCTGGCATCAAGGAAGTGAAGGTCTATGATGTGGCCAAAACTGAGGTCAGCTTCATTATGAGCGACATCTGGAAGTACAAAGGTGTCATCATCGGTGCCTGCGCCCACTACGGCAGTATGTTCCCCAACATGACCCTGCTCGTCCACGAAATCAACGAGTTCAAACCGAAGGACAAATGTTATGCAACCTTTGGTGGCATGAGCTGGAGTGGCGGCGGCGTGAAGACCCTCGCCAAATACGCCGAGGAAGGCAAGTGGAACCTCGTCACAGAAAGTGTCGAGGTGAAAGGCGCACCCATCCGTGAAGAGGATTGGGATAAGCTATACAACCTTGGAAAGGCTGTGGCTGAGGCGGTTAAAGGGTAAGCTACTTCCCTATTACTAAAAAAACTCCATCTGCATAGGTGGAGTTTTTTTGTGTCAAAAATCGTGGAGTTATAGTTTCTTCCAAAACTTCAATACGGCTTTTTCAACACCTGAAAGCTTGTTGAAAGTGTATGAAGGATATTTTGTTTCTGTCCCACCGAATCCCAAATAAAAACGAGCCAGATTTTCATCGTCGGAGCCTTCAAAGTCAAAGGTAATGGGCTGGCCTGCATACTTTTGGATGACTTGATCCAACAGATAGGTCATGGCTTGCTTCTCCTTGCCTTTTTCGTTGAGGCCGGAGAAAAGGAAGGTGATACGACCGTTGGCTTTCATAAACAAGGCGGCACTGAGTATTTCGCCGTCGCCTTTTTCGTTCACCCCAAGGACAAAGGCAGCCTTGCGGTTTTGGGCGGTCTTTCCCAAACCTGTCAAAATACCATATTCGGCATCGCCCCATTTGTCCAAAAGTGCGCCACGGTTGTCCCTAAACAAAGCCACCACATGATAAGGAATCACGTTAGTCAGAATCTGTAAATTGTTGTTTTCCGCCTTGGCAAGATTGCGCTTGGTGTTGGTGTGGTAATTCTCCCTGATGGACTTGTAATCCTGATTCAAGTCAAGAATTACATTACGGTGATATTCAACGCCTTCCAGCTTATCATCCAAAACGTTGTTTTCATTCAATCTAATCTCGGCAAAACGATGCTTTTTTGGGATGGCATTCAAGAAAGCGGTTACTTTTTCCGATGTCAGATGCTGCTTTGAAAACACGCCTAACTGTTGCACAAAATAAGGCTGATAGAGGTAGTTGACACCGAATTTCTTGCCGCCTGTCAGGGGCATAACGGACTGATAGTCATCTTCTACCAAGGCTTCCCAGTCGGGATGGACAATGTCTAAGTACCAGGAATAAGCATAGATGTTGCCACATTCAGCAATGGTGGCATCCCATTTCTGCTTGTCAATGTCTTTATGTTGCAGGTATTGTATCATTTTTGAATTAATGTGTTATTGACGGCCCTTCGACCCTTCGGCCCTGCTCAGGGACCGCAGGCTCAGGGGCCTGCATTATGTATTCTAATAATTGGCGGTACATTTCGGGCCAGCCGACCCAACGCTGTTCACCGCCAAGGGTTTCATTATGTGTGAGATAGATAAACGTCCCTCCTACCGCCTTCACCTCGTCGACGAGTTGTTTGGCGAGTTGGAAAGAAGCCTCCAAATCAAGGTTGAGGTAGTCGCGCATGGTACCGTCCATGAGGGCAAAGGGATGCACACGAAGGTTGGTCACCATGTCGTTTTCGAGATCGTAGAAACGGAAAGTGTCTGCAATGCCCGCACGGAATCCGGCTTGCGAGGCAAAGCCCATGGTATAATCGTCGCTGATGTCCAACTCGATGAGTTTCTGGTAGCTACGCGGCAAGTTCATCCTCAGGAAATGCTGTCGGCTCTTGGTCAGGGGACGGTGCAGTACCTCGGAAAGGTTGTCGATTTCCAGCCTCATCTTGTCGATGTCAAGATAGGACGAAAACGAAGGATGGATGCCCACATCAGCATAGTCGCCGAGGTGCTTGATGAGGTTGCGGAAGGCTTCCTTGCGAAGCGAGATGTTCTTGTCGTTGGTGTCGTATTCGCCGCAGAGGATGAAATATATCGGCTTGAGTTTGAACTCTTTCTGTAACTCAAACTGGAAATCGAAAGAGTCGAAGGGGTCTTTGCGTTTCCCGCGCAACACCTGATGTCGTTCTCTTATCCGTTCCTTGTCGCCAGCCGCCAAATCCTTGAGGAAACCGCCCACGGTACGATAAACTCCTTTATGCTTGTACGCCCATGCCGCATCGACATCGTAAGTCGGCACGAAAGTGAATTTCGGCTTTTTGATGGGCAGGTCGGGATAAATGGCTTGCAAGCGTTTGCCCAAGGCCAAGGTCCAAATGTTGACCAAAGGTTTTTGGAGCATATCATTCTCGTACATCCACGTTGATTCTGCGCGGAAACGGCCATATTTGTCACGCACCTGCGATAGATATTCCTCATAACGTGAAACCAAGAAAAACGAGGCGGCAAAGACATCGAAAGGCATGAGGTTGCCTTGTCCAAAAACCGCATACGGAGCCACCGTGCCTTCAAAATCGGTGCAACGGAAACTCTGTTCATGGACGTGACGTTCAAAAAGCAAATCGAAAGCTTTTATAAACGGCTCATCTCCAATGCGTTCCATACCGTAATGCAACTTTGGCCCATCGAATGCCTTGAACTTCTCGGCATCAGTGGTCAGGTCAAAATCAAGACCCAGCAACTGACCTATCAGCAGCTCAGAGACATACATCACGCGCCCCGTGATTTTCGGTACAAGAATCAACAGTTTCATTGGCACAAAAATAAAAGGAATTTCAATGCCAATGACATAAACCACAAAAAATTATCATTTATTCGATCATCCAAGTTTTATCTATGACACGAATTATCAGGAATTTATCACGAATTGTTTCATGAATTAAATTTTTGATCATTCGTGTATAATTACATGGTAATAAGTTGTATTTTTGTCGTTTTAAACAAGAAGGGATCCTTTCATGGAAAATTTCGTCGTATCTGCCAGAAAATACAGGCCGATGACCTTCGACACTGTTGTGGGTCAAGGCTCCATCACCAATACCTTGAAAAACGCCATCCGCAACAACACATTGGCGCAAGCCTTTCTGTTTTGCGGTCCGCGAGGCGTGGGCAAGACCACCTGCGCCCGCATCATGGCCAAGACCATCAACTGCCTTAATCCCACCGAGAACATGGAGGCCTGCAATGAATGCGAGTCGTGCCGTGCCTTCAACAACAACGCCTCATTTAACATCTATGAACTTGACGCTGCGTCAAATAACTCCGTTGAGGACATCCGCAGTCTAGTCGACCAAGTGAGGATTCCGCCACAAATCGGGCAGTATAAGGTCTACATCATCGACGAGGTTCACATGCTTTCGGCGGCGGCTTTCAACGCTTTCCTGAAGACCTTGGAGGAACCGCCCGCGTATGCCAAATTTATCCTTGCCACGACGGAGAAGCACAAAATCATCCCGACCATCCTTTCGCGTTGCCAAATCTTTGATTTCAAGCGGATTACTGTTGACGATATTGCAAAACATTTGGCTTTTGTCGCCCAAAGTGAAGGTGTCAATGCAGAGCCTGAGGCTTTGAACATCATCGCCCAAAAAGCTGATGGTGCCCTTCGAGACGCCCTTTCCATCTTCGATCAGATGGTCAGTTTTTCAGGCAAAAACATCACCTACAAGGATGTTATTGACAACCTGAACGTTTTGGATTACGACTATTATTTCCAAATCGTTGACCACATCCTGCACGGCAACACAAGCGACATCCTCCTCATTCTTAATGACATTATTAGCAAAGGCTTTGAGCCGCAGCATTTTATCAGCGGCATGGGCAACCATTTGAGAAGCCTTATGGTGTGCAAAGACCCGATTACGGTGCAACTTTTGGAGGTCAGCGAGCAACTGAGGCAACGTTATCTGACGCAGTCCCAGACTTGTCCCCTGCCCTTTTTGATTAAGGCTTTGGAAATCAACAATAAATGCGACATCGACTATCGTGCTGCCAATAATAAAAGACTGCATTTGGAGATTGCTTTGTTGAAGATGTGTGCGTTTTGCAGTCAGGCATTAAACATGCCGACGGCGCAAGCACAACCTGTTCAAATGCCTCAAAACAGGCCTGCACAACAACCTGTTTCAACAGGACAAGGGCAGACACGCGGGTCTGCCCCAACACCAACCACACAACCCCAACAACCATCGAATACGACTAAGGTCCCTGAGCAGGGTCGAAAGGTCGAAGGGCCGACCGCAACCCTGCCTCAACAAACCCCACAACAGCCTCAGCTTTCCCAAAGCGGCGTTTCGACTCCTTCGACAAGCTCAGGAGCCAGCTCAACGTCCGCTCAGCCCACCCCCATCGTCCGCCCACGCGGAACGACCAGCAGCATCAGCATCAACAAGGCCATGCAGCAAGCCGAGCAAAAAGCCGAAGAAAAGGAAGAGACTTGGGACACGCCTTTTACACAGGATCAATTGACGACCTCTTGGGCTGATTTCGTTAATCGATACAAAAACGTATCGCCCAATTTTGCGGCAGCCTTGGGGAAATACACACCTAAATTAATGGGCACTTCGGAAATCCATTTCAGCGTCGACAACCTGCTTTTTGAGCACGACACAGAAGGCATGAGTGCCCTGAAACACCATCTGAAACAAAGCCTGCACAACAATCAATTCGCTTTGAAGCCTGAGGTGATGGAACGCCCCGCCGAAATCGAGGCCTACACCGACAAGGACAAGTTTGAGAAAATGGTGGAAGAACGGCCTTATCTGAGGACATTGCAAACGGAATTAAAATTAGAAGGTGACTTGTAATCTTAAATCTTAAATCTTGAATCTTAAATTTTAAATATTAAATCTTAAATCCCTAATAATGAAGAAAAAACACTTTGTAGCCATGACGATTATCTGTACAATGGCAGCAGGCTGCGCTGAAAAAGCAGCTGAGACCTCACAACCTGAAAAGGAAGTTGTTCCGGCCATCGAGCTGAGCAACATGGATTTGTCCATCAATCCAGCGGACGACTTTTTCCGCTATGCCAACAACAACTGGCTGAAAAACAACCCGATTCCCGAAGAGTATTCCACTTACGGAGCCTTCACGGAAATCGACCAACACAACGAGCTCCTCATCCAAGACATCATTAATGAGGTATCGCAAGACGTCAATGCCGAGAAAGGCAGCGTGGCCCAGAAAATCCGCGACTTCTACAACGCGGGTATGGACAGCGTGGCCATCAATGAGCGCGGTTACACTGAGTTGCTGCCGTATTTCGAAATGATTGACGGCCTTAACGACAAAGCCGACTTGGCTGAACTTCTGGGCAAGCTTCACGCTGACGGCATCAGTGGATTCTTCTATGCCGGTGGCAGCCAAGACCCCAAAAACGCTGAACAGATTATCATGCACCTCTACCAAGGTGGACTGAGCCTGACCGACCGCGACGACTACCTCGTTGAGGAAACGCAAGAGATGCGCGACAAGTACGTTGAGCATGTCGCCAAGATGTTTGAACTCACTGGCACTGATGCCGATGCAGCCGCCAAGAAAGCCCAAGGCATCCTTGCTTTGGAGACCCAGTTGGCCAAAAACTCGATGAGCCGTGTGGAACGCCGCGACCCCGACAAGACCTACAACAAGAGAAATCGCAAAGAACTTCAAGCATCGGCACCCAACTTCAAGTGGGACAACTATTTCAATGCCGCTGGTGCACCTGCTTTCGATGATATGAATGTGGGTATGCCCGACTTCATCGCCGCCATGGACAAAATCATCCTCAACACTGACCTCAACACTATTAAGGATTATCTGAAGTGGAAAGTCATCCATGGCAGTGCCTCAATGCTGAGTGACGAGCTCTCGGACGAAAGCTTCAGTTTCTACGGCAACTACCTCTATGGTCAGGAAGTGCAGCAACCACGCTGGCGTCGTGTGTTAGGTGCCACCTCCGACTGCTTGGGCGAAGCTATCGGTCAGCTTTATGTTGAGAAGCACTTCCCCGCTGAGGCCAAAGAGCGTATGCTCAACCTCGTCGGCAACCTGCGTCTGGCCTTGGGCGAACGCATCAAGAACCTCAATTGGATGAGCGACGAGACCAAAGCCAAAGCCCTCCACAAGCTTGACTGCTTCAACGTGAAGATTGGCTATCCCGACAAGTGGAAGGACTACAGCAAGTATGAAGTCACGCCAGAGTCGTATTTCGAGAATGTGCACCGCGCCATCCGCTTCGAGAACGAGAGAGACATGGCTAAAATCGGCAAGCCTGTCGACAAGGACGAATGGTTCATGACGCCTCAGACCGTCAACGCCTACTATAGCCCCGAGATGAATGAAATCGTGTTCCCCGCCGCCATTCTCATGCCTCCCTTCTTCAACATGGACGCTGACGATGCCGTCAACTACGGTGGTATCGGCGTGGTGATTGGCCACGAAATGACCCACGGCTTCGACGATCAAGGCTGCAAGTACGACGAGAACGGCAACCTCAACAACTGGTGGACCGAGGAAGACGCCACCAAGTTTGCCGAGCGCACCCAACAACTCGTGAAACTCTTCGACGAGTTTGAACTGCGCGGCAACAAAATCAATGGCCAGCTTACCCTTGGTGAGAACATCGCCGATTTGGGTGGCCTGAATGTGGCTTGGGATGCCTATCAGATGACCGATGAGGCCAAAGCCAACCAAAGCATTGACGGCTTTACACCCGCCCAGCGTTTCTTCATCAGCTACGGCACCATCTGGCGCAACAACTCTCGCGACAAATACATCGAACGCCAAGTGAAGACCGACGTTCATTCACCCGCTGAAGCACGTGTCAACCGCACCCTCGGCTCGATGCCGCACTTCTATGAAGCCTTCGAGATTACACCTGAGAACAAGATGTATATCGCGCCTGAGGAGCGTGCAGCCATTTGGTAATCATGGGCTTAAAAAAGTTTATAGGAAAATTGGGGCTTCGCCTTGGCGGCTGGAAAGTCGTCAACGAGGCCCCATCCGATTTGGGCAATGCAGTTTGCATCGTTGCGCCACATACCGCCATTGAAGATTTCTTTGTCGGCCTAGGATTCTATTGGTCAAACGACATCAAGTTCAAGGTAATGATGAAGCAGGAGTTCTTCAAGCCTGTCCTTGGCTGGATTCTCAAGAAGATGGGCGGCATTCCTGTCAATCGAGGGCATCAGAACCACTTGGTGGAGCAGATGGTGGAAATGTTCAGTCAGAACGAGGACACCCATCTCGTCATTTGCCCAGAAGGCACGCGCAAAGCCGTAAAACATTGGAAAAAAGGATTTTATGTCATCGCTGAAGGTGCCCATGTCCCTATCGTCTTTGGTTTCATTGACTACAAAAAACGTTATTGTGGCATAGAGCGAGTTTTCTATCCCACAGGTGATTACGAGAAGGACTTGGCCGAGATTTGGGACTATTACAAAGACATCAAAGCCAAGCATCCCGAAGGCTTCAACCTCGACGAACAATACAGAAACGCAGAGAAATGATTGACCTAATCACAAAAATCCACGACAAGTTCACCTTGGAGTTTAAGGTGGGATTCAACACGGAGCAAGCTATTAAACCAATGAAATACAGCGACTTCGTGATGAACACCTGGATTTTTGTGCCCAACAGCCTCGACATCAACGCCGCCAAGTACAGCAAAGACGACTTTTACCGCGACCTCAAGTCGGGCGTCAGGTTGATTACACCTTCGTATGGGCTGCACGAATTGGCCAATGACGATGAACTGTTGCCCAGCAAATCGCTCATCACCAATTTCAACGACCTGCACATCGCCCCTGACGACACCCAAGACCTCATCCATTCCATCAGGATGTATTGCGCCATTTCCAAAAGTGCCTTCCGCGATGAGTGTTTAGCGATTTCACAACAGTCTGACGCAACGCAAAGGATGGCAGCGTGCCTTCAATTTCTAAAGGATGGCGGCAAAATCTTGAACCGTTTCCGTGGTCTGCTCAACCGACTGAACGATCAAAATGCAACTGACCGGACGCGGCAAGTCTTTGCTTACGGTGACGAGTTTTTGAGCAACGTCATGGAGAAATATGCCTACCGTCTCCGTGATGTCATAAGGATTAACCATCCAGATGAATATCAGCAACTTGAGGAATGTTTCCGTGAAGTTTTGACCAATGAAAGAGCCTATCGGGAAAAACAAGGCTACCTTTGTGTGAAAGTCGACGACGAAAAAGGCAACGAGGATTTTGTCTTCCGCGCCAGCTTATTGAAAAAATTCACCGAGAGCGACCTTTACCTCAACGCCACCAAACGCAAGAACACGTTTTTGGTCGAGCAAATCCTTTACAGTCTGGCCGCCGGTGCCGCTATGGTGGTGGCCACTTTGTCATCGTTCTTCTTTCAACAACGATACGGCAATTTTACCTTGCCTTTCCTTATCGCACTGGTAATCAGTTATATGTTTAAGGACAGGCTGAAGGATTGGTTACGGCTTATCTTTGCGCGACGTGTCAGCAACAAAGTGTTCGATACCCGTACAGACTTCCGCATCAAAGATATGCACATCGGTTGGAGTAAGGACAGTGTTGACTTTATCGATAGCGACAAGATTCTGCCTGAGGTGATGAAGCTTCGTAGCCGTAATCCGCTTTTTGCTGAGGTGAGTGGCAAGGACGAAAAGGTGTTGCTTTATCGTAAAAAGGTACAACTTTGGCCTGCCGAATTGGCCAAGGCCAGCCCCTACCCGCTCCGTGGTATCAACGACATCTTGCGTTACAACATCACGGAATACACGCGCAAGATGGACAACCCGAGTTTTCCACTTTCGGGCACTTGGGAAGACAACAACTACAAGCCTATCGAGGGAATGAAAGTCTACCATCTTACTTTCGTCATCCAATGTGTTTACGAAGGCAAGACTGAATACAAACGCATCGTCGTGCGTTGCGATAAGAGCGGTATTGTGAATGTGAAGGTTAGTTAAGGATAAACCTTATAGAGACGCGATTCATCGCGTCTTCTTCACCACCACCTCCTACCATAATGGTAAATTCTCCTGGCTCAACATGCCAGCCTTTTTCCTTGGAATACACCGACAAATCCCTTTTGGTAAGGTAAAACATCACCTGTTTGGCTTCACCTTTATTAATATGAACACGCTGGAAGCCTTTCAGCAGTTTTGAGGGCGGGGCAACGCTAGCCACTTCATCGCGAACATAAAGTTGGACGACCTCATCACCATCACAAGAGCCGATGTTTTTCACGGTGCAGGTGACTTTACAAATCGTATCGTTTTCTTTCGAGACGCGATGAATCGGCGTCTCTACAAACAGGTCGCTGTATTCGAACTGGGTATAACTCAGTCCAAAGCCAAAGGGGAACAAGGGTTTGGCGGATTCCTCCACATAATCACCTGTTTGAGGTTGAGAATAATATACAGGAATTTGTCCCACCGAACGCGGGATGGAAATGGGCAGACGGCCTGCGGGATTGTAGTCGCCCCAAAGGATGTCGGCCAAGGCGGAACCGCCTTCCATGCCTGGATACCAGAGTGTCAGGAGGGCATTGGATTTTTCGTTGGCGAGGTTCATGTCCAAAGGACGGCCTTGGATATAGACTGTCACGACAGGTTTGCCTGTGGCATAGATGCGTTCCATTAACACTTCTTGTTTGCCTAACAATTTCAATGTCGAACGGTCGTAGCCTTCGCCACAATCCATATCGGATATGGATTCATTGACGATGGCAGCACCAGTCTCTTCGTAACTCGTCTTGAAATCGCGGGCGGAGGAACCACCGACCACCAAGACCACCACATCAGCGGCTTTGGCGACGCGCACTACTTCGTCAATGTCGGCATCGTTCTCGTCACGTATGGCACAACCTTTGGCATAGATTACCTCTGCCCTGCCCTTTTCGCGGATGCCTTCGAGCATAGTTACAATACGGTCAGGGTCTTGCGGGGCGGTGTAGTCACCGAGTTGGTTGTACATATTGTCAGCATTCGGTCCGATGACCGCCACCTTATTAATATGGTCGCCGAAAGGCAAAATACCGTCATTTTTCAACAAAACGGCAGATTCAAGTGCGACTTGTTTGGCAATTTGTGCGCTTTTTATAGTGCCCACTTCCGATTCGGCCAAAGCTTCGTCAACGTAAGGATTATCAAACAAGCCGAGGTCATATTTTAGTTGCAAGACATGGCGCACTGCACGGTCGATATCAGCTTCGGTGACGAGACCTCTTTGCAAGGCTTCCTTCAAGAAACCACCGTAATTATACCCGCCCAAGTCAATGTCAACACCCGCTTTCAAAGCCATGGCAGCGGCTTCGGCGGGGTCGGCGGCCACATGTTGTGTGGCATAGATGGCATTGACGGCATTCAAGTCAGAAAAAACAACGCCTTTGAAGTTCCATGAGTTGCGCAAGACCTCTTGAAGCAGCCATTCATTGGCCGAACATGGCACACCGTCGATGGTGTTGTAAGATGTCATCACAGTTTTGGCACCGCCTTCGCAAACGGCTTTTTCGAACGAAGGCAGATAGTCCGTCATTAAGCGATTTTGGCCCACCTCCGCCGTGGCGGCATTGTGACCGCCTTGCGGGATGCCGTAAGCGGCCAAATGTTTCAAGGTGGCACAGACATGTTGCTGCATTCCTTTCACTATCGCAGCACCCAAAATACCCGAAAGATACGGATCCTCGCCCATGGTCTCCTCCACCCTCGACCAACGCGGGTCCCGAGCAATGTCCAAGACTGGGCCATAACCAATATGTGCCCCTTGCAAACGCACTTCGCGGCCCATCACCTCGCCCATTTGTTCCAGCAGCGCAGGATTCCATGTGCTGGCTTGTCCGATGCCTGTGGGGAAAACAGTTGTACCCACCGCCATGTGACCATGAGGGGTTTCCTCACAAAATAGCAACGGAATACCGAGGCGTGTATTTTCTACTGCGTGGCGTTGCATCATGTTCAGCAGCCTTGCTGATTCACTTGGATGCAAACCTGTCTCCACCGTTTTCCTTGACCAAGGGTCGGCACGGAGCACCGCCCAACAGGAACCAATTGGCATTGTGTCCATCATGCCAAGGAAGTCGTTGGCTAACCATGGGGAGTCACCATCCTTGCCGTAGAAATTGAAGCCTATAGGGCATGACAATTGGCCGCATTTTTCCTCTATGGTCATTTGGGATAATAGGCGGTCAATGGGGTCTTGTTTTTGAGTGCAGGAGCAAAACAAAACGGTCAAGACCAAGAAGACAAAAGCGGAGGTTCGGGCGGATTTGTAATCCGACCGGATTGAGGTGGGGATTTCAAATCCCCTTTTCGACATCAGCGGATTGCAAATCCGCCGAAACCAAACCGTCAGTTTCATCACACTAAATGAGCAATTAATTCTTCACTATCGCCAGGCAGCATATCAATGACAGGAATCTCCACCATCGTGTAACAACCAGGTTGCAGACGCATCGTGGCACGTGCCACATTGACTAAAACCTGTCCAGTCAAGGCAGGGTTGTTGATGCTCATGTTGAACTCCATGCGCTGGTTCTGGGTCTTACCCGAGACACCTTTGCGCACAAGATTGACGCCATGACCCATATCTCGGACGGCATCAACACTGTCGACAGCAAACACATGGGTCTCGTCGCTAGCGAAATACGGGTCAGCCTTGATGTCCTTGGTCACCTGTTCGAGGGTGGCACCGTCTTCAAGTTCCACATACACCATGCGGCGGTGGATGCCTTCGCCCAGCGGAATGGTCACCGAGAGGGCATTCTTCACTCCTTTTTTGGAGCGCACACAAACGCTGTGACCCATCGACATGCCTGGACCGAAATTGGTATAAGACAAACCTTTAGGTGCGAGACTCTGCATCAAAGTGCGAACGATGGAATCCGAGCCCGGGTCCCAGCCGGCGGCGATAACACTGACGGTCTTTGTTTCCTTATTAATAGGCATCAGCTCGCGGCGGTAGTCCACGATGGAAGTATGGATGTCGAACGAATCCACTGTATTGATGCCCAAAGGCAGGATTTGTTTGGCGTACTCAGGGCAGCTGCGCGTCGGGCATGCCAAAATGGCCACATCCACGTTCTTCAGTTCCTTAATGTCTTTTACCACCTCGTACTGAGAGAGTTCAATAGTTTTGTTAGCATTGCGGCGGACGATACCGGCCACTTCGAAATCGGGGGCGGCTTCAAGGGCTTCCAGTGCGAAGCGGCCTACATTGCCGTAACCTACTACGGCGGCTCTGATTTTTCTCATTTTCAACAAAATTTAAACTGCAAAAGTAGAAAAATTTGAAAAACCACAACTATATTTTTTAATTTTGCAACCTATTGTAAATCTTTCATCCCGATGAAAAAATCGTGTTTTGTCTTTTTGCTTTGCCTTGCTTGTGGTTTATTATCATGTACTAACTCAAGCCCAAAGCCAGAGGCAGTGAGTCCAATAGTGAGAAATATTCATAGCAGTAGTAGTTGGTTTGGCGATTCAGACATACTTATAAAATATTCGGAAAAAATTAATATTGATAATGCAATATACATTGTAAAGAGTTATAAAGACGAGTATGGTATATCCATTTTCAGGGCAATAATGCGTAATGTATTTATATCTGCCGATACAAGAGGAAAAGCTGTGAAACATATAAATGATATGTACATGCAAGCTTTAAAGCGAGACGGGATTTATACGGATGATATTTACAAGTTGATAGACGGCCATATAGAATATGCAAAAAACAAATTCGGCAGAATGAATTCTAGACTTATTGACAGAGACTTGAAGACTTTATCTGATAGAATCAAACAGACAAAATCGAAGCAAAACACTATATATCCAGCAAACGGTAAAATTGATGCCAAATTTAATCAAGGAGAGTACTTACTAGACTGTTGGTTAATCTCAGCTGTTAAATCATTAAGTGTAAATCCAAAAGGACAGAAAATGCTTAATGATATAATGTCCTCGGATAAAAATGGAAATGTAACTGTTCGGCTTAAAGGTGTTGGCAAAAAATACACAATATCCAAAGACGAACTTGAAGGTGCAAACGAACTTGCTCAAGGTGATTTGGATGTCAGGGCGGTAGAAATTGCAATAAGAAGATACTTTCAAGAAACTGACCACAACCTATCAGAGAAAATCAAAAATAGATTTAGTGGTCCCATAATACATTTTGATGAGTATAATATGTATCACGGTATACACACTTTAAGTAGACCTTATTATATATTGTTTGGCAATCCAGTGGTTCCCGATAGCAGACCAAGCGAGGGAACAATAAATAATATCAAAACAGGTGAATATTCTACTGTTGTAGGTAACGGGCATGCTTTTGCTGTAATAGGGGCAGATGATAAGTATGTATATGTATCCAACCCTTATAATGCTGATAAAAAACTAAAAAAGACACATAAGGAGTTCCTTAAATCTTTTAATGCATGCTATTCTACTAAATTGCCAGATTAATCTTAATAAAACATACTCTAAACCATGAACAAAAAGAACATTATCCTTATCCTTTGCCTTGTGTGCGGAATGGCGGTTGCCACCACCGTTTCAGCCCAAGGAAAACTCGTCCTTCGTGAGGACAACATCGAAGAAATACTGAACGCCATGACCATTGAGGAGAAAGTCTCCCTGTTGGTCGGCGGTCCTGGAAATCTTGTGCCCGGTGCGGCAGGCTATACCCGCGAAATCGAGCGTCTCGGCATCCCGATGACGGTGCTTGCCGACGGTCCTGCTGGCCTCCGCATCCAACCGAAGCGCGAAGGCACAGAAGAAACCTTCTACTGCACAGGCTTCCCCACCAGCACGCTCCTTGCCAGTTCATGGGACCCTGAATTGGTGGAGACCGTGACTACAGCGATGGGCAACGAAGTATTGGAATACGGCGTAGATGTACTCCTTGCCCCTGGCATGAACCTCCATCGCAACCCGCTCTGTGGCCGCAACTTCGAGTATTACTCCGAAGACCCACTGCTTTCGGGCAAGATGGCCGCCGCATACGTGCGTGGCATACAGAAGAATGGTGTGGGTACTTCCATCAAGCACTTTGCTGCCAACAACCAAGAAATCAACCGCTTGGAAAACGACGCCCGAGTGAGTAACCGAGCTTTGAGTGAACTCTATCTGAAGAACTTCGAAATTGCCGTCAAGGAAGGCAAGCCCTGGACGGTGATGTCGTCGTACAACAAGCTCAATGGCGAGTATACCCAACAGAAACACGGTCTGCTGACTACCGTCCTCCGCGGCGAGTGGGGCTTCAACGGCATCGTGATGACCGACTGGGGTGTGAAAGACAACACCGTGAAAGCCGTCAAGGCTGGCAACGACCTGATGGAATGGGGCAAGCAAGTGGAGATTGACCGCATTTTGGCCGCCGTCAACAGCGGTGAAATCAGCCAAGAGGAACTTGACCGCAATGTGCGCAATATGTTGAAATACATTGTGAAGACTCCACATTTCCGCCATTACAACTACTCCAACAAGCCCGACCTGAAAGCCCATGCTGAAGTGGCACGCAAAGCCGCCGAAGAGTCTATCATCCTGCTTAAAAATGAGGGCACTTTGCCACTGAACGGCAACGAGAAAGTAGCACTCTATGGCATCAGTTCCGTCGATTTCGTGGGTATTGGGACAGGATCAGGATGGGTCAACACGGAACATATCGCCAACATGCAAGAAGCGATGACTGAAGTGGGATTCATTTTGGATGAGAACTTGGCTGAATACTATCGTCTATGCTATGCCACCCAAAACACTACCGAAAAGATGAACGGTAACTCCATTGACAAGCGTCATCGTCCTGAGTCATCCGTCACGGCGCAAGCCATTGAGCGGCAGGCTGCTACCAACGATGTGGCTGTATTCGTATTGGGCCGTGTGGCCGGCGAAGGTGCCGACCGTGTGGTACCCGATGACTTTGAGCTATCTGCCATCGAACGAGAGATGCTTCAAAACATCAGTATGAGTTACCACAAGTTAGGCAAGAAAGTCGTGGTAGTGTTGAACATTGTTGGTGTCATAGAAACAGCTTCTTGGAAACATCTTGTTGATGCCATCGTGTTGCCTTGGGCTCCGGGACAGGAAGGTGCCTACGCAGTGTCCAATGTGCTTTGCGGAAAAGTAAACCCCTCAGGCAAACTGCCCATGACCTTCCCCATCAACTACATGGACAGCCCTTCTTCGAAGAACTTCCCCTACACATGGGATATGACCAAAGGTCGTAGAGGCGACAGAAAGAACGTGGATTTCACCGACTATGCCGAAAGCATCTGGGTGGGTTACCGTTATTTCCAAACCAAAGATGTGGGTGTTTCCTACCCCTTCGGCTATGGCTTGAGTTACACCACCTTTGCCTATTCCAAACCTACCATTAAAGCCAATGTCGATGGATTTACGGCAACAATTACAGTAAAGAACACTGGCAAAGTAGCGGGTCGAGAGGTAGTTGAATTGTACGTGTCCGCCCCTTCAGGTAATCTTGAAAAACCCACTCGCGAGTTGAAGGCCTTCGCCAAGACCAAACTATTGGCTCCAGGTGAGTCCGAGACCTTGACGATGAAAGTCTGTGCATACGAATTGGCCTCTTTCAACGAAGCCACATCTTCATGGGAAACGGCAGCTGGCACATATCAGGTGCTGTTTGGGGCTTCTGTTGAGGATATTCGTGCTACTGCATCGTTCCATTTTGGAAAGGCGCAGACTTGGAAGGTGAACGATGTGTTGGGGATGCCGGAAGAGTGACAGTTAATCTTTGCTGTTGTCTTGTGACGTAATGTTACTTGTTAAGTTCGTTATACAATGCCAGACCTTTCACCGTTAACAGATATTTTTGTCGCGGGTGGTTGGGTCTGTCAGGATAAAGCATACGGACATATTTGTCTTTGATTGCAGGGGTGAGATAGAGATTTAGGAAACTCACTCTGTCTTTAAGTCCAGCATCTCCCATCATCTCTTTTATTGACATTTTTCCATCACCAACGATAGCTATCAACTTCTTAATATACAGATTATTCGTATCGAACTTGTTGGGTAGCTTGTTGGGTAACTTGTTGGGTGCATGTTGGGTACTTGTTGGGTCGGCCAGATTCGGCTGCACGCTCCATTCTGCCGTGGGATGGATATGAAGATAGCGATTGCGCAAGTCCCATTGTTCACCAAGCAACAAATTACGGAAGAAACGCTCCAGATAGATGGGTGTATAATCTATTCCCTTTGCTATATTGTGGTAGTTGGCGCGTACCAGTGCATTACGGAAATACCAAGAATGCTTTGCGAACATGTCATTGTCTACATCAAATCCCAATGAACGCAGATATTGTATCGTGAAAACTGCCGTGGTACGCGTGTTGCCTTCAGCAAAAGCATGTATTTGCCATAATCCCGAGACAAACCGTGTCAAATGGCTTATAATCTCATCATGACTCTTTCCTTTGTAGGTGTAAACACGTTCCTGCTCAATTTCATAGCCAATGGCACGACGCAAGTCTTCCCAGTTCAGATAAAGCACCGTATCCCCTTCCAACACCCATTCCTTCTTGGTGATGTCGTAGGTGCGAAACTCTCCAGCATGCTTCATCACACCCTCGAAAACGCGGCGATGCACAGACTGATAACCGCCTATGCTAAAGTCGAAAGTGGGACTGGACAGCACTTTTACTATGTTCGACGAAACGCGGTCAGCTTCCTCTTTGTCTTCATCGTTTGCATCACGGGCTGACTTTGTAATATAGTACTGGTTGACAAGTTCGCGGGCTTCATCTATGGTAATGACTCCTTCAATGTGTTGACGTGCAGTGTCTTGCAAATAGTTCGATACCTGCAAGCCATCGACTGCCTGTAGTCCGATAGCGGTCTGCCAATAACTCGCTTTTTCCCGCTGAGCGGGTTCCCCTTGTCGGATGTACTCGTCGAAGTTGATATATTGCTGTTTGTCACTCATAAGTTCTAATATTCATTACTACTTGTCCTTATGTAGCCAGTCGCATCACTTCGTTCTTGTCGTATGTTAATCATAAATGACCGTCTATAATGACAAATTGGATATGACCTACAAAAATACAAATAATTTTCATTCAAAGCCTTCCTTCCTTTCCAATTTTCTCATTACTTTTGCGGTTCAAAATTAATTCATTTTACCATGAAAAAACTCAGCATCACCTTATTACTATTAATGGTCTGCCTCTTCGCCTCGGCGCAAAGCATTACACACATTTATCATTTCAACCAGCCGATGGTTCAACAAGTTGGTGAATACCAAACGCTTTCTTTCGAGAAAACCATCTCCAACGGCACGGTTGGCGAGCCGACTTTGCCTTGGCAAAGCATCAGCCTGATGCTGCCGCAAAACACCGAAGCCACTGCCATCCATGTGACTTTGAGCGACTTCGCGGAAATGGAAGGGCAATACAACCTCATGCCTGCACAAAGGATTCGTCCCATCTCGGATGACAATCCGTTCGTCTTCGAGAAAAACGAGGCTTTGTACCGTTCCAGCGAGGCATATCCTAACAAGGAGTTTAACACGGTCAGCACACAGGTGCTCAATGGCGTTTCGTTTGCTTTCGGTGGATTTACGCCTGTGAAATACAAACCCGCTTCAGGTCAAGTGAGTTATGCGCAAACCGTTACCGTTACTGTTGATTATCAGACTTCGCGTGCGGATAATAGCCGAAAACTTTGGTTGCGTCCTGAAACGAGAAACAGCATCAACCACCTTGCGCAAAATGCCGAAATGCTCGACAATTATGCCCGCCGCGACGGTGCTTTGCCGAGTTACGAGATACTGCTCATCACGCCACAAGATTATGTAGAAAGCTTTAATGATTATGTAGCCCTGTATGCAGGTCGTGGCATTCGTGTCCGTGTCGCTGGCTTGCAGGAGGTCTATGCCGCCATGACAGGCCGCGACAACAAGGAGAAAATCCGTAATTATATCATCCAAGAATACGAGAATAACGGCATTTCGATGGTGCTCCTCGGCGGCGATGTCGACTTGGTGCCTCACCGCGACCTCTGGTGTCATGCGCAAGAAGGCTACGATGACTATGTGCCCTCCGATACCTACTACGCCTGCTTGGACGGCATCCTCAACGATGACAACGACAACAAATGGGGCGAAATCGGCGAGGACGACCTGTTGCCTGAACTGTCCATCGCCCGCCTGCCCTTCAACAACGCCAACCAGTTGGAAACCATCCTATCCAAGACCTTCAGCTACATGACTTCACCTGTTTTGGGCGAGTTCCGCAGACCTATTCTGGCAGGCGAACATCTTGGCGACGGCGTGTATGCCAGCCAAGACCTTGAACGTCTCATTGGCGAAGTCAACTTCAATGGCTACACGACCTACGGCTATCCCGAAGACTATACTTTTGTGCGCGTTTATGAGACACCGACGCATTGGTGGAATCCTGACGAGCTGGCCGCCGCCATCAACGACGGTTGCCAATACGTGAACCATTTCGGCCACGCCAACACGAGCTATGTGGCTGGTTGGTACAACTGGGACATCACGCCAAGCCTGTTTTATGGTGCCAATGGTGTCGACCACAACTATTTCATCTTCAAGAGTCAAGGCTGTATCTGTGGTGACTTCGCCGACGACTGCATTTTGGAGCGCATGGTCGTGAACCAGACCGGTGCCGTGGCCGCCATAGGCAACTCGCGCTATGGCTGGTACAACCAAGCTGGCGACGGTCCCTCATCGCATTACCACCGCGAACTCATCGACGCCTACTGCCACGAACGCATTGCTGGCCTCGGTGAGGCTTTGAAAGAATGTAAGATTCAGACCTCGCCTTTCATCACCATGGATGGCGAGATTGGTGTGTTGCGCTGGAGTTTCTATGCTCTCAACGCTTTGGGCGACGTCGGCCTCAGTGCATGGTTCGACGAGCCTTTCACGCCTGAAATTGATTGTGCTACCACCCTACCTGTCGGCACGGACCGCATCCCTGTCACTGTGAAGGATGAAAACGGAAATGGTGTCTACAACTTCGAATGCCGCCTGTTCAAGAGCGAGGAACTGATTGCCATGACCTCCACTGATGAAAACGGCGAGGCTGAACTGCGCTTTGCTGCCGTCAATAATACCGATGTCCTCGACCTTTATGTTACAGGCATGAACGGCTGGCCGCAACACCTCCACCTCAGTTTTGACGATAACTATTGCGCCCACGTTCTGATTGACAGCTACACCCTTAACGACCCCGACGGACAAGTGGACTTCGGCGAAAGCCAGAGTCTTAACGTGACGTTCCGCAACGTGGGCAACCTGGAAACCAACGACGTGGAAGCTTATTTGTATTGCTTTATGCCTGAATACCTTAGCATCACGCAAAGCCAAACCATCATAGACCACATTGATGCCTACGGCTCGGTGACTATCGACAACGCTTTCGAAATCAAAGTGAGCGACAACGTGCCCGACCAAACCGTGATTCCTATAGAGCTTGATTGTACCAGTGGCTGTGAATCATGGGTAAGCCAGTTTGAAATCACGATAAACGCCCCCGACTTCGGGCCTATCACCGCCGTTTTGGAGGAAGTGACAGGTAACGGCAACGGCCATGCCGATACTGGTGAGACCCTCACGCTGCACTTCTCTGGCAAGAACACAGGCCATAGCCTTGCGCCCAACACCAGCTTTGGTGTGTTCTGCTCCGCACCCGAAATCGTCTATGAAAACAACTTCTTCAGCATCGGTGACTTGGCTACAGACGACACCTTCACCGTCGATTTCACCTTCAGCATCGTGGGCATCAGGACGGCCAAGGCCTACGAACTCATTTTGGCCACTTATTCAGGAAACTATGTCGTCTATGACTCCTATTTCGTCAATGTGGACAGTGAGATGGAAGACTTTGAGACGGGCGATTTCAGCAAGTTCGACTGGCAGTTTGAGGGCGAAGGCGGCTGGGAGATTGTTCACAATGGCACCATTGAAGGTCAATTCTGCGCCCACACTATCGAAATGGGTCACAACTGCGAGGCTGTGATGAGCCTTGACTACGATTTTGCCTGCGACAATGAAATCAGTTTTTATGTGAAGACCTCCACCGAAACAGGCTACGACTTCCTCAACTTCTATGTCGACGACGAGCGCATGGGTCGTTGGGCAGGCGAAATGGGCTGGACTTTGGTCAGTTACATGATTCCACAAGGCAGTCACCGACTCACTTGGAGCTATGTCAAAGACGGCGGTGCTACTGGCGGACAGGACTGTGTTTGGGTGGATTACATTGTGCTACCGCCCACCGAAGTTGTCCTTGATATGGAAGAAAACGGCCCTTCGACGGACTCAGGGGCCTTAACACTCTACCCCAACCCCTCAAACGGCGATTTCACCATTGCATTGCGCCAGACCTCACAAATCAGCGTGTTCAATGCCATGGGACAACAAGTTCTCAACCTCAACGAGGCGAGCGGATTGCAGCATCTTCATTTGGATGCAGCGGGCGTTTATTTTGTCCGCATCAGCAATGCCAATGGCGTGGAAGTGAAGAAAGTGGTTGTTGAGTAACTAAAATTGACCGCCTATAGATTCCAATCGCACAAGTCTTTGCGTGGAATGACATAGGCGGTCAATTTTCGCGGAGATTCAGGCAGGCTGATGGTTTCTCAACATTCATATCATGAAATAATCATATAGGTTTGTACGACTCTCCAACCCTTTTCCGTTTTTTTCACCCAATAGCCCGCTCCCCAAGTATTAAACCCATAATCAAATATATAGGTATCCTTTTCGCCGTCAACTTTGAACAAAGGCGAAATACGCATCCTACATAAATCATTTTCAAAATACCTTGGATTGCTTTCATACTCTTCCGTAGTAAGAATAATCACGCGGTACGATTTCGGCTGAATGTTTTGCAGTCCCGGTTCGTCCGTCACGATCAGAATGGTTTCAGTAGTATCCACAACACAATGTATTTCAGGTTTTTCATCTATGGATAGAACAGACTCGCAATCCTTAAAATCATAACAAATTTCTTCATCACCGTTAATCAACGCCTCAAAAATGATGCTTTTGTCCGTTCTCTTTGAGGCAAAGCGAGGATTCATATCCAAATTGTCAGGAATGCCGTCGCCATCGGTATCATCATTATTGGTGTCGGTTCGGAACTTAGCCTCGACAATGTCCGTTAAGCCATCGCCATCGGAATCCTTGCGCAAAGTCCTCAAATCCAAGGTCAACAACAAACCATCTTTGACCAATTGATAATTTGGGGCACCAAAAGGCATGATGAATGATGACATTTGTCGTAACAGACAGGCCTCAATTTGCAAATCGCCCTGCTCGTTAATCAAAGGATAAGAGGAATACCACTTGACAAACAAAGGCTGCTTCTGGACGATGCCTGTATAATAATGCGACCAAGATTTTCCATTGTCATCGGAATAAGCCACCCAAATTTCAGGTTCACCTATAAAGGTCTCTACATATTTGAAGTCGTAATAAACAAAGGCTTCCACTTTCCCTTTCTTTTCATGCTTTAGGATCCTAAATCTATCAATATTGCCAATATATTGACGAGCTACGGAATGAAATTCTACGGAGTCCTGATACGGCGTAAAAAACAAAGTATCGTTATAAGGCGTATAATCGTCCACTTCCGCAAATTTAAAGAAGTCGTCATAATAGTTTGAGACAATTTTCTTATTCACAGGCTCAAAAGACTTGAACGTCTTTCTTTTGTCATAATACTCTTCTCTTTCCTTGCTTTCATAGTCCTCCTGGGCCATAACAAACGCCGGAACTACTAAAATCAATAACAAAAGGCTAATGTACTGTTTCATAATTTTGAGATTTATTACCAAAATAAACGTTTTTAATCATCTACGATACTCATTATACCACCAATTTGCCAGCCTTTGTCTGTCCATTTGGCATAGTATAAACTATTCCACATCAAACCTCCAATAGAGAAAACATAAGTATTTTCCAAGTGATCGGTTTTGAACATTGGGGAATAAGAGTACACACCATAAAACGCATCCCCATATTCATTTTTTATTTTTATGGCATCGTACTCTTCAGACGAAAGAAAAATGAATCTGTCATTTTCGGGCTGTATACTGATAAGATTAGGGTCATCGGAGACAACCGTGACTGTCATAGTTGAATCAGTGGGATAATACACCGGCGTAACTTCATCCAAAGGAATCAATGCACATGTATCAGTGTCCCACAAACACCATTCAAGCCTTTTGTCAGAATTGACAATCGCCTCATAGACAATCGTTTTATCAGTTCTCGGCGCAGCACGACGCGGATTCAAGTCCAAATTGTCGGGGACACCGTCACCGTCGGTATCAGCATTGTTAGGGTCAGTGAAATATTTCTTTTCGAGGATGTCAGTCAAGCCATCGCCATCAGAATCTCTTCGAAGTGTGGCCAAATCAAACGTAAGTAGCAGCCCATCTTGAACCAACTCATATTCTGCAAACAAACCGATAGACATCTTTCTCATCAGGCACGCCTCGATTTGAAAGTCACCTTCGGAATTAAGCAACGAATAGTTGGAATACCACTTGATATATAAAGGTTTCTTCTGTGTGATGCCTGTGTAATAATAGGACCAATTGTTGCCACTATCAATAGAATATGCAACCCAAATGCCCAATCCGTTTTCCATCTCTCCAATCTCATAGATAAAGGCTTCGATTGTTCCTTTCCTCTCGTGCTTTAAAATTGAACATCGGTCAATTTTTCCAATGTATTGAGGCTCGTGGAAAAACAAATCACTCGGAACGTATTGCGCTTCGGGTAAAGAGTCTCTGTACCTTTTCAGCCGTTTGTCTTCAACTGTACGCAACGAGTCGTAATAAGGCGTATGATAATCCTTTTGCTTTTCGTATGGCACATAATCCTTGATTTTCTTGAAATTGAAAAAATCATTCTTATAGCGTTTTACCTTACTCTTTTTCAAAGGCTTAAACGGTATAAACTTCCATTCCTTGTCCTCACCATGATGATAGTACTGGTCTTTTTCAGTACTTTTGAATTTGGCTAAATATGCCTCAAAATCATCATCTTCCTCCTGCGCAAACGAAAACATCGGAACCAACAATACCAACAATAATAGGCTAATGTACTGTTTCATGTTTTTCATATTTTGATGATTAATATGTTGCAAAAATAGATGATTTTTCCAATAAACAGCATTTTGCACAGTTTTATTTCTTCGTTATTGCTGAAAATGTGTACTTTTGCCAGCAAATACTATCAGAAATGAGTACAGCAACTTTGAATGGATTACTAGAGTACCTCTTTGCTACCCTTACACCAAGCAATCAAAAATGGTTGGGTGAGCATTTGATAGAGCACGCCGCAAGCATTGAAGATCAGATGCGACCCTATACAAAAGAGGAACTTGTACAAATGGCTGAAACTGGGCGAAAACAAATTGCAGATGGTTATTACTACACCACAGAAGAGGTGATTTCCGCTTGCGCCGAAGAACCTTCATATAATTAATGCCATGAAAGTAGTGTGGTCCATCCAAGCAAAGGAAGGCCTTCAACAGACCTCTAATTACATCCGAAGAGAATTTGGAAAGAGGTCAAAGCAGAAATTCCTTGATGAAGTATTACATGTGGCTAGTTTGTTGGAAAATAATCCATATTTAGGCCAAGTTGAACCATTGCTGGACGAAGTGCCTGTAGAATATAGAAGCATCGTAATAAATCATATCAACAAACTGGTTTATTATATTCATGAAAACACATTAGAAATCGTCGTTCTATGGGACACACGACGAGAGCCGAATTCATTATTGGATGAATTAGGATGAACCTTTTTTCTTTCTGTTATTAAGTTATAGAGTTTTACACCCAAATAGATAATAGAATAAATCAAACATATACCAATATGAAAAAACTCAATCTTATTATGATTTGCTTGATGGTCAGCCTGTTCGCTTCGGCGCAGACCATCGAAAAGACCTATTATTTCGGTCAACCAAACATCAGCCAAATCCAAGGCTACGAACAAATCCAATTTGCAGACTGCATGCAGAGTGCCCTTGCTGGACAGCCCTCGTTGCCCTGGCACAGCGTCAGCTTGATGCTGCCCCAAGGCACTGAAGCTGTTGCCATCGAAGTGGAACTCTCCGATTTCCAAACGTTGGAAGGCAGCCACAACCTGTATCCTTACCAGACGGCTCTCACCTACTCTAACCCTGTGCGCCGTCAGTTTGAGAAGGACGAAGCCCTTTATGCTTCAAAGAGCGTTTATCCTGCCCAAGTTTACGGCAACCTCAGCACACACTACATGAACGGTGTCGGATTCGCCTTTTCGGCTTTCACGCCTGTTCAGTATGTGCCCGGCACTGGTGAAGTGCGTTATGCCACCAAAGCTACCGTCCGCATTACGACGGCTGCCTCAAAGACCGACCAAAGCCGTAAGTTATGGCTCAATAGTGACAATGCCCAACGTGCCACGAGACTCGCACAGAACCCCGAGATGTTGCAGACCTATGACAGCAGAGGTCGCATCGTGGGTGGCTACGACCTGCTTGTGGTCACCACACAACAATGGGCCAGCGCTTTCGACGAGTATGTGGCTTTCTATCAAGCACGTGGCCTTCGTACCCGCGTCATCGACCTTGAAACTATCTTGAACACTATTGAAGGCCGCGACAATGCTGAGAAATTGCGCAACTACATCATTCAGGAATATGAAGAAAACGGCATCATGATGGTGAACCTCGCAGGCGATGTGCCCGACATCCCCTATCGCGGCTTCTATTGCGATGTGCTCTCGGGCGGTAGCCACATGACTGATAGCGACATTCCCGCCGACTTGTATTTTGCCAGTCTCGATGGCACTTGGAACGACGACAACGATAACCGTTGGGGCGAAATCGACGAAGACGACCTGCTCCCGGAAATTGGCATTGGCCGTATGTGCTTCAGCAACCAAAACGAACTGGAAAACATGTTGCACAAGTCTATGACCTACCAAACCGAACCTGTCTTGGGCGAGTTCCAGAAGGTCATCATGGCTGGCGAACACCTCTATGATAACCCGCTGAGCAATGGCAGCCAATACCTTGAACTGCTCATCGGCACGCACGACGACAACGGCTACACCACCACAGGTATCCCCGAAGACTATGAGTTCACCCGCCTCTATGAGGAAGAAGGCAACTGGAGCGGCACCCTGCTTCGCAATGCCATCAACCAAGGCACGCAATATGTCCACCACGACGGTCACGCCAACACCAACTATGTGGCAGGCTGGAGCAACAGCGACATCACCAACAACAATTTTAGCGGGGTGAACGGTGTGGACCACAACTACACCTTCTTCCATACTTCGGGTTGCATTTGCGGTGATTTTGCCAGCGACTGCATCTTGGAACGCATGACCAAGATCGCCAACTTTGCCGTGGCCACCTTTGGCAACTCGCGCTATGGTTGGTTCAACGAAGGCCAGACGGAAGGCCCAGCCATTCACTTGCACCGCGAAACGGAAGACGCTTATTACCACGACCGCATCCCCTACGGCGGCATGGCCTTGAGGGAAGGTAAGATCGAGACCGCGCCTTGGGTCAATGCCCCTGGACAATGGGAAGAAGGTGCACTTCGCTGGAACTTCTACGACCTTAACATGATGGGTGATGTGGCCTGCAGCCCTTGGCACGACGAGCCTTTTGTGCCTGAAGTGGAATACAACGCTGAAATTCTCGTCGGACTTGCTTCGATGGATGTCGCAGTCACCAACAACGGAGACGGATTGAAAAACTTCCGTTGCGCCCTTTTCCACGGCGAAGATATGATTGGCGTGGGCTACACCGACGAGGACGGCAACGTCACCATCGAGTTTACCGAGCCCCTCGACTTCGTCGGCGAGATGAGTCTTATCGTCACAGGTTGCGACGCTTGGCCGCAGAGCTATCCTATCATCACGCTGCCTGGCGACTGCGCTTATATCGTTTACAACGATTATGAAATCAGCAATGGTGCCCAACCTGACTTCGGGCAAAGCATCGCACTTGATATGCAAATAAAGAATGTGGGCACCGTGACTGCCAACAATGTCACTGCCACCCTTAGCACCGACTGCGACTACATCACTCTCACCGATGCCACCGAGACCATCGCCACCATCGTTGGTGGTGAGACGCTCACCCTTGAGCAGGCCTTTGCCATGGACATCGCCGACAACGTGCCCAACATGATGAAAGCCGATTTTGAGTTGACTTGTACCGATGGCACCGACATCTGGGAAAGCAAGTTCTCCATCCGTCTCTATGCGCCCGAGTTCGCCGTGCTTGGCACTGTCATCGAAGACGGCGACGGTCAAATCGACCCGGGCGAGACCGTCACCGCGCACATCACTGTCAAAAACGCCGGTATGGCTGCCGCTCCCGACACACGTCTCAACATCAACTGTAACCTGCCTGAAATCACCTTCGAGCAGAGCGAATTCCAGATAGGCACCGTTGCCCCCGAGGATGAGTTCACCGTTGACTTTGTTTTCACCCTTTCAGACGAGGCACCACTTGGCGTAGCTTACGAAATCGGCTTTACCGCCACCTCCGGCAACTATACCACTGAAGGCAGCTTCGTCTTCTCAGTAGGCACCGTTGTGGAAGAATGGGAGACTGGCGACTTCAGCAAGTTTGAATGGGAGAACGACCCCACAAAACCATGGACTATTGTCACCGAGAATCCCTACGAAGGCAGCTATTGCGCCAAGTCAGGCAGCATCGGCGATAACATGAGTTCCGTATTAAGCATCACCCTGGACGTGCACAGCGAAGGCGAGGTCAGCTTTTACAGGAAAGTCTCTTCGGAAGAAGGTTATGACGCTTTGTATTTTACCATCGACACTGATTTGAAAGGAGAATGGTCAGGTGAAGTGCCGTGGGGTCAAGTGTCGTATACAATAACACCTGGACAGCATCAACTCTATTGGGCCTACAACAAGGACGTATATGTCAGCAACGGCAGTGACTGCGCCTGGTTGGACAATATCGTCTTCCCACCCGCGGAAACCATCACCATCACGCAAGAGACCGTCGTGAACGGCTTAACCCTCTATCCCAACCCGAACAAGGGTCAGTTTAGCATCAACCTGCCCGAGGAAGAGTGCGAGATTGTGGTTTTCAACAACTTGGGTCAGCAGGTCTACCAGCAGCGCAATGCCAAAGGCTTGACCACGCTCAAACTTGAAGGGCTGAACAGCGGTATGTACTTTGTCACTGTGAAGTCGGCGAATGTTGTCAGCACAATAAAGTTTGTAAAGGAGTAATCCCATGAAAAAAGTCATTCTTCTCCTCGCTGCCCTGCTAACTTTTGCGGGGATGTCGGCCCAGAGCAACGACAACGAAAACATCGAACGCTATAAGCAACTGCTCAAACTCAACCATCAGAGTTATGAGACCTGTAGCAATAAAGTCAACTCATGGGGTTTCACGCTCAACAAGAGTGGCATCATCAATATGTTCACCTTGCAGATGACTCCCTTTGTGAGCAACGACACCAGCGACAGTACTGGATTCGTGCTCAGCGTAATGGAAGACAAAGTGGTGGGCATGAGTCTTACCGTCGGGGGCTACCACCCCGAGAGTATGTATGCTCGTGTCCAGAAGTTCTCCGACGCCCAGAACGCGATATGTGAAGAAGAAGGGCTTACCGACTATGTCTGTGCCGTCAAAGGCTCGTTCAAAGCCAAGATGCCCGAGACCCATGCCGAGTTGATAGAGTTGCTGAAAGAGCTGGACGGCAATGAGGTGAAACAGATTGTGGAAATGTGGAAGACCCCCGACAAGAAAGTGGCTGCTGGGTGCGTTTACGAGAACAAACGCTTCGGCAAAAAGAAACCCCGCCCCGACCAAGGCATTGAGTTAACCATTTCACTCACTGATAACAGGGAGTGATACGATACATGTGGACGTAACGTCTTTTATGTCAGAAAGCCTCGGAGTTTGGGCTCTGGGGCTTTTTTCTTGCCCAACGAAAAAAATGGAAAATTCCTATTGCATAGTTTTCCACAAATCTGTATTTTTGCACCTTAATTTTTCGAGACCAAAGAATATCAATTAAATCACTAATAATCAATAAGAAAATGACAAAGTACGTTTACACCTTTGGCGGAAAGACCGCTGAAGGAAATGCTTCGATGAAGAACGAGCTGGGCGGCAAGGGTGCTAACCTTGCTGAAATGTGCCTGCTCAAACTGCCCGTACCCGCTGGTTTGACCATCACCACGGAGTGCTGCACCGCTTATTACCAGAACAATTGCCAACTTCCTGCCGGCTTGATGGACGAGGTCCACGCGGGCATGAAGAACATGGAAAACATCATGGGCATGAAATACGGCGACCCCGAGAATCCGCTGCTCGTCAGCTGCCGTTCCGGAGCGCGCAAGTCGATGCCCGGCATGATGGACACCGTTTTGAATATTGGTCTCTGCTCCAAGACCATCCCTGGCTTGATCAAGAAGACCAACAACCCCCGTTTCGTGTATGACAGCTACCGTCGTCTCATCATGATGTACGCCGACGTCGTCATGGAGAAGGCCGAGGGCATCGAGCCCGCCGACGGCAAGAGCATCCGCAAGCAGTTGGATGACATGCTGGATGCTTACAAGGAGAAGATGGGTTACAAGAGCGACACCGAGCTGAAGGCTGAAGAACTTCAGATGTTGGCCGAACAATTCAAGGTCCGCATTAAGGAAGTGCTCGGCACCGAGTTCCCAGATGACGCCGAAGCTCAGTTGGAAGGTGGCATCAAGGCCGTGTTCAAGAGCTGGAATGGTAAGAAGGCCATCTCCTACCGCCGCATCGAAGGTATTCCGGACGACTGGGGCACTGCCGTCAACGTGCAGACCATGGTCTTCGGTAACATGGGCGAAGGCTCCGCTACTGGTGTGGCTTTCACCCGTAACCCCGCCACTGGCGACAACCAATTCTACGGCGAATGGCTCATTAACGCCCAAGGCGAAGACGTCGTTGCTGGTATCCGTACCCCCAACCCGTTGAACGATGACACCAAGAACGAGCAGAACAAGCACATGCAGTCCATGCAGGAGCTGATGCCCGAAACTTATAAGGAACTCTGCGAGGTGCGCCGCATCCTTGAAGAGAACTACCACGACATGCTCGACATCGAGTTCACCATCCAGGATGGCAAGCTCTACATGCTGCAGTGCCGTGTCGGCAAGCGCACTGGCGTTGCCGCTTTGACCATGGCCCTCGATATGCTGAAGGAAGGCCTCATCGACGAGAAGGAAGTCGTCATGCGCCTCACTCCCGAGCAACTCGACGAGCTGCTCCACCCCATCCTCGACGCTGCCGACGAGAAGAAGCACACCGTCATCGCCAAAGGTCTGCCCGCAGGTCCTGGTGGCGCTGTCGGTCGCATCGCCCTCACCAGCGAGAAGGCCAAGGAATACCGTGCCGCTAAGGTGGCAAACATCTTGGTTCGTGAGGAAACCAACCCCGAAGACGTCGAAGGCATGCGTGCCGCCGACGGCATCCTGACCGCCCGTGGTGGTATGACCTCACACGCCGCCCTCGTGGCCCGTGGCTGGGGTAAGTGCTGCATCGTGGGCTGCGACGCCGTGAAGATCGACCTCGAGAAGGGTATCGTGAAGATTGGTGACCAACAGTTCAAGGAAGGTGATGTCATCAGCTTGAACGGTTCCAAGGGTTGGGTCTATGCCGAGCCCGTTGGTATGATCAACGCCACTGAGAACCCGCTGTTCCAGCAGTTCATGGCTCTGGTTGACAAATACCGTAAGATGGGTGTCCGCACCAACGCTGATAATCCAGAAGATGCCCAAAACGCCGTCAACTTCGGCGCCGAAGGTATCGGCCTGTTCCGTATCGAGCACATGTTCTACGGCAAGAACAGCGAAGAGCCGTTAGCCAAGCTGCGCAACATGATTCTGTCCGACACCACCGAGGAGCGTATCGCTGCTCTGAACGAACTTGAGCCTTACATCAAGAACGCCGCTAAGGGTACGCTGAAGGTTTTGAACGGCAAGCCGTTGACCTTCCGTCTGATGGACCCGCCCTTGCATGAGTTCGTGCCTCATACCGAGGAGAAGCAACGCGCTCTTGCTAAGGAACGTGGCCTCAGCTTCGAGGAAATCAAGAAGCGCATCGATGCCCTCAACGAAGTGAACCCGATGATGGGTCTGCGTGGCGTCCGCCTCGGCATCGTCTATCCCGAAATCACCGAGACCCAGTTCCGCGCCCTGTTTCAGGCCACCGCTGAACTGATGACCGAAGGCTTCGACCCGCATTTAGAAATCATGGTCCCGCTGACCATCAACGTGAAGGAGCTTGAACACCAGAAGGCCATCGCCAACCGCGTGAAGGCTGAAGTGGAAGCCAAGTTCGGTGTCAAGATCAACTACATGTATGGTACTATGATCGAGATTCCTCGTGCTACTTTAGTGGCCGACCAGATTGCCAGCGTGGCTGAGTTCTTCAGCTTCGGCACCAACGACCTCACCCAGATGACCTTCGGCTTCAGCCGCGACGATGTCAATGCCATCGTGAAGGACTACATCGAAGAGAAGATCATCCCCGCCGACCCGTTCAACACCCTTGACCAAGAAGGCGTTGGCCAGTTGGTGAAGTTGGGTGTGCAGCGTGGCCGTAGCCAGCGCGCCAACCTCAAGTGTGGCGTCTGCGGTGAACACGGCGGTGACCCCGCTTCAGTGCATTTCTTCTACAAGGCCGGTTTGAACTACGTGAGCTGCTCGCCGTTCCGCGTGCCCGTCGCACGTCTGGCTGCTGCACAGGCTGCTATTGAGGAAGAGAGAGCGAAGTAAGAATGCGGAATGCAGAATGCTGAATTATGAATGCAGAATTAAGAATTAAGAATTAAGGATTTTGCATTCAAAGATTGGGAGCCTTCGGAAACGGAGGCTCTTTTTTGTTGCATAATAATTCCATTTTCATTATTTTTGCGGCATAAACGAGAACACATTCATGCACAACGAGAAACAACAAGCGGCAGCCGCAGCAAAATTCGCTGAGCGATGGAAAGGCAAAGGCTATGAGAAAGGCGAATCCCAACTCTTTTGGACCGAATTACTGACCGATATCTACGGCATTGAGAACCCGAGCGAGTTCATCCGCTATGAGGAGCAAGTCAAGGTTGAAAAGACCAACTTTATCGACGGACATATCCCTTCGACCAGAGTTTTGATTGAGCAGAAGTCCATAAACAAAGATTTGCGCGCGCCTGTCCCTCAAAGCGATGGCGGAAAACTGACTCCCTACCAGCAGGCCAAACGCTATATAGCCAACATGCCGCTTTCGCAACACCCACGCTGGGTTGTAACTTGCAACTTCGCCGAGTTTTATGTTTATGACATGGAGTTTCCCAACGGCGAACCCGAGCATATCTACTTGAAAGACCTGGGCAAGGAGTATTACCGTTTGCAGTTTCTCGTCGATGCAAACAGTGAGCACATCACCAAGGAAATGCGCGTATCAATGCAAGCTGGTGAAATCGTTGGATGCATTTATGATGCCTTGCTGAGACAATATGGCGACAATACCGATGAAACCTTGCGCTGGCTCAATATCCTTTGCGTCCGCATCGTGTTTTGCCTTTATGCCGAGGACGCGCATATCTTCCGTCACGACCAATTCCATGATTTCCTCGCGGGATACAATGCCAACGATTTGCGCCAAGCCTTGCGCGACTTGTTCTTGGTGCTCAATACGCCTTTGGAAAAACGTAGCCGCTATCTGAAAGAAGACTTGAAGGCTTTCCCATACACCAATGGCGGATTGTTCGAAGAAGAAATCGAGATACCACAGTTCACTGAAGAAGTGAGACAAACCTTGTTGCAAAACGCCTCGTTGGACTTTGACTGGAGCGACATCTCTCCCACCATTTTCGGCGCAGTGTTTGAAAGCACCTTGAACCCCGAAACGCGCCGCAGCGGTGGAATGCACTACACTTCCATCGAGAACATCCACAAAGTGATTGACCCATTGTTCCTCAACGACTTACGACAAGAACTTGACCTTGTTTTAGCTGAAAAAGTGGAAAAAATTCGTCAACGCAAACTCGACGAATACCAAGACAAACTTGCTTCGCTCACTTTCCTTGATCCCGCCTGTGGAAGCGGCAACTTCTTGACGGAAACCTACTTATCCTTGCGCCGTTTGGAAAACGAGGCCATTCGCGAACGCTACCACGGCCAAATGATGATGGGCGACTTCAAGAATCCTGTCAAGGTGAGCATCAACCAGTTTTACGGCATCGAAATCAACGATTTTGCCGTCACCGTGGCCACCACAGCATTGTGGATTTCGGAGTCCCAAATGCTTGCTGAAACCGAGCGCATCATCCAGCACGACATCGACTTCCTACCTTTGAAGAGTTATGCCAACATTCGTGAGGGCAATGCTTTGCGCATGGATTGGTCGACATTGAAAGAAAATGTAAGCCAGCCTTATCTTTATACAAAGAAACTCAATGTCTTTGAGGTCGAAAAGATTTCAGATGATGTTGTGTCAGCGTCTTCCGAAGCACACGAGCCAGCGGCACAATATAATAAGGTGTACGATGAATTGACTGTGATTACGGAGAAAGTTGAGAACAAGCAACTTCCATTGGAGCAAGACCAACAGCCTGTTGTTTATGATTACATTATGGGTAATCCGCCTTTCGTGGGGGCGAGGATGATGAGCAAAGAACAAAAGGATGATGTACTTATGTTGTTTGGCAACTTGAAGAATGTTGGCAACCTCGATTATGTGAGTTGTTGGTATAAGAAAGCCGCAGATTACATATTGGGCAAGCCTACCAAAGCTGCATTGGTTTCCACAAACAGCATTACTCAAGGCGCACAAGTTGCCATTCTTTGGAAAAACCTTTTTGCTCAAGGCATTCACATCGACTTTGCATGGCGCACTTTCCGATGGGATTCGGAAAGCGAAAGCAAAGCACATGTACATTGCGTCATTGTCGGGTTTAGCGTGGATAATGCCGAAAAACCAAAGATGTTGTTTATTGATGATCAACAGCATATTGTGGCAAATAACATCAATGGCTATCTGTTAGATGCACCCAACGTTTTTATCGAAAGCCGTCCGAAACCTTTATGCAATGTTCCTCCATTACTAACTGGAAGTCAAAGAATTGACAACGACGAGTTTATGTTCACTGACGAAGAAAAAGTAGTTTTTGTCAAAGAAGAACCTCTTGCCGAAAAGTATTTCCGCCGTTGGTATGGTGCCGATGAGTTCCTATACAACCGCCCACGTTGGTGCTTGAATCTTGGTGATTGCTTGCCATCGGAATTACGAAAGATGAAAAAATGTATGGAAATTGTCGAAGCAGTGAAACAATATCGTCTCTCCAGCAAACGAGAAGCCACGGTGAAAGCAGCACTATATCCATCGCGCTTTGGCCTTGAAGTAATTCCCACAACCAACTTCATGATTATTCCTGTTGTTTCTTCGGAAAAGCGCACCTATATTCCAATTGGTTTCATGACCCCCAACAATCTTTGCAGTAATCAAGTGAATCTCATCCCTGATTCTACTTTATATGAATTTGGTGTCCTGATGAGTTCTGTTCACATGGCATGGGTAAAAGCAGTTTGCGGACGGCTGAAATCTGATTTTCGTTATTCCAAAGACATCGTTTACAACAACTTCCCATGGCCTAATCCAACTGATGTTCAAAAAACAAAGATTGAGAGCACTGCAAAGAAGATTCTGGAAGTACGTGCAAAATATCCTACAGAAACCCTGGCCGACCTTTATGACGACAGTGTTATGCTGCCCGACCTCCGCCAAGCCCACCAAGCTAACGACCGTGCCGTGATGGAGGCATACGGTTTCGACCCTAAGATGACAGAAAGCCAAATCGTGGCTGAATTGTTCAAAATGTACAAAAATCTCATCGAGAAGCAATAATTTCTTTTACCTGTACCGTGATTTGAAACAACCTGCTTGTAATTTTGCAGGCTGAAACAATATTACCATTATCAAATGAAGAAAAAAAGAAAGATTGAACTTGACTTTGTCACCATCCTCCACCTTGCAGAGATTTATCAAGAGCAATATTTGGAAATGGGGCTTTGCCTTTCTCCAGAGCAGAACGATGCTTCTTTTCATGATTTTGTAGCCCAATACTATTCGGCACTTGTTTGGGATACAGGCGAATCACCTAAACTCAACCCTAATGCTCCCTTATACTATTCCGAAGTTACAGTTCCATATAGTGATTCATGGTGATTCGTACCATATAAACTTCAAAAGCTGCCTGCTTGACTGTTCAGAACGAATCAACAAAGTGGCTGAATCATTATAGTCTTTTTGTGTGTCAGGAAAGAGTATTTGATTTCGGCTGTTGAGTATTGAATTGCCTTTTAAAACCTATCATCCTATTGGCCCATCAACTTCAATTTCCGTTTCAGAAAGATAAACCAAAAACGACCGAATCTCCTTGTCAGTCATTTCACGCAAGGCATTGGCATAAAGATGGACTTGGTTCTTATGCTCTTCATTCTTTTTACCAGTCTTGTAATCAAGAAGACAAATAACATCTGGAAGCTCTGCAAAGCGGTCAAGGCGGAGAATCTTACCTTGGTAAAGGATTTCACATTCCGTTTTCACTTTGGCCCCAGGGCTGAATGCTGCGGCAATCTGTGGATGCTGGGTCATCTGCATGAACTTTTCGCGAATCCAATCTGCTGTTTCTAAATCAATTGTAGCAGTAGAAAGATAAGGCAACAACACCGACTGCATCTCATTGGAAGTGCGGATCTTCGCCAAAATCTGATGCACCAATTCACCCCATTCTCGTGGCAACAGCTTGTCGCTCTTGGATTGCCAAACCATGGTCGGATTGGGGTCGACACTGATTTTCTGGAACCAATCCGTTGACACCGACTCCGTCAGCGTTTCGGTAACCTCATTTTCGGTTTTCTCCTTCGGATTCCTAAAACCGTCATCTCCAAAACGATAGACCAACGCCTCATTTCCTGGCATTTGAAGGTTTTCCTTATCGGCAAGGAAATCGCGGATGATATTGGGTTTGTCAGCCTTGCCTTGCTTGGCGATGACATACAGTCGTTGCACGGCACGAGTGAAGGCGACATAGAGCAAATTAAGGTTGTCCAAACGGTTGCTCTCTTTCTCTTTATCCACCTTTTCCAAGGCCTTTTCGCCCATATTCGTCGCGTTCTTGTCCAACTTGAACAGCACCTTTTCTAAATTGGGAATGGCCTCGAAGTCCAAATCCTCAGGACGCAGCCATTCCTCAGCCGCCTTGCTGGCATTCAGTTTCTCGTCCAAATCGATGATGGCCTCAGGATAGATGACCACAGGAAACTCCAAGCCCTTCGACTTGTGTATCGTCATGATTTTCACCGCATTGCCACTCACCGACATCACAGCGAGTTTGTCCTGCTTCTTGTCCCAATACGAAAGGAAGTCAGCGATGCCCTCTTTTATCCCCGATTGCATTTTGAAGACCTCTTCCATGAAATAGTTCAAGAACGTGTCGCGGATGGTGTCGAAATGGAAGATGCGCAACAAGTTGGCACAGAGGTCATAGAGACAGGTCGCTTTGGAAAGTGCCCCTTGTAGCAAGCCAAACTCGCCCAAACCCATCACAGGTTCAATCGCCGTCTCACCTTTGGCAATGGCTTTCACTTCGCCGAAAAGCTGGCTGACATCACCATCAAAATCAGGTTCTTGCGTCAGTTTCCAGTAAAACAAAACGTTGGCGACATTGGTTTCGTTGTCGCCGTAGAGCAAATAACGCAAGGTGTTCACCATCAACTGCACCTTGTCGGATGACTTGAGTAAAATCGAGTCTTGCGAGATAACAGGAATCCCCTTGTCGTTCAAGTAGTTGGCCATTTCTGAACCATAATCCGACTTGCGGGTGAGCAAAGCGATGTCGGCATATTGATAGCCTTTTGTTTCGGTGAGGTCATGGATGATAGCCTCTACCCTATCGAAGCAATATTCAGGCTGATTTTCAGCATCATAAAGCTCTACCTGCACCAATCCCTCTTCATTTTTGGCCTTTTTTTGGTAAATGCTTACGCCCTCGTTCGTACCCGGTTTTTCAGCTACGTATACCTTTTGCAATTCAGGAGAAAGCTGTTGATACGCCGCCTCAAAAAAGGCATTGTTGAAGTCGACCACATTCGCAAACGAGCGGTAGTTGGTGTCCAAGTTCTTGAAAGCGAAGTTGTTCCTCAGATTGTTCTGATATTGCTCAAACGCTGATTGACGCTCGTCTTGTGGTAAGGCATAAATGTCAGGCAAATTGACAATCTGCTCCACCTCGCCGCTGCGGAAACGATAGATGGACTGCTTGCCGTCGCCCACCACCATGCTCATGTTACCCGCTGACAAGCCATTGTCAATCAGCGGCAAAAGGTTCTGCCATTGCAGCACGGAAGTATCCTGAAACTCATCCACAAACACATGGCGGAAATGTTCTCCAATACGCTCATACACAAAAGGAACCGAAAAGTCGCCCATCACGGTATTGAGCAATTTATTGAACTCCGAGATATGAACCACTTCGTCCTCGTTGGCCAAAGCATCAAACTCCATTCGAATCTGCGTCCTTAACGCATAAAGATACAACAAATCACGCTGAGTCTTATAAAACAAGAACTTGCCTAATTCCTCTTCAACAAAAGCTTTCAATTTCTCCAACACAGGAAGTAAAACCGAATTAATCTCCTCAACCTGTGCCTTACCTAACTGTTTCTCAGCCTCTTTGGAGAAACAACTGTGCTTTTCAATCACTGAATTGAATCGGGCAGTAGGTTGTTCGTAGGTCTTTTTCGAGAGTTTCCTGATATACAAAATGAAGCCGTTTTTTCCGTAAGAATACAGCTCGTCCCTGAGGCCAAATCTCTTTTCGATGGCTTCAAAGTTATCCAAAAGAGACTTCAAACCTTGTTCAAAACCATACACCTTACCATTCAGAAATTCAAGCGTTTGCTTGTATTGAACTGGGTTCTTGATGTTGTTGTTCTCATCCTTTTGGTAGGCCTTTTCTGTCATCAGCTTAGCAATAAACTCGGAGAGTTGAGTTTCGATGGCCGTGGAGCGTTGGTTATCGAATTGATTGTTGCTGAAATCGATGAGCAAGCGGGTAAGGAAATCGTCTTTGTCACTGATTCTCAGGCCCAGATTCTCGGTTATCGTGTCGGCCATTTCCTCCGTGTCAATGCTGACAGTGTATTGGTTGGGCAGCCCCAAGTCGTGCGCAAAGCTTCGGGAGAGTTTTTGCACAAAGGCATCGATAGTGCTCACACAAAAACTGCTATAATCGTGCATGATACGCGTCATCAGACGTTGCGCGTTGTGTTTCAGTTCTTCATCGCTGATTCCCAATTCTTCCATCAAAATGGCCTCCATCGATTTCGGGTCAAGTTCTTTGCTGTCAATGATTTCGCAAAGCGTCTTCACGATTTTGGCCTTCATCTCGTTGGCAGCGGCATTGGTAAATGTGATGGCAAGGATGTTCCTGAAATTGGCGACCGCGCCCTCGTTTTTAAGGCACAGTTTCAAGTATTCCTTAATGAGCGTAAAAGTCTTTCCAGCACCAGCCGAGGCCTGAAAGACTTTGAAATTGTCGGCGTTTTGCATGGCTTATTCGTTTTCCTTTTTCGTGGGCTTATTCAATAGCGGTTGATTGGGGCTTGGAATCGAAAGCGTCTTTCGTTTGAAGATGTCGCGGAATTTGTCGAAAGACTTGCTAAAGGTAAGACCTAAGCCCTGCGTATAAGGTGACCGCTTGTCGAAACTGAAACTGTTGAAATTCGAGTTGTAGTTGGAGTGATTGTAGAAATGGCCTTGCAACCGTCCATCTTCGGTCAACTTGTAATACATATCGAATTCACCCACGATATTGGAGGCGCTACCTGCACCCGAATTGCTCGACATGACACCCACATTGGTCTCGATGGTGAGGCGGTTCTGAAAGAGGTGAGTACGCAAGGCAAACTGATATTCATCGTAAGTATCTTCATTCCCTGCACGATAGCTAACACCCAAATTGATATTGTCTGTAATGTCTACTTGCATACTTGGTAAAAGGATGTTTGTCAAGTTTATGGCATCGCTTCTTCCAGTGCCTCCAGCATAAGCGAACTGTCCAAGAACCAGCAACGACACGGCTTGTTGGGTCATCACAGCCTGGTTAGTGGTGTCAACGAGGGAATACACGGTCTGGGTAATATCCTCCGTCGCATTCGGCAGGTTCATGCCAAAGGTGATGGTCGGGTTAAGCAACGCGCCTTTCAGATGGATCAGACATTCCACATTCACATTGCTGCTGACGGAAGTCGAGTCTACCTGCACGCCCAATCCCGAAAGCGGAGCTTTGATGGAATAGGCACCTGTGGCATTGATGCGTCCGTCGGTGGGACTGCCCGACCAAGTAAGTGTACCGCCTTCCTTTAGCGTAAACATGCGCGAGATGATGTTGTACAACGTCATCTGGAAACGTCCTGTCTTGATGGTATAGTCACCGAACATGGTAAACGGTTCGCTGGTGGCCGTATTCATTTTCATACGGCCGTTGCCCGTAGCATCGATGGTGCCGATATTTCCGGGGAGGAAAATCTTCAGAGAAGCATCGTCGGTGGCGTTGATGTCGAGGCTTAGGCTGAATTTGCCCTTGGTTTTCTCCTTTTTCGCTTTTACAGGCACGACAATTTCTTCTTCCTCCTCCACTTCCTCTTCCTTGGTAACGAAGACAATAAAGTCGTTGTCCTTGACCGTGGATGTCTGGTTCAGTGGGATGGTGAAGTTAGTTCCTTTTCGTGTTATGGCTTTGATGTCGAGTTTGATGTCCTTGAAAGGCCCTTCCACAGTAACCAAGCCGTTGGCAACGGTGGTACCATAGAAAGTCTCGTTGTCCTTGCTAGAAGTTGCCATGACGAGGAATTCCCTTGGACGCATTCTCAAATCCAAATAAAAGTCCTTCAGATAGTTGTGCTTGATTTGACCCTCCACAACGGCTTTATTGCCCAAGGTGTCGGTAAGAATCATGTCTTCGAACCAAATACGTTGATTGTCAATCAGAACAGTTGGACTGAAGGTGTAGAAAGTATTCAGGTATGCGATTTTGCAACCACCGTCGTTGAGTTTCAACCTTCCATTGATGTCAGGGCTGTCAAGAGAGCCTTTGACAGTAATCAGGCCATTGCCGAAGCCTTGCATCCGCGACACTACACCTGCCAGGAACGGATTTAATATCGCCAACCGCAGTGAATCCATCTCAACCGTGAAATCCAGATTGTCCTTTTTCCTCGCGGTGTAATACGAGCCGAAGACATTCAAGGTCTGCTTGCCCAAATCGAGGATGTTCACATTCAAGTCGATGGATTTTTCATCATTGTTCCAAGCACTTTCTATCGCTGCGTCACCAATGGTATCGCTATCTATCCCCAAATTTCTGATGACCAAATCGGCTAAAACCATAGGCTTTTCTTTCAAACCACTGAGCATAGCATCGCCCGTGATGAATCCATCGAGATCGAAACCTTTGTCTATAGTCAGGATATCAATGTTGGAAATGTCGAAACTGCGAAGCTGTACCGAAAGGGTATCCCCGGCCCTCATGGGCACAAAGCCATCGGCTCGGATAGACTGCTTGTTGTGCTCGAACATCAGGTTGGAAATGTTGATTTCGTCGCCGTTAATGTCGATGAAATTGCTTGGCGAAACAGTCCAAAGTGAGTCGTTGATACGGATGTCAGCCTGCATGATGGAGAAAATACCACCTTGATTATGCGGATGGAAATAGGTCTCTACCAACGCCTTATTAATATCCTTTTCCAAAACGTCGTCCCAAACAAGGCGGCCAAAAATGGTGTCGTTAGTCATTCGGGTGGAAATGCCGAAGTTTTCTAACTTGATTTCCAAGGTGTCTGTGGGGGAAATATTGCTGTATTTGATTTCGTTCAATTTCAATGAAGTAAAGGCCACGTTCCTGAAATTCGTGTTCTTGAGCTCCAAATCAATGAAATTCAACTGTCCGACCTGAACATTGTTTGAACGGAGCGTGAAATTGAGTGAATTGGTGCGTGAGGTGAACGTGCCGTTCAGCGTGGTGTTCTTCGCAATCTTTACAGAAGGCATCAGCAAACGGCTTATGGTTTTGGTGTCTTTCAGAGCAAGTTGCACTGTGAAATCCTGATTCACATCATTTTTCAGTCTGTACTTCTCGAAAGCTTCACGGTTATCTTCCCAAATCGGGAAATGTACGAAGGAATCGACGTATTCGTTGAGGGTCATCATCAGGCTGGCGAAATTGATTTGCCCCGCCATTATGAAATCGAAAAAGTCGCAATTGAGGTTGATGCGGCGTTGCATCAGGATATCGTTCGTGATGGAAGCATCGAATTTTTTCATAAAATACTGGCCACGACTGTCGATATACAAGGTACTGTCGATATGCACCTCACCTTCAAGGTCGTCGAGGTCGAAACCATCAAGGTTCACGTACATTTTGGTACTGATCCTTGAAATAGAATCCTCTTTGAGCAGATGCAACGCATGGAGGTCGGCATCGTAAATAACCACATCGAAATCCGATTGGGGATGTTTTTTGTCGTTAAAATCAATCAAACCGTTGAAATTGAGTGACAAATCATCATCGTCCACCATCAACTTGCCATTGAAACGGTTCTCCTTAAGGTTGCCATCCAATTTCACCTCATCAATACGGTTTCCCAATAGTTGAGCATCAGTGATTTTGCCGTCAACCATGATTTCCATGCCTCCTTTTTTGGGGAATATGGCCGTAAAATCAGCATTCAAATCAAGTTCGCCGATAAATTTCGAGGCATTAGCCACAGCTCCAGCTTGCACTTTTTCACCAATGATGTAACCCGAAAACTTGTTGTTTCCTTTGCTGTCTTTCGAGCGTGCAATGGAAGCATCAATATCACCTATGCCCGATTTAAAGCAGATGAAAGACTTGAAATCGTTGTACGACCCTTTGAAATTCATGTTGATGGTGCCTTTGTTCAGTCGGCGAAGTGACTCTGGTAACGGTATGGTCTTCGTTTTCGACGGAATATAGAAATTCACCAAATCGTCATACGTGAAGCGCATGTCCTTGATTTTCAATACATGTTCTCCATCATTGAAATCAAGCGGGTGCATGCTCAGGTTTCCTTGAATCATGGTGGATTTACCGAATTCGACCTTAAAATTGTCCACGCTGAAATGCTCAATGGGACCGGTAAACAGACCTTCAAACAACAGACGGTCAGGCATTTTGTACATCACTGAAGTGAAGACACCTATATCGGAAAGCATGACATCGGTAGGACGAATTGTGGCATTAAAGGTCACTTTGTTGACAAAATCCTGAAATGCCGAAAAATCGTCATACAACATGTGAAGATCCAAGTCGAACAGACTGTTGTTGGTTTCCATCTTCATTCCGTCAAGGAAGATGCCGTTTGAGCATACAACAACCTCAGAACCAAAATGTTTCAGTTCCAATCCGCTCAGTTCCGTGGCGGAAAGGGAGGCGATATTTACGCGGATGGAGTCGCCCAACATGTAAAAGTCCGAAGCTTCAAAGTTGATGTCGTCAAGGTCGATATGAGCATAATCCATCAGGTTTTGCGCGGTCTTTTCCGGATTGTCCTTGTTTTGGTTCCAGAACAAGAAATCCACCTTCTTCAGCGAAATCTTGTCGACGATGATGGGCATGGGCTCCTTTTCAGGCTTTTCCTTATCGCTCTTGAAAGCCTCGGCAAAGAACCCGAAATTGAACTGGTTTTCCCCTTCATACATAATCAGATTGGCCTCCGTGTCGCGCAATTCCGCATTCTTGATATGAATTTTCCCTCCCAACAAGTCAGTGATGTCGATTTTGGTCTTCAATTTGTCAATACTCGCCAAAACATTCTTTTTCAAGTCTTTGACGATAACATCATCGATAAAGATACGCAAATCAGGCGTAACGACCAATCGTCCCACCTTGATGTCGGCACCAGTTTTTTCGGAAAGGTAACCACCTGCAAAACGTACCGCAAACTTCTGAACGATAGGGTCTTGAATACCCACAAACAAGGTCACGATGATAGCGAGTACCACCGTAATCAAAATCAAAATGCTATGGATAATCTTTTTTTTAATACTTTTGACCCTCCAAATTGAGACCCATGAACGAATACATTTTAGGCATCGAATCTTCGTGCGACGACACCTCAGCCGCAGTGCTTCAAGGTACGCGTGTGCTTTCGAATGTCATTGCCAGTCAGAAGGTTCACGAGCAATACGGCGGTGTGGTTCCCGAACTCGCCTCGCGTGCCCACCAGCAAAATATCATCCCTGTCATCGACACGGCCTTGAAGACTGCAAAGATAGAAAAAAATCAGTTATCCGCCATCGCTTTTACACGTGGCCCCGGACTTTTAGGCTCTTTGCTCGTAGGCACCTCATTTGCAAAGGCTTTCGCGCAGACCTTAAACATCCCCATGGTGGAAATTGACCACATGAACGCGCATATCCTTGTGCATTTCGCCACCGACGAGACCCATACCGAGGTACCTGATTTTCCGTTTTTATGTCTCACCGTCTCGGGCGGTCACACACAAATCGTGGTGGTGAAGGACTATTTCGACATGGAAGTCATCGGCAAGACCATCGATGACGCGGCGGGCGAAGCCTTCGACAAAACGGCCAAAATTCTCGGCCTGCCCTACCCCGGCGGTCCTGTCATCGACAAACTGGCCAAAATCGGTAACCCCAACGCCTTCACCTTTGCCAAGCCCCAAATCCCCGACCTTGACTACAGCTTCAGCGGACTGAAGACCAGTATCTTGTACACCGTCCGCGACAACCTGAAACTCAACCCGAACTTCATCGAAGAAAACAAAGCCGACCTCTGCGCCTCGGTGCAAAAGACCATCATCGACATCCTGATGAACAAGTTGGTGAAAGCCAGCAAGCAGACAGGCATCAAAACCGTGGCCATCGCCGGCGGCGTAAGTGCCAACAGCGGCCTACATGATGCCATGCTCGCTTTAGGCGAAAAATACCATTGGAAGGTATTCATCCCGCGCCTTAGCTATTCCACCGACAATGCCGCCATGGTTGCAGTGGCAGGGTATTTCAAGTTTTTGAAGGGTGAGTTCGCCTCGCAGGATTTGGTACCTTACGCTCGGCAGAGTTTGAAGGAATAATGGATTGGGACTTCATGAAGTATCAACTCATTCCCTTCATTACCTCTAATAAACTTCCGTACGAATCCACAACATCGTATCTCACTTTGCTTGTCGAGGCATTGTTGAAGAGTTTCTTCGCACATTCAATCTTCGCCAACTCCACGCCTTTCAACTGCATGGAATCCATGCTGCCTTTGGTCTCAGCGATGAAAAACACATGCTTGACGCCCATGTTGTCGTTGAAGGCGATGGCCCAGTCGGGAGCGTAATTACCCACAGGCGTTGGAATGTGGAATGATCTCGGCAACTTAGCATAAACACACACCTCCTCTGCCTTATCCAAATCCTCGGCAAAAGTACGCTCACCTTGGCTGTCGGGGAATACATAATCAAGGATATGTTTCTTGGCCTCGTAGGCTTTGTCAACGGTTTGGCGACTTTTCTCTTTGGTGAAGATGTCGGAATCGTACTGGTTTTCCGTGCGGTTGTAGCTGATGTGCTCCACAATCATCGTTGCTTTCTGCTCACGGATGATTTGACTCACCTTGCGAATGAACTCTTCGGGGTTATTCTTGAACAAGTACAGTTTCGACAACTGAATGCCCTTTAGGATTTTGACCACAGTGCGGCGGGTCAGTGTGGCGGCTTTGGCGATGTCGCCCACCAGGTCGTAAGGCACATTGCTGGTCGACACGTCCCGCATCTCTCTCGTGCGGGTGCTTTGCTCGCCAGTGAAATCCAGTTCGTCATCGCCTTGCGTGCCTGTGGTTACCACATACTTCAACTGCGTGACACTCAACTCGCTGTTGATGGCGGCAATGGCTTTCTGAATCAGTTCTTCGCTGTCGTAATGCACCGTATAGACATAGCGGTGGTTGATTTCGTTCCACAAGGCCTTGAATTCCTTCTTCTCGGCATTGTC
>JAEEQP010000036.1 GCA_016285355.1 Bacteroidales bacterium
ATACTGTTCCAGTTGCCTTTGCCATTGAGGAAAATGAAATGGATGGTTTGACCCAAGGTAAGGAACAGGGCGACAGCCCAAAAGTAGAAGGCCAGACCTTTATAGCGGCTCAGGACCTTGTTGGCTTTGGGCCACCATAGTTGTAGGGCAAAAGCTACGATGAATGGCAGTCCGATAACCGTTCCGATGCGTCTCAAGATTTGCAGGAAAGATTCGAGGAAAGGCATGTCTTGGTTCATGCCGATGAAAGAGAAATAGACGGGTGCCACGAGGGAAACCATAAGGTTGCCGATGATGGAGTAGGAAGTCACGGTGTTACGGTCGGCTCCCAGCATGGTGCTCACCACAGCCACTGAAGCCGCCACAGGACAAAGTACGCCAATAAGCACACCTTCTGCAATGATTTCATTGACATTTAAAAGCCTAAGCAAAGCGTAACCGCCCAGACTCACCCCCACTTGAAAAAGGATAATCCAAATGAACAAAGGCTTGAATCTCAGTTTCGTGATGTCGACAGCCGTGAATGTCAACAACAAGATGGTGAAAATGATATAGGGCACCACCACGCTGAAGGCTGCACAATAGTCGTGTAACAACAATCCCAGCACAATGGCGATGGGTAGGACATAACTTTTGATTTTTTGCATGTAAATCCACATTTGGGGCTGCAAAATTGCGAAATTTATCCGTACCTTTGCCGACCTAAACATTTTTATTATGAAGAAGTATACTCTCATCATTGCAGCCTTGACCGTAATCCTTTGCGGTTGCTGTAACAAGGACAAATGTTCTAACGAGAACACAAAAGAAGAAACTATCATGAACACAACCATGCAAGACCTGCTGACGCGCCGCAGCGTGCGCAGCTACACCGACGAAGTGCCTCCGCGTGAGGTCATTGAAGAAATTTGCCAGGCGGGCACTTACGCTCCCACAGGCATGAACCGCCAAGCCCCCATTATCATTGCCGTCACCAACCGCGAGGTGCGCGACAGACTGAGCAAACTCAACGCTGGAGTCTTCGGCAAGGACAACGACATGGATCCGTTTTATGGGGCTCCAGTCGTGTTGGTCGTCTTGGCCGACACTACGGCAGCTTTCACGTGGAAGGAAGATGGCTCCCTCGTCATGGGCAACCTGCTCAATGCCGCCCATGCCAAAGGTTTAGGCTCCTGCTGGATTCACCGCGCCAAGGAAGTCTTTGAGACGGAAGAAGGCAAAGCCATCCTCACAGAACTCGGCATCGATGCCAACAAGTATGTGGGTATCGGCAACTGCATCCTTGGCTATGTGAAGGGTGACTACCCCGAAGCCAAGCCGCGCAAGGAGAATTACGTCTACTGGATTGAATAAGTCGTCCACACTCATCGGGCACCTCGCATGTTTCGGTGCCTACTGCATTTTCGGGTTCAACATCGTTTGTTGCAAGAACATTTCCAACGCCCACGTGTTGACCCCGATGGACTTGTTTTGCTTAAGGGCGACAGGGGCCACGATTTTATTTTGGCTCTTGTCGCTCTTTATGCCCAAGGAAAAGGTGCCGCTGAAAGACTTACTGCAAATCTTTGTGGCCTCCATGCTCGGACTTTTCCTCACGCAAATGAGTTTTCTGAAGGCCATCACCATGACCACCTCTATCGACTTGAGCATCGCCAACACTTGCACACCAATTATGACCATGTTTGTGGCGGCCATCGTTCTGAAGGAGCCTATCACTTTCAAGAAAATCGGTGGCGTGTTGGTGAGCTTGGCGGGTGTCTTGATTCTGATATTCAATTCGGTGGGATTGGGTGGCGGTGCCTCCGAAACGAAACCTATGGGTATTGTTCTCGCCGTCCTCAATGGCCTGACGTTTGCTCTTTATCTCGGCATCTTCCGCCCTTTAATCTCAAAATATAACGTGGTCACCTTCATGAAATGGATGTTCCTGTTTTCCATGTTGGTGGCTTTGCCGTTCAACGCGAGGCATTTCTTCCAACTTCCTTTCAGCCAGATGGACAGCAAGGTGCTTTGGCAGGTGGCTTACGTGGTCGTTTTCGCCACTTTTGTCGCTTATTTCTTGATTCCTGTCGGGCAAAAACGACTTCGCCCCACCTTGGTCAGCATGTATAATTATGTACAGCCCATCATTGCGACGCTTATCAGCATCATCATCGGTTTGGATCACCTCACATGGAAGAAAATTGTGGCCATGATTTTGGTGTTTTCCGGCGTTTGGATTGTCAACCAAAGTCGGGCAGCAGCCCATTAATACATATAGAGGCGGTGCATGCACCGCCTCTACACAACAAAAACAATACTATACACAACTTGTATTATTCTTTCACAAACCTTCTGGTTTCCGAAGTCTTGTCGTTCGTCAGGCGGACGAAATAGATGCCTGATGGCATATCAGAGGTGTTGATTTCCACCTTGTTGGCGCAGTTCTTTTGGCTGTAGACCAAGGCACCCATGAGGTTGTAGATTTCCACGGTGCCGAGAGCTTCTTGCGCCTCAACGGTCAGCTTGTCACTGACGGGATTGGGATAGACCATCGTCTTGCTGCCGTTTTGTTCGCCAACGCCTTCAGTATACATAAGGTGGGCGACAAAGTTGCGGTTGGCCGTGGCAATGAAGGTGAAGGTCTTGTCTTCCGTCAACACCGAGCCGTTTTCCGTCCAGTTCTGGAAGGCCCAGTCTTCGTTGCTCACCATAGTGATGGTCACTTCATCGCCGTAGTTGTAGGTGCCGCCGCCCGTGGCAGTGCCGCCTTCAGCAGGATCGACGGTGGCCGTAATTTCAATGGTCTGCAAGGCGAAGTTGGCTACTAGGTTACGGTCAAGTGATACGTTAAAGCTATAGGTCGGATTGGTGGAAACCTGAGTGCCGTTCTCGGTCCAGTTCAGGAAATCGTAACCTTCGTTGGGTGTGGCGATTACTGTGCATTGTTGCCAGAAATTATAAGTTCCGCCGCCTTCAACCGTGCCGGCATAACTCGGGTTGGCCGAAACGTTGATGTCGAACGTTTGTAGTTCAAAGTGCGCGACATATTGAGCCGATTCGGTGACGGTGAAGCTATAGGTTTGATTGGTACTGACCTGTTGCCCGTTCTTGGTCCAGTTGATAAAGATGTAATAACCAGTGACGGGTGTAGCCGTCAAAGTGCAGTTCTGCCCATAGTTGTAAGTGCCGCCGCCAGTGACGGTGCCGCCAGTGGTCGGGTCGGCAGTGGCCGTGATGGTATAGGTCTGCTGCTGGAATTGTGCCACTAAAGTGCGGTTGCCCGTGACGGTGAAGGTGTAGTTGGCACTGTTGGAAACTTGGTTGCCGTTCTCCGTCCATCTCAGGAAGGTATAGCCGTTAGCAGGTGTCGCGATGACGGTGCAGTTGTCGCCGTAATGGTAAGCCCCGCCACCTGTGACGCTACCGCCATTGCTCGGATTGGCCGACACGCTGATGTTGTAGTTCTGTTGCTGGAACTGGGCCACCAAAGTACGGTTGCCTGTAACGGTAAAGGTGTAGTTAGGATTGGTGGAAACCTGAGAGCCGTTTTCAGTCCATCTTAAGAAGGTATAGCCTGTAGCAGCTGTGGCACTCACGGTGCATTGCTGGCCTTGTTGATAGGTGCCACCGCCAGTGACACTACCTCCGTTGCTCGGATTGGCTGACACCGAGATGGTGTAGCTCTGCTGTTGGGATTGGAAGTTCGCCACCAAGGTACGGTTACCTGTCACGGTGAAGGTGTAGTTGGCTTGGGTGGAGACCACGTTGCCGTTTTCAGTCCAGTTGGTGAAGGTGAAGCCGTTGTTGGCCGTGGCATGTACAGTACAGGATTGGCCTTGTTGATAAGTGCCGCCGCCTGTGACAGTGCCACCGTTGGTAGGATTGGCACTCACAGTGATGTTGTAGCTTGTGCCGCCACCACCCACGTTAATGTCTTGGATATAAGGCTGACGTTGCGGCTTTGTGACCACAATCTTCACTTGTCCCGAGCCGACACCGCTCACTGGCACATTGACCGTACCCGAAGCAGGTACCAAAGCTGCGCCTTTCAGTACATTGTTTTGCGAAATACCGACATACGAGCCTGCTTCAGCACTCACCGTGAATGAGGTGGCACCTGTGGGGAAGGTGCTGGCATGGTTGACCGTGTTGGGGGTCGGATTTACACGGTAAGGCATGATGGAGCCGTCGCCGAGCACGTGGTAGGCTTGCCAATAATAAGTCGGGCTGGAGCTGGTCTGATAGTTTCCGGCATGGGCGTAACACACTGCAAGGTTGCCAAGGAAGACGATGGAAGAAACGGTATTGTATGTGTCATCCATCCAGATGCCGTCATAAACGCCTGTAGCAGTGTTGTTGATGTTGGGCATTTGGCCAAAAGTGGTGGTGGCACCAACGCCGAAGTAATAGTCCTCGTACCAATAGGTCACAGGGCAGGAACCAATATAGGAATAGGCGGCTTTGTTCTCACCACGAAGCATGGCCTCACCGAAGCAGGGTTGGCTGTAACCGAAGTTGCCAGTCAAGCAGCAGTTACCCATGGCAAGGAAGTATTTGTTGGAGTTGGTGAGCGCATTCACTTGGGAACTGGACAGTTGAGGGTCGGACCAAGCGGTTTCGCTGCCGTGGGCAGTGTAGTTGACAAAACCTGTACCTGAACTTAATGAAGCGTAGCAGTTCGTATAAGGCTGGCCTAACCAATTATAGACATTGGTGAAACCATGCGCGGTGTTGTAATAATACTGCATTGCATATTGAATGGTGGGTTTGCCGACGTAATTGGTCCAATAGCTGTCCCAACCGGCGATAAGAGTCACGTTGTTAAGGTAGCTTGGGTCGGGCATGGTGTATTGCTCGTACTGCAGGATCTTGTTGACGATAGCGGTAACCTGATTCGTATTTTCTGCCGACATACGGCTGTAGAACATGTCGGGGAAATAGTCATTGTCGATAGAGCCGTAGTAGAGGTCAGTCACTTTTTGAGTGGCAGTGCCACTGGTTTTTCCTGGGATTTGTCCTGTGTCGCCGACGAGGACGAGGAAAGTCGGTGTAGCACCTTGGTTGACACCAGTATTGTACAAGTTCTGCACGTAGGACTGAATGGCGTTATAGTTGCCGCCGGCTTGTGCCGTAGTCACCACGTTCACGTCGAAACCTTTTTGAATCTTCCAGTTAATCCAAGGCTGCAGGGCGGAAATGTAGTTTTCAGGCGTGATGACAATCATGTGGACAGGATAAGCCATCAGGTCGGGGTGGTCGGTGTAGACATCGAGAATTTGGCGGTAGTTGAACATCTGCTTGTAGACGATGTCGAAATAGGGACTGTAAGTGCTCAGCAACATGCGCTCTGTTTCGGCACGGTCGGCACCGTCGAAATTCACTTCCACCTCAATGTCGTTGAACACACGCAAAGTGTTGGAGGTGGGATTGTAGCTCACTGGGTTGATGACCAACGAGCCAACGCGAATACCGCGCATCGTGCCTTGCACCTCGATGGTAGCTTCTGGAACCGAGGCGAGGCTGCGGGTTTGGTAGGCAGCGGCGTTGTAGACAAACTCGATTTCGTCAGGGTTCTGGTCCTTGCGGACGGAAGGCTGACGAGGCACGATGGTGTTGATGCCATACGTTGCGAGGTCGTAATCAGTGTAGGAATAATTCGTCACCGTGACACTGGGTGTGGCACCAAAAGGCACGGCTAAGAGTTGATGCGAAGCAGGCAGTTCGGGTGCGCCGATTTCGCCGGAGATGTAGGTACCTTCGATGGCGATTTCAGAGAAAGTACCTCTTTCAGTGGGCACTTCAATGCTCTCGATGGAGCCATAGCTGAACACGGCGGTGAGTTTGTTGAACTCGCTTCTCGTGATTTCAGCCTTCGTTTCATGACGCAAGTCGATGCGGCCATTCTGGCCCATGGCGAACACAGTGCTCAAGGCCAAAACAAGAAGGATGGATATTTTTTTCATGTTGAATAGTTTGTAATGATGGTGCAAAAGTAATGAAAATCATGTTTCATAGATGATTTTGGGAAAAAGTTTCTAAATTTGCGGCTATAAAAAACCAGATTTTGCATGAACAGACTCTATACTGAAATCTTTGCAAAGCAAGACCCTACCCAAGTCGAGGGTCTCTCACGTTTTTTCAAGACGGGCAAAGGACAATATGGCGAGGGCGACAAATTTTTAGGCATCAAGGTGCCAGTGACGCGTGAAGTGGTGAAGCAATGCTGGCAGGAAACCTCCTTTGAGGACTTGGAAACCTGCATCACCTCCGAATACCACGAAATGCGCATGGCTGCTCTGCTGACCTTGGTGCAAATCTTCAAACACGCCAAGAAAGACAAAACTTTGCAACAACAATGTATAGACTTCTATCTCGCTCACACGCAATATATTAACAATTGGGACTTAGTTGACCTTTCGTGCTACGAATTGCTCGGCACATGGCTCTTGGACAAGGATAGAACCTTGCTCTACGACCTTGCTCGCGACGGCAAGACGATTTGGGAACAACGTATCGGGATGGTGAGCACTATGCAGTTCATCCGCCATGGCCAAGTGGATGATACTTACGCTATTGCGGACATCTTCTTGGCCAAGCCCCAACCTTTGCACGACCTATTGCAAAAAGCCGTCGGCTGGCTCCTCCGCGAGGCAGGCAAACGCGACGAGCAACGGCTGAAAAACTGGCTCTCAACGCGATACATGACCATGCCACGCACTATGCTACGCTATGCAGTTGAGAAGTTTTCGGAAGAAGAGCGAGCTTGTTTTATGAATAACAAAACCTAAACTAGCGGCGTTTCGACAGGCTCAACGACCTTAGCTGGGCTGAACAAATTAAGGTCTCTGAGCTTGTCGAAGGGCCGAAATAAAAAGACATGTTAGATATTCAACTCCATTACATCGAACAAGGCCAAGGCCATCCCTTGATTTTCCTCCACGGCAATGGCGAGGACAACAGCTATTTCGTCCACCAAATCGACCATTTTTCAAAAGACTATCGCGTCATCGCCATTGATACACGCGGTCACGGAAAGTCACCGCGAGGGGAGAAGCCTTTCACCATCAAGCAGTTTGCAGAGGATTTACACGATTTCATGGACGAAAAAGGCATCGCAAAAGCTAATATTTTAGGTTTCTCCGACGGTGGCAACATTGCCTTGGAGTTTGCCCTGAAACACCCAGAACGGATTGAAAAACTGATTCTTAACGGTGCCAACCTCTTCCCAAGCGGCGTGAAACCCTTGTATCAATGGCCCATCGAAATCGGTTACCGCATCGCAAAAATGTTTTCCAAAAAATCCGAAAAAGCCAAGCAAAACACCGAAATGCTTGGTTTGATGGTCAATGAGCCGCACATCGAGCCTTCGGAACTTTCCCGCTTGACGATGCCTGTGCTGGTCATCGCTGGCAAAAAAGACATGATTAAGGAGTCGCATACGAGGCTCATATACAAGAGTTTGCCCGATGCACAGTTGAACATCATCGAAGGCGACCATTTTGTGGCCAACAAGAATGCGGATGTATTTAATAAGGTGGTGGGCGCGTTTTTAAGAAAATAATACTACATTTGCAGGCAATTCGAAGAATCAACGTAGTTAAATTGAAACATTGTCTGAAAATGAAAAAACTTTTCTTATCCGTTTTTGTGCTGGCTATCAGCATGATGGCTCTCCAAGCCAAACCCATCGACCGCAATCTTGCCATGACTGCGGCCCAGAAATTCGCCACAACACAATTTGTCAATGAACGCGCCATGCCGCAACTTGTTTACACAGGTCAGGAGGAAGCGTTCTTTGTCTTCAATGTCGGCGACCATGCTTTTGTCATCATCGCTGGAGACGATGCGCACCGCCCTGTCATAGGCTATTCTGACGAGTCCTCGTTTGATGCCTCCAACATCCCGCCTGCGTTGGCGTATTATTTGGATGGTGTGGCCGAGTGTATGCTGCAATTGCGCCATGCGGTCGCTACGCCTGCCGTGGCTGCGGAATGGAACTCCGTACTCAGTTATGGACGCCTTATTTCGCGCAACGGTGGACGCGATACAGGTTACTTCTGCCAGACCAAATGGAACCAAGATTATCCTTACAACTGCTGCTGCCCTGAAGACCCAGCTGGTTCGGGTGGCCATACCTACGTGGGTTGCCTCGCCACGGCCATGTCGCAGTTGATGCGCTTTTGGGCTTTTCCTTCCAAAGGTAATGGTAGCCACTGTTACTATCATGAGGATTATGGTCAGATTTGCGCCGACTTCGGCAACACGAATTATGATTGGGACAACATGCCCAATGTGTTGAACAGCAGCTCTTCAGAAGCTGAGAAATTAGCCACAGGCACCTTGTGCTTCCATTGCGGTGTTACCATCGATATGGGTTATGGCCCCGATGGCAGTGGCGGTGCCTCTGGTCCTATCCCGGGAGTCATGCATACCTATTTCGATTATTCCGATGCCAATGTTCAACTTTCGCGCAACGATTTTGAGACGGAAACTTGGAAGACCATGGTGCGCGAGCAGTTCGATATGGGCTGGCCGATGTATTATGGGGGTTGTGAAAATGATGGCTGCCATGCTTTCGTGTGCGATGGTTACGACGACTACGACATGTTCCACTTCAACTTGGGTTGGGGTGGCAGTTCCAACGGTTGGTACCTCATTGACGACGCGCCATATACGCATCCCGCCGATGCCATGTTCAACTTCGTCCCTTCTGAGGTTTACAACCATACGCCATCAGTCCCCACAGACTTTGTGGCAGTGCCAGTTTCCGATACTGACCTAAGTGTGCATCTTAGTTGGACCAATCCCACCACGACCTTGGATGGTACGCCGTTGTCGTCCATCGATCGGGTTGAAGTGATGCGCGATAATAAAATAATCATGACTTTTCCTTATGCTACGCCTGGTCAAACCATAGAGATTGAGGATGACAATGTGCCGCATTACGATGTCTATCACTATGCGGTGTATGCCGTGGCTAATGGTCGTGTCGGCAAGCACGCCAATGCCATGCAGGTGATGGTTGGACCTACCTGCCAGTGGAAGATTATCATGACGACCAACTCATTCCAAGGTTGGAAAGGCGGTTGTCTCAGCGTCTACAATACGACAGGACATGAGCTGGGGCGTTACACAATGACTTCTTCAACCGCCATTTCCGTTGAGCCTGACATGCCTTTGGGCAAACTCAGTTTCGGCTGGACGGCACCGGACGATATGGTCAACCAGTTGGGCTTTGTTATTAAGGACTCTGAGAACAATACGGTGTATTCGTTCACAGGCTCCTCCAACGACCTGACTGAGGGCATCTTCTTCGAAATCAACAACACCTGCGGCGGTGACCTTTCCTGTGGTACGCCCGATAATTTGGTTGCGACAGTTCAAGACGATGCCATCCTGCTCACTTGGGATGCCGTCGAAAATCCTGGCTATGGCTACAATATCTACCGCGACGGTCTGTTGTATCGCCTCATCCAAGAAGGCACGACCTTCCTTGACGAAAATGTTGCCTTGGGTGGCCATTGTTACCGTGTGGCTGTGCTTTGCGAAGGCGGCGAAAATGGCGAATATTCCAACGAGTCATGCGCGACGGCAGGACCTTGTTATCCGCCCCGCAATTTGGATTTCGAGTATGTCAACAATTATAAAGTCAAGTTGAAATGGGAGACACCTGAGCCTAACGATGGCCTTTCTGGTTACTACCTCTTTAGAAAGGACGGCGATGGCGAATTCCACCGCGTCAAGTCGCTGGGTGCTTCGGCGGTTACCTATACCGATAATGCCTTGGTACAGGAAGGTGACTACTACTACCGTCTCTATGCCTATTACGGTGACTTGGACTGCACCTCGGCACCGGCTAACTGCAAGTATGAAACCAATGTCTTTGAACTGCACGTCTATTATTCGCCCACAGGCATGGATGAAAATGAGGCTCAGGTGAAGGTCTATCCCAACCCGACAAAAAGCCTTGTCACCGTCGAAGCAGAAGGCATGACGGAGGTATCGGTTTACAATACTTTAGGACAGTGCGTGTTGCAGAAGGATGTTACGGATAGCCAAACGGTTGTCGACTTGCAGTGTATGTCCGAAGGCCTCTATCTGCTTCGTGTCAAGATGGAAAACGGAATCGTCTCAAAACGCATCGCCGTGGAGCGTTAAGAAAAAACTCCTAACTCCTAATAAATAACTCCTAACTATTTACTACCTTTGCAGCGATAATAATTTAAAATCATGCTAAATAAAGAAAACGTACAGGAAGTCCTGAAGGACGTCATTTATTTCCCCAAGGGGGACAATATCGTGGCTTTGAATATGGTTGAAAACCTGATGGTTAGGGATAACAATATCCGTTTCGACCTCGTTATGGAACATGCCAACGACCCGAAAAACGACATTTTGGTGAACGGTGCCAAGCGCACTTTGACCGAGGTGTTCGGCGAAGACATCAACGTGGAAATCAAGGTGGTGGAGGAGAAAACGGCCCTCTCGAAGGTGAAGCACATCATCGCTGTGGCTTCGGGCAAGGGCGGTGTCGGCAAGTCGACGGTGGCAGCCAATTTGGCCATTGCTTTGGCACGTGCCAACCAACGTGTGGGTTTGATTGATGCTGACATTTATGGTCCTTCCGTCCCGATGATGTTCGGCACCGAAAACGAGCGTCCTTCTGCATTTGAGAAAGACGGCAAGACGGTGATGTTACCCATCGAAAAATATGGAATCAAGTTGTTGAGTATCGGTTATTTCGTCGATGCCAACCGTCCTCTGATATGGCGTGGACCCATGGCCACCAGTGCTTTGAACCAACTGATGAACGACACCCTTTGGGGCGAGTTGGATTGGATGGTAGTCGATATGCCTCCTGGAACAGGTGACATCCAACTGACTTTGGCACAACAATATAACGTGTCAGGTGCCCTCATCGTGACCACACCGCAGAAAGTGGCCTTCGCCGATGTACTTCGTGCAGCCATGATGTTCAAGGAAGAGGCATTGCAAATCCCGATTTACGGCCTTGTGGAGAACATGGCTTACTTCACACCTTCCGATATGCCTGAGAAGAAATACTATATCTTCGGCAAGGAGACCGGTCAGCAGTTTGCTGACCAACTGGGTGTGCCGCTCCTCGGTCAGATTCCGATTACCGAAAAGATTGCCGAATGTGGCGACAATGGTATGCCGCTCGCCTTGGATGCAGATTCACCGGTCACGAAGGCCTTCGACAAGATTGCACAGGAAATCATTAAATCGAAATAATAATTGCACGCAGAATACGCAGAATTATGGGAAGCGCAAGGCGACCCAAATAAAGTGTCCGGCAGGTTCTGCGATTTCTGCGGATTCTGCGTGAGAAAGGAAAACGATAATGGATAGAGAAACAATATTACGCAAGGTAAAGAACGTCCTCGAACAGGTGCGTCCCTACCTCCAGCAGGATGGCGGCGACGTCAATTTCGTGGAACTCACCGACGACAACACCGTCATCGTGGAACTGACAGGTGCCTGTGGTAATTGCCCTCACAGCAGGTCGACCCTCAAAAACGGCATCGAGGCCGTGATGAAGAAAGTCATCCCCGAAATCAAGTCGGTGGAGCAGGTTGAAACTTTGGATTTATAATTAATTGTCAAACATAAAATCAAACGAAAATGAAAAAAGTTTTATTCTCATTAGTGGCTATGCTGCTTCTCTCGGTGAGCGGCATTGCGCAAACGACATTTACAAAGGTCACCTCGGCCTCGGGTCTTGAGGCGGGTGCCAATTACCTCATCGTGGCTCATCACGACGATTTTGGAGTCCTCGCCATGGGTTACCAAAAGACAAGCAACCGCAACGCTGTGATTGTGAGCGAAAACGGCGAATCCATCACGGTGACGCTTGGCACCGACCCCAACAGTGAAACAGACGTATTCCAAATCACCTTAGGCGGTAGCTCTGGCGCTTGGACCTTGTTCGACGAGGTGAAAGGCGGATACCTTTATGCTTCAAGCAGTAGCAGCAACCAACTGAAGACGCAAGCCACCAACAATGCCAATGGCGAATGGAGCATTGTCTTTAACGCTGATGGCACGGCTGAAGTTGTGGCCCAAGGCGACAATACTCGCAATAACATGCGTTTCAACCCGAACAATGGCACACCTTTGTTCAGTTGCTATGCCGAAACATCGAGCGTTGACACGCGTGTCAGTTTTTACAAAGCTGGCGGCAGCTCTCAACCCGATCCCGAGCCGACCAATTATCCCACCAACTTCGCCGGACAACCCGATGGCGTTGACGTGACCCTCACTTGGACCGATGCCACAGGTGCACAGCTGCCTGCAAAATATTTGGTCGTGGCCTCGACTGGCAATATTCCTGTTCCTACCGATGGTGAGCCCGTTGCCGATGGCCCATTAGCCAAAAATGTGGCTTACGGTGTTCAAACTGTAACTTTCAGCGGCTTGCAAGGTGGCGTTAGTTATCATTTCGCCATTTTCCCCTACACGAACAGTGGTGCCAACATCGACTACAAAACGGATGGCAACTATCCGACTGTGACTGCCATTACGGAGGAGATTTACAATCTGCTTTACGAAGAGTTTGAAGAAGATTTGGGCTCGTTCTTTGCTTACAATGCTTACGGTGAACAAGTTTGGCACCAAGCCACTTACCAAGGCAATGGCTATGCCCAAATGAACGGCTATGCTGATGGAGCTTCTCACCAGAACGAAGACTGGCTGATTGGCTATGTCGAGATTTCGCCCAATATGGTGTTTAACGAAGTCTGGCTTGAGTTTAAAACGGCCATGAAGTATGAAGGTGACCAGCTGCGCGTGGCCCTCTCCAGCGACTATGATGGCAACAGTGAACCCGGCGAGTTCGAATGGGTAGACCTTACCGATGCTTTTGACTACTCGGCAGGTAACTATGAATGGGTTGAATCTGGCAAAGTCGATATCACTGGAATGATTCCGAATTATCCTTGCTCATTCTATGTTGCCTTCATCTATACCAGCAGCGACGAGATGGCCGCTTCATGGGAGGTTGACGATGTGAAAGTGACAGGTACGAATGTGAATGCAGTTAATGAAGTTGAGATGTCGGCCATCAGCCTCTATCCCAACCCCGCCAGCGAACAGGTGACATTCACGCTTGAAAGCGATGCCGAAGTCAGCATCTTCGACATGACAGGCCGCATGGTGAGCGTGTCGCAATGCCAGGCTGGTCAAGCCCAACTCGGTGTGAGTGAACTTGAAAGTGGCGTTTATTTTGTCAACTTCCGTTTCACCAATGGTGGTACGGCGGTTTCCAAGTTTGTGAAGTTTTAAGATAGATATGTGTTTTTGAATCCCTTGGTTCGGGCGGATTTGCAATCCGCCCGTCCCGAGAGGGGGATTACAAATCCCCAATTCAGCCTCGGCGGATTGCAAATCCGCCGAAACTTAAAATGAAGAAATTACATCTCATAGTGTTATTGTTCCTCGTTTGCCGAGCCTCGGCCCAGCAGGTGGAGCCAGTGCGTTATGAGGTGAGCCGTTGGAGCAAGGAACAAGGCTGCCATTTCCAGACCCTTGGCGAGGGCGAAGGCATCATGGTCTACGAAACAGAGAAGACCGACAAGGACAAACGCCGCCTATGGAGTTTTGCCTGTTTAGACAGTAGCCTTTACGAGACCCGCAGCGACCTCATTCCTTTACCCGACAAAATCAAATACTTTGACTCGGACAGCGATGGTCATCATGCCGTTTTCCTTTTTGTCAACGAGAGCAACAAAAAAGCTGCCGACTCCTTGGATTTCATTGTGGTGAGCTTCAATCGGGCGGAGAAGTCCTACCAGACTTTTTGGAACAAATGGCCTGAGAAGTCGGTGCCGTTGTCGGTGAAAGTGGTTGACGGCACGATGTTGCTGACCCTCAACAACAAAAGCGGCAATGGAAGCCTATATTTTTACGACTTGACCAACCACTCTTGTCGCACCGTGACGCCATCATCGAGCAGTTATGTCTTGTTCCAAACCGAGGCTTTCCCGAAGGAACATTGTTTCGTTGTGGCGGCCAAAGAGTTTGAAAACAAGCGTTTTTCCTCCACTTCGTTTCTGGTCTATTCGACTTCGGGAAGCCTGCAAGGCAGTTACCGATATGAGAACATTCCCAATGCCGCCTTGGGTCGCATGGTGTTCCGTTTCGACGAAAACAGGGACCTCGTTGTCATCGGCACCTTGGAGCGCGAGACAGGAAGAAAAGTCAATCTTGAAGGCATAACGGAAAACTTTGATAAAGAGAGCGTTGGCGTGGTGTGGATGCGCTTTGTTGGCGGAATACCTGACAGCAAGATATATCTGTTCAAGGACATGTCCGAAATCGAAAACGCCCTGACTGCCTCTGACCGTGTACGGTTGCGCGAGGAGAAGCTGAAGATGAGCAAAAACCAAAATATCACTAAAGGCGAGATTGCCTTCCAGTTTTGGACACCTCGGTTGAATGATTTCGGCGACTTGACCGTCTTTTCAGTGGAGGCTTTCATGCCCTATTACCACACGGAAACCCGCATGAATTATGGCTATTACGGCTATTATGGCGGTTATCCATACACCTACACCGTGTTCGACGGCTACGACTTTTTCAGCGAGATTATCCTTGCTTTCGACAGCGAGGGTCACCTGAAATGGCAACAGTCGGTGAAGTTCGACAATGAGTTGACTTTCGACCTTTTCCCCCATGCCTCCGAGGGAATCTGCTATGATGAGCTTGTCGTGGCTTCACCGTATCGTAACAAGTTGCGTTACATCGCTTTCGATGCCTTCGGACAGCCGCTGATGAGCCTGCAAGAAGAGAAATTGGCTCCCATCTATGGTGCTGATTACGTGGAAGATGAATATTTCGCACAGCTGACCAAGTGGTACGACAGCCGTTTCCTGATTTTTGGTTCTCAAATCATTCAAAACGGCAGTCAGCCCAAGCCGAGGCGGTCGGTGTTTTATCTGCAGAAGGTTCAATATGATTGAGTTATGTTGACAAGTTACTTGAAATATCTGATGCAGCGCAAGAGCGAGTACTCGATTCATTCGCCCTTTGTGTATGAGTTTATGCGCAAGGTGTTGAACGACAGTGGTTCCAACCGTGACTACGACACTATCTACCGCATCGCCCGCCTGCTCGACAAACGGAAGCATGTCAACTATAACTTGCGCAGACAGAGTAGGTTGCTCTATCGCATGGTGCGTTATTTCGAGCCCGATTCAGTGGTGTCGTTCGGGCACATGAGTGCTTTGAATGCTACGGCCATGGCTTTGGGTCACATGCAGACCAAGGTCTATTTGGAGCAGTCGGAGGTCTTTTTGGAAACACTCAACTCGATGGGCGTGGTCAATGTGAACCTCATCCAACCCGAAGAATTTGACTCCGAGCATTTCAGGCGGCTCAACACAGGCTTTGTCTTCTTCAGCCGTGACTCCTTTGAGGACGATACATGGGATTATCTCATTGATTGTCTGAACTATAAGACAGCGGACTCGGTGTTTGTATTTGAAGGCATCCACCACAATAGGGCCATGGAAGACGCTTGGGAGGAAATCAAGGCTAACGAGGATGTGTCGGTCACTTTCGACTTGTATTGCGTTGGCATGGTCTTCTTCCGCGAAGGTATTGAGAAACAGGATTTTGTATTAAAATATTAATGCTGAATGCTGAATGCTGAATGCTGAATGTGGAATGCTGAATTTTAAATTTTAAATTTTAAATCTTAAATTTTGAATTTTGAATTTTGAATGAAAAACATCACTTATACCCGAACTGGCGACGAAGGCAAGACCTCATTAATAGGTGGCTTGCGCGTCGCGAAATTTGATGATAGAGTAGAGGCATACGGCACTGTCGATGAGCTGAGTGCCTTCATCGGCGTGTTGTACGACCAAAACGGTGTCACCGCTGAGATGCGGACGGTGTTGGACACTATCCAAAACAAACTGTTCACCATCGAATCACATTTCGCCTTGGACGAGAACTCCGAGGTGAAGAAGATGATTCCTGTGCTGACCACCGAGGATGTAGCTTTTGTGGAGCACGAAATCGACGTGATGAACGAACAGTTACCTGAATTGAGGTACTTTGTCATTCCAGGCGGAAATCTGAAGGCCAGTTATGCCCATGTGTGCCGCACGGTTTGTCGTCGTGCCGAGCGTCATGGTTGGCGTTTGGCTGCGCAACATCCTGTGGATACGCTCGATTTGAAGTACCTGAACCGACTTTCGGATTATTTCTTCGTTTTGGCAAGATTTTTTGGCTTTTTAGAAGAAGTTGACGAAAACAATTGGGAATCAAATAAATAAAATTTTGTTATTTTTACAAAAAAGTCCTTGCCAATTCCAAAAATACTTGTACTTTTGCGCCCTCAAAAAAGAGTTAAACAAAAAACGAAAATACAATGTATTGGACACTAGAATTAGCCTCAAAATTGGAAGACGCTCCGTGGCCAGCCACTCGTGATGAACTGTTGGACTGGGCCTTGCGTACGGGCGCACAGGAAGAAATCATAGAGAACCTTCAGGAAATCGAAGACGAAGGTGAGATATACGAACGCATCGAAGACCTTTGGCCGGATTATCCTACTAAGGACGACTTTTTCTTCCACGAGGATGAGTATTGATTTACTGATAATCAGTTAAATAGAAAAGATTCTCTACATTGTTTGAGAATCTTTTTTATTATTAATCAGTTGTATTTGAAATAGTTTGTTTAGTTTTGCAGGGAGATTGATAGTTTCTTGTTTTAATCATGGATCAGTTTCTTGAAATACCCAAAACACAGGTGATAATGGCTTTCGTGGCCACTTGCATTGAAGCCACGGCAAGACTGTTGGGCACTACCTATAAGGAGGTGTATCAGCGGATGAAGCGGGTCGGTCTTATTGAGAACTATATCATTCCGCACTATGAGACTTTGCATAGCGAGAGCCGAGAAAACATTGCTGCGGGAATGGTGGAATGTCTTAACAAATGGGAGGGGAAAGATGAGTGAAGTAATCGTTTATCATGGTGGTTGTGAAGTTGTCGAACACCCTGTCTGCAAATTTGGTCGCCTGAATTTGGACTTTGGCCAAGGCTTTTATGTCACCGATATGCGCAAGCAAGCGGTGGATTGGGCTATGCAGGTGGCAGACAGGAGAAAAATGACCCCTATACTTAACAGGTATCGTTTGAATCGTGATGCTATTTTGAAAGAGGTACGATGCAAGGTGTTTGTGGCTTATGATAGAGAATGGCTGGAGTTTATTGTGGCAAGCAGGCAAGGGAAGCCAGTCGCTATGGATTACGATTACATTGAAGGTGGTGTGGCCAACGACCGTGTGGTTGATACTGTTAATCTTTATATCGCAGGGCTGATGGATCTTGACACGGCTTTGAAACGCTTGTCAGAGCATCGGCCCAACAATCAGATGTGTTTGCTTAATCAAGCGATAACCGACAAATACCTTGTTTTCGATGGAACAGAATCAATTTGAAGACCCTGTAAAATCTCCTGTAATCCAAGAGATTATCCTCAGCAATCGCATTGGTGCGATTGCCGTGGAGTTGGCCAAGCGTCTGAACATAGAACCCAGCCAGGCCTTACAGCTGTTCTATGAAAGCCAGACTTGTGCAGACCTGCATGACAAATCCACAGGCCTTTACTTATACGGTGACCTCTATGTTGCCGATGAGTTCATGCGCGAGAAAGCGTATGATTGATGATTTTATCTATTAAGGTATTTTTCTATATCAACTTGGTTGACTGGGTATACTTGATTTATTGCAAAATATTTGCTGATTTGATAAATATTGTCGATTTTTGCAACGTAGCTGTACTACGATTACTTTCAAATGTCATCGAATTACTAAAGCAACGAATTGTGTGTTATTTTGATTATAAATGTCTTAATGGTTTAATTCTACCAACAGGTTATGGACAATTCAATTAGTCAGTATTCCATAGGAGAAATCCTTGATGGAAGATACTTTTATATTCCAGCATACCAGAGAGGTTATCGTTGGACAGAAAAGCAAGTTGGCGATCTTCTTCGAGACTTACTGTGTTTTGCTAATGACTTTGCCAATGAAGGTAAAAACAAAAAGCAAGACCAGTTCTACTGCCTTCAGCCCATCATTGCTCGTTCAATTTCGGACAAGGAAAAACTTAAGGCCATTTTTGGCGAGGACTATAATGATTGCATATTGGAACATGGAGTATGGGAAATTATTGATGGTCAGCAACGTTTAACCACAATATATCTTTTATATAAATACCTATTGGATGAAAAAGGTTGGGATGCTGAGAAGCTCAAAGAAGAGGAAGACGGAAAGGAACTATACCATATTTGCTATGCAACGCGTGATGGATCGGCAGCTTTTCTTGAAAGCATGTCAATGATTAACTTAAAGAACACTAACGAAGAGGATTATAAACAAAATGTTGACTTCTTTCACATGGCAAATGCTTTTAAGTATATTGCCGAGTGGATTAGGACTGACGGTAAAGAAATCAACATGCGTTACCAACTTGGAGGCAGTCTTGGTAAAATACGAGATTCTTTTTTTGAATTGTTAAATGGCATGAGCGATACTAAGGGCGGTTCTGTACAAGTGCTTTGGTATGAAATTGCTGAAAGTAAAGAAAAGAATAACATAAAAGAATTCCAAAAGATAAATACGGGGAAAATCAGGTTAACCGATGCGGAACTCATCAAAGGTCTTTTTTTGTTGAAGAAGAACTTCATAACTGGAGACAAATTTATCAAACAATCGGAATTGGCTTTGGAATGGGAATTTATAGAAAACACACTTCATGCTAACAATTTTTGGTACTTTCTTCAAAAGAAGGGTTTTGATATGCCCAATCGTATAGACTTGCTCTTTAGTATTATTTACAAAAAAAACGCACTCAAAGATATACCAGAGGAAGAATGGGACAATAAGCTCAAAGAGATTGATAATCAATTGTCAGACACAAGGCAAAGTGAGATTTTCCGCTTTTATTACAATAGATTTGAAGGGAAAGTTGGTGAAAATCTTCAAAGTGAAGTGGCTAATGCTTGGGGTGAGGTGATGGAACTTTTTCGCATACTTGATGACTGGTTCTGTTCTCCCTCTACCTATAATTATATAGGTTTGCTTAGTCAGTGTGGTGAGGACTTGTGTCGTCTGGTTCTTCACTTCGACTATATGCCGGAACTTTCAAGTCGATTTGATTTTGAGGCATATTTAAAGGAGCGCATTTCATATCATCTTCGTGGAATCAAGATAGACAAAGAGAAGAAAGTGATACTAAACACATATAAAGAGCATAATAATATATACAAGCTGTTGCTTACATTGAATATTCATCTATTAAATGAACAGAATCAAAAACTGGATTCTGATTCGGATGTGTATAAATTCCCATTTGATGTATTGAGCACCCAAAACTGGGATATTGAACATGTAGATTCTTTCCATACAAATGCTCTTAAAAGAGAAAAAGATAAGATTGATTGGATAAATACGGCAAAGGATGATCGTTTGGAGGAATTGACCGTTGAAGAGCAGGAACAGCTAAAACAATACATTGAGGACCGAGCCTATGACCAGGCTATCGATTTGCTAAAGAAAAATGCCCACGAATTTGAGGTTGATGAGGAGAATAAAAATTCCATAGGAAACCTTACCCTTTTAGATGCGGCAACAAATAGGATGTATGGTAATAGTCTGTTTTGCACCAAACGACGCATCATAGTGGAGCGCATCAAACAAGGAATTTTTGTCCCGATAGCTACTCAGTACATTTTTGCTAAATTCTTTGACCAAAAAGGGACTAATCGTTCACTTTGGACAAAAGAGGACATGCACGCTTATCATAAGTATGTCTATAGCGTTATTATCAATTACATTAAAAATGAGGAGGATGAGTGATGAATGAAAGGTTTACTTTTATAGATATTTATAAGAAAAAGCTTGACTTAAACAAAGATGCTAAAGTAGTAATAAGTCAAGTGGTTATCCCTAAAATTCAACGTCCTTATGCACAAGGACGACAAGATGGGGTTTGTACTTATGTGCGCAACACTCTGCTAAACGAAATGTTTGCAAATTTCAAAACAGATGAAATTTTCGATTTTAATTTCATTTATGGAATTATACGTCCATCAAATGATGAATTTGTAATGGAATTGTTGGATGGCCAACAGCGTATGACCACATTGTACTTATTATATTGGTATATAGCAAATCGGGAACTAAATGAAACTGATGAGGCAGATAAAGAAGTTCGTGATGCATTAAATCGCTTCGTTTATGAAACAAGATCCACTGCAACGGTTTTTTGCCACAAATTAGCTTCATATAGAATTGGTTTGTCAAATCAAATTCCATCAAAGGTCATTAGACAGGCAAAATGGTATTTTAAATCGTTTGACAGAGATAGTACTATTACCGCTATGCTAACCATGCTGGATGCTATACATGAGCGATATAATAACCAAGAAAATAACCACCTCTTTTCAAAACTCGGGAAAATTCAGTTCTATGTAAAGTCATTAGGTTTTTTCAATCTTTCTGAAGAGTTGTATATCAAGATGAATGCTCGAGGTTTACAACTAAGTCCTTTTGAAAACTTCAAGGCGGACTTAACCAATTTTATCGGAGAAAAAGATTATTTGCCTTTTAGGGAGCTTGTTCCACTTTATAAGAAAGATAGTGATGAACAAGTAGAGTTTAATTTCAATTTCTCTGTAAAGTTAGATGCCAAATGGGTAGATATATTCTGGAAGAAAGGACAAGAAAACTTCGATGCGTCATATATGAGTTTCTTCTCTCGCTTTTTTGCATGTAAATACATTATCTCTACAAAGGATATTGTTAATGATAGGGATATGCGTCAAGATACAATACTTAAGAAATTGTACACTGAAGCAGAAGATCGCACAGAAGTTAATGAATATCTTGGCTTTCAAGAATTTGAACATATTTTAAACGACCATCCAGAGTATATATTGACACTTGACAAAGTTTTAGATGTTTTCTATGAATACGACTATAAAGATGCAGAAAAAACACTTTATAAGTTGATGGTTCCAGCATGGGAAAAACAGTCTTTGGATGAGGGCGATGATTTTTATTGTAACATCAATTCAAAAATGACTCATACCAAATTGATAGTTTTTGGTGCAGTCGTTGAATACATTGATGCTTTTGACTCGTTTGACGTAGAAACATTCAAACAATGGATTCGCATTGTTTGGAATGTTGTCGAAAACACGAACATTGACAGTCTCACACCTGTTTCATCATTGATTAGGAAATTCTCAGTAGTTATTCATAGTATCGCGAAAAGGATGTCGGACGGAGAAACTTTCTATCAAGCCCTATCTCAATGGAAAGAAGACAATACTGACGAAAGAGAAAATAGAGCGTTACGCGAAGAAATATTAAAAGCATCGTGTATAGCTGATAATAAAGAATGGTTAAATGTACTTGTTAAAGCAGAACAACACTCATTCTTTAGAGGTATGGTGATGTTCTTTTATAAAGATGGGATGTCTTTGACGGATTACCAACATAGTTTGAGCCTTGCCAAAAATATGTTTGATGAGTCGGGAATATCCCTGTTATACCGTCAAAAACATCTGTTGATTCGGGCTATTGTAAGTCAATTTGTGACATGGGAAGACCTGGGACATCGTTTTATAACAGAAAGGGCTGAGACAAATAAGTATTTGAAGAATATATTAGCCTCAAACAATGCTGTCAGGCAAATGCTTTCGGATGTTCTTGAAGGGGAAAATGATGCAGAAGTTAAAGAAAGACTTTCTGAATATATCAAAAACGCTGGTGAGTTTACTCCATGGTATGGGGCTACGAAAATAGATGAAGAGTATTGCGATATGGCTGTTAACAGACTTCGCAATGATATTAAACTCTATGATTGGGTAGCGGCAGAAGAATCTAGTGGAAAATCCGTGCTTAGAGTTTATTGGTATGAAGGTCATATCATGTTTGCAGTACCAAGAAAGCAATATGCTAAAGTTGCACTTGATACAGAAAGGGCAAAGATAGCTAATAGTATTGCGTCCAAATATAACTTTGAGTATTATGATCCCAATCAGCTCGATATGTATCAAAAATATGGAGATAGCTTTGGTAATGAAATATGGCTTAAGCAAGTGCGAAAGCAATGTACACTATGGGTTGGATTCTGTCAACATCACGAACTTAGGATTTGGTTTGAATGTAAGACGAAGAAATATGCCAGAGAACTATTTGAATTACTGGGAAGTCGTAGTTATAATAATAATGATGATAATTGCTGGCTCCAGATGCCGACTTTGTATCATTTTAAGACAAAGAAGACAATTAAGGTGTTGTCAGCAAAATTAGAAGAAATTTTTGAAGTCATTCCAGAGTAAAACTAGCAAGATTATTAATGAGGTTGAGTGTTGATAAATTGGTAATTATAGAGAAAAAAACTCAAACGAATTTAAGAGTCTTTTTATGTGTAATATCATAAAAGGTTTTTGCAACAAATTATAACAGTGTATTTAGTAAAAATCAGAAAATAAAAAAGTTATGGTAAAGCATATCATTCTATGGACATTGAATCCGGAGCTGTCGGAGGAAGAAAAGGCAACCGTAAAGGCTGGGATTAAGGAAGGACTGGAAGGTCTGGTTGGCAAGGTGCCGGGACTGATTGATGTGAAGGTGCACATCAGCGGGCGACTGGCCTCGTCGACTGCCGACTTGATGTTAGACTGCACATTGGAGAGCGAGGAAGCATTGAAAGGCTATGCCAAGCATCCTGAGCATTTGGCAGTGGCCAATACGAAGGTCCGACCTTATACCGCTCAGCGGGTATGTCTGGATTTTGAAGTGGCAACAGCCGTATCTGAAAAAGGAGTATGAGCCTGAAGTTGTAAAAGAGTTGGCAGAAGGCATTTCCAAGCCGCTTTACGGCAAGAGAACACACGACTACATTGAATGGAATAAATATTAGATTAAGAACCGCTATCCTTATCACTCGAGGCCTCTTCCTGACGGATGCCAAACGTTCGCCATGGGGGCGTGTGTGGCAACTGTTCTCACGGTTTACCTGGGAACTGCCGCAGACGCTTGTAGGCTGGCTTTATACCCTGATGCGGGCATTTGCTGGCCAGGTCGACCAGGTAGATACTTTGGGAGGAATCACCTTTGCCACGAAGAAAGGATGGTCCTACGGCATGGGCGTTTCGTTAGGTACCTTTGTCGACCTTTGGGCAGGCAGTTGGATGCATGGAGAAGGAGAGGCATATATCCTTGGCAATCAAATCTGTATGCATGAGTTTGGGCATACTAAAGATAGTCAGCTTTTTGGTTGGGCTTATTTGCTCGTCATCGGACTGCCTAGTCTATTCAGTGCCTTCGGCAAAGGCAATCACAATGTCTTTTGGACGGAACTCAGGGCTAATGTTCATGCCAAAAACTACTTCGGCAAGCATTACGGCATCGCATGGAATGAGGCTGGCTATCCTACCGAGAACTTGGCTTGACGGTCCTACTAAGTTTAAATCACCTTTTCATTCACTACCCGCCATTCGCCTGGCTTTAAGTCGCCCAGCGAAATGTTTCCAATCTGTACCCGAATAAGACGAAGCGTTGGAAATCCGACAGCGGCAGTGCTATGGCGCACTTGTCGATTCTTGCCTTCGATGAGGGTGAGGCGGACCCAACTGGTTGGGATGTTGGCACGGTAGCGGATGGGCGGCACACGCTCCCAAAGGTTCTCAGGAGGCTCAACGATTGCTGCCTGACAGGGCTTGGTGCGGTAACCTTTGATAGTTACACCTCTTTTCAGCTGGTTGACGGCCTCTTGCGTGATTTGTCCGTCCACTTGGGCAAGATAGGTGCGCGGATGCTCGAATTTCGGGTCCAACAGTTTCTTGATGAGCTTGCCATCGTCGGTGAGGAGCAAGGCTCCCTCGCTGTCGTGATCGAGGCGACCTGCGGCATACACATTAGGAGGAAAACCGAACTCGTCGAGGGCCCGATGTCCGGCCTCGGGAGTGAACTGGCTGAGTACGCCAAAAGGCTTGTTGAAAAGTATCACCATGCCGCAAAAATACATTTTATTTCCTTTTAATGTACTTTAATTGATAAAATCCCTATCTTTGCAAGTTCAAACCTTATTCGACAGGCTCAATAACCATGCGAAAAGTAGTAACTCTTTCGGATCTTAAGAAAGCCCTCGGCTTAAAAGGCTTTTTTGGCACTTGTGCCGCAGGATTGGCATACGGATACCTTCGTTTGGGCAAAATCAACCGTTTGTTTGACGGAGCCGCTGATTATCAAGGCCGTGAGTTTGCCGACCATCTGTTGGAAAACATGAACATCACGATTGATGTCAGTTCTGAGCAGTTGGAGAACATTCCCAAGGAAGGCGGTTTTGTTGTGGTCAGCAACCATCCTTTCGGCGGAATCGAGGGCGTGATGCTGTTGAGCGCCATCGCCAAGGTGCGTCCTGACTTCAAGTTGATGGCCAATTTCATTTTGGCGCATATCCCGAACCTCAAGGAATGTTTCTTCTCGGTGAATCCTTTCGAGAAAAATCCTGAATGGAAGAGTAGTGTGGGCGGCATCAAAGGTGCCATTCAACATATCGCGGAAGGCAATGGTTTGGGCGTGTTCCCTGCTGGCGAAGTGTCTCGTTATCATGGACATAACTATCCTGAAGACCTGCCTTGGAGCACTTCCATAGCACGTATCATCAAGAACGCAAAAGTGCCAGTGATTCCTGTGTTTTGGGAGGGTCGCAATTCAAAGTGGTTCTATGCGGTCGATAAAATCCATCCCATGTTGGGCACGGCGCGGTTGACCAAGGAACTGATTAACAAGCACGATACTTCTTTCAACCTGCAAATCGGCAAGCCGATTCTGCCGGCAGAGGTGGCTACTTACGAGAATCCCAAGGAATTGGCGGCTTATCTGCGTAGTCGTTCCTACGCCCTTGAAGCCAATATTCCGACGAAAGCCGTTGCGAAAACAAATGTGAAACAGGCTGAGATTGATGCGCCTACGGATTTGTCGCTCATGTTGGCTGAGTTGGAGGCCATTCGTGAGAAGTCATTCTTGTATTCGACCGCCAACTATGATTGCTATTTAGCTGATTGTAAGGATATTCCTAATCTGATGCATGAGATTGCGCGTCTGCGTGAGGAAACTTTCCGCGCCATCGGCGAAGGCACTGGAAAGAGCCTCGACCAGGATGAATTTGACGGTTATTTCAAGCAGATGTTTCTTTGGGATACGGTCAAATGGAAGATTGCAGGTTGCTATCGTCTCGGAATTGGCAGTGAAATTATTCCCAAATTCGGTATTAAAGGCTTCTATGTCAGTACTTTGGTGAATATCGATGAAGCGTTTTCGGATAAGTTGAGCCATACGATAGAATTGGGCCGCTCTTTCGTCGCTCTTGAATACCAAAAGGAAGTGTTGCCGATGATGCTTTTGTTGCGTGGCCTATCGGATGTGGTGGTGCGTTATCCTGAAATCAACCATTTCATTGGGCCTGTGAGCATTAGCGCGTGGTATCCGAAGTTCTACCTCAGTTTGATTGCACGCTTTGTGTCTGAAAAACATGCCGTTGAGGATGAACTGAAGGGCAAAGTCACGCCCAAGACGCCTTTTGTCCCTGACTTCCTCAAGGTGGATTCCGATGCGCTGTTGAAGTACAACATGAATGGTGTGGACAAGTTCGACAAGTTCCTGTTCCGGCTCAGCAATGGCGAATACCGCTTGCCTACTTTGTATAAGAAGTATCTGAAACTGAACGCCAAATTCCTCTGTTTCAACGTCGACCCTGATTTCAACGACACGCTTGACAGCCTACTTTTCCTCACCTTCACCGACTTCCCCGAGGACGAGGTGATGCCGCTCTTCCGCGACAGTAGCGACGAGGAGAAGGAAATTGTTCGGAAACGTTTCGGATATATTTGATTTTCACGTAGAAGCATATTTTTTTTCACGCAGAATACGCAGAATTTTTTGGATGCAAACTTAGCGCCGCATCGCGATTCACATAATTCAGCGATTTCTGTGTGCAATAATAATCGCGTGCAATATTAATAAGGTATCATTCTCCTGATTCCTCTTCAATAGTCTGCGCGAAGAAACTAAAATTCACTTTGCCATAATGCCGCTGTTCCATGAAATGCGGATGCTCCTCAAAGTTTTGGTATTTGTCGTGTTCCAAAACGAACATGCCGTTTTCCTTCAACAGGTTGTTGTCGAAGATGAGTTGAACCAATTCGTCGTATTGTTGGCAATCGTAAGGAGGGTCGGCAAAGATGAGGTCATATTTCATCTTGTGGGTGCTAAGGAAGCGGAAGACATCAGAACGGACGACGAGCAATTCCTTCATGTTGAGCTTGTTGGCCGTTTCCCTGATGAATTTCACACAACCAAAGTCGTGGTCAACGGAAACCACCTTGGGGCAACCTCTTGAAACCAACTCGTAAGAAATGTTGCCTGTGCCGGCAAAGAGATCCAGCACTTCTATTTCCTCAAAGTCATAGTAGTTTTCAATGATGTTGAACAGACTCTCCTTGGCCATGTCAGTGGTGGGGCGCACAGGCAGGTTGGTGGGAGCCGTGATTTGCCGCCGTTGGTATCTTCCTCTGATGATTCTCATCTTAACGCTTGATAATGAATGAAATAATATGGGTCTTCCGCAAAGTGAATGTCACGCACGTAATGCTTGCAAAGTTCAGTGATTTCGGATGAGGGGAGAATAAGCCCCGAGAAAGAGACGGGTGTGTCTTGTCCCGAAAGGCCATTTTGCTCCATTGCAAACAGCAGAAAATAGGTAAAGTCTTCCTTGGTGTTGAACTTGAAGTTGTTGAAGAATTGCAGCTTCCCATCTTTTTTGATGACCATGTCGAAATCAGCATTCCTGACATTGACGAACACACCTTGGTCTTCAGTTTTTTCCATCACGCTATTGATGAAAACGCTACTTGAATGGATGATCTTAGCTTGTTCCCATTTGGTCAAAATTCTGTCTTTCAGGTCTTTTGAACAAGTAAAGACATTATAGCAACCAGCAGCGTCCAATTGGTCAGCTTGAACGGTTTGGAGGTTGGAGCGTTGAAACGCAAAGTCGAGGTATTGGTTTTGGTCGTCTTCGTTGAAAAGCGGGATGGGAACTAAGGTGTTGAAGCGGTTGTCGACGATGCAGGTAACAGAGTGAAAAGCCTTGTCGTTCAGCCCTTTCGACTCTAACGCCCTTTCCAAGGTACGGAAAAGGCTGTTGCTGTCGGCCAGCTGGTCGGACTGGTAGCTTTCCTGTGCGATGAGGCGATGGCTTTCGGTGTCGAGAAGGGCATAAGAAAGACCACCCAATGTGAATTGGATGGTCAGTCTGTATTGCGATGACTTCCCGGCATCAAATTCCTCGTCAAACTTGGAGATATTTGGAGTCAGTGATACCGACATTCATGCAGTGATTAGAGTTTCTCCCAGTTACCGTCGGTGGTGGCTTCTTCCATGGAGCCGACTTTCAGACCGGCGTAGCGGTTGATGCTTTCTTTTTCGGCCTTGGCGTTATCGCGGCGTTGGTTCCATTCCTTTTCGCTGAAATCGGCACTTGGAGTGGCCAAATAGACCTCGTAAGGCGTGCGGGCTTCAAAGACAGGAATGTCGATACCGTTACGCTTAATCGTGCCAGCTTCAAGCTCAAACTTCTGTTGAGGTTCGCTGAAAGGAACGAAGCGCATGTCGTTGATGTTGAAATTGTCACGACCACTCCTGAGGGAGTCCATCACCTTCACGTAACCGATGGTATCGTTGATGGTGCGGGTAAAGGTGGTGTCGGTCGGGTCGGGAACGATTTTCACAATCGGGATTTCTGCGGTTTGGCAGAAAGCAATCAGAGTATCGAAACTGTTCGTGTAGTGGCTGGTGGCGTTTTTGTAAAGCACCTCGGCATTGCGGATGTCGATGAGGCGTTCAACGACTTTGGTCTCACGGGCTTTCTGTTCCTTGGTGAACTTGATGGGAGCCTGGATGCTCTTGACGACTTGCATTGCTAAGACCACGATGATGGCAAACAGTACGATGTTGATGACGATGGATAATCCTTTTTTCATTGTAGTATGATTTTCTAATTTTACTCTTTCTGATTGGCGGCAAAGTTAGGATTTTTTCCTTTATGTAAGACAAAAAAAATCGTTTGAAATTAAAAATGGATTTTATGGAAATTTAAGTATTTGTCGTCCAGATATTTGCGGATTTTATCGGCGAGGATAATGAAGACTTGAAGCTCGTTTTTCTCTAACCAAAGGGTCGCATCATCGTCTCGGTTGACGGCTTTTGCGAAGGCCAGATTGACCTCAAAGTGGTTTTTGATGAGCCATTCCTCGGCTTTTTCCTCTTTGTCAATGGCACTGTCGATGGCGGCGAGATGAGGGAATCCATGCTCCATGAGCCAGTCCTTGGCCTTGGTGTCGCCTTGAATGGTTTGGCTTAATGCGCCTAACTCAGGGTAACCATTGCGCATCAGCCACTCGAAGAACTCGTCGCCTTCAGGCTCAAAGGTGCAGCCGAAAGCCATCAGGATTTTTATGGGGTAGTGGGTCATTTTTATTCCTTGACCAGTTTTGAGGCCAAAATCTTGTCGATGATTACTTTATCTCTGTAGGTATGAAAAAAGATACTCCATTTCTTGTTATGGGTCACAAGTACTTTTTCTCTTTTGCTTTTGCTGTATTTCTTTGCTATTTTCCATTCGGTAACCTTTATGCTGTCGGCGAGAAAGGTCAAAGAGAGTATTTCCGCATAAAGTTCAGCCGCGTAACGTTCGGCGTGTTCTCGGCTGTTTTTTTCGACAATGAAATCCTTGATTTGGTCAATGTCTTTTTTTACTACATTACGAATCTGGATTTCATACCTTTTCATAATGCTCCCTTATTTTCTCATTCAATAGGTCTTGAAATTCCTCAAATGAGAAGCATCCTTTTAATGTCTTCGGATAAGCTTTTTTCTTTTGGCGAAAAGAAGTGGCTGTGTTGGCTTGACTTATAGTTGTCGTTGTGGTTTGCATACGATTACAAGATTTTGATTTGCAAAAGTAGAACTTTTTTGGTTGCTTGCCAAGATTTCTTGCTTTTTTTCTTACCTTTGCGCAAACATTCAAAAGCAGATGAAAACCAAACAAGAAATAGTAGAGAACTGGTTGCCGCGCTATACGGGATTGCCGTTGGAGAAGTTCGGGAAGTACATTCTGCTGACCAACTTCCAGAATTATGTCGACCGCTTTGCCGAATGGCAGGGCATAGAAGTCGTGGGGCGCAATCATTCTATGCCCTGTGCCACTGACGGCGAAATCACCATTATTAATTTTAGTATGGGTAGTGCCAATGCAGCCACCATTATGGATTTGTTGAGTGCTGTAAAGCCCAAAGCCGTCTTGTTTCTCGGCAAATGCGGTGGCGTGAAGCGAAAGAACAAAGTCGGCGACCTTATCCTGCCTATCGCAGCTATCCGTGGCGAAGGTACCTCGAACGACTATTTTCCGCCAGAAGTGCCTGCACTACCAGCCTTTAGCCTCGAAAAAGCCATCTCCACCACCATTCGTGACTATGGCCGCGACTATTGGACAGGGACGGTCTACACCACCAACCGCCGCGTGTGGGAGCACGACGAGGAGTTCAAAGAATACCTTCGCAGAACGCGCTGTATGGCTGTTGATATGGAAACGGCGACCATCTTCTCCGTCGGTTTCTACAACGAGATTCCTACGGGCGCATTGTTGCTCGTGTCCGACAACCCCATGGTACCTGAGGGGGTCAAGACGGAAGAGAGCGACAAAAAAGTGAGTCAGAGCTATGTTGGTGAGCACCTGCGCATCGGCATCGACTCGCTGCGACAACTTATCAATAACGGCATCACTGTCAAACACTTAAAGTTCTGATGACTTACGAACAGATACTTTCCGAAATCCACAAGAAGAACTTCTCGCCCATCTATTTCCTGACGGGCGATGAGCCGTATTTCATTGACATGATTTCGGACACCATCGAGAACGAAGCTCTTGATGAAGCCGATCGCGCCTTCAACCAGATTGTGCTCTATGGTCGCGATGTGGATGTGGAGACCATCGCCAACCACGCCCGCAGTTTCCCGATGATGGGCGAGCGTATGGTGGTTATCGTCAAGGAGGCGCAGGATGTGAAGGACTTGGAGAAGTTTGAGGCTTATCTTGACACGATTCCTGAGACTACGCTCCTCGTTTTCGCCTATAAATACAAGAAGTTTGACAAGCGCAAGACCTTGGCCAAGAAGATTGACAAGAAAGGCGTTTGGTTTGAGTCGAAGAAGCTGTACGACAGCAACATCCCGAGCTGGATCCAGAACTACCTGAAAGGTGAAGGCTATTCCATCACGCCCAAGGCCACGCAAATGTTGGCCGATTTCCTCGGCACCGACCTCCACAAAATCGCCAACGAACTGAAGAAACTGACCATCGCCTTGCCCAAAAATAAGAGTATCGATGACGCGGACGTGGAACGCAACATCGGCATCTCCAAGGACTTCAATGTCTTCGAGTTGCAGAACGCCATCGGCACGCGCGACGTGTTGAAAGCCAACCGCATCGTGAATTATTTCGGCGACAACGGTAAGGACAATCCACTGTTGGTCACGGCAATAACGCTTTTTGGCTATTTCTCGAAGATTCTCAAGTTGCATCTGGCTACCGACAAGTCACAAGGGGCTTTGGCGAGTCTCTTGGGTGTCAATCCTTATTTTGTAAAGGATTACCAAACGGCAGCCCACAATTATTCACCACAAATTTGCATCCGCAACATCTCCATACTGCGCGAATTTGACATGAAATCGAAAGGTTACGAAAGCGGTGAGGTGAGCGAGAAGGATTTGTATAGAGAAATGATTTTCAAACTAATGCATTAATCTAAGGGTCCCTGAGCCTGTCGAAGGGCCCCGTAACTTTGATAATTATGCGCATTGTAGCACAAAGAGTTACTCACGCGTCCGTTACCATTGATGGCAAGGTAAAGTCGGAAATCGGCTTGGGAATGTTGATTTTGCTTGGCATCGAGGAAGCCGACACGCAAGAGGATGTGGATTGGCTTTGCCAAAAACTCACGAAACTCCGTATTTTCGGTGACGAAAACGATTCCATGAATTTGGACATCAACCAAGTAGAAGGTTCTTTCCTCGTGGTGAGTCAGTTCACCCTTCACGCTTTGACCAAAAAAGGCAACCGTCCAAGTTTCATTCGTGCCGCTCGCCCCGAAGTAGCTATTCCACTGTATGAACTGTTCCTGAAACGTCTCGCCGAAATCTCAGGTCGGCCAGTGCAAAGCGGCGAATTTGGCGCTATGATGGCCGTGGAGTTGCTCAATGATGGGCCTGTAACGATAATAATGGACTCAAAAAAGCGAGAATAATCGCTATTTTTTTGTTAAATTTCAAAAGTATCTAACTGATAAACAATTAGATAAAATAAAATATAACTATCTATTTTGTATATTACAAAAAAGATAGTATTTTTGCATCGAAAACAGATAGTGAAAGGAGTGATTATGGAAAACCCGTTTGCACTTGTGCCATACGTATCGAAAGAACTTTTTTGCGACCGAGAGCAAGAGACCAAAACCGTTTTGGAATACCTTCTCAATGGATCCAATGTGACCTTGATTTCACCGCGCCGTTATGGAAAAACGGGATTGATTTACCGTGTGTTTGACGAGGTAAAACAGCGAAATATCGATGTAAACACTTGCTATGTGGATATTTACGCTACTGAAAAGTTGGAGGATTTTATCAAGACTTTTTCTGAGGCTGTTATTGCCACTTTGGACAAGAAAAGGGGAGCTAAGGCTTTTCTTCAGTTCTTGGGAGGTCTACGCCCGATGTTGAGTTACAACCCGGTAACTGGCAATCCCGAACTGACGATGACGTTCTTTTCCGACTATGAGAAACACCATACTCTTGCGTCCATTTTTGAGTTTCTTGAGAAATTGGACAAAAAGACCATCGTGGCCATTGATGAGTTCCAGCAGGTGAGAAAATATGACAACAATATGGAAGCTTTGTTGCGCTCATACATCCAGCCGTTGCGAAATGTACAATTCATCTTTTGTGGCAGCAAGAAACATCTTATGGCTGAGATGTTTACAGATGCCAGAAGCCCATTTTACGAAAGCACACGCTGCCTCTATCTTGAAAAAATTGACAGGGAAGTCTATGCCGACTTCATTGTCAGGATGTTTGGGAAAGGGAAGAAAAGTATCTCCACTGAGGCGATAAATTTCATTCTTGATTGGACAAAGACACACACTTTTTACACGCAATCGCTTTGCAACCATGTGTTTCTGAAAAGTGGTAAAACCATTAAACTACAGAATGTTTTGCTTTCGGCTCAACAGATACTTTATGAGAATGAGCAAACTTTTCTTCAATGGCGCGACCTGCTGACTCCGCTCCAATGGAATTATCTGAAAGCCGTGGCCAAGGAGCAATCGGTTGACAAGCCGTTTGCGTCTGGGTTCATCCAAAAATACAACATAGGTACTTCAGCCAATTCAAATAGGATGTTGGAAGCTTTGCTTGACAAAGAACTTATTTTGGCTACATCCACCGAAGCTGGCGTTTCGTATAGCGTTTACAATGTGTTTCTCTCGCGATGGCTGGAGGGACAGTGATGGGTTTATTCCACCACAATCTTTCGCGTTTCGTCACCTATCTTCACAAAATACAATCCCTGCGGCAGTTCCACCTTATCCTTCCCTTTGATTTCCTTGATCATAATGGTTTGCCCGAGGGCATTGGTGACGGTCATGATGCCTGTGCCTTCAATGATTATGCAGCCTTTGGCAGGATTGGGATAAATCTTGAACGTACTCCTATGGTTTTCACAAAGTTGGTCGTATGGCATCGTGCAAAATACCGCTTCAGGACTCACAGATGAGGCATAATGTGTCCTTGTCTCCATCTTGCGTTGCGTGAAAGTATAGGAAGTGCTTGGAGTCAAACCTTCAAATACAGGTGAATCTTGCCATTCGCCACCGTTAATGTTGTATTCGCCATCTTCCAAAGCGACAAGAGTGATGCTCGAATCTGTGTTGCTTTCCATTTGCGGGGCTTCGGGCATGGTTTGTTCCGCTTTTTTGATGGGTCCAACGTAAGGAGAAACTATTGAACCAAAGCAGTTTTCGGCAGTGACTTGGACGCAGATGCTCTCGTCAATATCGTCTTCGGTCAAAGTGTAGGTTGAAGAAAGGGCTCCCTCAATAGCTGTTGTGTCTCTTCGCCATTGGTAAGTTAATTCGCCCAAATCGGGAATGGAAGGCATTGAACCTAAATCCGTTATGGCTGTCAAAGTTTGTCCGAAAATAGGTTCTCCTTCAATCTTGACTTCGCCAATTAGAGTAGGTGTAACCACGCCGTTTAAAGCATTTTCTATCGCACCGTAGGCGTTCAATCTTCTTCCCGAGGCCACCAAACCATCGAGAGAAGGCAAATGGTCTGCACCGTCAAAGAGAGATTGTCTCATTGAGAGGCAGAAATTGGCGGGGTCGCTTTTGCAAGCCTGCATCATTTCCTCGGGCAGGGCGGCGTACATCAGCGCAATGGTTCCAGAGACTTGCGGTGTGGCCATCGAGGTTCCAGTTAAGTTACCGTAGCTGTTGTTTGGTGTTGTGGAATAGATGCTTGTACCGGGCGCGCCAATATCAATGTTGTTGATGCCATAACCTGCACTTCCGTACTTCACGTCAGCCGAGGTGGTGTTAGTGATACCAATCAAATAATCTCCAGGGCAGGCTGATGGAACATCACCTACTTCGTCGACATTCACATTCATGTTGGGGCCGGCACCGCAACTCAATATGCCGACATTGCCCATTTCGTCGTACATCGAACACCAAATGGGATAATCGTCAGGATTGCCGTAATCTACGCCAAAGGACGAATTGGTGGCCACAATGAAAGCCCCTTCCTCGCCATTGGTTTCATTATATCGCGCCCGCATTTCCAAAGCGTATGAATAGGCCTCCACAACGATGGACTCGTTACCTGAACTGCCGCAAATGGGCATAATTCGTACATCCCAATTTACGCCGCAAACACCTTTTCCATTATTTCCGACTGCCCCAATGATGCCCGAGACATGGGTGCCGTGCTGGTTACTGCCTACATAGCCATTGTGGTTGTAGGCATTCCAACCGTGAAAGTCATCAATATAGCCGTTGCCATCGTCATCGATGCCGTTGTTGGGAATTTCATGAGAGTTTTCCCAGCAATTCAGGTCTTCATGGGTCCAATCGGTGCCTCCGTCGATAACGGCCACTACGATGGTATCTCCCATTGCCGTGACACCTCCAGTGGTGAACTCCTCCCATGCTTGTGGCAGGCTCATAATGGTCGGAGCCCATTGCATGCTGTAATATGAGTCGTCTGGAACCGCTTCGCGCACTGTGATGTTGGTGTGGTTGTTCTGAATGACCCGAACATCGCTATTTCTTGTTAGGCGATGCATTTTTTCGGTTCTCGATTCTTTGCTGTCAGTGATTTCGAAAAGCCAGATATTCAGCCTCTTGGACAATTGCCTTTTCGGCACAATTCCGACATTGGCAGCAAAGGTCAAGGCATCCACATCTTGTTCCAACCAAATGATGAATTCGTTTTCCACGTATGTGGTTGATTCTTGGCCTTCTTGCGGTTCCTGCGCGTATGAAAACATGGACAAAACCATTATGGTCAAGATGAATAAAGGTTTAATGCTTGATTTCATGGGATGTTATTTTTTTATGTTTTGGACGGCAAATATAAACATTTTCAGTTTAATCCGCACTTTTCAAAATGATTTCAAAAGAATTGCCTATTTTTGCATCCTCATAAATTTTTGAATCTTAAATCTTTAAATTTTGAATCTTTGAATTTGGAATCATGGACGGCAAAAGATTAGAAAAAGTAAACAGACTGATACAAAAGGAATTAGGCGATATATTCCAAAAGGAACTGAAACCAAAAGTTCCGATGCTGATGATTACCGTGACGCATGTTAATGTGACTTCCGACCTTTCCTACGCTCGCGTTTATTTGAGTGTCTTCGGCGTTGAGGACAAAAAGAAGGTCGTGGAGGAGGTGAACGAAAACGCCCGCGCCATCCGTGGCTTACTCGGCAACCGTATTCGTCATCAGATGCGCGTGGTGCCTGAACTGCGTTTCTTCGAGGACGACTCGTTGGATTATATCGAGAACATTAACAACCTGTTGCATCCCGACAAGTGAGACTACCGCTGTTCATAGCAAACCGTTACCTGTTGGCTAAAAAGAGCCACAACCTTATTAATATCATCACATGGATTTCCATTTTGGGTATTAGTGTGGGCTCGTTTGCACTCATTGTGGTGTTGTCGGCTTTCAACGGATTGGAGAAGGTGATTTCCTCAATGAACAACCGCCTCACGCCCGATCTACAAATCGCGTCAGTGAAAGGCAAAACCATCAACTTGACGACTTTTCCTTTGGGGCAACTTAAAGACATCCAAGGCATTGATTATGTGATTCCCACGATTACTGAAGATGCACTTTTCCGAGCCAACGACAAACAGCATATCGGCCAAGTGAAAGGCGTCGGCTTGGAATACCAAAACCTGAAGCGGTTGAATGAAATCATATATGGGAATGACAGATTGCAACTCTCTGACGGTGAACATGATTTCGCGGTTCCAGGTGCGGGAGTGGCGTGGTATCTCGGTATCAATGCTTACAACCCATACGCAATGGTGCGCGTCTATGTGCCCAAACGCGGCAATGCCTCATTGATGAGCCTCGAAAATAGTTTCAATTCCGATGTGCTGAATGTGCGTTGTGTGTTCTCCACTGAGCAGGAACAGGACGAAAAATTGGTGCTCGTGCCTTTCAATTGGCTCTCCGAACTCCTTGAATATGAGAATAAAGCCACCAATGTAGAACTTTTCACTACTCCGAATGCTGATATAAATAAGGTGAAAAAATCGGTCACGACCATAATAGGGGAGGACTTCACCGTGAAAAATCAACAAGAGCAACAAGAAACCCTTTACAAAATCATGCGCTCCGAAAAATGGGCGGTCTATGTCATTCTCACTTTCATCCTGATTTTGGCCACCTTCAATGTAGTCGGATCGCTCTCCATGCTGATGATTGACAAGCGTAAGGACACGGAAATTCTAAAGGCCATTGGCGCAGACAACCGATTGATACAAAAGATTTTCATGAATGAAGGTCTGCTGATTTCCGTAGCTGGCGGTATCATTGGCCTTTTACTTGGCATCATTTTAGTGCTTTTGCAGCAACAGTTCGGTTTCGTGAAATTCGGCACAGGTGGCAACTATGTCGTGGATGCATATCCAGTGCTATTGAAACTCAAGGATGTATTGCTGATTTTCGCCACGATTTTGGTGGTGGGCTGCACTTCGGCTTTCCTCACTGTGCGCCACGCGATACGGAAAGAGGTCAAAATATAGTGATTTTGTTTGCCTAAAGCAATACATTCCCTTTACTTAAATTGTAAAACGAATTATATATTCGTCTGATTCTCAATCAGTCAAAACTCTGCTTTGGAAAAATGTTTGTAAAAAGCGAAATGTGGGCTGTAAATTTGCCAACGGCCTTTTTCCATGCGCTACCTTTGCACCAAAATTCGATTTTATGCAACGAGCAAACACATTATTCCGTAATTTTGTCCCTATGAAAATAAGCCATTTGATTTTTGGTAGTCTGTTGCTGGTCTTGACCGCCTGCAACCCATCCCAGCGCGAGGCGAAGCAGTTGCTCCGCCAAGCCGAATCTGTTTTGGAAACCTATCCTGAAAGTGCCTTGCATCTCATTGATAGTGCAATGCATAAAGAAGTTTATTTCACCGAAGCGCAACGCATGGAAATGGCCTTGTTGCAAGGCCGCGCCATCTATGGTGACGACCGCGATGCCACTGACCCAACCAAATCGAATGGTAACATCTTGTTTGATAAGGTGATGAACCATACCTACACCTCACCAGACCTTGACCGTGCCCCTGTTTATTTCGCCAAAAAAGGACAACTCCAAAAGGCTGCCTTGGCCGCACTTTACAAGGGTTACGACTTGCAGTCGATTTATGCCGATGGTTTGGCTTTGCAATCTTTCAAAGAAGCCACAGATTATGCGCTTCGGGCGGGCGATAGCCTCACCGTTGCCCGTGCCTTTTTCCAGATGGGAAGGCATTTGCATTGGATGGACAGATATGGAGAAGCCGCAGCCGCCTTGGATTCCGCCGACCGTTATTTTGGCAACCGTTTATATGAGAGGGCCTTCGTGCAGAACATGATGGGCGTAAACCAATGTTTTTTGGAGGAGTTCACCGATGCTGCAATCCATTTGGCCAATTGTCTTGAATTTG
>JAEEQP010000037.1 GCA_016285355.1 Bacteroidales bacterium
TAGATAGCCTTCAACTTGCTTTCTTAATTCGGGAATGTCGTTGACAGCAGTGTCGTATAGGGTTTCAGAAATAACGTGGGCATAATCATGAACCAAAATATGCCTCATGCTTTCAATCATTTTCCAAGGCGTTTCGGGATGAGCCACTTTGAAGGCTTTAGTTAGCATGAAAGCCGCCTCACCAACCACCTCAACATTCTTCATAACAGCATAATAGATAAGATGCTCTGAAGTGAAATCATCAAGGGAAACACCTTGGATAAACTGCGAAACACGATTAGAATACTCGATAATATCTTCCAACCTTCCCTTATCCCTCGCTCTTTCTCTCATAGATTAATTGTTTATCGCGTTCGACACTTTCAACTGCGTATGGACGAAGTGAACCATCTTCGACCAAATCCACTTCACGTCCAAGTAATTCTCTCAAATCCAAATACATACCACCCATAGTTAGTAGTGTAAAAGGTTTTCCAGAACGGTCTGGAACGAAAAGAATGTCCACATCGCTCCAGGGCTTTTCTTCGCCTCGGGCAAAGGAGCCGAAAAGCCATGCCTTCAGGACGGGTTGCGTCTCGAAATATTTTGCGATAATCTGTATCATGGATTGCGTGCTCATAATGCGTTGATTTTATGATGCAAAAATAGCATTATTCTCGGAAAGAGGGCTTTATTCCGAAAAAAAGATGTTATCCGATGGGATTTTCTCCAATCAAATTCGACAAATCAATAAACTCCTGCACCGAAAGTTGCTCGGGCCGTTTGTTAAAGACCTCGTTTTCGATGATTTCTGGCCTGAGCAGCGGGCGTAGCGAGTTGCGCATGGTCTTGCGGCGCTGGTTGAAGGCCTGCTTCACGATGCTCACAAACAGTTTTTCGTCGCAGCCCAAGTCGGTGACGGCATTGCGCCGCATTTTTATCACGGCGGATTTTACCTTCGGAGGAGGGTTGAAGACGTTCTCGTGAACGGTGAAAAGATACTCGATGTCATACCAAGCCTGCATCAGCACACTTAGGATGCCGTAGGTTTTGCTGCCTTCCTTGGCAGCCATTCTTTCTGCCATTTCCTTTTGCACCATGCCCACCACTTCAACGACTTGCTCCTTGTATTTCAGCACTTGGAAGAAAATCTGGCTGCTGATGTTATAAGGGAAATTCCCGATGACGGCCAAGTTTTGTTGCCCGAATTGGCTCAAATCGGTGCGAAGGAAGTCGCCCTCAATCAGCCGCTCGCCAAGCATGGGGAAATGCTTCTCCAAATAGGCGATAGACTCCTTGTCGATTTCGATGACGTGGAACTTGTCGAGGATGTTTTGCACCAAATATTGGGTCAAAACGCCCGTGCCGGCACCCACCTCAATAACGCTCTCCACATCGGGCGACAACTGCTCCACAATGCGTTGGGCAATATTCTGGTCGGTCAGGAAATGCTGGCCTAAAGCTTTCTTGGGTCGGACCTCGTTCATAGTTTTCGGTAATTCTTCTTAGCTTGTGCGGTATAAATGCTCGTCGGGTATTCGTCAATCAGCTTCTCGTAGTGCTGTTTGGCCAATTCTTTGTTTTTCAACTCGTTTTGTTCAATCAAGGCGGCATGCATCAACGCGGCATCAGCCATGTAACTCTGGGAATAGTTTTCCACGATTTGCAAATACAATTGCTCGGCGGCTTCAAACTCTTTCCGCTTTTCTGCAATCTCGCCTTTGCGGAACAACGCGTGTGGCTTGCTGACCTCGTTTCCTGTGGCGATGATGCCGTCAAGTAAAACGATGGCTTCGTCTTCTCGTTGCTGGTAGATTCTGTAGTCCGCTCGGGCCAATTTGTTGAGCTCCATGCCAGTAGTGTCTACTTCGAGGTTGTCCTTGATGACCAGCGAGAGTGTCATGGCATCGTTGGCAATGAGCTTCGAGGTTGCGGCTTTCAGCACTTTCAGTTGGCTTTCTGCCCATTCATACTCCCCGATGAAATAGCGCAGTTGGGCGTTTTTGAAGCGGGCTTCGTGACCGAGAGGCTCTTCCTTCAAACTCTTGTCAACTTGGCTGTAGAGTAGGGTGGCTTCCCATACTTCGTCTTCGTGCAAATAGATGTCGGCGAGTTTCAGTTTGAGTTCGGCTTGACCTTGCTTGGTCATGCCGTTATTCATGTTGTCGGTCAGCAGTTTGATGGCGTTTTCCGATTGGTTAAGTTGGTAAGCCATGATGTTGGCTTGAACGACCAGCAACTTGCTCAAGTCGTTGGTGTTGATATCTTGATAGGCATTATCAATACGTTTTGAAAGCTTTTCGTATGCCTTGACGTCGGTGCTGTTGGCGGCTTGCAGTTTTTGGTAGTCAGTATTGATGAGCCCCGTGATGGCCTGTCCGTAGAAGGGACTGCTTTTTCCTTTGTCCACAATATAGGAGTATCCTTGGCGTGCAACGTCATATTGCTTGTTGTTCAAGCAGATACCCGACAGGTTGTTGATTTGTGCGTCCTGGTCGTGGGTTTTGTGGTCGATGCTTTGGCATTGGGCTAAGGCAATGTCGTAGTCTTCCTGTTGTAGGGCGAACCATACCAAAAGTTGGGCAAATTCAAGGTTGTCGGGCTTTTGTTGGGTTTGTTGCAATAGGGCGATGCGCAACTCGTCGGCGATGCTGTTGTTCACGTCGTAAAAGAGCAGAGTCTGCAAGCGGTTGCGGATGTTGTTGTATTGTCCGGGATGGGCTTCCAACTCCAGGAAATAGTAATGGAAAGCTTCCTGATAATTGATCATCGACTGGTTCAGATAGGCCAAATCCATGTAGAAACTCTCTTTACCATCAAGAAGTTTGTTCCCTTTTTTCAGGATATCGATGGCCATGTTGTATAAGCCTCTGATTTGGAAGGCGTTGCTGAGGCCCCTGATGGTGGGAGCGTTGTCAGGGAGGTCTTTCAGGACTTCGTTGAACCGTTTTGTGGCCTTGTCGTTTTTGCCTTGCAAGGTGTAGACATACACCAAATCGGCGATGCTTTTTGCATGATTGGGGTTTTTCTTTGAGAAAGCCTTAAGTTCCTTCTCCGCTTGGTCAAAGTCTTTCTCTTGGATGAGGCACTCCACATATTGCTGGAAATAATGAATTTGACCGGTTTTTTTGTAAAGGCTTGCATAAAGGTCGCGTGCCTGGTCGTATTCCTGGTCGCGGTAGTGCTGGCTGGCCAATTGGTTGTCGATTTGAATCTGGTCCTTTTGGCGTGCGTCGATTTTCTTCCCCTTAGGAGGCGTGTCGATTTGTGCGTTTGCTTGAATGAAAAACGCAGAAAGGAAAAGAAATATGAGTAACCAACGTTGACGCATGGTAGGGATTACTTCCTCTTTTTGAAGTTTTTCAAGTCGTTTTTGCACGAACCGAGACGCTCCTTGAAGTATTGCACTTGGTTGTTGAGCAAGGTGACATGTTGGGTTTCCGATTCAAGGTAGAGGGCAACCAAAGTGTCGTGGAGGTAATGGGTCTCGATATCCGACTTAAGATTGTTGAGTTGCATTAATGTGGAATCCATGTCGGCTTGCATAACGGGATGGGTTTGCTTGAATTGGTTGATATAGGCATCTACCAACTGAAGTTGTTGGAAAACCTCGTCAATCTCCTCGGGATGAAGATATTGCAGCATCGAGTCACAGGCGAAAAAGTCCTTTTCTATCTGCACAAGGTCTTTTGAGGCAAGTTCGTCCATGGTCTTGGAGTCGGTTTGAACTTGTTGCTTAAGGGCGTCGATACGTTCCAAATCGGTCTTGGGTGCCGATTGGCAAGCCGATAAAGCTATCGTGGCAAGGAGGAATAACTTGGTTATGCGTGTGATGAGTTTCATTTCTTCCATCTCGTTAGGACTGCAAAGATACGCATTTTGACGGAATCCGTCTTTTGTGGCATAAAAAATCCCGACTATCGAAATGATAATCGGGAAAAAACGGTATGCTATGAATACAATTATTCAGTGACTTGTCCTTCAACGGGAAGGATGGAGACATAGGACTTGCCTTCTCTCTTCTTCTGGAATTCGACGATGCCGTCACACAATGCATATAAAGTGTGATCCTTGCCCATGCCGACATTCTTACCGGGATAGTGCTTCGTGCCGCGTTGACGAACGATGATGTTGCCAGCGATAGCGGCTTGTCCACCGAAAAGTTTCACTCCGAGTCGCTTACTAGCGGACTCACGACCGTTCTCGGAACTACCTACACCTTTTTTGTGTGCCATATCTCTTTAGTTTTTTCGGGTTTTTACTCAGTGATGCTTTCAATCTGGATCTTGCTCAGATACTGACGGTGACCGTTAGAAGTCTGATATCCTTTTCTTCTCTTCTTCTTGAAAACGATAATCTTGTTGCCTTTGAGGTGTTCCAACACCGTGGCTTCGACATTGGCGCCGGCTACCGTCGGGGCTCCTACTTTCGTCGAACCGTCGTTTCCAATCAATAATACTCTGTCGAAAGAAACCTTGCTTCCTTCTTCTTCATGCAGTCTGTTGACGAAGATTTGCTGACCCTTCTCAACTTTGAACTGTTGTCCTGCGATTTCTACTATTGCGTACATTTCTCGATATCTTTAAATTAGATACTGACTCTCTTTTTTTTCGGACTGCAAAAATACAACTTTTTTCAATCGGTCAAGATTTTCTTTTGCATTTTCTCATTAATTTTCTTGAAAAAGTCCCGAACAAAGTTTTATAATGTTGAAAGACAGTAATCTATAAAAATGTATTAATCGCTCAAACTGTACCTATACTTCTCCGAAAACACCTCGAAAAGGTGCAAGTCCTATTATTAATGCCCTCTTTTGTCCGCCAAAAACGCTTCACTTTCGCTTCAACTGATGGTTGTGTTACAAAATTGTGTACTTTTGCGGCTGTTTTTGCCCTCGGCATTAATACCTTATATTAATAATGAACGAAAACGAACTCAAGGTTTTGGTCGGAAAGATGAAAGCAGGCGACAAGGAGTCGTTCAATAGCCTCTTTCGTCGCTATTATTCGCCCATGGTGCGCTTTTGTGTTCGTTTTGTGGCCGATGCCGACCAGTCGGCGGAGATTGTGCAGGATTTGTTCGTGAAGCTTTGGACAGGTCGCGAGAAGTTGGTCGTCCCCGATTCTTTCGAGTCCTATATGCTGCGTTCGGTGCGCAACGCCGCCATCACCTATATTAATAGGGAGCGCGCCCACGCCGAAACCAACGAGCGCATCTATAAGGATGAATCGGATGCCAACGACCCTTCCGAAACACTTCAATCCAACAATTTAGAGGCATCGTATCGCAAGGTGTTGGCTACCATGCCCGACAAACGCCGCGAGGTGTTTTTGGCCAGTCGTTACGATGGACTGAAGTACACCGAAATCGCCCAAAAACTGGGCCTATCGCAAAAAACGGTCGAAGCCCACATGAGTGCCGCCATCAAGCAACTGCGGGAAGGTTTGAAAGAATATCTGTAAGTCGGCCGCGGTCCCTGAGCTTGTCGAAGGGCCGTATTAATGCTTCTAAAATTAATCGAAAATATTTCTTTTTTGACTAAGGGTAAAACCAAAGTTGTTAGTCTTTTAGGTGAATCGACGAGATAAAAACGATTGAAATGTACTCGGTAAACGACAAATATGAAGCTTTGATCATGAGCTACTTGGACGGGCATTGCACGGCTGAGGAAGCCCATGAACTGCTTTTGTGGGTAGCCGAGTCGGAAGAGAATCGTCTTTATTTCAAGGCGTTAAAGGAACAACACGAGGTGTGGAACCTCACCGACTTCGCTATGCCCGAGCTTGACGAGGCCGATGTGGAGGTCGCCCTTGATGCTGTCAATGCCAAGATTGAAGCCATTGAGGAAACTGAAACCAATGTGGTTCAGATGCCTTGGCTCCGCAGGAACTATAGATACGTTTCTGGTGTGGCTGCTGCCTTCCTCATTGCCCTGTTTGTGGGCTTCTTGGTGCGCAATTCCTTCAATTCGACCGTGACGTACGCTTACAACAGCGAAAACGAATCGACGTATGTCCTTCCTGACGGCACTTCGGTCAGCTTCAATGGCGAGAGCACGATTAGCTATCCCGAACATTTTGCCAAATCGAATCGTTCCGTCGACTTTGAAGGCGTTGCTTATTTTGATGTCACCAAAGACGAGAACAAGCCTTTTGTCATTCATTGCGATAATTTGGATGTGGAAGTGCTGGGCACCACTTTCCTGCTGAATGCCGAAAAGAATGCTGGACGCTATTTCGTTGACCTTTACACAGGTAAGGTGAGGATGACCTCCTTCGACGAAAAAGGCCGTGAGCTGTCGCATATTGAAATTGTTCCTGGCGAACGCGGTGTGTGGAATGCTGCCGAAGGCGAACTGAAGACCATGAGTTATTCCGAGGTGAAGGAAGAGGAACTGGTCAACAACCATGTGTTAGTGTTCGACAACGAGTCACTTTCCAAGATTGTGGAGGCTTTGGAATACCTCTACAAGGTTGAGATTAAGCTGGATGAGGCTTGTGCCGCCAAGAAACTCACTGCCCGCTTCTCTGATGAAGAATCCATCGATGAAGTGCTGGAAACCATCGCGATAGTTTCAGAAGTCACGGTGACCAAGACGGACGATGTCTATATGATCCGTTAAGCGGATTCCTTTCCCAAAAGTCATTTTTTCGCATAAATGAGAGCCTTCTCATTTTTTTGTCGTATCTTAGCGGCCTATTTAGAATCGTTTTGGAGATGAGATTTCCCATACAGAATATAGTCGAGGATACACAACAAGACAGAAAGCATGTCGCGTTTTTCTTTTCTTTTTTACTCTTGTTTCTTTTTGTCGTTACATTGCCTAAGACAGCTAAGGCTCAGTCATTCAACCCTTTGATTTCGTTTTCAGTCGAATCTTGTACGCTTGACAAAGCCTTGGAGAAACTGTTTGCCGACTATGAGCTGAATGTGGCTTTCAGCAAGGAGGAGATGAGCAAAATCCAAATCGAAAGTTATTCCTGCTCCTACAAATCGGTGGAAGAGGTGCTGACCGACTTGCTGAAAGGCACTGACTATGGCTTCAAGAAAATAGGGAAACAATATGTCATCCGCAAGAACCAACTGCTTGTAAACGAGCCTGAAGCCACAATAACACCTCCTGCGGAACTTCCTGTTGAGATTGTTAAACCCAAATCCGATACTATCGTCAGCAAGACAAGCGAGGTCGTCCATATCATCGACACGGTTCAGGTCATCAAAACGGTGATGCGTTATGATACGGTCGTGAAAATGGAGGTGTTGCGCGACACGGTTCGGACCATCGTGCATGAAGGGCTGACGATTCCATGGCCGAAGTTTAGGGACAATGGCTGGTTCATTGCTGCTTCAGTGGCTTTGAGCCCAACAGATTTCAAGTATGACAAAGATTTTCCCGAAATCGAGAATGGTTCGATGGCGTTGGTGCCGATGTCTGGCTTTTGTGCTGGCTTGGATGGCGGCTACAAGTACAACCGATTCAGCGTGGGCATGAACTTGTCCTATCGCTCGGTGCGTTATCGTTTCCTGTTGGAGAAGACGGATTTCTTTGGCGATTATTACGTAAACGACACTTTGGACACTTATTATGTGGTACACGAAACCGACACGGTTTATCATTACATTTTGGATTCCACATACATCCCACTGACCACAACAAACTACGCATATCGTGACATTAACCAGCTTGATTACCTGAATGTTGGTCTTTTCGCCACCTTCGATTTTATCAAACTGGAGCATTTCAGGGCTTTCTTCAAAGCGGGAGCCTCGATTGATTTCTTGGTCAACTATGGAGGTTCACTTAATGCAACGGAGTCGCCCTACCATGCGCCGATTGCCAAGGATCAGGTGGAACCGATTCGTTTCTCTTTCTTCGGCGGTATTGGAGCTGCTTTCAAAGTGGCCAATCGCATCGAACTCATTCCTGAGATGTCGTATCGTGTGACTGGAGGTTCGCTTTATCGAGCTGATTTTCCGTTCAATATGAAAATGAGAATGATGGACTTCCGTTTGGGTCTGACCTATTATTTCTAAACCATGAAACCGCTCAAGTTCATACGGCATCTTTTGTTCCTGTTGCTCATGGCACAGGGTGTGTTGGTGGAGGCGCAGCATTACGTTCCCCTCAACGGCGAGATTGACACCGTATTGAATTTGCCCCGATTAGGTGCGGACTCCGTGTATTTGGTAAGTGAGTCGCTGACCGTTGTGGAGGGTGGCGACCTTCGCGTGGAGTCTGGCACGAAGTTGTATTTCGGGCAGTCGGCTTACCTGCGCGTAGATGGCGGAAGGCTTTTGCTCGACGGACAGCGCGACGACTCGATTTACCTGCTTTGTTACGAGTTTTCTCACGACTGGGCAGGTGTGCAGTTGAAAAATGTCGATGAAGCGGATTCGTTGCGGCTTTCATACGTCAATTTGGTGGGTGCCCTGACGGCGGTGAATGCCTCCACCAGCGGCCATGTGGTCGTCAATCATTGCACGTTCAGCAACTATTATGGAGGCAAAGGCATCGAATTGATTGATTGTAGTAACTTTTTGGTTGACAGTTGTTTCTTCTATCAATGCGTCTCGGGGATCGAGTTGAAAGCCCGAGCCAACGACAGTGAGGATAATGTCTTTTCGCACAACATTTTCGACCAAGGTCAGATTAACATCGAGATTTCCAATGTCGGCTATGGCTTCAAGTGCAACCGCAATCATGTCTCCGGCAACTGTTTCCAAGGGGCTGCCACTGCCATCAGTTTTGAGACCGTGGGCGGCATCTCCGACAAGGAAGCCACGAATTACATCGAAGACAACCTCATTTCATCCGACTTGCCCGAAGGCGGCTCAGGCTATTCGTCCTACGGCATCAAGGCAGCGACGGACACGCTTGTCATTCGGAACAATGTGTTTTGGAGCAACGATGAAGCTGTCAGGATGATGCGCGTGTGCCATCTCGTTTTTGAACAAAACACCTTCTTTGAGAATGAATTAGTGCTGACCAACTTGCAATCTGCCGGTTCCGCCGTGTTCACCCGCAATACTATCAGCGAGGCCAAGAAACGGATTGTGAGTTTCCCTTCGGAAAAGTCACGCATGAATGGCAATAACTTCCTGCACTACAAGAAAAACACGACGCTTTTTGCCAATGTCTCGACGGAAGATATTGATATGCGCGGCAACTTTTGGGATGTCGAGTCTACCACCGATATTGAATCCGTGATTCTTGATAGTCACGACTCGCCTGCCTTGGGTGAGATTGTGTATGAGCCTCGACTGTCGGAGTGCGACACCACGGCCCCCATCTCGCCGCCGTTCCAAGTGAAAAAACAGTTTGTGAACAATAAGTGGCTGATTTCCTGGGATGAGAACATGGAGCAGGATGTCGACCATTATGTGCTGTTTTATGGCAATTTCAATTACTACAAGTTCGCCCACCGCATTGACGGAATTGTGGAAAATTCCTATTTGCTGACACCACAACAGACTGAAAATGTTGCCGTTGTGGCCTGTGACCGTGCCTATAATCCTGATGTGTATGCCTCTACAGGTCAAAGTGCCTACGCTTTTGCCACCTATTATCCGTATGCTGGTCCAGATGGAAGTCTTTGTGCTTCACAGTCAGGCTATTCCATCACCAAGTCCAACATTCCATACCAATACAGCAGTTACGTTTGGCGCACTTCCGGTACAGGTGCTTTCTCCGACTCTCTTTCTTTGAGTCCGGTTTACTATCCTTCAGAGGCCGATTACGACACAGGCGAGGTAACTTTGACTTTGCGCGTGATTAGCAATGGCATCACCAAGACGGATGCCATGCATCTTGACTTGTATAAGGCACTGAGTGTATATGCTGGCGAGGATGGCTTCAGTGGCATGAACCGCCCTATCCACCTCGACCAGGCGGATGCTTCCAACTACGATTCGCTCCGTTGGCATTCGTCGGGCGACGGCCGCTTTGAGGATTCCTTGGCCTTGCAAACGGTCTATTATCCAGGCACTTTGGATAAGGAACAAGGCTTTGTGGAGTTAGTGCTTGAGGCTTGGTCGTTCTGCGGCTACGCTTCCGATGTGATCCGTTTTGATTTGTTTAAGGATTATTCCCTCGAAGGAAAGACTTGGATGGAGGGGGCATTGCGTCCCAATACCAGCGTGCTTGCCGTTTCTTTGGGCGATGACCCTCCTTTTGGCTCCGGATTTTATCGTACTGTGTCCGATGAGGAAGGAGCCTTCAGGTTTGAAGCCTTGTTGCCCGATACCTATATCCTCTATGCTTTCCCTGACACTTTGGATGTCGATGTGGGAGCTTGCTACTATCTTGGTGACTTGCAATGGAGCGAGTCGAACATGATTGAGGTGGACGGCAATGTCTATGATGTGGATATTGTGATGCCACCGATACTGCAAGGTTTTGCGATTGGCGAAGGCCGTATCAGCGGCGTTTTTGACTATCCAGAAGAGCCTTTCAAAGCCCGTGACTTCTATTGTCAGCCTTGGTTGGGCGAAGGTGCCGAGACCACGTATTGTACGGATGGTTTGTCGAATGTGGGTGTGCTGTTGCTCAGTGCCACCAAGCAGCGGATTTTGGGTTTCGCACTCACCGACTGTACTGGAAAATTCAGCTTTAATGATCTGCCGTTCGGCACGTATCAGGTGATGGCTGACTTGCCACGCTATGGTCGTGGGATGTGCGAGGAAATCACGCTTTCGCCAGAGCAACCTTCTGTTGGTGATTTGCATCTCTTTGTCAATCAAGAGGGAAGGGTGAGTATGAACTATAAGAATGCAGTAATTGACCTGACCACATTACGCGTTTATCCGAATCCTGCCGAGGAAAGCATTGTCATCAGCGGATTGAAAGCGAATACAGAGTATAAGGTTGTGGTTCAAAACAGCTTGGGTATGATGGTATTGCCCGAAATGCAAATGTGCTCTAATTTGTTGGGCGAGTGCTCGGTTTCACTTGCTGATTTGCCTACAGGTATTTATTTCATGTCGGTGAAAGGAGATTCAGAATACAGGAAGGCCAAATTTGTAAAACGTTGAGAAAGGGAATGGAAATGAGAAGGTTAGCTACAATTCTGGCGATTTTGGTCTTTATGTTATCGGGTCGGGAGGTTTGGGCTCAGATGGCTGTAAACGGAACGGTGTATGAGCAAGACTCCATCACTCCCATTGAAGGTGCCGTGGTGACCTTTTCGGGTATCACCGAAATGAGCGATACAATTGTTTTACAATTGGTTACGGATACTTTGGGCTGTTATCATGACAGTTTGGCTGCGGGCTCGTATTGCGTATGGGCTTCTGCCGATGGTTATGAAACGGCTTATTTGCAGGATTCTCTGCATATCGTTGAGGGACAGGCTTTGACGAACATTGACTTTGTTTTGCATGAAGTGACTTATCCAGTGCGCTATGTGGCGGCCAGACAGTTTATGAACGATTTTGTGCGACTCACATGGTCGATGCACGACCCACAGCTGTTAGAGGATTTCGAGGCGGGCGATTTCAGCCGTTTCCCTTGGAACAACAACCTTAGCGATTATCCATGGGCCATAGATACCCTTCACGCTTACGAGGGCAATTATTGCATGAAATCGACTTGTGAAAGCCAATCCGAAGGCCATTCTGAAATTGAGGTTCCGGTCTATGTGCCTTGGATGGGTGAGATGCGCTTTTATTGTAAGATTTCATCAGAAAACAACTGGGACAGAGGCTATTTCTACATCGATGGAGTGCAGATGATGGAACTTTCGGGCGAGGCCGATTGGGCCGAACATCGTTTTGCCATCACTGAAGGCGAGCATGTGTTTCGTTGGGCTTACATTAAAGACGGGGTCAATGACGATGGAGATGATTGCTTCTATGTCGATGACATCCATTTCTATGTTGAAGAAGGGACGAAAGGCGACAGGTCTTTTCGGCATTTCGACCTCTTCCGCCAGCGTTTCGATGATGCGCCGGTGTTGCTGGCTTCACAGCTCACCGATACCGTGTTTATGGAGATGAATTGGAGCAGCCTGCCATGGGGTCAATACCACTGGGGCGTGAGCTGTTATTACGAAGGCAACAGGGCTGCTTCCGACACGATTTGGTCGGCCTATTTGGACAAGGATATGACTACAACGTTGGAAATTCAAGCCACAACCAATGTGGGATTGTCGGCGGCGGAGGCTTTAGTGACGCTTTCATCAGTTGATGCGTCAGGCCAGACGTATCAAGCTACATTGGATGCCAACGGTCACTGTTTGTTGCCTTCGGTCTATCGTGATGAATACGAGATGCACGTTCATCTCGCTGGTTTTGAGGATTATGTTTCGGATTCAGCAATTTCCGTTTTTGAGCCGACGCAAGTCGAAATTGAGTTGATGGAGGCAACGAATGGCATTGACAGTCTGTATGTTTCTTATACAGGTTGGGCGATCTGGACTTTGGGCGAGACAAGAAACCGCGATTTGCAGTATTTTGAAATCATGTTGGACAGTGTTCCTGTGACAACCACAACGGCTGCGTTTTTCCAATTTGACGTGAACGGCCTTACAGAGGGTGATACCTGTTTGGTACAAGTGCGACCAGTCTATTTATCAGACACTTGCGAATGGCGGTCGTGCAAGTGGGTGTATCGTTCATGTAGCAATTTTGGAGGCTGCACCAATCTGAATTGGACGTTGCAAGGGGAGGCACTTCAGCTTTCCTGGACCTATCCCGAAGGCAGTTTTGTTGGGGCAATCTTATTCCGAGATGGCGAATCTTTGGGCTTTACCGAGGGAAATACGTTTGTGGATGAAACCGTTCAGCTTCATGGCGAGGTGGAGTATTGCCTGCGTTTGGTGTATGCCGGTGCGCTTGACGGCACTTATTATTCCATGTCGTGTGAGCAATGCATCGTTGCGGCTTTTCCAGCCTATTGCGACCCGCCTGTGAAACTCGACGGCACTGTCTACGAGGAAGATGATACCGATTTTGGTGCCTTGATTTCGTGGGGTGAAAGGCCCGAGCCGATTGACCAATGGCTGTATTATGACAACGGCGTGTTCAATGGTTCCTTGGGCGGTGACGGCGAACCTCGCATCTTTTGGGCGGTCCGTTTTGAGGCAGATACGTTGGCGGAGTACATGGGTGCTTCGTTGAAGAAAGTCTCGCTTTATGATGTGGCTGCTGGCACTTATCAGCTGTGGGTGTATGTGGGTGGTGATACGGCTCCCCGAACCCTTGTCCGCTCCCAAAACATGACTTTAACAGGAGCCTATACATGGCACCAAGAGGCTATCTCTCCTGCATACGAAATCCCTGAAAATGAGCCGCTTTGGATTGTCGTCGGACAGCAAGGCGCGGCACGTCCGGCAGCGGCATGTGTGGACATGGGCCATCCCGACGGACGTTGGGTGTCGTTGGATGGCGAGACCTGGACGGACATGCATACCTTCAACATGCACTATACGTGGATGTTGCGGGCGTATCTGTCCAATCGTCACAATCGTGAAATAGCTCTTCGTGAAGAGGACTACACTTTGCAGCATTATATCTTGTACCGTTCCAATGATAATAATGTGTATCAACAGATTGCGACGGTGCCGGCGGTTGAAGGGCAAGTGTATTATGAATATCGTGACAATCTTGCCGATTATCCCGATGAATACGCCTATTATCGTTTGACTGCGTTTTATCTGGCCGACAGTGGCGAAACTTGCGAATCAGACTTTGCCACCACGCTGAATGACCCCGAACTTAATTATGTGTCCATAGACATCACTTCGACCAATGAAAACCAAGAATCCAAGTTTGAGCTATATCCCAATCCTTCCAACGGTCTGGTTACCATTACGTTGGAGGGAATGCAAAAGGTGATGGTTTACAATGTCTTGGGGCAGACCTTGCTCAACAAAGAAGCCAATAGCGACATGTTGCAACTCGATTTGTCGGGCTTTGAGAATGGCTTGTACTGGATTAAAGTGATGGCGCAAAACGGATCGGTGGTTAGGTCTTTCGTCATTTCACGATAAGCATTTAAAAGAAAGGTTTATGCCAACTAATAATGGAACAAAGGAAGGGATTACAAATCCTCGTTTCAAAGCCAGCGGATTGCAAATCCGCTGGAACAGATACATTACTCCACTGCAATAGATACAAGTAGCAAATCATGCATCGGTGATTTATTGCGCCGTAGTGTCAATCGTTTCCTCGTGAAATCATTTTTTCATGTTCTTTCAACAGCGTATCAGGCTTTAATTCTTTTACTCTAATAAACAATTGGATTTTTTCAACAAGGGTTAAATATACTTTATTTTGGTTTTTACACCACCACTTGTAAAACTCTAGAGGTTTATCCTTATACGGAAGACTCGCTTGCACCAAACCCATGTAACCCTTAAATTCAATTTGAATATTTAGTCCTCGCGTTTCAGTATAATAACTTTGGTTTTGACGAACTTTTGAAATCAAAGTATTATAAACATCGCTATTGAATTTTAAATGGTATTCGGTCTTAACTTTGTCTAACAAAACAGGATCTTTTTCAATCCATTCACTTATTTTTAGAGTCTTTTTCACTTCATTTGTCTCAATTGTTAACATTGAATTCCGGTCATACCAAATTTCAGAATTGGGATGAAATAGGTTCATACAATCATTATCGTCAGGCTCATCGCTATTCTCTGGCTCTAATGGTTGAATTGTTTGTACATAGTACAACAAATCCACATCATTTGCCACATCCTCTCCCAAATAATTCTTTTCCAAATCATCATTATCTGCGCCCAAAAAGAAGTCTTCAATAAAATCCCATCTCTCATCATTGGAAAACCGTCTACAAAAGAAATAGTCAAAAATCTTGTTGCTTACATCAAACTTTTGCAGTGTTTTTTGAAGCAACTGGTTCTCATATCTCACATTTGTTGCATCTTTTTCAATTCTATCTGGATCATTTAAACGAATAAAAACGACAGGTTTTTCACCTCCTTTTATTTCGTATGTTCCAAGTTCCAATAATTCAACAAAATAGCCTAATCTTGTATAGCTAATCTTGGTTAAATCATTATTCGTAACGTATTTGTTAACATGGTTTTCCCTGGATGCCTCGAACAACCGATTAAAACGCTGTAATAGTAGTGCAAAGCTTTCAATATAGCGAGTGTTGTTAGCACAATACACTTCTCTCCCCCATACCCTTCTTAATTGTAAAAAGGCATCATTGCCCCCTTGTCTCCCCGATTCGGAATAGGTTGACAAAACAAACTTGGCTATTTTTTTTGCCTTCTTTTCATCATGCAAAGCCTCGGCCAATTTATCCGCAAAAGTCTCAAATGAAAAATACGAATAACTCATTTTGGCAAAAACGCTCTTCAATATTTCAAAATAATTCGACAATTTAGCATACGTCTCATTAAATGACATAGACAGATTATAACAGATTTTGACCTGAGGGGAAAGGGGTATCCCTTCCTTTTCAAATAGTTCTCCGCTATAGAAAGACCTCTTCAGCATAGGAAACGAGGTTTCTGAGAAATGTCTTTCCCAAAGTTTTGCCAAATCCAATTCGACGACCGACCTGCCGTTCTCCATACTTTTGGCAACAAAAAGCATATTTGGATACTTCCTCTCCAACCGCTCCAAATCTTTTTGTGATACCTTTGCATAAACTGTAGAAAACAACTTCCGAGGCCTTGCAATAAGGACATTAAATCTATGCTTGGCTAAATAGTCCTTCTCCAACATCATCAAAGATGTTAAAACCTTTTGGTCCAAATCAATGGTACCTTCAAAAATAAATGCAAAATCATCCACCGAGACCAACATGTTTCTTTTCTTTCCATGTTGATTATATAATGAGTGTATCTTCTTCAGCATCTCTTTCAGTTGCCAAAGCCGAATAGATGACATCCCGTGTAGTATTTTGCTGTAATTTTGATCTTGTGGTGAATAATCCAACATGGCATAGCCTTGCAAGCCTTCCTTTCGTGCTACCCTGCCGATTTCTTGGACATAATCGGGTAGCAAACCTGAAGGAGCATGATGGTAAACCACTTGGATGTCAGAAATGTCGACTCCCATTCCAAAGGCTTTCGTACATAACATCACATTCTTTTTTCCCGACTTAAACATTTTGTACGCATATTCCTTCAAATCAGGATCTAAAGACCCATAATATGCTCCAACATAATCTTTTAATTGCGCAGGCATTGCACGGTTAATGGCATCAATGTGTTTTATGAATGGAACGTATACAATAGTTTTTATCCCATTATCAACAACTTCTTTAATAAAAGTTATTGTCTGTTGTATCTTAATGCTATTGTATCCCCTCTCTACCACACTGTGATTGTTAATCACAAACTCAATATTGTTTCTTTTTACCTGTCCGATATAAATATGGGGATTCTGCATATATAAACTATCAATGCCATCGAAAACCATGTCATTAACACCACCATATACAGCGGTTGCCGTAACTGCAACCATCGGAAACTTTCTTTCCCTGTACTTGCGGCTTTTTCTGATATAATTACCTAAATACCAATAGTCCACCCTAAAATCCCTGCCCCAAGTAGTAATAAGATGGGCTTCATCCACGACCAACAGTCCCAAGTTCCTTTCCCCAATGAAAAACGACAAATCGTATGACAACAACAATTCTGGTGAGAGATATAAAACATCTATTGCTCCCGACTTGACATTTTCAATCACCGTGTCTCTTTCAAGCATATTCAACTCACTATTGATATATGCAACCTTTTCAAAATGCCTGTCACTTATGATGGCCTTAACTTGGTCTTTCATCAAGGCGATTAACGGAGATACTATTATTGTCACATCTCCATGCTGAGAAATGTAAAACGATGGTAGCTGAAACAGCAATGACTTTCCTGCGCCAGTTGGTGCCGTGAGGAACAAGTCTCTAGGTTCTATTCCTTTTTTGGCGTTTTCGTATTCGTCGATGATGGTTTCCACCAACATTCCTTGAGAAATCTCAACGGTCTCTTTGCCAATATTGGGATTGCTATACACTGTCAGGTTCCTAAAACTAGCATTTTCACCCCAGTATTTCTTTAGCAAATCCAAAGTGTCTTGCCTTATTTCAGCTGGTTTAACTGTAGCTTCACGTTTAAGGATAACTCCGCCTCCAAACAAATTCAATAAATAATTGAGTTTCTTTAGAGACATATTGTTAATCGTATTGTCGGGTTGCTTTTGGAAATACTTTATTAAGACCTTTTTGGACAAATCGCCTCTCCTAAAACAATCGTTTACAAAGATGTCCAGGGTATATTTATCAGATGTGATGTCCAACAATTGAGCCCCTTCGTCAGCATCATTTTGTATATAATCCAATGGTAACTCGTCTTCAAATATACCAACTATTGCAGACTCTTCCGATGGTGCGACAAGCGTATAATAAAAACCCTCGTCCAAATGTAATTGTTCTGCTTGGTATAATGGTAAAGCATCAGGTCGTTTTTCTTCCTCGGCATCACTTGTCACTATATACTCTGGCAGATTCATCAAATAGAGTTGCCTTATGTTGTCTTTAAGAAATACAATCTTATCACCGAAGAAGTTCTTTTGAAGGAAAGAACTGGTCAAATAAGTATATTGTTGATATGACATAATATGGAAATCCACTCTTTCGTCATCAAGATGCTCATAGATTCTTCTATACCAAGCTTTATTATATACAGCATTGTTTCCGTTTACTAAAAATGTGTCATAATCATCAATATTATGCTTGAAACTATTTGCATCAATAATGTCTGATAATCCAACCAACACAAACACCCAGCCCTTCTCGCTTTCAAGATAACTGTCGATTATTGATTTTACTTTATGGTTTACATATTCTTTCAGGTTGTTAAAGGTCATTTCTGTTTCCATTTAATGTGTTTAAACTGCAAAAATAACAAATTCTTTCACGGCGTTACCATTTTTCAACAAAACAGAGTCTTATGGACATTTTGATTGATACCTCTCATAGTAAAAAGTAGGAGGTTTTTTCTCCTCTCCTTTGTTTCCCTGCCACTTTTATTACTTGTCAACCCCAAAATATAATTGTTCATATACCTCTGTGAGTTTACGAAAACCGTTCTTTGATATTTCTCAGTTCGGGCAGATTTCCGAATCTGACCGTTGCTGAATATCAGCATTTGCAATGCGAAAACACGCCAAACCAATAAAAAGCCTTACCTTTGCCGCTCAAAACGGTAAGCAATGATTTCAATCCAAAACCTGAGCATGCACTTCACAGGTGAAGACCTCTTCACTGATATATCCTTTTTGATTCGAGAGAAAGACCGCATCGGTTTGGTGGGTAAGAACGGCGCGGGCAAGACCACCCTGCTGAAACTTATTTGTGGTTTGGAACAGCCATCAAAGGGCGATGTCATTATCCCTCAGGGTGTTACCATTGGTTATTTGCCGCAGGAGAAAAATGTAAACAGCCCAAAAACTGTTTTGGAAGAAGCCATGACCGCCTTTGACGAGTATCATCAAATGGAGCGTGATTTGGAACGTTTGCAACAGGAACTGGTTGACCGTACCGATTACGAGAGCCCGCAATACGAGAAACTGATTGTCAAGTTGAACAACTTGAACGACCGCTTGGCCTTGCTTGGCGGCAACTCTATTGAGGGCGAAGCGGAACGTATTTTAGTCGGTTTGGGCTTTGGCCACGAAGACATGATGCGCCCCATGCGCGAGTTCAGCAACGGCTGGCAGATGCGCGTGGAGTTGGCTAAAATCCTGTTGAAAAAGCCTAACTTGCTCCTTCTCGACGAGCCTACTAACCACCTTGACATCGAGTCCATTCAATGGTTGGAAGGCTTCTTGAAAGCCTATTACGGTGCCATCCTGATGGTCTCGCACGACCGTGCGTTTTTGGACAACATCACCATCCGCACGGTGGAAATCTCGAACGGTAAAATCTACGATTACAAGGTGCCGTATTCCGATTATGTCAGCCTGCGCGAGGAGCGTGTTGATATGCAACGTTCGGCCTACGAGAACCAGCAGCGCGAAATCAAGAACATTGAGGCGTTCATTGAGCGTTTCCGCTACAAAGCCACCAAAGCCAAGCAAGTGCAAAGCCGCGTGAAGTTGCTCGAAAAAATGGATGAGATTGTGATTGACGACATCGACAGCACGGCCATCCACTTCAAGTTCCCACCTGCACCACATTCCGGCAAGGTGACTTTGGAGTTGAACCATGTGGGCAAGTCCTACGGCGACCAAGTCATTCTCAAAGACATCAACCTGCTGATTCCGAGGGGGGAGAAGATTGCTTTTGTCGGTCGTAACGGCGAGGGCAAATCCACCTTGTCAAAAATCATCTGTGGTGTGCTTGATTATGAGGGCGAGGTGAAACTCGGCCACGAGGTCAAGATTGGATACTATGCCCAAAACCAGCAGGACATGCTCGACATGAACAAAACCGTTTTCGAGACTTTGGACGATGTGGCTGTGGGTGATATGCGCTTGAAGGTGAAGGCTTTGTTAGGCTCTTTCCTCTTCCGAGGTGATGACATTGATAAGAAGGTAAAAGTCCTTTCAGGTGGCGAGAAAGCACGTCTTTCTTTGGCCAAAATGCTCCTTTTCCCGACTAACTTGCTTGTCCTCGACGAGCCAACGAACCATCTGGACATGCTTTCCAAGGACATTTTGAAGAACGCTTTAATCCAATATGACGGCACATTAATCATCGTCTCCCACGACCGTGACTTCCTGCAAGGCCTGACCAACAAGGTCTATGAGTTCCGCAAACCCAACATCAAGGAATACATTGGCGACATCTACGACTTTTTGGAGCAGAAAAATCTCAATCACTTGAAAGAGTTGGAAATCGCCGCCAAACAAACCAAGGTACAGGAAGTTGTGCCGCAGTCGCAGAACAAAATCAACTACGAGCGCAAGAAGCAAATTGATGCTAAGTTGCGCAAGGTCGACAAGGAAATCCAACGCTTGGAGGAAGCCATCGGCAAACTGGAAGCTGAATTAGCCGAGCAAGACAACATTATGGCTCATCCCGACGAGCATCCTGACATCAAAATCGACAACGACTGGTATTGGGCATACGGCCAGAAGAAAGAGCAACTCCAAAACCTGATGGACGACTGGGGCGAGAAACAGATGGAGCGGGAAGAGGTTTTGGCGGAGTATGAGAAATAGTAATTAATGTTCTTCCAACCACGCATAGGGCAGCATTATCAAGAAGGCCTTAAGGGTTATCGAACCCTTGTGCTGGGTGTCAAGCACCATTGCATACTAAGGTATTGCCGCTTTTATGAGGATTGCGTCAATCAGAAAAACTGTGCACTTTATGATGAAGTTTGTCCTGCGTATGGCGATCGCCATGACTTGCGTCTTTCGCAAAGCAATCAAATTGAAATAGATGCCTTTTTGGAAGAGTACGACCGCTATCCAACCTATTCCTATTTTACAAAATTGATGTTGGGCAAATCGGACGATTGCACCGAGACCGAGAAAGAGTCGTTTTGGGAACAGGTGTCCTTCGCCAATTACTTGCAATATTTCTGTTCTTCGTCACAAGTACCTGAATACAAGGGTGATGGTTCTGATTATCGGCATGAGGATTGGATAGCTTTCATGGAATTGTTGGATACTTTACAACCCGAAGTGCTCTTGGTTTGGAATGCAGCCTTGAAAATGTTGCTGGACAAAAAAATTGCCGAAGGCAAAATCAAAGGTTTGACCTATTTTGATGATTTCCGTTCCGAGACCTTGACTATCAACCGCTATTTATATAAGGTGAAAGCAAAAGACACGCCCGAGAACCTATTCAAGGCGTTTCAGCATGAATTTGGTGCGGATTTAAACGATTCTGAAACTGCCCGACTAATGCTAAACGCATTGCAAAAGGCAAGATTCCGCCAGTTTGTACCCGAAGATGAATTGAAGATTACATCCGCTATGGTGGAATGGGTGAGTGGTAGTATTTGGGATGAAAGTTTAGCTATTTATCTCATTGGCTTGTTGCAGAAGGATTTGGGGTTTTACATGCATGTAAGTCCTTTTGAATCAGAAATAAAGGAATCGGCTAAAGGATGTCGTGTGGCTTCTTCATTCTTGTTGGAGTTCATGGAGACTCAAGCCTTTAGTTTGGGAGATACGCAACAGGAATTGTCATGGTTTGGGCTGGGAAAGTTTTGTACGCCTGAGGAATTTGATGTAGCCGTTGTTTACTTTTCCGACACAAATGATGCGTTTAAATTACTTCTTAAATCATTGAATGGTGATGGCTTGAAGAGGATTTTGGTTCTGGTGAAAGTGGAAAATTGCGACAAATTGCTACCAGATGTTGTTGTGAATGAAGGTTTGTGCCGCATTACTGAAAAAGGCGATGCGCTGTTGTTGGAAATTGGCAATGTGTCTTGTGAAGGGGTTGGGCTGGTGTGTGAGGGTAAAACATTGTATCTTCGCCATAGCAACCTTCAGCATGGACAGTCTTTACGCCCATCGGATTACATGTTGTCAAAAATGACGATGCGAGAGTTGGAGGCATTGGTTTACAGTGTTTTCAGGCGTTCCTCGGTGACGGTTTACACCGCTAAGGGCGAGCGTGGTTTGGCGGAGTTGCTTGGCAGATTGTTGGACAAGGGTTTTATTTGCCGGAGTGGTAAACGCTTAAAATCTACCCCAAGGAAAGCAGGTCAAGTGCTTTTCCATAGCTTGCATCTTTCAGGACTTTCTTGGAGCGAGTTGGAAGGCCTGTTTGCCGACAACAACATAGCGAAAAACGCCAATCCAAAAAAGATCGCCAAGTTGCTTGAAAGCAATTCGGCTACAATCCAGTATTATCGCAATTTGTTCGGATTGTAGTTTGCATACGATTTGTTACGATTTCAAGATGTTGTATTTCAGAATACTTAGTGGCTCCTTATTTTCCAAATAGAGGCTAATGAGGACTTTCTGTATTTTTGCGGATGCTAAATCAAATTGAATTGAAACCTAATAAAATGATGAAACTATCTAAAATGCTGATGATGGCAATGTTTGCGCTGCTATTGGCCTCTTGTGGACCAGGTTCTGACAAGTCTGCACAAAAGACTACTCCTGACCCCGACAAGATGATGGACGAATTGTTGGTCGCTGGAAGGGCTGGCAACTGGCAAAAGGTTCTTGAACTTGACGAGGAGATTAACAAACAAAAGATGACCACCGAACAGGTTTTTCGGTTTTTCAATGAAATCCAGCCGAAATACTATGCTTTGGGTTATGAAGGTGGTGAACAGGGCGATTGGTGGGATGAGAACGGCACTATGTATGAGGAACAAGATGTTGTTGAACAAGTTCAACCAGCACCATCCCAACCTCAAAAGCGTCCTGACCCTGTTTATTTGTACTATTGCAAGTTTTGTCGCGCATTGGTGAAAGCCACGGAGTGGAACAAACCTGGGCCTAATTCGGGTCGCTGCACCCAAGGTTATCACATGTGGATGAAGGTTTGCGAATATGGTACACAGCATGGATTCCGCTGCTCGACATGCGGCCTTGAAGTGACCACAGACTCCAGACCCTACAACGGCAATAGTTGTACTCGTGGTGACCACCAATGGAGGCAGATTTATTGAAGAAATGCAAGCAGTCTGCGAAAAAATTGTCTGGATGTCTTGCGACAACGAAAAAATTGTACATTTGCAGTGTCGCTTTGGCGGCAGACATAGAGAAGATCGTTTTTCCGACGAGGCATTGATTCGGCAAAGTCTGGTAAATTTCAAGAATCAGAGTGTGAGTTTGGAAATGCGGTTCAACCCAATAGGGCGTGGACTGCTTTTCGCTTATCCTCTGATTAAGGTTTACCAGAGCCTGCCGAACGGGATGGGATGAAATAGGGGACGCGCTCTTTTTTGTGAGGTTGCTTGGGGTGATAGGGGATGCCGAAAAATTTAAAATTAATAAATAACCATGGAAAATTGTAATAAGAACATCAATGTGAATCAAAACGAAAAGCAAAATCCTAGAAAAGAACGTTATTGGATTGCATTTTCTTCGAATGGTTGGTTTAAGGAGATTACAGAAAAAACCGAACAAGTTCAAAAAGATCAAAATTGGGAAAATCATATTTATTTCGATACTCTTGAAGAATTGAGAGTTTTTGAGGAAAACCTTAAACGCTTCATCAAAGTGAATTATCCGAGAGCGAAAGATGAAGGTTGGTTCCCGGAGATAAAAGTATGATATGAACGTAATCAAATATGATATGAAAAAGAATAAATTGAACAAATTGCTATTATTGTTGTTTTTGTTCTTTGTTGTAGCAGGTTGCGGACATGATGAAAACGAGAACAAAGATGCAAGCAACGATTCCAGTAGTGTTGAAATCGTTAAGGATATTGATGCGGATTTTGATGTCAAAGAAATCCTGTCCAAATATTCAGTACATCCCGAACAAGAACAAGCCGTTATTAAAATAATGGATGGTGTTCAAGGCTATTTGAATTCTAATATTGGAATAATCATGGACGAGTTCCGTCGCGATAAAAATCGAGCTAAGAACATTGACAGTCAATTTGCCCATGGGAAGATATCTCCCAAGACCCTTGAGTTTTGGATTAATGACAAGATTGAGGAATACAATGATGAACACATGACTAATCGATTGCATACGGTAACCTTCGAAATTGTGATGGATACGGCATCGATTTATCCATTTTTTAATAAGCCTTTGATAAAAAACTGGCTTAGTTATTATGAGTCCGGGATTTACAATTGTGCTTGTGATAAATGGAAAGAACAAGGAGAAAATACTGATGAAAAAGAACAAATAATAATCAAAGGGATAACAGATGCTTATTTTGCCTTGTTCAAGGCTGAAAATTTAATTGAACAAATGATTGGAGTTAAAAACAACAAAATTATCGAGCAATGAAAAAGACATTCTATTCTGTATTGATAATATTTTGTGTTATAGGCAGTGCTTTCGGCCAAAGGCCTAATGACACTCTGGTCAATTCTGTTATTGCCGATACGCTTACCCAGTCTCAAACAGAAATTGAAGTTGGAGATTTTATTGATGAGTTCAGTATGAGTGGTTTTGACCAACAAAAAGCAGCAATGTTGCTCAATGAGTGTATTTATACTTTGACTAGAGTGGAACGAAATAAGAACAAATTTGCGTATGAGGAAGAACAATTTAAGTTGAACAATGTGTTGACATGGGAAGGCGTTCCCGAAATGGAATCTGTGACCACTTTTAGAGAACAACTGCAAACAGAACTAAATAAGCTTGTCATCAATGAAATAGAAAAAGAACGTTTCTTGAAAAAGAAAGAGAAAAGAGACAATGCAGCAGCGAGGAACGCTCTGTTAGGTGCCGTTTCATCCGTGCAACTCAATGTGAATTTAGTTTCCATTATTTCTAATGTTGTTCTTACCACGGCTCGTACTCTTATGGATTATAATGCCAAGAAGGAAGAGTCCGCTGCCGATCTTAATGATCAGTTGTGGGAATTAACTAAAGACGAAATGAAATCGGTCACAAGTTTGCGTAATACTGCGTTTGGTGTTTTGACCGAAGCCTTTGGCAAATTTGGGATAAAGGAATGTATGAGACTGACGCCAGATAATGTTAATGAATTTCTCAATATTCTTGAGCTTAAAGATTTGGTTATCAAACAGAATCAACTTCAGGACAAAGAATCCGTATATCAATTTTTCCCGCCATATTGGTACGAATTGGGTTGCACCTATTTGGATTTGTATAGCTTGGATTCAGTCAAGTATGCTGTCGATTTGCAGAAGGCTTGGAAGGCCTTCGACCGGTATGAAAGAATGTCCGATAAGTTCAAATTGTATCGTTACGATGGTAATGTGGGAATGATAGCATTGTTTCAGTTGCAATATCAGAAAGGCTTGTCAAATGAACAAAAAGAGGCATTAATTCAGAAAGTAATGTTCAACATTAAAAACAATGGAAATGTCTATCTAATTTGTGCATTGAATTATATGGAAATGGGCAAACTCAATGAATCCTATCGGTTGATGAGCGATTGCTTGTCTAACAATAAGATGACAGCATCTGATGAGATGATTTTGACTTCGGCCGCATATTGGTATTTGTTGAAGGACCAAGGTGTCAAAGACTATTTCGTTAGGGCATTGGCACTGGCTGATAACATCGGGGTGAACGCTTATCTCACTTTCCTTTATGCTGTGAGAAACGATAAAAATGTGGATTTCTATACACTTAGAAGAGTGCTGCAGAAAAACATCCAGCTTGTGCCAATTCGTTATGAAGATGATGATATTACGGAGATTGAATATCGGCAAAGCGACAATACTCCCAGAAAATTTTACTACAATATAGAAGATTGGGATTTGGTGAGACGGGATTTTTATAACGATAGTGATGATAGAACGGATTGGGAAGCCGCTGTCAGAAAGGCTACCCATAAGTTGAAAGATGACTATAAGTATTTTGATTCCCCAGAGGCTATGGCTCATGAAATGTATTATTTCAAGGACCATCCTGATCATCTATATAGTAGTGAGGGAAATCTTTTTTCTATTGTGATGATAGATGGTAAAAAGTATTATTATCTTGACGCTTCAAAAAAGTGGGAATCGGGTATAAAAGATTATCAGGGGGCAAAGATTGAAAAGAAAAAAGGCTCCGGACGTTACAACACAGAGAGTAATAACCGAGAGGATAAATATAGAAAGTTTTACAAGAAGTATAGCGTCGAAAAAGTGGAATCTGTTTTCTATTTTGGAGATTATGTAAATGAGAGATATTCATGGCCAGGTTATACTGGGCCTATTTGCATAATGGATCTTTCTATTAACTCGGGTGATAATGATGGAGAATATTACAATGGCAAAGTCTGTTTGAGATATGAAACAGATTATATCAAGGAAGGAGACACAAAATTGCGTTTGTGTGGTATATCATTTGTTGAAAAAGTTGGAGATGAGGAAAAGGTAGAATGGATTAAATTCTAAAGTATTGTGAAAACATTATTATATAAGTTGGTAATCATCATAATGATGGTATTCTCATCTATCTATGGCTTTGCACAACAGATGGTGCCAAAAGATGAAATCGAATTGATTGATGAGAAAATAAAGTTAAAAGGAAAGCAATACCCTGGAAAAACCATAGTATTAGACGGCATTATTGAAGATGAAAAATGGTATGCTTCTAAGTATAGGATTTTATTCGTTCTGAAAGAAGCTTGGGGAGGGGACGAAGGTGTTGTTGATATTCGGGCTGAACGCAGGAAAGATACCAAGATCCCTACAGATGGTAATGGGACCTATCGCCCGATGGTTGCAATTGCTAATATGTTGGTGAAAGATTTAGATGATTTTAATGCGATTTCAGGTAGTATTAATAGTAGTGAAGCGTGGTCGGTATTCAAAGGCTGTTCTGCTATTATGGAGATTAAGAAAATATATGGAGGTACTAGGTCAAGTGATAATGATATAAAAGCCCATGCCACAATAAATGCCGAGTTATTAGAGGAACAAGTAAGAGTGTATAATCCAAATATTGTGGTAATTGGAGTGAATAATTTGTTGGATGATATATTGGTCAAGAATAATGAGGTTTTTGGTGAGCATGTTAACTATGATGACGTTGAATTTATCACAATACATGGCAAAAGATTTAAATGTTATTACACGGATAATCGGATTTATATCAATGCTTATCACCCACAATATGGCAATTTTTATATACAGGAATATTGCGAGGAGATTGTCCGAGTAGCTCGTGAATGGATGGAGGATAACGAAGAATGAAAAACAGACTAATTTCTAAACCTTGCCCCCGCTGCCAAACCGAAATCAAGCTGTTCACCCTCCCAGAGGGAACGATGACAGACCCCGAACCAGCCAAAGCACGGCTTTTCGTTGTCAAACGTTGCCCTTCATGTGAGCGAAAGGTGCTGATTTGGACAGGTTTTCGGCAGGTGGTAAAGTGACGCTTTGGTTTTATCGTGATTCCTTGAACAAATCATCCATCGTGACCAACATCTGAATCTGGCCGAAATACTCATTGTAGGTCAGGCCGTAAGTCGTTATTAATGTGAGATGTACGTTGCGATTTTTGGGTAGGTTATCAATGAGTGTTTGCGTTCTGTGGCGCAGTTTTTTATCGTAGCCCTTGTCGATAGTAAATTCTTCCTTATAGAATTTCATTTCACAAAGGTTCACAACGCGGTCGGCACGGTCAATCAGGAGGTCGATTTGCGTGCCTTCGGTCTCGTCATCACCTCTGAGACTCCATGCCGATTCCTTTGAGGTGATGCCTCCGATGCCTAAAGCATTCTTAATCTGTTGGATGTGTTTCATGCAAACTTCTTCAAAGGCAATACCTTTCCAAGATGAAAGCCGTTGCGCGTTTTGGTTTTTCTCCCAAAATTCGGGGTCGGTGATTTCGCCATTGGCCAAGAATTTGGCATGGAATAGGCAGAAATTGTCCACCAACTTGTAGTGCTCCTCTCGTTTTGAGCGGCCAAAAGGCACATAACGCACGATGAAATCGCTTGCTTCGAGGGCAGTCAGCATTTTGGAGAAGCCACCGCCTTTCTGTATGCCTGTTGCGGTGGCAATCTCGTCGCGTGTAAATCCGCAGTGTTTGGTTGCCAATAAGTTGATGATTTTCTTATAGTTGGCAGGTCGCGAAAACAACGATGAAAATAGTCTGTCGAATTCGTTTTTCAGCTTGGCATTGCGGGCGAAAAACAGAAGGTCGAGGTTTTGTCCGAGGCTCAATCCCTTGCGGAAAAATCCCAAATAGTAAGGTATACCTCCGACGGCCATATAGGCTTGGATGATGTCGTAGCGTGTCAGGCGCAAGTCCATCGCCTTGAAATAAGCCTCACATTCGCACAGTGTAAACGGCGAGAGTTTGATTTCATAGGTGAGGCGTCCGTAAAGTCCGCCGTGGTTGTTGATGAGGTTGTCTTCCATCCATGAGGTGGCCGAGCCGCACACGATGAGCATCAGGTTGTCGCGTCCCGAGCCCCATCCGTTCCAAAAGTGCTCGAATGCTGAGAGAAACCCCGACCGTGGCGTGTCCATCCACGGCAATTCGTCGATGAAGACCACTTGGCGCTCTTTCCCACTAAGGCTTTCCAGCAGCCTTTCGAGCATGAAAAAGGCCTCAATCCAACTCTTGGGATGTTCGGAAGGCTCTAATCCGTAACGAATGAGTGAATTGTGGAAGCTTTTTAGTTGGTCTTGCAGAATATTTGTGTTTTCTGTGTCAAAAGGCGACACCCCTGTATGGTAAAAGGCCATCTTGTCCTTGAACAATTCTTTGATGAGGTAGGTTTTCCCCACTCTGCGGCGACCATAAACGGCGACAAACTCTGGCCTATTGCCGCGATAGAGTTGCATAAGTTCCTCAATTTCAGTGTTTCTTCCGATAATATTGCTCATGTTTTATGACTTTATTTGTCCGCAAAGGTACAAAAATATCATTTCACGGATAAATAAATACCATCTTATTTTTCCCTAAACGATAAAAAATATTCTTTTAGGATAAATAAGCAGTATACTAATTGTCCCTGAAAGCATATAAAAGTGTTTTCAGGGACAAATAAGTGTAAAATGAGGATGGATTTTATTCAATCACCATATCAAACGGCAACCGCGCTTGGATACCTGTGTTCTTCTGAAGGTTGTCCAAACCTTTGAAGTAGTCGTAATATGCACCGAGTCTCTGTTTCATCGCGGCATCGAGTTGGTCGGAGCCGTTACCGTTTATGGATTCCATGATACGAGTGAAATAGTCCTTCTGCTTGGGCCATTCCGTCACTTTGTAGTCGTTGCCCAAGTTGGCTTTCTCAGCGGCATAGGCGATGGCATCTTCCATGTCACCCAGCTTGTCAACGAGGCCGAGACTGATGGCATCAGCACCAGCCCACACACGGCCTTGACCAATGCTGTCAACGTAGGTTTGAGTCAGGCCACGACCATTGGCAACACGCTTGGTGAAGTCGTCGTAGGTCTTGACCACCATTTCCTGCAATTTGCCATACTGGAACTCGGTGAGCGGTTGGGTGATATTGCCGAAGTCGGCGTTTTTGTTGGTTTTGGCCACGTCAAAGGTCAAGCCAACCTTGTCGTTCAAGAAGCCTTGCATGTTGGGGAAGGTACCGAACACACCGATGGAACCTGTGAGGGTAGTGGGGTCGGCGAAGATGTAGTTGGCATTGGCTGAAATCCAGTAACCGCCTGAAGCGGCATAGTTGCCCATGGAGACGATGACAGGTTTCACTTCCTTGGTGAGGTCGAGCTCGCGTCCGATGATGGCAGAAGCCACGGCACTGCCGCCAGGTGAGTTGACGCGCAGCACAACGGCTTTCACGTTCTCGTCCTCGCGGGCTTGACGGATGGTCTTGGAGAGGTTTTCGGAATAGATGGCCTCGTTCTCGTCGCCCTTGCCGTCGAAGATTTGTCCCGAAGCATAGATGATGGCCACTTCGTTCTTGCTGGCGTTCTTGTCCTTATAGGATTTGGCGTAATTGGCATTGCCAATGGCGTTGATGCTCTTGTTGCTGCCAGTCAGACCTTTCAGCTCGTCAAGCACTTGGTCCTTGTAGTAGAGCGCGTCAACCAAACCAAGTTCTTTGGCTTTCTGGGCATTGAACAGGGTCTCCAAGTTGTCGGCAATCTCGTTAAGTTGTTCCACGGAGATGTTGCGGTTTTGGCTAATGCCGGCGAGGATTTGACCCCAAACGGTGCCCAAAAGCTTGTCCATCTGTTCGCGGTTGGCCTCGCTCATCTTGTCTAAGAAATAAGGCTCCACGGCACTCTTGAAGCGGTTGTTGGGGCCGCGCACAATCTGCATCTCGATGTCGAGTTTGTCTAACAAGTGCTTGTAGAACGTGATTTGCGTGGCCATGCCGTGCAGGTCGAGGGCACCTTCAGGATTGAGGATAATCTTGTCGGCGATAGAGGCCATATAGTAGGCGGATTGGCTGTAGCTTTCACCGTATGTGACGATAAACTTGCCTGATTCCTTGAATTCGATGAGTTTGTCACGGATTTCCTGCAAGGTGGCTGTAGAAGTCGGGATGCTACTCAGTTCCATGTAGATACCTTTGATGTTCGGGTCGGTCTTGGCATGTTCGATGTTGCGTAAGATGTCATTCATACCTGTGGCATCTTTGGATTCCATCGACTGGAAATCGATACCGCTGAAAGGATCTTCGGTGGTACGGTCCGCGATTTGATAGTCGAGTTTCATGTAAAGCACGGAGTTGGGCTTTACGGTCGTTGAGGTTTCTGTGTCTTTCGACAGGTTGGAAATCATGGAAGAAACCACTCCAACCTTAATGAAGAAGTTGATTACCAATGCAATCAATGTGCCGATGAAGGCAGCAAGTACAACTTTACCGAATTTCATGATGTTACGTTTTTGTTAGTTTAGACCGCAAAGGTACATAAAAAAAACTTACCTTTGCCGAAAATCTCGACGATGGAAAAATGTTACGTTCTCTTCGGGTCGAACATGGGCGACAAAAACCAAATCTTTGCGCAGGCTTGCCTATTAATTAATAATAGGTGTGGTCATATTGAGGCGGTTTCGTCGGCCTACGAGTCGGAGCCATGGGGGTTTGAGGCGAAGGAATGGTTCTTGAACCGACTCATTATCGTCGAGACGGAGCTTGAACCCGAGGAAATGATGCGGCAACTGCTTGACATTGAGGCTGAATTGGGAAGAGTGCGCCATCCCGAAACGGAAGGCTATACCTCACGGACAGCGGATTTGGACATCCTTTATTATGGTTCCCGCATCGTGCTGACCGACAGCCTCACCATCCCGCATCCGCGACTGCACGAGCGCCGTTTTGCCCTGTTGCCTTTGTGCGAAATGGTGCCGCAGTTGGTGCATCCTGCGTTTAACTTCACCCAAACCGAGCTGTTGAGGCGTTGCCACGACTTTTCGGAAGTCAGAAAAATCGAATGAGTATGCAATACAATTATATCGCCATAGAAGGAACCATCGGGGCAGGCAAGACCACTTTGTCCACTCGCATCGCCAACGATTTCAATGGAAAACTTGTCCTTGAGGAGTTTGAGGGCGACAAGAATCCGTTCCTGCCCAAGTTCTACAAGGAGCCCGAGAAGTATTCCTTCCAGTTGGAAATGACCTTTTTGGCCTTGCGTTATCAGCAGTTGAAGGACAAACTGGGTGCCCTCGACCTCTTCCACGATTTCATCATCTCGGACTATTATGTGGCCAAGTCGCTGATTTTCTCGAAGAACAACTTACAGGATGACGAATACCAACTATTTGCCCGATTTTTCAATATCATCTTTTCAGACATGCCTAAACCTGAGTTGTTGGTGTACCTTTACTCCGATGTGGAGCGTTTGCAGGCCAACATCCGCAAGCGCGGACGCAGCTATGAGCAGGAAATCAGCGATGCCTATTTGGAAAACATCCAGCAGGGTTATTTCGATTTTCTCCGTCAGCAACAGGGCAACATGCGTATTCTGTTGATTGACACCAACCGCCTCGACTTTGTGGCGAACGAAAAGGACTATCAGCGCATCATTGACGCTATCGATCAACCTTACGAAATTGGTTTACATAGGATTTCCTTGTGATTTTTTTTTCAGGTACGGACACAAAAAAAGCCGCCCGATTGGAGCGGCTTTTCTGTTGTTTGGTGAAACAGATTACTTCTTTTCCACTTTCACTTTGATGTTTCTGGTGACGACTTCCTTGTAAGGCTCGTTCACGTAGATTTCAGCGCGACGGAGTTGCGGCAGAATATCCTTTTCGAGTTGAGGATAGATGGCGCACATTTCCTTGATGGTTCTTTCTCTGTTGCTGGAGTTGTTGATGTTGTTGATGATAGCATCCTTGTCCTTCAGGTTGGAGGCTTGAACGAGTTCAACGAAAGTGTTCCAGTCGGGACCATAACCCTTACCGTTGATTTGGATACCTTCGGCCTTTGCCTTCTTGACGAGCTTCATCATTTGGGCGTTAGCGGCATTGTTACGGTTCTCAGACAGTGTGTTGTTGTGGTCTTCTTCGCCTTCAGGTGAAGCCCAAGCTCTGATTTCGAATTCCGTTTCAGTCTTCATCAGTTCGTTGAAAGCGGCATCGGCTTCCTTGTTGAGGGCCTTTCTTCTGGTGATGTCGTGTGAATCCTTGTTGAAGAAGTAGGTAAGCTTCTTGACAGCCTTAACCTTGTCGAGGGTGTCGTAAACAACTTCGTCAATGAACTCGTCCTTCACGACGACGCCGTCAGCCAGCTTCACGGTGTTGCCCTGAGTGAAATAGGCGTTCTTCACGATTTCATCCTGAGTGGGATAAATTGTGCCTTCGTAGACATAGAACATCGGGTCGGCCTTCAGCTCGCTGTTTTCCATCTCGGGCTGATAAGGGATGCAGTAGTGCTTGGTGAACTCGCCACCTTCCTTGTAGTTGACGCGGAAGTCACCTTCGCCCTTAACCTTTTCACCAACGAAGGTGATAGGATCGATGTCGATTTGGCCACCGTTGTAGGCAAGATAAGGCTTCAGGTTCATGACAGCTTGCTTTTCGAAATATTCACCGGGGATGGTGACGATGACATCGAAGCAAACGTTACCGTCTTCGCCTTCAACCAGCGGGTCAGGATTCACGCGATAGGTGATTTTGTTCGATTCGCGGGCCATCTTCTCGATGTCACAAGGATTGTTGAACTTGACGCGCAGACCGAGGTTCAACTGACCGAACATGTCCATGTTGTTGATGACACGATTCTCTTCGATAAAAGCCGATGATGTTGTTGAATACTTCTTCTTCTTCACTTGGTCGAGATTGTCGGTGTTAGTGAAGTTGTAAGTGTAGTCGATGAAGAGATCAAACTTCGGAGCAATGTTGAAGGTGAATTCCATACCAACAGGAACATCCAAAGCAAATTTGCCTTTGTCCATTTTATCCTTCAAAGCGGGTGTTTGGGGATTATCGCTGCCATCCATTTGGCTAACTTCTGCCGCTTTGTAATAGATACCACCGACACCGATATGAGGCACCAGGTTGATGACTCTTCTCGGGTTGTAGTTGAACATGTTGAAGAGATTGAAAGTCAAGTTCAGGTTGCCTTCAATGCAGCTGGTTCCTTCGAAGCCGAGGTTGGAATAAATGCCTGCAGGACCGTCAATGAAACCGAGAGTCTGAAGATTGGAATCACCCTTTTTAACTTCGTGTTTGTGGCCGGAATAAAGACCATAACCGCCCTTGAGGTTCAAGCCGACAACCTTGCCCATTTGGTAACCGATGCCGAGGTGGGCATTCCAGTTGTTTTTAATGTTTTTGGGAAGCAACATAAAGTGGTCGAAATCATCCCAAAAGCCGCCGGTGTAGTTGGCCAAGTCACCGTGGTAGATGGAGAGACCACCATCAGCTTGAATGTACAAATACTTTTCAGCAGGTTTTGAATGTTTTTTGCCTTCTTGAGCCATCATGCTCAAAGGAAGCACTGCCATGACGACGAGCATCAGCAGTTTCGAAAAAGTCAAGTTTTTCTTCATAACGCAATTGTGTTAAGTTTGTAATGATTTTAATTTGTTGTATCTTTTTTCTATTTATTCTATTCCATTTAGCCAACAAAAATAGGAAATAATTCTTTTGCTGATGCAAAAATAGTGGAAAAAAAACTCTTTTTTTGTGGTTTTCAGCAAAAAAGGAAAGAAAAGAGCCTTATTTTGGCTTCAAATGCAACTGCTCAAAGAGTTTCCACATGACAATTCCGGCACAAACGGAAACATTAATGGAGTGTTTTGTACCTTCCTGAGGCAGCTCAATAGCACCTTCGCAATAGGGTAAAGTTTCTTCGCTGACACCTTCAACCTCGTTACCCAATATATAAGCAGTATGCGGTTCAAACTTGAAATCCTGCAAGGGCACACTGCCTTCCACCTGCTCGACGGCAAAAATTCGATAGCCTTCGGTTTTTAATTCCTGACAGGCGGCTTCAGTGGTTTCAAAATAACGCCACTTCACGGTTTCATCTGCGCCTAAGGCGGTCTTGTGGATTTCGCGGTGGGGTGGACAGGCCGTAATGCCGCACAAAAACAACGCTCCTATGCGGAAAGCGTCGGCAGTGCGAAAAAAGGCACCCACGTTGCTCAACGAGCGGATGTTGTCGAGCACTATTATAATAGGTAGCTTCTCTGCTTGTTCAAAGTCTTCTTTGCTGATGCGGTTCAGCTCGTCCATACTGAGTTTGCGCATGTTTTTCTCTTTTTGCAGCAAAATAAATGAAAAAAGGTGTCGTCCTGTCATTAATGCGTATTTTTTTGGATGAACGCGCCGATTGTTTCAAACAAAACGCTAATTTTGTACCCCTTAATTCGAGTTTTTATGGCAGACAAAGCGACCGAAACCCCATTGATGAAGCAGTATTATTCGTTCAAGGCAAAGTATCCTGATGCGATGCTGCTGTTCCGCGTGGGTGATTTTTACGAGACATACGGTGAGGACGCGGTGAAGTCATCGAAGATTTTGGGCATTGTGCTTACCAAACGTTCCAATGGTGCTTCTGCCGATGTGGAACTCGCTGGTTTTCCGCATCATGCTTTGGATACCTATCTGCCGAAATTGGTACGTGCTGGATTGAAAGTTGCAGTGTGTGAGCAGCTTGAAGACCCGAAATTGGCCAAAAAGTTGGTGAAACGTGGAGTGGTGGAGTTGGTTACGCCTGGAGTTACTTATAATGACAATGTGCTGGAGCAAAAAGAGAACAACTTTTTGGCTTCCGTGCATCTCGAAAAGGAGGTTTCCGGTGTGTCGTTTTTGGATGTATCGACTGGCGAATTTCTCCTGACGCAAGGCACTAATGAATACATAGACAAGCTGTTGCAGAGCTTTAACCCTTCTGAGGTGTTGGTGCAGCGCAACAAACGTAAGGACTTTATCGATTTATTTAGTGCGAAATATTATTTGACCGTTTTCGACGACTGGGTTTTCACCGACGACTATGCCAACGAAATTCTCAACAAGCATTTTCATACCGTTTCTCTGAAAGGCTTCGGTGTCGACGATTTCCCAAAAGGCATCGTTGCGGCGGGAGCTGCTATCCATTATCTGATTGAAACGCAACATGATAAACTCAACCATATCACTTCACTCTCTCGCATTGACCAAGGGCAATATGTTTGGTTGGACAAGTTCACCATCCGCAATTTGGAGCTTTTGCATACCACCAATGTAAATGCCAAAACTTTGATTGATGTTATTGATAAAACGGTGTCCCCGATGGGTGGTCGATTGATGCGTCGCTGGTTGAGCCTGCCATTGAAGAACAAGGAGCAGATAGAGGCGCGTTATGAAGTGGTACGCTATTTCGTCGAACATCGTGAATCCATTCAAAAGTTTCAGGATGCGGTTCGTCAAGTCGGCGATTTGGAACGTTTGATTTCCAAGGTGTCATTGTCGAGGGTGAATCCGAGAGAGTTATTGCAAGTGGGTCGTGCCTTGGATCAGATTGAGGTGTTGAAAATTGCTTGTGAAGAGAGTCAACATCCTGCTTTGCTACGTTTTGCTGAGCAGTTCAATCCTTGCGTCTCCATTCGTGAGCGCATCAAGAAAGACCTGAATCCTGATGCACCAGCGTTATTATCCAAAGGCAACTTTATTGCCGAAGGCGTGGATGCGGAACTTGATGAATTGCGCAACTTGTCGCGTTCGGGCAAAGAATACCTGATGGGCATTCAGCGGCGCGAGATGGAACTGACAGGTATCAGCTCATTGAAAGTGGGCTATAACAATGTGTTCGGCTATTATCTTGAAGTGACTAATTCCCACAAAGATAAGGTACCGCAGGAATGGATTCGCAAGCAAACCCTCACCAACGCTGAACGTTACATTACCGAGGAACTGAAGGAATACGAACAAAAAATTCTTGGTGCGGAGGAGAAAATCAGTATCATCGAGCAAAGGGTTTATAATGAGTTGGTTACCGCCGTGACCGAGTTTGTGGAACCCATTCAGGTGGACGCTTCCATCGTGGCACGTATTGACTGTTTGGTGAGCTTTGCTGACATCTCCTTGAAAAACAACTATGTGCAGCCTGTCATTGACGACTCTTTCGTTTTGGACATTAAAGAGGGGCGTCACCCTGTCATTGAGCAGATGATGCCAGTAGGGGAGAGTTATATTGCCAACGACGTCTATCTCGACCGTGACAAGCAGCAAATTATTATCATCACGGGTCCTAACATGTCAGGTAAGTCGGCTTTGCTGCGCCAAACGGCTTTGATTGTGTTGCTGGCGCAGATGGGTTGCTTCGTGCCAGCGGCTTCGGCGCGTATCGGTTTGGTGGACAAGATTTTTACTCGCGTGGGTGCATCCGACAACATCTCTTCGGGCGAATCGACCTTCATGGTGGAAATGAACGAGACCGCAAGTATATTAAATAATGTGTCATCAAGAAGTTTGGTATTGCTCGACGAAATCGGACGCGGTACGAGTACTTACGACGGCATCAGCATTGCCTGGGCCATCACTGAGTTTTTGCACGACCACCCTGTGAGCCGCGCCAAGGTGATGTTTGCCACGCACTACCACGAGTTGAATGAGATGGAGGACTCTTTTGCCCGCATCAAGAACTACCATGTGTCGGTGAAAGAAGTCGGCAACAAGGTCGTCTTCCTGCGCAAGTTGAAACGTGGTGGCAGTGCGCATAGCTTTGGTATCCATGTAGCCGAAATGGCAGGTATGCCACGTAAAGTTATCGAACGCGCCACGGCCTTACTTTCAGTACTTGAAAAATCCCACACCAGCGAAGATGTGGAGAAAGCCGCTAAGAAACAGGACGACGCCATGCAGTTGAGTTTCATCCAGTTGGATGACCCATTGCTGCTGCAAATCAAGGAAGACATTCTCAATACCAATATAGATACCTTGACGCCAGTTGAGGCTTTGATGAAGTTGAATGAGATTAAGAAATTGTTGAATCATTGATGACTAATAATCAATGTGTTAGAGAGAAAGAAAGAAAAAATTTCTCAAAAATGTTTGCGGCATTGAAAAAAGTTGTATTTTTGCCGCGCAATTCGCAAGCGGAATTCTTGAAAAGGAAAGAATACCGATTGCCGAAGACAAGCGGAAATAGCTCAGTTGGTAGAGCACGACCTTGCCAAGGTCGGGGTCGCGAGTTCGAGTCTCGTTTTCCGCTCCGCTCTTGCGGAAATCGCTCAGTTGGTAGAGCACGACC
>JAEEQP010000038.1 GCA_016285355.1 Bacteroidales bacterium
TGTCGTAAGTCGTGTTCTTGTTGATTTGGCTGTCGCTGAAGTTAAAATAGCCCTTTTCATTGGTGCGCGTCATGATATTGGAGCCATCGCTGCCAATCAAACGCACAGCGGCATTGCTCACAAACTGCTTGGTCTTGGCATCCTTGACCGTTCCCGAGAAGGTGAACAAAACGGGCGGCTCCTCAAAATAATAGATGTTGTCCAGGCCACGGCTGTTGCCACGGTTGGAAGAGATAAAGCCACGTTCGTCAGTGGGGTGGAACATGATGGCGAAGTCATCGCCCGTCGAGTTGATAGGATATTTCAGGTTACGGGGTTCACCCCATTCGCCAGCCGTGTCCATGGAGGAGACGAAGATGTCCAAACCACCCATACCACCATGACCATCGGAGGCGAAATAAAGCACGGTGTCATATCTCAAGAAAGGAAACACCTCGTTGCCCGCCGTGTTGATTCTTTCACCTAAGTTAAAAGGATGCTTGAAAGGCTCCGTGGCATTCTCACGCATGGCCACCCAGATGTCGTTGCCACCAAAACCGCCTTTGCGTTCAGCAGCGAAATACATAATGAGTTCATCACTGGTAAGGGTGGGATGACCGACGATATCCAAAGTATCAACACCCGCAATCTCCACAGGGCGCGCTTCAGAGAACGCTCCCCCGCTCTTTCCTGCCACCATGATTTGGCAGCCGTTCTTGCGATGGGCTCCATTCTGACAGCGGGTGAAATAGAGTTTCGTGTATTTCGAGTTCATGAAGGGCGAGCCTTCGCTGGCCCCCGTGTTGATGTTTTCGCCTTCATCGGCCAAAACAGGGGTGCTCCAATCGCCCTTACGGTCTTGCTTCGAGGTGAAGAAATCCGCAAACTCCTGCCCGGTAATGCCGTCTTTTTCCTTACCTGTAGCGGCATCACGGTTGGAGGTGAAGATAATTTCGTTGTAGTTGTTGTTGATCCAACACGCGCCATAGTCGGAGTCCTTCGATGAATTCACCTTTTTCAACTCGGTGAGTTTGTATTTCGACGGGTTCTCCATCCACTCCTCAATCATCCGAGTGGTCTCCGCGCCGAGTGACCCTCGCGGGTCGTCGGGCATCTTTTCGGCGTATATCTCATACATCTCGATGGCCTCCTTGAACTTTTGGTTAATCTTATAGGTCTCGGCGAGATAGAGATAGACCTCGGGATGGGTGTTAGGATATTCGGTCTTCAGCAGACGCTTGTAGTAAGGTTCCGCACGTTTGGTGAGGCCGATAAGTCGGTAGCACTCACCCATTTGGAAGCTGATGCGGTTGCGCTCGTCCTTGTTGCGGCGCACCTTGCGATAGGCTTTCTTGTAACGGTCGGCAGCCTCGGTGTACTGCTTGCGGCCAAAGGCCAGATCAGCGTTTTTGGCTGGATTTCTTCTCTGTGCGTAAAGGTCGGAGCTCATGAAAATGAACAGTGCCGACATCATAATAAGGAGGTATCTTTTCATAGACGTAAATTCTCTTTCTCAAACGCGGGAAACGCGTTATTATTATCGGACAAAAATACAACAATTTGGGGAAACAAAGATAGAGTTTGGCAAAAATGTATTGCAGAAATACAAAAACGGACAAATCTGTGGTTTACATAAACATTCTTGGAAGTCCAGAGAAAAAATCCAATCCTCTTTCCAACAAATTCACAAAAATACGCTAATATTGCAAGCGTAATCAACTTAACTGCTAATCAGCAAAAACCTTACAGCCATGAAAAAAATCCTTGCTTTACTCATCACACTCACGCTGAGTGGATTCGCATCATTTGCGCAGATGCTACCCAGAATCGGATACGATTATGATACGCCCAACATCGGGGCAACCCTTAATGCCATACGGCCTTCAGGCGAACTAAACGTCAACACGACACCGGGCAGAAGCGGTGGCACGGGAACATTTGACGACCCTTACATTGTCGCCTCGGCAGAGGAGTTAGCCGAAATAGCGACTCGTGTCAACAGTGGCACCGAAGCCAGCGGCGTCATCTTCCCCAATGGCAATCCTGGCTATGCCGACCAATACTTCCTGTTGGACAAAGACCTTGACCTCAGCAACTACACGCCTTGGACGCCCATTTCCATTCCCGGGCAGAAAATCTTCTTTGGCCACTTCGACGGCGGCAATCACACCATCACCCACCTCACCACCGATTACAGCACCACCAACGACAACCAAGGTCTGTTTTCCGTCATTGGGGCCAATGCCTCCATCAGCAATCTCAGCATCAAGGACAGCCACATCAACGGGGAGATTTACACTGGAGCTTTTGTAGGCGCAGCTGGTGAAGGCTCAGAAATCTACAATTGCCACAATTACAGCGATGTAAACACCACTTTCTATTACACAGGCGGTATTGCAGGCGCCAGTTGGGGTGTAATCGATAATTGCACCAACAGCGGAAACATCTACTCCGACGCGGACTTCGTTGGCGGCATTGTCGGTGATTTCTATGGCACGCTTACAGGTTGTATCAATACAGGTCACGTCAGCGGAACCACTTCGGTAGGCGGTACTATCGGATACAGTGCCAACGCCACCATCAACCACAACGTCAACGCAGGAAACATCCATGCTTCAAGTGTTTACTCAGGTGGCGTGGTCGGTTTTGTCACCAACTACGACTCTGAGAACACCACAGCCTATCTCCTGAACTATGGTGGTGTCTTCGGGCCTTCGACAAGAGCCGTCATCGGTTACCTTTGGACCGAGGGAGGCCAACCCAGCCATGCCAACAACTGCTACTATGACTGTCAACTGACCGACAAGAAAGGCATGGCACCTGGCAACGACGTGGAAGGCGTGGCTGAGCCTCGTTTCACCCACGAGATGATTGGTTTTAACATGGTCGACCTTCTTGGCTCCGGGTGGACTTTCTATGAAAACAACTACCCATATCCCGAAGTTGGGAATTATTGTCCGACTTGTTTCGTTGCCGTTGCTCCAGTCAGCTTACGCTATATTTCAGAAGATGAATATGATTGTTTCGACAACGTTCGTGACGACTTCCGAATCTTTAATGACTTCTACGGTCTAAGTTGGGAAAGCGCAACAGGCAAGGTCGATTTCTACGAAAACTTTGCCCAACTGCTTGAAATCGGACAAGACACCTTGCGCGTCACCCTTGATGATGCAAAAAAAGAAATCATTATCAACATCACTGACATGCTAGGCGTTTCGGATTCCCAGTCGGAACCCATCGAAATCTACCCCAACCCTGCCTCCGATATGGTAATAATAAAAGGTATCGCCGCTAGCAAGACACAAGTCTACAACGAACTAGGACAACTCGTCAAGGTTTTTGAAGGCAATGAAACCGCTGTCGAAAGTCTATCTAAAGGCATTTATCTGTTGAGAATCACCGATAATGCAGGAAACATTCACAAAAAACAATTGGTAGTAGGTAAATGACAATTCCAACTGCCATTTGACATTATGGGAAAAGCCGCTGTTTCAGTGGCTTTTTTCCTTTTATCGGCAAAAAAATCCTCCTCCCCTTGGTTGACAATAAGAAAAAAGTCGTATTTTAGCCGACTATTTTGATGTTGAATTGTTGGCAGTTGAATTGTTTAATTGTTTGACAATCGCTGTAGACAATTACAACATCTGCGAACGCAACAACAATTAAACAGTTAAACAATAAACAATCAACAACATGACTATCAAAGATTTGGAACCGAAAGGCGTGTTCAGCAATTTCTACAGCTTAACGCAGATTCCGCGCCCTTCGAAGAAAGAAGCCAAAGTGATCGCTTTCATGAAGCAATGGGGCGAAGAGCATGGCTTGGAAACCATTATTGAAGACTGCGGCAACGTCATCATGCGCAAGCCCGCTACCCCTGGCATGGAAAACCGCAAGGGCGTCATCCTGCAGGCCCACTTGGACATGGTCCCGCAAAAGAATGCCGACAAGGTACACGATTTCGAGAACGACCCGATTGAGACTCACATCGAAGACGGTTGGGTGAAGGCCAATGGCACCACCCTCGGCGCCGATGACGGTCTGGGCGCTGCCGCTGCCATGGCCGTCCTCGAAGCTACCGACCTGCAACATGGTCCCATCGAGGCCCTCTTCACCATCGACGAAGAGACCGGAATGACGGGCGCCAACCTGCTGAAACCTGGTCTGCTGCAAGGCGACATCCTCATGAACATGGACTCAGAGACCGAAGGCGAACTCTATGTGGGTTGCGCTGGCGGTGTCGACAACATCGGCACTTGGACACCTACCTTTGAGGCTGTTCCCGCTGGCATGAAAGCCTTCCGCCTCTTCGTGAAGGGTCTGAAAGGTGGCCACTCGGGCATGGACATCAACCTCGGTCGTGCCAACGCCAACAAAGTGTTGAACGCCATGCTGCTGATGGCAGCCGAGAAATACGGTTTGCGCCTTGCCACCATCGACGGCGGTAGCCTGCGCAATGCCATCCCAAGAGAAGCCGAAGCCATCGTGGTCGTGCCTTCCAACAAGGAAGAAGAGTTCAAGCAATTTGCCGCTGAATATGAAGGCATCTGCAAGGAAGAATTTGCCGAAGCGGAACCCGAGTTGGCTATCCTCTGCGAAGCCGCCGAGATGCCCAAGCAGGTCATCGACGTGAAGACGCAAGACAACATGTTCTGCGCCATCGCTCGTTATCCCAATGGCGTCATCGCTATGTCGGAAGACTTTGAAGGCACCACTGAGACCTCGAGCAACCTGGCTACATGGAAGATGGAAAACGGCAAGATCACGACCGCCTCGCTGACCCGCAGCCTCGTCGATGCTGCCAAAGACAAACTGGCTGAGCAGATTCGCAAGAACCTCACCGACAACGGTGCCGAGGCCTACTCCACCGGCGACTATCCCGGCTGGAAGCCCAACATCAACTCGACCATCCTCAATTTGATGAAGAAGGTCTATCTGGAGAAGTTCGGCAAAGAGCCTAAGGTGATGGTCATCCACGCAGGTTTGGAATGCGGCATCCTTGGCTCGAAGTATCCGCATTGGGATATGGTGAGCTTCGGTCCCACCTTGGTGCACCCGCATTCACCCGACGAAGCACTGCTCATCGAGAGCGTACAGCCCTTCTGGGACTTCCTCGTCGAGACGCTGAGGAACATCCCCGAAAAGGAAGTCGTTGCATAAGCAGTTAAAAATCAATGTTTTGAAAAAGGCGAAATCAATTTTGGTTTCGCCTTTTTCATTTTTTTCAAGAAAAGTGTTGGAGCAAAGGAAATTCTTCGTACTTTTGCAGCCCGATTCAAAGGGATTTTAGCGAAAAATAACAAACAAATAAGATAGAGAGATGAAGCGCACTTATCAACCTTCGAACAGAAAACGTAGAAACAAACACGGTTTCAGAGAGAGAATGTCAACGGCTAACGGCCGTAAGGTTTTGGCCCGCAGAAGAGCCAAAGGCAGAAAAAAACTTACAGTTTCTGACGAATATTAATTTTCGGAAGCCGTTATATTTCTCATTTAAGGTAACGAAGGCGACCCCTATAGGGGAATCGCCTTTTGTTGTTTTCATTGTTGCAAACTGCGTCCCGCAGTTTGCCTTTAAACTAATAGCTTTTGTGAATTGCGAGACGCAATTCACGACAATGAACAACGGTAAATGATTTCCTCTCCTTTGCGCGCCAAATGCATCCGTTCGCGCTGTTCTTCTGAAATCTCGTAATAAATCCTGTCTTCCGTCACTTTAAATCCAGCCTTGCGCAGCACCTCGGCATAATCGCGGCCGAACTGGCGCACATGGTCGTATTGTCCAAACAAACGCTCACGTTCTTTCGGGTCGGTGACAGTCGGGTCTTCAAAGGTATCCACATCAGGATTGATAGGTACCAAAAGAATCGCCCAGCCGCTAGGCTTCAAGATGCGTTTGATTTCCGAAAAAGCCTTATTCGCATCGTTGACATGCTCCAACACATGGTTGCAAATGACCACATCGTATGTGTCACTCGGCTGATCAATGGCGGTAACATCCAAATGCAAGTCGGCAATGGGCGAATCAAGGTCGGCGGTGGTGTAATCGAGATTCTTCAAGGCGCGGAAACGCTTCAGGAAGGGTTGTTCGGGTGCAAAATGCAACACTTTCAATGGCGCGGTGAAGAAATCCGTCTTCTCTTTCAGATAAAGCCACAACAAACGATGCCTTTCAAGAGACAAGCACTTGGGGCACAAGCGGTTATCCATAGCTTTACCATAGCCGTATGGCAAGAACTTCCGGAAATGGCCGCCGCAGACAGGGCATTCCACCTTGTTGCCGATATAAAACGGACGGACTAAGAGGCTAAACAGATAGCTCAACTTGATGAGCCACTGGCGGGGGAAAATCTTGGTAAAAAGGGAAATCAGTTTCTTCATTTGAGATAATCGCGTTTGATAGCGCAAAAGTACGGAAAGAATCCCTATCTTTGCAAAAAATAATGAAAATGCTGTTTTCGATTATCATACCTGTCTATAACCGACCTCAGGAAGTCGATGAGCTATTAGAAAGTTTATGCCATCAGACCTTCAAGGACTTTGAGGTGGTGGTTGTGGAAGACGGTTCGACGGATAAGTGCGACACGATTTGTCAAAAATACGCCAATCAGCTGCCTATCAACTATTACTTCAAGCCTAACTCCGGCCCAGGACCCTCGCGCAATTACGGCGCAGAACGCAGCCAAGGCGAGTACCTTATCATTTTGGATTCAGACGTCATTGTACCCGAAAACTACTTGGAAATCATCAAGGAGGAGTTAGACAGAGAGCCTTGCGATGCCTTTGGCGGTCCCGACCGCGCACATCCTTCGTTCACACCCATCCAAAAGGCCATCAATTATTCGATGACTTCGTTTTTCACGACAGGGGGCATCCGTGGCGGCAAAGCAAAAATGGACAAGTTCTATCCCCGCAGCTTCAATTTGGGCATCAAGAAAAGCGTTTACGAGGTCTTGGGCGGCTTTGCACCCATGCGCTATGGCGAAGACATTGACTTGAGTACCAGAATCTTCAAAGGCGGTTACAGTTGCCGCCTTTTCCCCGAAGCATTCGTCTACCACAAACGGCGCGTCAAGTTCAGCTCGTTCTTCCGTCAGGTGAAACATTCAGGCGAGGCGCGTGTGGTCTTGAAGAACAAGTATCCCGAGACTTTCAAACTAGTGCATCTTTTGCCAGCGGCGTTTGTGGTCGGCAATTTGTTGTTGGTTTTATTGGGTATCTTCTGCCATTGGCTTTGGTTCACTCCTATCCTACTCTACTGCCTGATGGTTTTTGTCGATTCATTGCTGAAAAACAAGAGTTTGAAAGTGGCATTACTTTCTGTTCCAGCAGCTTATTGCCAGTTATTTGGTTACGGGTTGGGGTTTCTTGGAGCTGCTTGGAAAGACATTTTGAGCAAAAAACGACCTTTGCAAGCGGAAAATCCGTAATTTCGCAGCACCTTTTAATATAAAACATTCATGGGACTTCTCAGAATATTACTCGTCATCGTCTTGTTCTTCTACGCTTTCAGCACGATTATCAAGCTGATATTCAGCCATAAGATTCGTAAACTCAACCGTCAAATGAGCCAACAAGTTGAAGATGAAATGCAAGAGACGCCTAAAAAGTCCCAGAATCCCCATATTGACCCAAACCTTGGAGAATATACTGAATTTGAAGAAGTTGAATAGAAGAATCAATCAGCATGTTACTTGACACAATATACAAATCCATAATTTTCCGAGACCTTTTCATCGCCGCATCACCTTGGTTTCAAAAAAGAAGGATGAAAAAGGTCAGGAAGCTGCAGGAGAAAGCTATCGAAACTATCCGCAAAAAAGATGTTGTCACCGTAGTGTTTTTCTTACAAAGCAGCTCCATCTGGAAATACGACAATCTCTATCAAAAACTCAAGGCATCAGACCGATTCAATCCCTATATTGTAGTCTCGCCATACAACATCCATTTGAATTATGATATGGAGGAATGCTTCAACGTAATGAAAAAAACGCTTGCCTTTGCCGAGGAAAAAGGATACAACCCTATTAGTTCATACGATTTCGAGCATAAGAAATGGATTGACATCAAGAAGACACTGAATCCTGACATCGTTTTCTTCACCAAGCCTTACAAAGACACGCTTCCCAAATACCATTTATACCATTTTCAGGATAAACTGACTCTCCACGCTCCATACGGTATTTGTTGCATTGACATTTTCCGTACCAACTACAACCTACCTTTCAACAATTTGCTATGGAAACTTCTTGTCGAGACCTCCTATCAGAAAGGATTTGCTGAGAAATATTCGCTATGCAAAGGCGATAACGCCATCGTTGTAGGTGCTTTGGGATGTGAACAGATGGTTGATGCTCAGTACCAACCCAGTGACCCTTGGAAACCGCAGGACAAGCCAAAGAAGAGAATCATTTGGGCTCCCCACCACACTGTCGACTATCTGTTCAATTTCTCCAACTTTATGACCTTGTGCAACCAGATGGTGGAAATTGCCGAGAAATACCGTGACCAAGTACAATTTGCCTTCAAACCCCATCCTGTACTGAAATTCAAGCTCATCAACCTTTGGGGCAAGGAAAAGACAGAAGCCTATTACCAGAAATGGGTCGACATGCCCAATACACAACTTGAAGAGGGCTATTACATTGACCTTTTCCTGACTTCCGATGCCATGATTCACGATTGCGCCTCCTTTACAGCAGAGTATCTTTTCACCCGAAAACCAGTGCTCTTCATCGTCCGCGACCAGCAACAAGTTGAATCCCACTGGAATCCCTTTGGTCGGAAATGTTATGACCAACATTACCACGCTCAGGGGCTTGAAAACATCAAGCATTTCATCAACGACACCGTCATCTCGGGCAACGACCCCATGCAACCTCAAAGAGAAGCCTTCTTTAAGCAATACCTGTTTGACGGCAAACTCCCTTCTGATAACATTTATAACTTTTTATACGAAACAACATCAACTGCATTATGAAAAACATCAACTGGAAATCTATGCTCTTAAAGGCATTGCCACACATCGGTGCCATTGCCATCATGTATCTCTTCACCTTGATTTACTTCAGTCCGGTTTGCTTTGACGACAAAACGATTACTCAAGGCGACGTGGTCAACTTTAAAGGAGCCTCTCAAGAAGTACGCGACTTCCATAATGAAACCGGCGAGTACTCAGGTTGGACTAATGCCATGTTCAGCGGAATGCCCACCGAGTCGATGTATGTTCAACAACCTTTCAATATATTCGATAAAATTTCCAGGGCGTTCACAGGCGGCTTTGACTACTACACTGCAGGCATGATGTTCAGCTATCTCATTGGTTTCTACATATTCATGCTATGTATTGGATGCAGTGCCTGGCTGTCGCTCCTTGGTGCCATAGCATACGCTTTCTGCTCCTACAACTTTATCATCATTGGTGCGGGGCATGTTCTAAAAGGCTATGCCATGGCTTTCATCGCCCCCTTGCTCGGAGGCATCATCCTGTGCTATCGGAGACACTATTTCGCAGGCTTTTTGGTCACTATGGTGTTTTTGGGTATCGAAATTGCAAAAAACCACCTGCAAATCACCTATTATGCCGCCCTCATGGTGGTTTGTTTTATTCTGGGTTTCTTCATTCACTATCTCATCAGATACATCAAAGACAAGAAGTCTTTCACACCTTTCTGGTTGGCCAGTGGAACCCTAATACTTTCAGCCATTTTTGCGATGGGTCCCAATATGGCCAATCTCTATGCCAACTATGTATTCAGCAAAGATACCATCAGGGGTGGATCAGAGTTGAGCGTCAAACCTGACGAGGGTCTCAGCAATACCTCCTCTACTCCCAAACAAAGTGGTTTGGACATTGATTATGCATACGCATGGAGCTATGGCAAAACAGAGACTTTTACGCTACTTGTTCCAAACGTATACGGAGGCGGACATGCCATCCTCGAAAAAAACGACCCTACCGTACAGCAATTGCGACAAGCGGGATATGGTTCCACTTATCTGCCTACTTACTGGGGCGCGCAACCCTTTACTTCGGGACCAGTCTATGCCGGAGCCGTAGTGTGTCTGCTCTTCATTCTCGGCCTCTTTACCGTGAAAGGCCCCGAAAAGTGGATTCTCATCGCAACAGTCATCATCTCGTTAGTGCTTGCATGGGGTAAAAACCTCATGCCGTTCAACGAATGGACTTTCCACCATCTGCCCTTATACAACAAATTCAGAGCACCTTCTATGGCTCTTATCATTGCAGGTGTGGCTATGCCCATGTTAGGCTTGATGGCCTTAAAAGAGATTTTCTCGGATGGTTATGACAAGAAAAAGGCATGGAAACACTTGCGTTACAGCCTATACATCACTGGCGGGCTCTGCTTACTAGTATTGCTTCTCGGTGCCACAGTCTTCACCTTCACCAGCATCAACGATGCCCAGTTCCAAAGCCAACTCGCTTCGGCTGGATTCGACCGCAACAGCATCAATAAGATCATGGATATACTTCACGACTACCGTAAGTCCATGCTCACGAAAGATGCCATCCGCTCCCTCATCTTCATCCTTTTGGCATTCGGAACCATCACCCTCCATTTGAAAGGAGTGACCAAAAAGTCATGGATTCCAGTGGTGATACTTTGTGCCATCACCACAGGCGACATGTGGCCCGTCGCGAAACGTTATCTCAGCAATGACGACTTCGTTACCAAGAAAAAAGCGGAGAGCGGACTTGAAGCCACACAAGCCAACAAAATCATCTCGCAAGACACTGACATTAACTTCCGCGTTGCCAATTTTGCCTCAAGTACCTTCAATGACGCCCAAACATCGTATTATCACAAGTCGATTGGCGGCTATAGCGGAGTCAAATTGCGCCGTTACCAAGACATTATCGATTTTTACCTACAGGATGAGATAAGACAAGGATACTCTGCCATTGTGAATGCACAAGGAGCCATGGAGTTGGTCAATCCCGAACAGTTTAAAGTACTCAACATGCTCAACACCAAATATTTCATCCTTGCAGGCAGAGACAACCAAACCATACCTATTGAGAATCCCTACCGTTACGGAAATGCTTGGTTTGCCGATCATGTGCAATGGGTTGAGAACGCTGATGAAGAAATCCTTTCACTCAAATCGACTGACCTAAAGCGTGTCGCCCTTGTGGACAAAAAATTCAGCGACAGGATTGATCAAGAAACTTTCGGCATCGACTCCGCTGCTACCATTGTCAATACGCTGTGTAAGCCTAACAGGCTGCAATACAAGTATAATGCAAATCGTGAGCAGCTCGTGGTCTTCTCAGAAGTGTTTTACGAAAAAGGCGGTTGGGATGTCACCATCGACGGAAAACCTGCCAAGCACTTCAGAGCCAACTATCTGCTGCGAGCCATGACTGTTCCCGCGGGTAGCCACGACATCGAATTCACTTACACGCCCTATGCAAGGCTACTCGGCTGCAAAATTAGCAACATAGCCTCCATTGTTTGCATTATTATCATGCTCTTAGGAGTCGCGTTGGCGCTAAAGCAAAAGCAAAAGGCTTAATATACGCGTTTTCGCGTAACAAAAGGATATTTCAAGAGAATGCACAAATGCGACCACAATGTTGGAAGCAGTCCGAAATGCCGTCTCATAATCACAAACCTTTCCTTAAGGCTTTGCTTGCGGCGTTGCGACGAAAGACCTGCTGTTTGGAATCTTGAAAGGTAACCGTCAATATACACGTTTTTACGAGAAATGTCAAGCACTCGGCACATCCAGTCATAATCAGCGGTCAACCTATATCGAAGGTCATATTGCGGTGCTATGCTACGGCGCACTATCACCGACTGGTGGCAAACTACAAGACCATCAAGAAGGCTTTTCTTGCTAAGCTTCGCTGGTGCAATACGATGCCTTTCACCCAACACCTCGTCGTCCTGTCCTATAATAACCGTCTGACCATACACCACATCAGCATTAGGATTCTGGTCAATGGCATCCACCACATGCTGAAGAGTTTCTGACGAATAAATCTTGTCGCCGGCATTAATAAACCAAACGAAATCCCCTTTGGCAAGGTTTATGGCTTTATTCATGGCATCATACAACCCTCGATCAGGCTCAGAAATCCAACGAAACTGTTCTGAACCAATCAAAAACTCCCCTTTCGACACACGGCTTTCGAAATCCCGAACAATGGCCGTTGTACCATCGGACGAGTTGCCATCAACAATCAGGTATTCAAAATCATGGCAGGACTGACCCAACACGCTCAGCATAGTCTTTGCCAAGGTTTGTTCAGCGTCGTATGTTACTGTTATAACTGAAACTTTCATCGTGAATAATACCCATTTACCTTATTTTATTCTCATCTATCATCTGCTCAAATAATTGCACCCATTTTTCCACAAATACACAGAGTCTGAATTGCTCACTGCTCTTTTTTGCATTATAAGCCATTTTAACTCTTCTGGCATCATCAAGAAGCAGATCGGCAAGATAGTGATAGAAGGCATCGATATTATTGTTAGGAAGTAGTTTTCCATTATATTCATCTTGAATGATATCGTGTAACGCTCCAAACGAATCAAACGCAAGCAAGGGAAGAGCATTTTGCAGTGCTTCCATCAACACCATTGGCCAACCTTCAATCGATGAAGCCATCAAAAAGACAGACGCTTTCCGATAATACTCAACGGGATATTGGTGTCCCGTGAAAGTGACTCTTTGCAATTTCAGTTTTTTGTCGAGATAGCGGTAATAATTTAAAGACTCTCCATCCCCGACTATTGTCAACGTCCAATCGTTTAATCTTGGATCATGTTCAACCAATCTCCACATTTTCAAAATTAAAGATACTCTTTTTCCAAAATCATCCATACGTTGGACAACAACCACGTTTTTCTGTTTCTTTAATATGTCCTCGTCAGAAATAATATCATCAAATGGCAAGCCGTTGCCTATAGCCACAAATCTATTATCTTTCACCACTTCGGATTTACTAATTCCAGCGATTCTACAAAAAGTGTCTTGATAGAATTGTGACAATAGAACCAGTTTATCGCAATTGTCATACGGCATCCTATATTTTTTGCGAATAAGGATATCGGCGAATGGTCTGAGTATTGGCCTAAACAGGGTTATCATCCATCTGTACAATTCTACCCCAATCTTGTCCTTGTTTCGAATACTAAACAATACCCTATCAAATGTGCCATAAGCCTCTACTTCAAATCCAGGAAACTCATGTAGTTCGTATATGAGCTTGGCCCCAACTTCTTTGGTTATTTTGTAAATCAAAGGGAGCGTGAATAGGTTTTTTTTCTGCAAGAAGTTCACTTCCACTATTTGGATATGATTCTGGACAAGAAATGTTCTGAACTCATTTCCATTAAAGTTAGAAGAAAGTTTTATCCTTCCAGAAAACTCAGCAGGTTTTTTTCCAGCGCGTAAATCCTTAAAATAGCCAATGTAACAATTATAGCCGTAATCTTTTATGAAACTTCTTGTGATAGCGTAGATGACTCGGTTAACGCCTCCGGCGATTTCAGGAGAGCAGTCACTATGATTGATAAAAAGAATATTCATTTTTGTTGTTTTATTGTATTTCACTATTGCCTATATGCCTTTAAAAACTTCTCTAAAAGATCTAACATTTTGTCTATATGCATTAACACCTCCAATAAAAATGCTCGATGATCCACATACAAACATCGAGGCTCCCATTTGGCTTAGCATTAAAGCGTGTTGTGGAGTGATGTTTCCGTCAGCCTCAATAACGATATTCTCACGACCTTCTTTACGAAGAAGTTCAACAACCTTTTCGACTTTTTTGATTGTTGAAGGAACAATTTTTTGCCCCGCAAATCCCGGATTCACCATCAGAACATTGATGCCATCAATATAATCCAGTACCTCTTCAAGCACATATACCGGTGTGGCAGGATTAATGGCCAAAAAACGCTTACAGCCGTATGGTTGCAAATAGTCTAAAGCCCGCTGCACCTGAAACGTGCTTTCATAATGAATGGACACCACATCTGTATCCTTTATACCTATCCACTGGAATTTGTATTCCGGGTCTTTGATCATCAGGTGCAAATCCAAAGGAATGTTTGTGAGCTCACGAAGACTCCTGATGTAATCCACTCCAAGGCCGAAATTAGGAACGAAAGTCCCGTCCATCATATCAACATGAAGATACTCAACGCCTTCCTCTTCAAATATTCTCAATGTCTCCTTCAAATTCACCAAATCGGAGCACATCATCGATGCAGATATTTTTCCTTTTATCATGATTGTTAGATTATCTGTTCCACAATGTCATTATTTTACAATAGGGTTCCTTATGCAGTTTCATCAGCAAAAGGCCTGCCATCAATTCATCTTGCATAAAGTGATGGGTAATAAGACTTTTCGCTTCAATTTCGTGGTTTGCCAATGCCTTTACCGAATCCGTCCAATCAGAGGCATTGACACCATCGTATGAAGAATTCCAAGTACCCGACACACGCAATTGCTTACGCAGTATTTTCCAATAGGTTACCTGCGACAATATTATATCGCTGACAGGATTGCCCATGAGCACCATGCGTCCACCACGTCGAGTGGCAATGATTGCAGTATCAACAGCCTCAGACGAGCCAACAGCTTCCAAAACAAAATCATACGAATCAGCCTCATTAGTTGGAAGCCCGACAGAATACTTCAGACCACAATTCTCAATAATTTGACGTTTATTCTCGTTTCTCCCTATCACAACGACTTCTTTTGCACCCATCTTCTTGGCCCATTGTCCCGCGGCAACACCAATCATACCCGTGCCGATGATGGCCACACTATCTCCCATTTTCACATCACCAAGCTTTACGGCATGCAAAGCCACAGAGAATGGTTCAAGCATCGCTGCGATTTCAAATGGCATATCCGAAGGTATTTCCACCAGATTCCAAATCGGGACAGCCACATATTCAGCGAAAGCCCCATTTCGACGAGAGCCAATATAATCGTAATGTTCGCACATTTCGTATTGCTTGCGTTGGCAGGAGGGACATTGGCGGCAAGGAATCAAAGGGAACACGCCAACATGCTTTCCTATCAGATGAGCATTTTTTGAATCTGCCACCGAATGAACAATTCCTGCAAACTCATGACCAGGTATGGTTGGGAAATGATAAGTTCCTTTGGTAAAGACACGTGGCACATCAGAACTACATATTCCAGCTGCTTTCACCTCAACAACAGCCCAACCGCTCTCACATTCAGGCATAGACACTTCTTCGTATCTGAAATCATTAACAGCGTGAAGATTATATGCTTTCATTTTTTACAATGGTTTCGAAATGAGACAGATCTTCCTTGGTCGTGATTTTAAAATTGTTAGGGTCTCCAGGGATAAGAACGCACTTCAGACCAGCCTTATAAGCCACTTCCGTACTACCTGTAACACGATTTAATTCTTCTTCGGTTAACTGTAAATTTGCTTTGTAATACGGACCAAAACGGAATGCTTCTGGAGCCTGTCCGTTCCATAATGTCTTGCGTTCAATCAAGGAATCGATATGCACGCCATCATTGCTTAGATAGGTTGTATCCTTTACTGGAACAACCGGCAAAACTGCATCCGCATCCAAACATGAATTCAAGCAAGTTGAAACCAATTCTTGTGTAAGTAGTGGCCGAGCAGCATCGTGGATGATTACAATATCATTATCTTCTACCCCGCTTTTTTTGGCAACACGCAAAGCGTTGATGATAGAACCTTGTCGTTGGACTCCTGGTTTAGAATAAAAGATGGGAATGTTTGGCTTTATTTTTTCAACACATTTTTGCACAAAACCTTGCCATTCTTCAGCAACAGCAATAACCGCCATATCAATCTCTTCATGATGAAGCAAAGTCTGTAGACAATAGGCAATCACTGGTTGTCCTTCAACTTCAACGTATTGTTTCGGGATGGCAGTTCCCATCCTGCTGCCAGTTCCTCCTGCTAAAATAACAGCAATATTTCTATAGTCTTTTGAAGATTTCATCAATTGTTCACATCATATCTTTGTGCAAAAATAAAGATTTTATGCGAACATCCATGATAAAATTGTAATTTTGCGACAAAATATCACAAACTCGAATGGAAGATTTCTCACATTACAATGGAGAAGGCACTAAGCTGCGCAAAGTACAACTACGATTGGTTGACATGTTGATTGAGATTGACAAGATTTGCCGGAGACACAATATCCAGTATTGGCTTGATTGCGGGACTTTGCTTGGTGCTGTACGACATGGGGGCTTTATTCCATGGGATGACGACCTTGACATTGCCATGCCAACAGAAGATCTCAGCCGTTTTATTGAAATCGCTCCTAAGGAACTCCCCAAGAACCTGTTCCTTCAAAACCGCTCGTCCGACCCAAATTATTATTGTTCATTTAATAAAATTAGAGATAACAATTCCCTTTGCATCACTCCCGGAACGGATTTTTCAAAGGAATACAACAAAGGACTATTTATTGATATTTTTGAGGTTTTGCCATATCCCAACGTTTCGCCCCACCTACAAAAAACCATCATGCGATGGTACAAAAAAATCGACCTTTTTATGCATAATAAACAGGAAGTGACGCTAAAAAACCATTTGGCAGCCATCTCCTTCCCATTCATAAACTTAGGATTGAATTGCCTATGGGGCATTTTGAATCTTGGCAAGAAAAACAAGCTCGGATACGAAAAGCATTTCAGCTTTTACGGCAACTCATACACTAAAGACATGGTCTTCCCATTGAAAGATATCTCTTTTGAAGGCCATACTTTCCTCGGACCTGCCAATCCCGACTGCTATCTGACCTGTATTTATGGCGACTATATGGAGATACCTCCGAAGGAAAAGAGAAGAATACATAATGTTTACGTTGAGTTTTATTGAATTAAAAAAATGAATCTTGAAAAAACAGTATACGTCGGCATGAGTGCCGACATGATTCACCCAGGGCATTTGAACATCATACACGAAGCCGTCAAATTGGGACGTGTCACGGTAGGAGTTCTTACTGATGCTGCCATTGCAAGCTATAAACGTCTGCCTTACCTGACTTATGAACAAAGAGCCGAGATAGTAAGCAACATAAAAGGTGTTGACTGTGTAGTACCTCAAACCACACTAGATTATGTGCCTAACCTACGCAAACTTAAGCCCGACTATGTAGTACACGGTGATGATTGGAAAGAAGGTGTACAAGCCAAAACACGTCAACGCATCATTGAGGCTATGGCTGAATGGGGAGGCCAAGTCATTGACATCCCCTACACTCAAGGCATCAGCAGCACGGCCATGAACCAACGATTGAAAGAAATCGGCACCACCCCTGAAATTAGACTGAAAAGGCTACGCCGCCTTATCGGAGCCAAAAAGATTGTCCGTGTCCTGGAAAGCCACAACGGTCTGACCGGACTCATTATCGAGAACACTTTTGTAGAAATCAATGGGAAAAAACAGGAGTTTGATGGCATGTGGGCATCAAGTCTCACCGATAGTACCAGCAAAGGGAAACCCGATATCGAAGCAGTAGATGTCACCACTCGCCTTCACGACTTGAATGATGCACTGGAAGTCACCACAAAACCTGTCATTTTCGATGGAGACACCGGCAGTAAAGCAGAGCATTTTGTATTTACAGTCCGCACACTGGAACGTCTTGGTATATCAGCTGTCATCATCGAAGACAAAGTAGGGCTGAAACAGAATTCTCTTTTCGGCACCGATGCCGTACAAACGCAAGACAGCATCGAAAACTTCTGCAATAAGATTAAAGCTGGCAAAAACGCCCAAATCACAGAAGACTTTATGATCATTGCCCGCATCGAAAGTCTCATCGCAGGCAAACCTGTTGAAGATGCACTCGAACGTGCCTTTGCATACGTGTCTGCAGGTGCCGACGGCATCATGATTCATTCAAAAAACAAAGACGGAATAGACATCAATGAGTTTTGTCTGCGTTTTCGAGAGAAGAACGTAGATACCCCAATCGTAGCAGTTCCGACTACATACAACCAATTTACTGAAGACGAATTGGCTTCGTGGGGCATAAACGTTGTGATTTATGCCAATCATTTACTGCGCGCTGCATATCCTGCCATGGTCAATTGTGCCAAAAGTATCTTGACACACCAACGCAGTCTTGAAGCATGTAATGATTACTGCATGCCTGTCAATGAAATACTTAGCTTAATACCGGGAACAAAAAAATGATTAGACCTGAGTTTTTTATTGAGAAACTGAGAGAGAACGGCATCGACTGCTTTGCAGGAGTGCCTGACTCTCTGCTGAAGAACATGTGTGCCTACATTACCGACCACTTCGATTCCGCACACAACATCATTGCCGCCAACGAAGGTGCTGCCGTGGGTTTGGCTGCCGGTCACTATCTGGCTACAGGTCAGCCTGCTTGCGTATATATGCAGAACAGCGGGGAGGGCAACATCATCAACCCTCTGGCCTCATTGACTGACCAGGAGGTGTACAACATCCCTGTGTTGCTGCTCATTGGCTGGCGTGGCCGCCCGGGCGTACACGACGAGCCTCAGCATGTAAAGCAAGGCAAGGTGACCACCGGACTGCTCAACGTGATGGGCATCAACTATGAGGTGCTTGCCAAGGAGGAGGACAAGGCTGAGAAACAGATTGCCAAAGCCTTGAAAGCTCTTCAAAACAAGGATATGTTTGCCTTGGTGATTGAGAAGGACACCTTCGATGAGTACAAGCTCCAGAACGTGGAGAAAAATGACCTCAGGTTGAATCGCGAGGAGGCTATTCAAACCGTGGCTGCCGCTCTTGACGAAAAGGATTGCATCGTTTCAACCACCGGTATGATCAGCCGCGAGTTGTTTGAATACCGTACCGCTATGAACCAAGGTCACGAACGCGATTTCCTTACTGTTGGCAGCATGGGTCATGCCTCTCAGATTGCCCTTGGCATTGCCTTGGCACAACCCGAGCGCCGCGTGTGGTGCTTCGATGGCGATGGTGCCACCATTATGCACATGGGCAGCATGGCCATTGTGGGCAACAAGTCCCCGAAGCACTACGTCCACGTGGTGTTCAATAACGGAGCCCACGACAGCGTGGGTGGTCAGCCCACTGTGGGTTTGAAGATTGACCTTCCGGCCATTGCCAAGGCTGTAGGTTACAAAGCCGCATATAGTGTGGACAACAAGATTGATTTGGAAGCCATTCTGAGAAATACAAATGGTTTTGAAAGCCCGACTTTGTTGGAAGTTAAGGTGAAAAAAGGCAACCGTAAGGATTTGGGAAGACCAACTACCACACCTATTCAGAACAAAGAAGCTTTGATGAGCTTCTTATCCAAATAACGAATCATGCAAAAAATCTTAAAAGGAATCGATAGCCTTGGTGAAGCCCTCAAAGGCTCTACCAAGGTGTTCCTTGTGTGCGACAGCAGTTTTCCTTTCCTCAGTATCAAGAATGATATAGAGCGGATGGATGTGCCATACGTCGCATTCGACCAGTTTACACCCAACCCTCTTTACGAAGATGTGTGCAAGGGTGTAGACTTGTTCCAAGAAAGCAATTGTGACACCATTCTTGCCATAGGAGGTGGTAGCAGTTTGGACGTAGCCAAGTGCATCAAACTCTATTGTAAAATGGAGAGGGATAAACTCTATCTGGAACAGGAATACAAGGATACCTGTGTGAAACTCATCGCCATCCCGACTACAGCTGGAACAGGCTCTGAATCCACTCGATATGCTGTTATCTACCATGATGGCAAAAAACAAAGTGTGACGCACGACAGTATCATACCCGATGTAGCCATCTTGGAGTCCAAAGTTCTGAAAACATTGCCGCTGTATCAGAAGAAATGCACCATGATGGATGCCTTATGCCAAGGCATTGAGTCATGGTGGAGCATCAATAGCACTGATGTGAGCAAGGAATTCTCCAAAAAAACAATAGAACTCATTGTGACTAATTGGAAAAAATACATTTTTGAGAATAATGACGAGTCTGCCGCACAGATTATGCTTGCTGCTAACTATGGAGGCCGTGCAATTAACATCACCCAGACGACAGCTCCTCATGCCATGAGCTATAAGATTACTTCCCTTTTCGGATTACCTCACGGACATGCCGTTGCCATCTGCCTGCCTGAAATTTGGGAATATATGTTAACCCATACTGAAAAATGTGTTGACCTGCGTGGTAAAGATTATATTTCAAATGTGTTTAAAAGCATTGCAAAAGTCCTTGGGTACACCACAGTCCAAGAAGCCATTCTATTTATACGCTCAATGCTTACGACCATGGGACTGGAGCATCCAAAATCCACAAACTGCAATAATGATTTGGAAACATTAACCCTCTCCGTAAACCCCACAAGGCTTAAGAACAATCCTGTTTCCCTTAATCAAGAAACGCTACGTAATATTTACAGATTAATTATGAAGCCGCTGTAACAAGGGGCTGATATCGTTTTTCATTACAGCTTTTTTCGTTCCACTTTTTTTGATAAAACCAAAAATTATTCTTACCTTTGCAGCGAAAAATCTACAAAATTACTCGCCATGAAAAAAACCATACTGCTTATAGCATTCTTCCTAAGCTCCCTGCTTAGCTTCGGCCAGTTCGTCCGCGTCGGCGACATTCTATGCGTACAAGGAACCGACACCACCATTGTACACCCACAAAACTATACAGGAGGTGCCATCGGTGTGGTGTTCTACGTCGACGAAACGGGACAACATGGATGGGTACTCCACCCACAAATCCAAGCCAATCAAATATACTGGTCATACGAATGCGTACTCCCATGGGGGCTAACAGGATGGCAATCCATTCGCGAGGCCATTTACGACCTTGACGGATACGACAATACCGGGTTCCTGCGTGCCGCATCGCAATACGACCACAACAAATACCCCGGCGCATGGGCGGTCGATTATGAACACGGCTGGTATTGGCCAGCACTCGGCCAACTGAACATCTTATATGGCAACGCCACCATTGTCAACAATTCACTCAAAATAATTGGAGGCACGATGATGAAAGGCAAATGGATTTACTGGTCTTCCTCGGTATACGGGTTCGACAATGACTGCGCCTTGTATAGTAGCTATAGCGGTGCGATGGGTGCCATCACCAAATCAAGAGTCGAATTGTCAGGCATCGGCATGTCAATTCGCAGCATCAGAAACTTCTAAATTCTCAAAGCCATGAAAAAAACAACTATCATCACCATATTGCTCTGCCTTTCCTCCGCATTAGGATTGAATGCGCAAGGATATCACTTAGGACAAGTAATCACCAACCCCGACGGCAGTCAGGGAGTGGTGTTCTATCTCAACGAGGATGGTTCCTCTGGTTGGATGGTGGCTTTGCATGATGCGGCATTAGCTGTTCCGTGGGGTTTGACTGATGAAATAGAAGGGCTTAATCATGCCGTCATTACAAACAACGATTACCTGACCACTGTATTCGCGGATACGACCGGATATGCCAACACTCTGGCAATCCGTAATCATTACCAATCTACTGGCTATACTGGACAGTATGCTGCTGGTATGGTTGACATCGAGAACGGATGGTATTTGCCCGCTGCTGGACAACTGAAGATGTTGTATGTCAATGCCATTTTTTACGAATCAACTTTAGCATCCATAGGTGAAAAGTTAGGACTACATCCCTACTGGTCGAGCACCCAAGAAAACACTGAAGGAGCTTGGTATGTCCATTTCGGGTCACCGTACCCCGAAGAGGCTTGGGGGTGGAATGCCTATATCGGCTTATGCCAAAAAAACAATATTACCCCCAACTACGGAGGCATTTTTGCCGTCAGGCCCATCCGCAACCTCGAATTCTCGCCATTGCCTAACATAGGCCACCTTTATGAACCTCCTGTTATCTGCGATGAAGGCCCAATAGAATTGGTCACGCCTAACTTGGTCAACGCCAACAGTTACGGATGGGAAATCGCTGAAGATGTAACATTCACCAGCCCCATTGCCTATACTGGACAAATTTTGGATGTGACATTCGATGGCTGGTATCTGCGTCTGTGGGCCACTAATGAAGATGGTACTTCCTACAGCAATTCCGTACAAATCTCAGTGCATTCGTCAAGTACGGGTTACGCCACAGCGTCAAGTTGTGAGTTTTACGAATGGAATGGCCAAACCTACAATGAATCAGGCATCTACCAAGCCACTTTGGTCAACCAATGGGGCTGCGATAGCATCGCCACCCTTGACCTGACCATCCATCAGCCAGATGTTTACTTCGTGCCCTACCCTGTTTATGCCTGCGAATCCTACGAGTGGGGTGACATGACACTCACTGAAAGCGGTGCCTACGAGCAAACCTTCACCAACCAGTATGGTTGCGACAGCACCGTGACCCTGAGCCTTTACATCAAACACAACGTCGAACACCAAATTACATATATGGGTTGTGGGGAATACGACTGGAATGGACAAATCTACTCGGAGAGTGGCGAGTATCAGCAAACCTTTACGGCTGCCAACGGCTGCGACAGCATTGTCACCTTACACCTTAATATGATGGAGTCATACGACATTGCCTTGGATACCACCGTTTGCGAAAGCTTTGTTTGGAACGGACACGAATACACGCAGTCGGGACAATATGAGCAGTCTTTCGTCACAAGCATCGGCTGCGATTCTGTGGTCAGCATGAATCTCGTTGTTTGGCATCATCTTGAACCGATTCCTGAAATCATGGGTCTACAAGACATCTTTGTTTCGACCGAATTCGTCCATAACGAATATAGATATTATATTGATTCCGTGCCATTTGCAACGCATTACGAATGGATTTGTGAAGGTCCAGACTGGATTGTGGACACCTCGGGAACACATTGCACTTTGCTAACCACATCACCAGGCACAACAACCCTGAAAGTCAGGGCTTGGAACATCTGCGGATACACCGAACAGCAAATCGTCATTCATGCGGGCTTCTTCGACATTGACGACAACCCAATACTTCCTTTGAAGGTTTACCCCAATCCCGCCCACGACAAAGTCTTCATCGAAGCCGAAGGAATTATTAGCATCAGGTTGTTTGACCTGCTTGGGCAATGCCTCATCGAAAAGGAAGGCGACCATAGCGACATGATGGAAATCAGCCTCAACAACTTAGCTTCATCAATTTACACCATTGAAATACTGACCGAGCAAGGCAGAGTCATCCGCAAATTGAATGTAACGCGTTAATCCAGGTTATTTCCATCGAACCATCTTCAGCCCTTTGTCAATCAAGTCATTGACTGAAAACGATACCTTCAGTTTGTAGAGTGTCCCTATACCCAAAACAAGGAAAACGACTGACTTCAATACCGCATCGATGCCCAATCCGAAAATGGGGTTGGCAAGAAGACTTGCAAACCGAGGAGTCAACACAAGATTCCACAGCCAATTAAGGCCGAACATGACCAGTACGATGGTGGCCACAGGAAACATCTTCACGGAGATTGGATTCACTCCAATCTTCCACCTGATGAAAGACAACAGCAGGATATAATAAATGAAATACGACATCACATTGGCCAAAGCACCGCCATTGATGTCCCATTTTGGCACAAGCCATTGGTTCAGCATGATAGATGTGGAGGCAAGCAAAATGGTGAATATCAGCGAGTAATAATAGTACTTCGAATAACTGAGTGCCGTGGAAGCCACACTAAAAGTGGAAAAGAGGAGCCGACTCAGCGAGAGAAGCAACACCGCCCATTTGCCCAAACGGTAAATATCGCCATTGGGTAACAAATCGAAGATGAAATCAATATTGATCCAAATGAGGAAAAAGACGAATGTACCCGCGATGAACTGATGCAAAGCAACAGTTTTGCACAAAACATTAGCCTGTTTTATATTCTGTTTGGCCATGGCCTCAGAGATATGAGGTCGAGAAATGGCACCTAAGGAACGGTAAGGCATCTCGACGACCGCTGCGATGTTGGTAGCAATGGTGAACACACCAGCCAAGCGGAAACCCGCCTCGCCCGCTACAAAAAACTTGCTCAACATCGGAATTACATTGCCCGCTAAGGCCGCAGTTATCATAAATAAGGTGTAAAACAGAAAATCGCGTTTCAGCTCGGGTTTGATGTAGTCCCATTCAATCTTGAACGAGACACGTTTCAATGAAAGCAAATAGACGATATTGACCAAAGTGGCCAAACCATATAGTACACAGAATGATACTATTACACCATCAAAGTCAATAATCTTATAATAATAAAGCAAATAGATGGCCAAAGTTCCCACACGCAATCCTACCTCACGGATGAATTTGGGCAGTACGATGCGCAATAAGAGGTTGCTATTCGTCTCAAAAACAGAGATGTAGAGCATGAAAAATGCCAGCGGTATGACGAAGTTGACATATTTGGCGAACAAATCAGTCCCGACCTCGGAATCTTTCGTAAAGAAATGCACGATAGACCCTTTGAAAGCGAAAAACGCCAACAAAAAGAAGGCAAATCCAATGAACGGCACCAATACTGTCCAGCCAAAGAAGCCGTGGTCACGTTGCTCCTCGTCCTTGAAGAAAGGATAATAGCGCATGGCCGACGAGGTGGTACCCAATTGCGCCAAGCCACCAAACAACAATGAGCATTGCAACAAGATGTCAATCAAGCCAATCTGCTCAGGCTGAAGGGCTTTCGTCTGGATGAAAAAGGTTGTGATAATGCCCACTGCCACCCCAATATAGGTAGCAATGGTGCCCTTGATACTCTGTCTTGCTACAATACCCATGACATCAGTTTAGGATAGTTTATCCTGCGTTTCAATCTCCGTCTTCAGCTCAAAGTCCAAGTTATATTGGTCGTCAGAACGCTTACGTTCATGCTCGGCAAACTTTTGGTAAGCTTTGATAATCAAATCGTAATCTTTGTTCTGCTCCTCCAAATTCTGAACCAAGGCGTTCTTTTCCTCAATGCTTTTCTTCAATTCTTCTATGCGCTGCACACGATATTCCTTGGCATTCTGATAGGACTGAATGTGCTTCTTCAGGTCCTCAATGACGATTTCGCGTTGACGAATCTCATTCTCGGCATCACTCAGTTTGTCATATCCACGACGAATACCCGAATTCAAGTCATTGCCTGCCAACACCAAAATGGCAATAATCCAAATCCAAAGCATGAGAATGATGAGGGTACCGATAGAGCCGTACAGCACATTGTAGCGAGAGAAGTTGGAGATGTAGGTGTTGAAGGCCACAGTGCTCAACACAAACAAGGCAGTGGCCATAATGGCACCTGGACTGAAAATGACAAATTCGCGGTATTTCTTGCCATTCGCTCGCGGAACCCGAAGCTCCTTGCGGTAATGCTCGTTGAACCTGACATTGCCGAAATAATACAACAACGAAACGGCGAAACACAAGGCAAAGATACCAATCACCCATCGCAACACGTTGAACAAGAAGAAGGTAAACGAACCGCCTTCGATGATGTCATGTGAGACTAAAAAGCCCAAAGCCGTGCCACCCAATGAAATCAGCAGCACCGAAAGTACCAGCAATGCCCCAATGATGATTAACATGATGATGGCAAACAGACGTTGGATGACCCAACCTTTCATGCCTAAATCCTTGGAAGTGAGATAGTCGGCATAGACATTGCGAAAACCATTGAAAACCGCCACAACGCCACTGGAACCAAACACTAAGCACAAAACGATACTGAGGGAGAGCAAACCGTCGTGAGGTTGGTTCATGATGCCATCGATGGTTTCCTTTACATAATCCATTGTTCCAGAGGGGACAAGGAAGTCGTCAAGAGCCAACATCACACGATCATAGAGGTTCGGTATCGGGATGTAAGGAAGCAACGTGAAAAAAAACAAAATCAGCGGAAAGAGTGCCAAGAAGAAATTGAAGGCCACACCCGCGGCACGGTCAACGGTACGACCCTTGGTGAACAGCTTCAAAAAGTTAATCAGCACATCCATGAGCGGCAACTTCGTCCCTGGAAAACGCACCACGCGCAGGAAGTTGTCATCGCGATTGTACCACTCCTTCACCACTTGAATCTTGGCTTGCAGCCAGATATTCAGTTTTCCGTCTTTCTTCTCTTTTGTCGGCATTTTTCAATCTAAAGAATTGGCAAAAATAGTGGTTTTCTTGCAACAAACTCACAAAAAATGTAATTTTGCGGCATGAAAAACACAGAAACCATCTCCCACGAGGGCATCGTCACAAAAATCGCCGAAGACGAATTGGAAATCAAGATACAGGCACAGAGTGCCTGCGCGGCCTGCCATGCTAAGAGTGCTTGCGGCATGGGCGAGCAACCCGAGAAAATCCTTATAGTGCCGCGGCCCAAAGGCAAAGACTTCTCACTCAACCAAAAAGTCAACGTAAAAATGGCCATTGGGCAGGGCAACAAGGCCGCCATTTTGGCGTATCTCATTCCTATCATCCTGTTGTTGGCCGTGCTTTTTGTCTGCCTCGGCTTTGGACTGAGCGAAGGCCTTTCCGCCCTCATCAGCATCGTCGCGCTGATACCTTATTATATTATACTCTACTTGCGGCGCGAAAAACTCAGACAGAAGTTTGAATACATCGTGGAATAAAAAACCTAAATTTTTCCTTTGCCAAAAAAAGGAGAATCCGTATTTTTGCAGGTTCTAAAAATCGAAAACAAACTCAAAATTCTATCTAATGAGTAATACCTTATTTATTTCCCTCATGGTTCTCGGAATCTTGGGCGGCGTTTTGTCCGTGATTCTGTACTTCGTGGCACAGAAGTTCAAGGTGGAAGAGAACCCATTGATTGACGAAGCGGAGGCCTGTCTGCCCGGCGCCAACTGCGGTGGTTGCGGCTTCGCGGGTTGCCGAGCCTTGGCCGAAGCCTGCGTGAAGCAAGCTGCCGAGAAAGGCAACATCGACGGCCTCGCCTGCCCTGGCACCGACATGGGCAAGGTGGCCGCCGTCCTCGGACTGACCGCCGCCGCCTTCGAGCCTAAAATCGCGGTGGTGCGCTGCAACGGCAGCTGCCAGAACTCACCCTCCAAGGTGCATTACGAAGGTGCCGACATCTGCGCTTTCGCCAACACGCTCTATGCCGGCGAAGGCGGCTGCTCGAAAGGCTGCTTGGGATTGGGCGACTGCGTGAAGAAATGTAACTTCGACGCGCTACACATCGACAAGGAGACTGGACTGCCCGTCGTCAACCCCGACAAATGCGTGGGTTGCGGCGTTTGCGCCAGAACCTGCCCACGTGGCATCATCGAAGTGCGTCCTCGTGGCAAGAAAGACCGTCGCGTCTATGTGTGCTGCTCCAACACCGACAAGGGTGCCTTGGTTGTCAAGAACTGCTCTGTGGGCTGCATCGGTTGCCAGAAGTGCTTGAAGGAATGCCCCTTCGAAGCCATTGAGATGCGCGGCAACTTAGCCTACATTGACCCGGCCAAGTGCAAGGCTTGCGGCAAATGCGCCAAGGTGTGTCCGCGTGGCAGCATCCATGCTGTCAACTTCCCCATGGCTAAGCCAGAAACGCCTGCCCTTCAAGGTGCCGAACCCGCAGTGAAGCCTCAGCCTAAACCTAAGGCACAGCCTGTGGAAGTGAAAACTGAAGTCAAACCTGAAAACACCGTCACAGCATGAACCCGATAAAGACTTTCCCAAGGGGCGGCGTCCATCCGGAAGAGAACAAACTTTCGGCTGACAAGCCCATACAAGATTTTCCGATGCCTAAGCAAATTATTGTTCCGTTAGGACAATGCCTCGGCGCACCGGCTGATTGCATCGTCAAAAAGGGCGACCGTGTGCTGACGGGCCAACTCATCGGCACGGCCAAAGGTTTCGTCTCTGCCAACGTCCACAGTCCTGCCACTGGCACCGTTGCCAAAGTGGATGTCGTCATGGACCACACAGGTTACTACAAGCCCGCCGTCTTCATCGACCGTGAAGACCAAGACGAATGGGGAGAAGGTGTCATCCAGACGGATGAGCTCCTTACCGACATCAAGTTAGACTCCAAACAAATCATCGACAAGGTGAAAGAATGCGGCATCGTCGGCATGGGCGGTGCCACCTTCCCCACCCACGTCAAACTGATGGTTCCCGAAGGCAAGAAAGCCGAATACATTATTATTAATGCCGCTGAGTGCGAGCCATACCTGACTTGCGACTACCGCCTCCTTTTGGAGAAGACGCAAGAGTTCCTCATCGGCGTGAAGATTCTGATGAAGGCAGTCAACACCAACAAAGGCATCATCGGCATCGAGGAAAACAAGATGCCCGCCATTGAGTTGTTGGAGAAGACCATCAACGAGCACCACGACCTTTACGCTGGCATCGAAGTGCAGCCTTTGAAGACCAAATACCCGCAAGGCGGTGAAAAGCAAATCATCAAGGCCATTACGGGACGCGAGGTGCCCTCGGGCAAGTTGCCTATCGAGACAGGTTGCGTCGTGGTCAACGTGGCTTCGACCTACGCCATATACGAGGCCGTGCAGAAGAACAAGCCTTTGATTGAACGTATCGTCACCGTCACAGGCAAATCGGTCAAGAACCCTGGCAACTTCCGTGTGCGCTTCGGTACGCCTGCCGATCTCCTCATCGAGGCTGCTGGCGGTCTGCCCGACAACATCACAGATGTCATCAACGGTGGCCCCATGATGGGTAAGTCGGTGTCGGTCACCAACTTCCCCTGCATCAAAGGCACGTCAGGCATCCTGCTGATGACCTTAGACGAGGCACAAGACCGTCGTCAGACCAACTGTATCCGCTGCGGTCGCTGCGCTGGTGCCTGCCCCATGGGCTTGCAGCCTTTCCTGCTCCACAAGTTAGCCAAGCAGAACAATTTCGACGAGACCGAGGCCAACCATGTCATGGACTGCATCGAATGCGGCTCCTGCGAGTTCACCTGTCCCGCCAACATTCCGCTGTTGGACTACATCCGTTACGGCAAGGCCAAGACCGGTGCCATCATCCGTGCACGTAATCAGAAATGAATTTTAAATTTTAAATCTTAAATTTGAAATTATGAATAAATATACAATATCCGGTTCGCCGCATGTGCATTCGACGGAAAACACGAAGAAGATCATGTATCGTGTGCTTCTCGCCCTGGTTCCCGCCTTGCTTGTGGCCGTTTACTATTTCGGCTGGTATGCTTTGAGGCTGACCATCGTTTCGGTGGGTGCCTGCATGCTGACCGAATGGCTCATTCAGAAATATCTCATCAAGGGGCCTTTGACCATCAACGACGGCTCTGCCGCACTGACGGGTCTGCTCCTCGCTTTCAACGTGCCCGCCAACCTTCCTGTTTGGATGGTCATCGTGGGTGCCGTGGTTGCCATTGGCATCGGCAAGATGGCTTTCGGCGGCTTGGGCAAGAACCCCTTCAACCCGGCTTTGGTAGGCCGTGTGTTCATGCTTGTGTCTTTCCCGACTGCCATGACCACCTGGCCGAAAGCCACCCCCATATTTGACAAAGGCTTCTTCGCCGATGCTGTTACGGGTCCTACCCCACTCGGTCTCTTGAAAGAAGCCGGCGTTGGTTCGTTGGCCGAAGCCGGTGACCTCCAATTCCTTGACATGGTGCTTGGCAACCGTGGTGGTGCTTTCGGTGAAGTATGTACAGCAGCCCTGTTACTCGGTGCCATCTACCTTATCTGCCGTAGAGTCATTGAGGTATTTACGCCACTGTCTATTCTGCTCACCGTGTACGTGTTCACGGGCATCTGCCACCTCATCAATCCTGAGATGTACATCTCGCCACAGTACCATTTAGTGTATGGCGGTCTCATCCTCGGTGCCTTCTTCATGGCTACCGACATGGTGACTTCACCCATGACCATCCGAGGTAAACTCCTATTTGGCTTCGGTGTCGGTGTCATCACTGTGGTGATACGTTTGTGGGGTGCCTATCCCGAAGGTGTGTCGTTCGCCATCCTGATTATGAACGCCCTCACACCACTCATCAACAAGGCCTTCAAACCACAAGTTTTCGGTGTCGTCAAACCCTCTAAAAAGTAATCGTCATGGCTAACAACAAGAAACCATCCACTTTAATCAATATGGTCGTTGCCCTGCTCGTCATCACGGCGGTGTCGGGCGGCGTGCTCGGCTTAGTGTACGGCATGACCAAAGACGCCATCGCCGAGGTCGACCAGAAGAAGAACGAAGCGGCCATCAAAGCCGTGCTGCCTTTGGAAAATGTTACCTACGTGGCTGACACACTGAAATACAACTACGAAGGTGTCGACATGACCTTCCCCTGCAACCTCGCCTACGATGCCAACGGTAACTTCCAAGGTGCCGCTGTGAAGACTAACGAAGGCGGCTTCGGCGGCAAGATCGACATGATGGTCGGTTTCCTCGCCGACGGCACTATCAAAGGTACTTCGGTGTTGTCGCACAGCGAGACCCCTGGCCTCGGTGCCAACATGACCGGCAAGTTCAAGGACCAGTTCATCGACAAGAATCCTGCGTCGTACAAGCTGACCGTCACCAAAGACGGTGGCGATGTCGACGCCATCACTGCAGCCACCATCACTTCGAGAGCTTTCTCGAAGGCGGTGGACAAGGCATACAAGGCTTTTGAAGCCAACAAGGCACAATTCATGAACAACGCTCCCGCCGAGAAAGTTACGCCTGATGCAGATGTAGCACCCGTCGAGGAGAACAATGAAACCATGGAAGGAGGACAAGACAATGAGTAACAATCTGCAAACCTTTACCAAAGGCCTCGTCAAAGAGAACCCCATCTTGGTGTTGCTGTTGGGCTGCTGCCCGACTTTGGCAACGACCACCAGTGCCATCAACGGCATGTCGATGGGTTTGGCCACCACCTTCGTGCTGGTGTTGTCGAACATCTTCATCTCACTCTTGAAGGGTTTCATCCCTGACAAGGTTCGTATCCCCTGCTTCATCGTGGTCATCGCCTCGTTCGTGACTTTGGTGCAGCTGCTGATGCAGGCCTACGTGCCCGATATTTATGAGACCCTCGGTCTGTTCATCCCCCTCATTGTGGTGAACTGCATCGTGTTGGGTCGCGCTGAGGCTTTTGCCTCGAAGAACCCTGTGTTCCCGTCGCTGTTGGACGGCCTTGGCATGGGCTTGGGCTTCACCCTCGCTTTGACGCTGTTGGGCTGCCTCCGTGAGTTCCTCGGCAGCGGCTCCATCTTCGGCCTCACCATCCTGCCCGAAACGGCCAACATCCTGGTGTTCATCCTGCCTCCCGGCGCTTTCATCTGCCTCGGCTTCGTTATCGCTATCGTCAACAAATTCAAAAAAGAAAGTCACTAAGCCATGAAATACCTCATCATTATCTTATCGACCATTTTGGTCAACAACGTGATCTTCTCCCAGTTCCTGGGTATCTGCCCCTTCTTGGGCACGTCTAAGAAGACCTCAACTGCAGTGGGTATGAGTGCAGCAGTCATCTTCGTGCTGACCTTAGCCACCTTGGTGACTTGGCTGACGAACCGCTACATCCTGATACCCTTGAATTTGACCTTCTTACAGACCATCGCCTTCATCCTCATCATCGCTGCTTTGGTGCAGATGGTGGAGATTATCCTGAAGAAAATCAGCCCGGCATTGTACACCGCCTTGGGCGTGTTCCTGCCGCTGATTACGACCAACTGCGCTGTCCTTGGCGTGTCGTTGACCGTAGTCACCAAGGAATTCAACTATGGCGGCGTGGCTCACATGCTGAGCCTCGGCGAGTCCATCGTCTATGCCGTCGGCATCGCCCTCGGCTTCGCCATGGCACTGATTATCTTCGCCGGCATCCGTGAACACATCGACCTGATGGAGCCTCCCAAGGGCATGAAGGGCACCCCCATCGCCCTGATTACCGCCGGCATCCTCGCCTTGGCCTTCATGGGCTTCACGGGGATTGTGTAAAGAACCGAACACTGAAGTGTTTTTTGTGGAACACGGATTCCACGGATGGACACGGGATAATTGATTCCGTGAAAACCCGGGGAATTCGTGTTCGTTTTTTTTGTTATTTTTGCACGCATGAAAGCAAAACTTTTTGTCATAGGATGGTTCATGTTGGTTTTGTCCGCCTGCACATCGACCAAGATCCCTGAGCCTGCCGAAGGGCCGTCCCTCGAACTTTGTGCCATTGACAGCTTGATGTGGCGCCATCCCGACAGCGCGTTGATGCGGCTGTTGCCTTGGTTCGACACCTGTTGTAGAGACGCGGCATGCCACGTCTCTACCGCCACGGCCTACGACCGCCATTACGCCAACCTGTTGTTGTCCGAATTGTTGTACAAAAACGATTACGCTCAAACCAACCGAACGGAATTGCAACAAGCGGTGTCGTATTTCGATTCGTTGGTGGTGAATGGTGCGGACACACGCGGTGTGTCCCTACAGACCCGACCGCGTAGGGACGCACGACGTTCGTCCGCCCAAAATATCGCGTTTTTGGACGCCCGCGCTCATTATATTAATGGTGTGGGATATTACGAGCGTGACAGCCTTGTACCCGCCTGCGCCGAATACTTGAAGACCTTGGAAATGATGGAAAGCCGTTTCGGGGAGGAGGAACTGGTGGGGCATAAGGCTAAGTTCATGACTTATACTTACAACCGTCTTGGCGATATGTTTTCGGAGCAGTTTATGATGGAACCAGCCATCTTTTGCTATAAGAATTCTCTTGTGTTTTCCCATATATCACCTATTTCACCATATAGTGTTTCAAGTGCTATGTACCGTATAGGAAAACAATTCAATAAGAAGAAGGAAATAGACAGTGCAAGCTATTATTATTCGCAAGCCATAAAAAATATGCCCGATACTATCGCCGCATTTTATCGAGATATAGTTTCATCACAAACTTTATTGTCCTATCAATTGACTCATCAAGAAGAAATGTCCTTGCAACGCTTGAAACAAATGGCTATCTTGGCTGATGACAATAACGAAAAACTGACTCGTTATCTGGTTATTGGATATATTTATTTTGAAGAAAGAGAATACGATTCTGCACAACTATACTTGAAGTCAGTTTTTGAAAACATGGACGATGCTATTTCACAAATGCAAGCTGCAGAGTATTTGCGTATCCTTTACGACAGTCTTGATGAAAAAAAACAATCGGATTTTTACATTCATTTCTTGGCCATGCATAAGCCAATGGAACCTGAAACTGACGCTAAAATATCCAACTTAAGCGAATTGTTCAAAAACTATCTTGATGAAAAACAAAACCAGCAAGCAGAAAAAGAGAAACACGAGGAACGAAAGCAAACCATAAAGAAAACTATAGGAATACTAGTTCCAATTTTGCTTTTTATTGTCATAATCTTCAGTTTGCTGATAAGAAGCAGACACAAAAAGAACTTGGAGGCCGAGCGTCAGGCACACAATATCGAGAAAAATGCCATATCGGGTCGCCTGAAGAAAAGCAATCAGGAATTGCGCGAGCTGAAAGGCCAAATCAAGCAGCAGGAGAACAACACAGTCCAAAAAACCGAATTACAAGCCGCTAATTTTACTGACGAGCCTGTTTGTCGCCTCATTTTAGAGCGAGTGAAAGAAGGACGGTTCAAGTCGAAAGTGGATTATGTTTACTATAAAGACTATGCTTTGGATAAGGAACAGATAAGGTCTTTGTGCATTGCCGTTGACAGCCATTTTAGGCAATTTACCACCCGCCTTAAAAAGACCTATCCAACACTTACTAAAAGCGACCTTGAGTATTGTTGCCTGTACCTGCTAGGCTTGACAGATGCCGATGTTGCCGCTTTAATGCAACGTGCATACAGTACGATAAGCGAGCGTAACAGCAAGTTAAGAAAGATTTTCGGTGATGAAAATGCACTTTCAATTACCCTATGGAATTTAGCGAATAAAGATTCATTTGATTGATTAACAAGATGTTAATTAAAAAACCGAACTTTTCCGAACCATCATTTCCTTGACAGAGGCAATATAACCGCCCTACTTTTGCATCGCATTTCAAAATCAACAAAGCGATGAAAAAAATTAGCAAATTGGTTCTGATGCTCTGCTTGGTCTTTTCAGGAGCATTTAGCTATGCCCACGGCATAGTCAAAACAAGAGAAAAGATAGGAGAGGATAGCACTCCTATTTTAATCATAGAAAAGGCGAGTTATACTAGTTCAGAAAAAGGCAATTCAATTGTCGCAACAATTGATGCCCACTATCTCACTGTGGCCTTCACCGAAAACCTAGGTCAGGTCGCGATTGAAATTGCCACGGCTTCAGGTGTCTCGGTGCAATTTACTTCCACGCAAACGCCCAACGGCGTGCAATGCTACATTCCCAATATTGGGGATTACATCGTCACCTTCACTTTGCCCAACGGCGATGAGTATTATGGTGAATTTACAGTAACTGATTAACTAAACAAAACAATTTCGATGCGCTAACAGTGTTTCTAATAGAAGCCGTAAAAGAACAACGGCGTGAAATTGAGATTCTACGCAAGACACTGGAGGAAAATGGTCTAATGGAGTCGAAAAAACCATAAAAACCTTTGCTGCCATGAAAAAGTTTATATACCTTTGCGGCATGATATTGCTAAGTTTGAACATGATGGCGCAGATTGGCAACAACCGTCAATTGGAGGACTCGTTGTATTGTGACTGGAATGACAAGAACTTGGAAGTCCAGTATCAACCAAGTCATCTTCCAATCACTCCAGGATGGAGGATTGATTATAGTCATAGTGATGAATTCAATGACACAATAATCGATAGAACCAAATGGATTGTAAAGAATAGAAGTTGGCATAAACAAAACGGACATGTAGGTTATTTAGACTCTGAAGACAACGTTAAAGTTGAAGATGGGAAGTTATTCCTTTCCGTCACTGAAAACACTGACAGCTTGGATTGTTTATGTAGGTGGTGTAGTAAAAGTAATTCTGATTCAATAATAATTCCAGAATTGCTTGCGGGGTGGGTTACTTTTATTGATACTATTCGGTATGGATATATTGAGACAAAATGCTATCTTCCCAAAAACCACAACTATTGGCCATGCTTTTGGACGACGGGAAGGGATACGATAATTGACGATTACGACGAAGTGGATGTGTTCGAACGAACAAGAGACTCCCATACAGATCATCCTAATATGATAAGACAAAACTGCTATAATGGAGCTAATTGTTCCTATTCTTCTTTTATGACACAAATCCTTACTTTTCCTGATTCCATCAGTGGTAAAACTGTCGTGTTTGGCGCAGAGATATTGCCTGAAGAGGTGGTGTTTTATATAAATGGTCATGTTTCAAGTCATTTGAGATTTGATGAAAACCCTGACCATTATAATCATTGGAACACTTTCACTTGTACTGATATTGAAGAAATGATTCCTATGAAAATGATCCTTAGCCTGACTTGCGATTCTACCACAACAACCATTCCGCAACCATATGAAAGTTCTTGGTTTGATTATGTTATGTGTTACAAGTTGGAACGAGGCGATGATAACACTTATCACCCTTCTGTTTTCTCACCATCAAATGAATCCACCAAAGTATACCCTCATGTTGTTTTGGGCGGTGTTGGACACACGGCAAATGTAAGCACTCCAACGGCCATTTGGGCTGAACAGGATATTATCCTCGACAAGGGATTCCAATTGTCATCCAATACGGCCTTTTCTGCCCGAGTCATTAAGGTGCCCGACCCCGAACATTCAAAGCTTTATATTCAAAACTGTCAATAATAATCATTTTAATCATGAAACAATTTGCATTTACTTTTATCATTTTGTTGTACCTTGCCTCTCCGTTTAGAGCGCAAGAAAAACAATTCTACCAGCCGGATACTGCCAAAATCTACTTCGATTTAACCGAACATCCCTATTGGCACTATGGCGAAGTGTACACTTTCAGTTGTACATACGATTCCGACGGCTTGTTGTCACAATTAAAAACAGAGTGGGCAGAAAGTGGAATGTGGTATTACCGCAAACATCAATACGAATACGACGCTTTCCATAATATGACCCACGACAGGTTTAACGGAGCTTCGTGGGAATATCCCCCAGGATCGCAAGCGCTCAAAGTATATACCTATCAAGGCAACTTGCTTTCAAGCTATGCGAATTATGATTATGATTTTCATTCAGGCCCCGATTTCTGGTATTGTGTTGACAGTAGTGTTTATGATTATGATAAGTTGGGCAGGCTGATAGAAACAAATTCCTATAACCGCAATATGCAGCATACGACAACTATCCATTATGATTATCCTGAGCAACATCAGACCGTGCTGACCACGGAAAAACTGATTGATGGGGCTTGGAATACCGTAAGTCGCACCACAAAAGATTTTTCTGAAGAAGACTTATTGCTGAATAGTCTGACTGAAACATGTAACGGAGGCGTTTATTCAAACAGTACACTTGTTACATATACTTATAGTACAAGCGGAAAAATAATGGAGGTATTGACTCAAGATTGGACTGATGGGGCATGGATTAATGTCAAATTACAGGCTTATAGTTACAATGAAAACGGCTATTTGGTGTCGTTAGAAATCAAGGAGTGGCAAAATGGCGGATTCGAGAACAAAAACCGCGCAGTTTATGAGCCGAATGAAGATGGGTATCCTGTAGTGGTCACTTTTGAAAAATGGAATGGAGAAAAATGGGTAGATGGCATTTGGAAACCAGATTTGTTTGTTTACAATGAAAGCTATTTTAATAGACAGAATAAAGAACTCTGTGGAGAGGATGTCAAGCGGATAGAAATCCATTACACTAATACTCCAATGCCGAGCTATATTGTACAAGAACAAGGTGCGGCACAAGAATTCTGTAAGGTTTTCCCTAATCCCACCACGGGTAGGGTCACAATCTTAGGCCAAGAACTCAAACAGGCAGAAGTCATCAACACGCTCGGGCAGCGCGTGGCTACCGCCACGGGCAAAGGCGAAATGCTGCAAATCAACATCGCCAACCTGCCTGCGGGTGTCTATTTCGTCCGCGTCAAGGATAAGGAAGGAAGAAAGTGTGTTAGGAAAATAGTGAAAGAATAAAAAC
>JAEEQP010000039.1 GCA_016285355.1 Bacteroidales bacterium
TGGTCTCGCGACCGTCCTTGGCTCGTCACATCATTCCATTCCTCGAAACCGAGAACACCGTTATCGTTGTAAAGCGAGTATTGTCTGCTGTTCACTTTGTCCCTATGCAGCTCTAAATTACCGCTCATCGAAAGCAAGTCGTTCTTGCTGATGCGCCAATCGAAACCCAATCCGGCCTTGTGGCTGATGGAAGGTGATGAGGGCAGTATGTTGGTAGCCGTTATCTCGTCGTAACGGTCCCCCTCCTCGTCAGTGACTGTGCAATAAGTGCTGTCATAAACAAACCCTTCATGGCGAGGCTTGTAGTAAGTGGCCGTATAATTGCCGAAAACGCGGAATCTGGAGAACTCGTAATCCACATTGAGGCGGCCATAGAGACTATGCAAGGGCATTTCACCGCGCCCCATCGCCACGACACGGACACCTTGCTTCCGTTCCTCTTTCAAAATGATATTTACCACATTAGCCACTTCCGAATCATATTCCACGCTCGGGTTGGTGATGACCTCAATCGATTCCACATCCTCTGGATTGATAGTTGAAAGGTTGCGAGAAGAATACATACCATCCACCAGAACAAGCACATTGTTGCTCCCGTTGACGCGGACACTTTCGTCAGAGTTTTTCACCGTTATTCCAGAAATGCTCTTCATTGCTTCCAAAACCGTAGGCGAATTGCGCAGAACGAAATCGTCAAGACGATAAACGGTCTTATCGACTTCCTCATGCATCAGCACCTTTTCACCTACCACGTTCACTTCCTGCAATTGCTTGTTTTCCATTACAATACCAATCCTATACCACTGCTCCTTCTCCTTGATTTCCTTCACGACTCTTTTGGAGCGATAACCAACAAACGAAACAACAAAAGTTTGTGTTCCAAAAGGTACTTCTTTCATCAGGAACGCCCCATCCACATCGGTGATGGCTCCATTGATGAGAGTTCCATTTGGGTCAAGAAGTCGCACAGTGGCATAGGGAATAGGCTCGCGAGACACAGAATCCGTCACAAATCCGTGAACAGTGGCAGTATTCTGCGCTTGCATCATCACCCCTCCCAACATCAGCAGGAGCGCAACCAGGGCTGTAATTCTTATTGCTTTCATTGTTCTATTAATTCTATTATTTGTATTTGTCTCATTCTTCGCGTCCGGCAGGCTTCCCCCTCTGAAATCGAAGATTCGACGTAGTCAAAGGGGGTGCCGCGCAGCGGCGGGGGATTCATCCCCCTCTCCTTCGGGAGAGGGTCGGGGTGAGGGCCTCTTCGTAAGCACGTTAGCACGAATAACGATAGCACGAAAAATCCTATCTCTTCACCGCCACCCGCGCCACATGATTTTCCCCATCCGCATTCGTGATGCGCAGCAGATAAACACCTTGCGACAACCCCTCCAAACTCACCTCATTGGAGCTCTTCAACATCTTCACCATCTGCCCAAGGGCATTATAAACTTGTACTTCAGTAACTTCAGCACCATTTATTGTAACCTTCTCCATAGCAGGATTTGGATAAACCGAAACCAGTTCAGCAACCGCTTCGTTTTCTGGAATGTCCGTGATGTCAAGGTTACAAAGGCCAGGTAACATGTTAGGGAAGGAAGATGATGATTCAGTACACCAATAGTCATAGTCTTCTTCTCCGTTTTCCTGTCCGAACACCCAGTCTTGCATGGCTTCAAAAAGATTGTCTGTTGTATAAACAGAGCCATCATTACCATATATATTTACAGGATTCTTAAACAACCAATACGGTGGTTGGAAATCGGCCGTTGGCTCAAAGTTCATGGTTTCAGTGATTTCACCTCCGTATGAGGCCACTACCGCTTCTTCGTCATGCCACATACCATGTTCATTATATGACCATGTGTTGTAATAACAATTTTTGATAACGCCCCAGTTCTGCCAACAGAGACCCATTCGAGCAACCACCTCAAAGGGGTACCATTCCCCAAACCAGTCACCGATGTATGAGTAACAATTTTCAATCACGCCTGTGCTATAATTATTTGTGGCTATTCCAGGATAGATTTCCATAGCGACATTCAATGAATCGGCGATGGAGGCACAGTTCTCGATTGTGCCATTGTTGTTCCACACCAAAAGACTCAAACGCTCATGCAAACTGCCTTCATAATCCATTTTGTGTATATATGCCATGCAATTCTTGATGATGCCGTCATTGTTGTAACCAAAGAGAGCGCAGTTTTCTTCTCTGGGGTCTCTATAGATTTCATCAAACTCAACGAAGCAATGGTCTATGATGGTCTGTCGTGTTTCAGATTCTGTTTCAAGCGTTTCCGCATTGCTAAAAAACTTGCCGTCCCTGAAGTTTCGACCCTCTGCATACGCATGACGCAACACCACATTCTCAATACGCGCGCCCATGAGTGTACCAAGAAAACTCGAGAACATATTGTAATGATCCGGCATTTGCAAATAAAGGGTTATGCCTTCTATTATAAAGCCATTTCCATTGAGGGTTCCGCTAAATCTCAGCCTATCTGGGTTTGGGTCGCCATAATTTGTTCCTTGGGCGATAGCGGTCCAAATAGCGGCAGACATATCGACATTGGCTTCAAGGGTCACCTTTTTTCCATTGAAGTCGTCGGCTTCCTGTCCGTTGAGGCCGTTGACCGTGGAAATGAGCCACGCCAAAGCCTCGGCAGAATAAAGATGCACGTCGCCATAGGCATCCACTATATAGCCAGATGGCTGTTGGGTTACCACATCCGTCCAATACTCGGTCGGCAATTCACGGTTCTGTGCTTGCATCGTCACCCCTCCCGTCATCAGCAGGAGCACAAGCAGGGTGTAAATTCTTGTTGCTTTCATTGTCCTATTGGTTTTAACTATTTATTTGTCTTATCGGTCTTATAAGTCCCATCTCTCGCATCCGGTAGGCTCATCCCCCTCTGAGAGGGGGTGCCCAACGGGCGGGGGAGTCCATCGTAAGTACGTTAGCACGCATAACGTTAGCACGAAAAAACACTACCTCACCATCACCTTCTCCAAAAAGATTCTCCCTTCCTTATCCTTAATCCTCACCAAATAAACCCCTTCCACCAATCCCTCCAAACTCACCTCATTAGAGTTCCGCACCGTCTTCACCAACTGCCCGAGGGCGTTGTAAACCTGCACTTCGGCAGCCTCAATGCCATTTATCGTCACCTTTTCTTTGGCAGGATTGGGATAACAACCTATAGTCTGCTTCACGCTTCCTATTTCAGGAACATCCAAACAACCATCCGAGTCAATCTTTGCAGCGAACATCATCATTCCTTCCTCTTCAGGGCTTCCTGTCGCAATTTCTCCAGTCACGAGGCAACCACCGTCTTGGGTGGCCATTATGTAGTGTGGCGTAATTCTGTTGTCGAGATCGTAAATTCGTTGCCACACCACATCCAGCCCTAAAGTTAGTTTTGTGACACAGAAGCGGGAGTTCCATATCTCGTCATCGCCAAATACCCCATAACAAAGGAACAAGTAGTCGCCCTTAATGTCCAACCCTTTGATTTGATTAATCGCCTCTGTGTTTTCATCAAAGTAATCGGATAAAAACAATCCATCAAAATCATCGGCATAGATATTAGGAAGGGTGTCGGAGGGACGAAGTTTCATCAACACGGTTCCACCAGGAACAGGTTCAGGATAGAACCATCCTTCGCCAAAGGCGGCGATGAAAAGACTGCTGTCAGGCATCGATAACACGGTACTTTGGTCGTAGCGACTCATTAGAACAATCTCCCATTGGTCGTCAAGATGTACATTATACACAATATTCCTTTGCCCAATAGGCTCAAAATCACGATTCAGGCGTTGTATATAACACCATTGCGAATTGCACACGCCATAGTCGCCCGATCCGTCTTTGTATTCAAAGACTCCACCTGTATTGAACAGAGATGTCTGGACGGAGCCTATGGCCTGCACCACGCCATCTAAGGAGAAGCGCAAATACAGATAAGGATGGTTCATTTGGGTGTCAATATCGTAAACCTCGGTCATATAAACAATGTCGTTCTGATTGTCCATGAAAGATTTCGGCTTGAAGAAAAACTTGCAGTACTCTTGTGGCAACTCCACTTCCTTTTGCCACAAAACATTCAGGTCGCCATCAAAGCGGACAATGTATGGCCTGTCATAATGCAGTTCATTGTCGTGGATTTTTCCCACCGCAATGTATTGCGCATCGTTTTCAGGGTCAAAATAGATGCCCGTAATGGTGGAACGACGTCCTTCTTCGCCTATCACCATCTCGCCAAGCAGATTCATTTCAGGCGATAGTTTCAGGATTTTGGCAGGCATGGCATGGTTTTGCTCGTAAGCAATCCATTCATAGGAAAAATCAAATGCCGAAACGAGGAAGAAATGCTCTTTGGTGTTCTCAGAACTCACTTCCAAGCACGGGCCGCCTTCCGTAAACCTGGAATTGGCAGTCTCGTATGTGAAGTAGAAATCATTTTGCGCCTTCAAATTCACCCTTCCTGCCATCAGCAGGAGCGCAAGCAGGGTGTAAAGTCTAATGTTCTTCATTTTTGTATCGTTTTTAATTCTTGTTCAAATAACCCCTAATGGCATGGTTCACCTGCTCCCGCTTGATGCCCAACAATTGTTCAATCATATCATACTCTTCCTCATTCCGTTTCATTTCAACCAGCATCCTTTCGACCAATTCCATTCCTCCCTTCTTGTACAGCATCTCGCAAATTACTACTTGAATGTTGTAAAGATGGTTCGAATAAGAGTCGCCATAGCCATACAGCAAGCCGTCCACAGAAGCCGTCGAATCGATAGTGAAGTTTCCATTGACATCCTTATAGCTCTGACCCAAATTGAAGGATAGATCAACTTGCGGATTGTCGTTCAGGAACTCTTTCAGCCGCCCAAGTTGGTATTCGTTGGTCGTAAAATTCACATTGTCGCCGAAGTAACAGCACGCACCTTCATCAAACCAATGGCCTTTATTGTCCTTCCGCAAATCATAGATAAATACATGCAATAGCTCATGAATAACGCCTTCGCCCCCTTGTGTGAAATCGACTTTCCTGTTTTGCCAAAAAGAGTGGCCATAGTGGATGATGTTGTCCGAAAAGTTAAAATCTATGACACTTCCATCAATGCCCATGCCATGCAACAACTCGGTCTGGTTTTCATACAGGAAATACTTTATTGGGGCAACATCTTCAATGCCCATCTCATTAGCCACCTTGTTTGCCCTGTTATATGATTCTTTCGCCTTTTCCTCGTCAAATGGGTAGGTGTAAGGGTAATAAAAAGTCAGCCAACCGATTTGATAGGTTTTGTACTTGCGCATGTTGAGTGTCAACTTGTTGTATAGTTTATAGCCTTCCTTCGTCTTGGCTACTGGCACAGTAAACACGCCTTCAAAAGTGTTTTCAGCGGGGAAATGGCCATAGAACACGGTTTGCAGTTCATACAATGTATCGTTGCGCATCGACACACCAAGGAACTCCTCATCCATAAATGCGAAAGGAGGATAAATGCTCTGCAAAATCATGTCGGGGTTCGGGTTCTCGACCAGTTCCTCTTTCGCCCAAAAATCAGATGTTTTCAAAGAGTGCGGCCTACTTCGCATAACGAACTCTTCCATCTGCGCCTGTTTGTAGTCGCACCAAAATTGATACACTTCCTTGAACACTACCGAAGTGGTATCTACAAGCATAGGATGCCGTACTGTTTCGTTTTGCGCTTGCATCGTCACCCCTCCCGCCATCAGCAGGAGCGCAAGCAAGGTGTGATTTCTTATCATTCTCATAGTTCTTATTTTTTATTTTTTATTTTATCAGTCCTATCAGTTTCATTCCCCGCGTCCAGCATGCTTCCCTCTCTGAGAGGGCGTCCGCAGTCCGAGGGAGTCCGTTAACACGCATAACGATAGCATAAAAACCCCCTCAATACTTCTCCCTCAAATACTCCCTAATGGCTTGGTTCACCTGTTCCCGCTTAATGCCCAACAGCCGTTCAATGCTATCATATAAAGCCCTGTCATTTGGCGTTTCAAACAACATCCGCTTCACCAAATCCATCCCGCCTTTCTTGTAAAGCATCTCGCAAATCACCATCTGGATGTCATAGCCGTAATTCGAATACACATCACTATACGGCCTCTTGTACTTTATGACACTTTGGGTTGAATCATGCGTGTATCGTCCATCGGCATCCATGTATGCCTCAATCAAATCCACGGAAAGGTCGATTTGAGGATTGTCATTCAAAAACATCTTCAGCTTGTCAAAATGCCACTCTTTGGTCTGTAAGACATGTTCGCCAAAATAGCAGCATACCCCTTCTTCAAACCAGGAAAACCTTTGGCCATTCGACACGCTCTTAAGTATCAAATGAATAAATTCATGAATCTTACTTTCTCCGCCCTTTGTGTAGCAGATCTTGTTCCTGCCAATCTTGCTGTTTCCGTATGGAACAACAGTCTCTGCCGAATAGAAGTCGTAGCAACTGCCATCTATCCCGAAGTAATGGAACATTTCCGTCTTGTTCTCAAACAAATAATACTCCACAGGTTCCATTCCATCAACACCAAATTCTTCGGCGAATGCCGAAAGCCTCGAAACGGCAGTGTTGGCCGCCTGTTCATCAAAATGATATGTCGATGGATAATAATAGGTAATCCACCCGATTTGTTTCTTGCAGAAACTGCGTTTATTGATGGTCAACTTATTGACCAACTTGAATCCATCGGCTGTCCTTACCAGCGGAATGGTAAAGATGCCCAACAACTGTTTCGGACTTGGGAAGTCGTCAAAAAACGCCGTTTGGAGTTCATATAAGGTGTCGTTGCGTTTGGTAACCCCCATAAAATACTCTTCGTATGCATAAAACGGCAGCAAATTGCATTGTATGATGGAATTGGGATTTCCATAGTCTTCTATTTCAGAATCAGCCCAAAAATCGTAATTCGTTGGTTTGTATTGAGGGTCACTCATCCTCCCGTAATCCAGGAACTGTGCATATTCATATTGTTGCCAGAAATCATAAATCTCATGGAAGACCATAGAGGTGGTATCCAAAAACAGAGGATCCCGCAACGAGGCTCTCCGCTGAAAATCTTGCGCCTGCATCTTCACCCCTCCAGCCATCAGCAGGAGCACAAGCAGGGTGTAAGTTTTTAGGTGTTTCATATTCGTTAGATTTTAATAATGGATTTGTTTTGAAAACTTTTCTGCAAAACTATATCAAAATTTCGCCGAAAAAACAAGCCTCGGGGCAAAGTACAAGTTTTTGTCGCAGGTAAATTTTGTAACAAACTGGAATCCAATATATTACAAAAAACCCATTACAAGTTTTTTTAGTCAAATCCAGTCGGAAAACGGGTCTTTTCCGAGGGTTTTTCCAAGGTTGGAGCGGTATTTTGCTACCGAGTTTTCGCTTAATCCGAGCAAATCGGCCTCTTCCTTGATGCGGAAGTGGAGGAAATTCAAAAGGAGGATATGCCGTTCCGTCTCGTTCAATTCGGGGTGCTCTTCCTTCAGTTTTGCCACGGCTTGCGGATAGGTTTCGTCCACGGCTTCGAGGATGCGCTGCAGCCTGTTCTTGGTGTTGGATTGGTAGATGTCCGCGACGCGCTGCTGCAATATCTCGCGTGTGTGCTGTGTGGCCTGTTCCACCTTGGTTTGCAGTTCGCGTTGCTCCTCGTCGTGCCGTTGTGTAGCTTCGTTTAAACGTTGAGAAGCCTCATTCAACCGTTGCGAGGCCTCGCTTATTCGTCGTTGCGCCTCGGCCTCTTGCATTGCCATGCGTTTTTTGCTTCTGTGCCGCATCAGAATGACCATCACAGCCGCCAGCACCACAACCAAAGGCAGCACCACGGTAAGTGTTGCTCTCACGGCCTTTCTCCGCTCACGGAGCGAAGCGGCCTCTTGCTTTTCCTGCAAGTAGGTTTGGAACATATCGTTCAATGTCGAAACTCGCGCTTGATTGTTGGCAGTCGTAGCACCTTCTTCAGCAAGGAAGAGAGCATATTGGTTGGCTTTCAGTGTATCTCCCTCTGTTAAGGCGATGTTGCGTAAGAGAATTGCTGAGATTTTCGCTCCCTTCGCATGTTTTTCTAACACAGGTTCCAAATAAACCTTTGCGGAGTCATATTGCCCCATATCTCGATAAATGCTGCCAATGAGCAGAAATCGATTAAGTCTTTCCATTTCATTTGACGCTTGCACCATCATCCTTTTCAGGCTGTCCAATGAGGCCAATGTATCGTGATGGACATTATATTCGCATAACGCCAACATGGAAACAGCATCCCTGTAAAGCGAAGTCTTACTATCGGGGTTGGTTTCCAATGCCATCTTATAGTAATACGCGGCACTGTCTTCCTCTTCTAACTTGTTATATTGTTGCCCAATAAAAAAATATGTATTGGCTATCCTATCGGGCGAAGTCTGCGCTATTTTATCATACGACAAAGATTGCCTACCGCAATAAATCGCAGGTTCTTGCATGTATTGGGCGGAAAACAATTCCACAAGCCTATTATAGGTCAAGGCCATAAAATTCGCTTTCGTGCCCACCAATTCATTCTCGGCAAAATGGTTTTCCATTGTCCGCAAGGCGCAGAGGTATTCGGTGCAGGCCTCGATAAGGCTGTCCTGCTCATAATACCCCACACCTTTAATATAATGGCCGCGGGCATTCAGGAATGGTAGGGACGCACCGCGTGCATCCGCTCCATGCAAATCCACAATCGAATCAAAATACCCCACCGCCTTCAGCACCTCTTCGCGGTTGCTCTGTGCATAGTCATTCTTAAACAGCAGCTCCGCAATCAGCACCTGGCAATAATGCGCCTCAAACTCATTGAGGCTGTCGGCCTCGGGGCTTGCCGCAAACTCCATCATCATTTTCAGCGCACTGTCTGGCTGTTGCCACATCAAACTATCAATCCCCTCCAGCGTCCGATAGGATTTCCCGTCTCCTACAGACGAGGGCCTGGGTGAGGTCGGTGAACTCACACACCCCATCAGCACAGCCATCAAAACAGTTCCAATGTAAACACACAATTTCATGGCTGCAAAATTACTCAAAATCCATCAAACTCAAATCAGAAACTCCAATATGTTCAATTGCTCTCTTGACATAATTGTCCTTTTACCTGGAAAGATGATGCAATTTCGCCAAATGATGAAACCTTAAATGATTATTTCACTTCCACCGTTGCATACCGATACTCCTTTCCATCATCAAACCGCAGTAGATACTCGCCCTTGTAAAGCGCCAGTTTGAACTCTTTTTCATCTTTGCCGTACATATACTGGTCGATGGGGACGCATTGCTCGCCTTCCGATTTCAGGAACGCGCTCACGCAGCCTTCGGGAAAGCCGTTTTTGTCGATGAAACGGCGGTCGAGGGAAAAAAGCATCTTGCCGTTGTAAAGTTTCCATTCGGGGATGTTGTCTTCGATGAAACGCGTGCGTGGCAGACAGCAGGTGGCATCCATACCCGAAAGGTTAGTGTAAATATGCTTTACCGTGTCGTAAATAATAACGGGCTCGCGGACAGGCATGGCATCAATCAGGTCGTAATAGGTAGTCAGCAAAGAGTCCGCTTCTCCATACGGGTCGTCAAAAAACATGGCACAGTCCATCGTAAACGGGTCGATGCCCGACTGTTCCTTGAAATACCGGCCCATCGCGTACCATCCGTTTCGGTCGGCGATATGCCCGAAGCCGCCCAAAAGCAGGAATTTTGCCTCGGGGTCTTTGTCAAGGATATTTTGGACCAAGTTTTTTGCCTGATTCACTTCACGGTCAACACCAAAACCGGAGCCTTCGTAAGGCACAAGCGTATAACCCAAGTTGAGGGCTGTCCTAAACAGATCGCCAAACACAGGCTCGTCGCTATACCATCCGGTCTCACCTTTCAATACAGTGCGTCTTTGATTCAGGAGCGAGTCTGATGCCCTTAAAGTTTCAGCAGCGAGATAGCGGTAGCCGTTTTGGTAGCATTTCTCCAACCAACTGATTACGAAAGCTCGACTGTGAGGATTGAAGTGCATCTCATTCATCATAATGACACGGTTGTTCTCAATGATGCTGTCCATCATTTCCGACAAAGGAATGGCTTTCGCATCTTTGTAATTATGCTTGAATCTCATGTTGTCGATGAATTGCGTCCCACAAGCCTCGGCCTCGCGTCTTGCTTCCTTGTATCGTCCCATCCGCGAATACAAAATGCTGAGCCAATCATGGTAGCCGCTTTCAAACTTTGATCCGATATAGATGCTGTCCATATCAAGCAGTTTCAACAGCGAGCGGTAACTGAATCCGTCTTCTTTGGCAACGGCGGAAGGATGTTTCAGGTTGTCGTTTTGCGCCAAGGCGCTTTGAAAAGAAAGTGCTGCCAAAAGCAATAGAAAGTAAATTTTCTTCATAGAGTGTGATTTTTAATGGTTAAACTATCCAATAATAGGCTTAAACACTACAAAAATCGTTCCAATTTACTTTTCGTCTTGATCGTTTTTATCTAAATCCTCCAGCACCTGCTCCAACATAAGCTCGACATCAGGTGACACACAAACGTAGCCGATGTAGTAGGAAACCCACATGAAGAGAGCAATAAAGCAACACACAAAGAAGATGGGGAGCACTATTTCTAGGTTTGATGGCCAATTTAAGATGAGCACGTATGCCCCCCATGCCAGTATAAGCAAAGCGGTTAAGACCCACATGAGCATATTTACCCTTTTGTAGATTTTCAGGGCCATACGGATTCGCCGCGCGTATTCCGCCATAGGCATGGAGGCAGAACTGCCTTTGCGAGCCACACGGTAAAGGTAAATGCTTAAAATGAGGTTCCCCAAGCAAAAAAATAAAAATATTCCCAGCTCAAGTTTCCAATAGCAGTAGGCTGCCCACGCAGTATATATGATGATGTTGCCTATCAATTTCCGTTGTAATTCGGACACGTGTTTTTTAGTGGCTTCACTGACAAGCCTTTTGTCAACGATGCTTTCATTCTCCAACTTTTCGTTCAAAGTGGCCAATTGCGCCCGCATTTCTTCCAATTCGTTGTTTTCCATTATTTTGCGTTTTTAGTCGTTTGACATTTTCTTCAGTTGTTCCTTGATTCTGACCAATTTGACGGAGACATTCTTGGTGGAGATGCCGATGATTTGCCCGATTTCCTCGTAACTCATGTTTTCTAACCAAAGCAGGATGATGGCCCTGTCCACCACGCTGAGTTTGTTGATGCGGCGGTAGAGTTGCTGGATTTGTCGTGTGTCGTCGTCGGTGTCGGTAAAGAGGTTGATGTCCATGTTGAGGGGAATTGTCTCGACACTGCGTTCCTTCTTGCGTTCGAAGGTGAGGCAGGTGTTGAGGCTGACGCGCCAGATCCAAGTCTTCACGTCGCATTGCCCTTTGAACGAGTCAAAACCCCGCCACAGGTTAATGAGCGTCTCTTGGAACAAGTCGTTGGCCTCGTCGTTGTCCTTCGAGAAGAGGTAGCACACGGTGTAGATGGTGTTTTTGTGCGCCTTCACGATGCCTGCAAATTCCCTTTCTTTCTCTTTCATGGTTACTGAGTTTGTCGAAGTTTGGTTCAGAATCGTTTGCTTATTAGACGCAAAAAAAGCGGAAAAACTACAGGGAAAGGGAGGTTTTTTAGTATTTTCTGCTTCTGAATCTTTGTTCCAATTCTCTCATGCTGTCCATCAGTTCGGCAAAGGTTGGGCGGGAGCCGTAGATCATGGCGCCAGTCATCAACTCGTAATCAATTTGCCAATTTTCGCGACATTCTTTGGGCGGAACGAGTTGGATGCGGTCGCGAATATCAGGCGTATAATCAACACCTTGCATACTGGTCAAAGTGGATCGGTGATGGCTGATGGTTTCCCACAACGCATTGTCTTGAATGGCTTTCTCCACAATGCCATTTCGCATCATCATGTGAAGGTCATAGATGTGGCGCGAGCGTCGATGGGCTTCTACTGAATTGTTGACAGAAAATAGTTCGTGTAAGAGAAAGGCTTTTTCCAAGAAAGTCTTTTCGGCCACGGCAGTTTTGATAAAAGCATCTGAAATCTTTGTGGAAATGGTAGGCATTGCATTCTCAATCATGCTGTTTATCTTTCTGTTTTCAGCCGGTTCAAGCAAGGAACGCGCACCTGCCTCTATCTTGATGATGGGCGCTATGTAATCCAATTTGTCATCGAAAATGGATTGGTATCGAACAAATATAATTCGAGGTTCGGGATAGGTTGATTCGCCTTCGCCATCGGGTTGTGCTTCAATCTGGCACAGGTCTTTAAGTGGGGTGTTGTTGACGGCATTTTGTAACTGATGACAGAGTTCTTCCCTGACAAAAATTGATGATGCTTTGCGTAGTTTCTTGACGCCTTTTTTCGTCAAATCACCGTCAAGATTGAATAGGTTTCGGTCTATGGCCAAATCTATGTCTTCCGAAAAGCGGTTGATTAGTCCCCAAATTTTGCTGAGAGAAGTACCGCCTTTGAAAACAAGGCTTGCACCACAGGGAAGTCCAAACATGATTTGAAGCATGGCCGTAACCCACAAGTCCTTCTCGACGGCTTGCATGGGCAACGACAGGCGGATGGCGGTTTGTTCCATAATGAGCCGCTGTTCGGCGACGGTCATGGTGAAATAGTTATTCTTCATAGAGTGATTTAAGGATTGACGACACCCAAGCAGGCATCAGTTTGTAATCTTGTTTCACGCTTTGGCTCGTGTCTTTCGCCAACAATTCTTTGGTGTGGGCAAGAACCTCATCGGTGATATGATCTTTCCCTAAACTCTTGAATGCAAAAGTGAGCAGCATGGCCAAATAGGAATTGAAAGCCAAGTTTTTAGGCGTGGTATGCTTGAATTCGATGGTTGCGCCGTTGTATAGGGTGAGTTTGCGGTTGCTTCCATCTGTCAAATATTGGATGTTCATGGGAATTTGGGTGGAAAAACCAAGCCTGTTGAGCGCATAAAGCCCTGTTGGCACAATCCGGGCTTTGTCGCGTTTGGCGATGGCTTCGGCGATGGTTTCCAAAGTAGGATACAATACGCCTATCCCTAATTTCTTGTCAATTTTGGGGTAGTAATAAATACCTCTGCTGATACGAAGAAGGATGCCTTCTTTGGCCATTCTTTCCAAGGCCTTGTTGATGGTTTTTTGCTCCCCAAAACGCACAAAATCCGAGGAAAAAATTGCCGTACCCCTCCCGCATTTTTTGATACTTTTAAGTATTTTGTTTTCAATGGATTGAATATCCATAATAGATGTAATTTTGTCGCAAAAATACAATATTTTTACGACAAAACGCACTCAGGTATCATTTTTTCATTCTATCCTCACCCGATACAATGCCTTCCGCCGATTAACGCCTGTCGGATAGATGAAATATAGCACCCCATCATGAATCCTCATGTTCTCCGCGAAGGGATAGCCGCTGAGGTCCATGACGGCGGAGGCGGTGCCGGTCTTCAGGTCGATGCGCTTGAGGGTGTAGATGCCGTCATTGACGAAGAAGGTGTAGAACTCCTTTCGCGCTGCATCGTACATCATTTTCTGTTTCCAGCGGCGGTCGGGCTCCATCTTGCCGTTCCATTTTCGGTATTCGTGGAAGGTGAGGGGATAGCGTTCCTGTTCGTTGCCCATGTTATCGAAGATGAGGGTCTCATGGTCGGTGTAGGCGAAGAGGTAGAACTTGTTGTCGATGGCGTAAATCGGGTTATAGATAGGATCGGCAACCCAGAAGTTGGCACCGATACCACCTCTTGTATGTGTCAACAACCAAATGTCGTCGCGACCTTCTTCATCCACGATGTAATGGAGCAGGTAAGGCTCTTTGTCGCTGTTGAGGATGTTGCAGTAATAAGCCATCTCCTTGTTGTAATAAAAGTACCGCCCTGTGATGAAAACGCTGTCGGAGGCGGCCACGATGGTGGAGAACTTGTCGTAGAAAGTCTTGCGCGGCATGGAATGGTAGAAATTCATCTGGCCTTTCCTTCCGTTGCCATATTCTATGAATCCTACTAAGCTGGCTTGGTAGTCGTTGAGGGCATAAATGTCGCCGAAAGCGTCCTTAGTGAGGTATTTGTAACGCGAAGAAATCGGCAATTCATGCAGTGTATCCATGTCGAAGGAGAGGTGGAGCAGGGCGGAATGGCGGCGGCGATAGACAATCATATAGATGCCGTCATCGCGGAGGGTGTAGTCAAGGATGGTCATCACAGGATTGTCGTAGGCGATATGGGGCGCGTTGGCCGTAATCTCCACTTCAAGTAGCTCGTGGCTCTTGGTTTTCATCTTGACAGTCAGGTTCTTGCCGTTGATGTCTTTTGGGTTAATGGTGTAATAGGTCGGCTCAAAGACCATGTGGGCGAAACGGAGTTTTTCGCCTGCTTTGGCATGGCTATAGGTGAAACGGCCATGCTCGTCGGTCACCGAAACGAGGAGCGAGTCGTAGACATATACGCTCACATTCTCAATGGCCTTGCCGTTCTCGTCCTTGCAGTAGCCTTGAACGATTTGGCGTTCTTGGGCTGATGCCTGAAAGGCAGAAATAAAGTAGAGAAGTAGCAGAAATAGGGTAGACTTTTTCATAGTTATTGAGCGTTTTTTGACGGTCAAAAATAGAAAATAATTCAATTCAAATATGATTTTTTGTATTTCAGACAAAAAATTTCTTCTTTAATAACACGATTTGCCATAAATGGTTCATGAATTTTCATGTAATTATTTTTGAAAAATTCGTGGCAAATTCATGAGAATTTATGTTTAATATTCCTATTTTTGCCCATTCAAAACGATGCTCATGACCGCTTTCGATTTCTTCAATATCATCCGCTCCATTCCTAAGACCCTGCGCTTCAACCTGCATTATTTTCCGCTGAAGACAGCTTTGAAACTGCCTGTCGTGGTGTCGCATCGCACCTATCTGCGCGAGTTGCACGGTAAAGTGGAGCTTCCTGAGAAGGTGGAAACGGCAATGGTGAAAATTGGTTTCGGCGACGTGGGTCACTACGACCGCAAACGCTCACGTGGCATCTGGCAGGTGAGCGGCACGGTCAGCTTTGGCGGCAAGGCGAGCATCGGGCATGGCTCCAAACTCTCGGTGCGCGGTGACTTGAAACTCGGTGCAGGTTTCAACATGACAGCGGAAAGCACCATCGTCTGCGCCAAGGACATCCGTTTTGGCGACGACTGTCTGCTGAGTTGGGACATCCTCGTGATGGATACCGATGAGCATCCCTTGTATAATAGACACGAGACTGCGAGACGCGAGACGCGGGACTCCAGCGTTGTCCCGTGTCCCGAAGTCCCGTGTCCCGAGTCAAATGATACGGAAAACGAACGTATCAATCCCGACAAGCCCATCATTGTGGGCAACCATGTGTGGATTGGATGCAAGTGTGTGCTGCTGAAAGGTGCCGAGGTGCCTGACAATACAGTCATAGCAGCAGGTACATTACTAACTTCAACCTTCAACGGCGAGTATCAGGTGATTGGTGGCAACCCACCGTCCATCCTGAAACATGAGGTCCGCTGGGAACACTGATTTTTTGTCACAAAACTTACAAAACGTTCAAAACCATCTTTATAACGTGGGCGGCTCCACAACCGTGTCGCCGCCGGGAAGCAGCCGGTTGGCGTGCTTCCCAACGAAAACAAAAGGTTTTGCCAGTTTTGAAGGTTTTGTGAAGAAAAAAATCACAAAGCGTCAATCACCGTGCAGAGGTTCTCGAAGATTTGCGGGATTTCGCCCACGCCATTCACCGCATGCAGGTTGTTCTTGTCCTCGTAGAAGTCGAGCACAGGGCGTGTCTTGGCCTCATATTCCACAAAGCGGTGCTTGATGGAGTCGAGGTTGTCGTCGGCGCGACCACTGGTCTTGCCGCGCTCCAACATGCGTTCGATGAGCAGTTCCTCGGGCACTTCAAGGCTCAACACGCCTGTCAGCGACATGCCGAATTTCTCCATCATCTCGTCGAGGATTTCGGCTTGACGCACCGTGCGCGGATAGCCATCGAAGAGGAAGCCTGCCGAGTCCATGTTCTCGGAGAGTTTCTTTTCGATGATCTTGGCCACGATTTCGTCGGAGACGAGGTTGCCTTGGCTGATGATTTCCTTGACCTGCAAACCTAATTCACTCTCGGCGGCGATTTCCTCGCGCAGGATTTCACCGGTGGAGATATAGGTCAGGTTGTATTTCTCGCGCAGGAACTGTGACTGTGTTCCTTTGCCTGCCCCGGGAGGGCCGAATAGGATGATGTTTAGCATAGTGGTATTATTTAATTATGAATGCTGAATTATGAATGCTGAATTATGAATGCTGAATGTCGCAATGCGATGCAGGGCTTTGCCCCTCATTCAGCATTCATCATTCTGAATTCAGCATTTTTATTCGATGATTTTGTAAATGTCCGGTAAATTTCTCCCCTGTTGGTCATAGTCAAGCCCATACCCCACGATGAACTCGTTGCCGATGTCCATGCCTTTGTAGTCGATGGGGTAGGTGTATTGGAAGTTGTCGGGCTTGAAGAACAGCGTGGCGATGCGCACGTCGGCGGCCTTCAAGTCACGGAGTTTTTGTGTAGTGTAGCGCAAAGTGTGGCCTGTGTCGACGATGTCCTCCACGATGACCACATGGCGACCGTTCAAAGGATGGTCCAGACCGATGAGCTCGCGGACGACGTTGGTGGTCTCTGTGCCAGCGTATGACGACAGCTTGACAAAACTGATTTCGCATGGAATCGTCAGCCGCTTGAACAATTCAGAGGCGAACATGAAGGCGCCGTTGAGCACCACGAGAAACAGCGGATTCAAGTCTTCCAAGTCGCGGTTGATTTGGTCGGCCACGGTTTGGATGCTGGCCTCGATTTTCTCTTGGGGGATATACAGCCCAAATTCCTTGTCTAAAACTTTTACTGTTTTCATTTTCAAAGGATTGATGTGTTCTTGCCCTATGGTTAAGGCGACACAAATATACAAAATGCTTCGTTTGGGTCAAGCGCATTGGGAAAAAAACTACTTTTGCGGGAGTAATTCATCACAAAACTTTCAAAACAATGCAAAACTTCAATAATGAAAGGATGCGGCTCGGCAACCGCCTCGCCACCGGAAAGGAGCCGATTGGCGACTTTCCCAAGCAACAAAAAAGGTTTTGCAAGTTTTGACGGTTTTGTGATAAAAAACAGATAGTTATGACTCCAATTGTAAGCATCATCATGGGAAGCACCTCCGACCTTCCTGTTTTAGAAAAAGCCGCGCAGTTCTTCGACGAGATAGAAATTCCGTTTGAAATGAACGCCCTTAGCGCGCACCGCACGCCCCAAGAAGTGGAACAATTTGCCCGCGAAGCCCAAGGTCGTGGCATTAAAGTGATTATCGCCGCTGCGGGCATGGCCGCCGCCTTGCCAGGCGTGATTGCCGCCAACACCACCTTGCCAGTCATTGGCGTGCCGGTGAAAGGTATGCTCGATGGCCTCGACGCGATGTTATCCATTATCCAAATGCCTCCTGGAATTCCTGTGGCCACGGTGGGTGTGAACGGTGCTTTGAATGCCGCCATCCTTGCCGCTGAGATGCTGGCTTTAGGCGATGCGCAAATGGCCGCCAAAGTCGCCAATTACAAAGAAAATTTGAAGAACAAAATCACAAAGGCCAACGCAGAACTGAAAGAGGTGAAATACCAATTCAAGACGAATTGATTTTGGGTTGCAAAAAGTAGAGACGTTGCGCGCAACGTCTCTACCAAACCAAACCAACAAAAACCAAATTATTAAAAAAACGCTTAAACGTTGACTCGCTGATCAGCTGCCATACCGCGCTTTGTTCACGCATTGGCGGTCCTTCCCGATGGCTTTGCGGACAGCCTCTTCATCCATGCAGTCCATGATAGGCTTGTAAAAAAATCAAATATTTTCGATACACAAAACCATCCGGCAATAAGTATAATCGTTACACACAAAAGAATGAAATCTTTCTTGTCTTTTATTGTTTCTTTTATCTTTGTCATAAATTATTCCTGATTTTAATAGTTATTTCTAACACTGAACTTATTCTTCGTAATCATTACTTTAGAAAGAAATATCCGTCAGAAGTGAGCCATCGGAGCATTCAAGCCTTTACTTTACTCTTTTAATATCTTTTCGCGATAGCTTGCTCCGTCTTTCATGGTGATGCGCAACACGTAGACCCCGGAGGGCATCGCGCTCATGTCGATGCTTTCCAGACTGTTTGGCTTGGTGCCGACCAAACGGCCTGCAAGATCATAAAGTTCAACGCTCTCAGGCTTGGAGCCGTCATCGAAGCGGAGGCTTAGCTGGTCTTTCACGGGGTTGGGGGAGAAGGTGAAGGGTCGTTCTGTCATCGCCGTTTCTGGGGCGACGTCGTAGCCATCGTGGATGATGAACAAATGGAGCTCGTTGCCGCTGTATCCATAAGTGGTGGCAAAAGCTATGGCCACATCGCCGTTCTGCAGCACTTTTACGCACTTGCCGTAGGCGAAGTTGTATTGTCCTCCGGGTAAAACGATGTTCCATAGGATATTCAAGTCGTTGTCCAAACATGCCAGCCCGACCGCTTGGCTGTAACTATATGGCATAGTGTTATATGCATGGAATATGGTGTTGTCGTCGGTCACTACGGTCTCGATGGGATTTCCATACCCAATAGGTGAAGAAGACTCCAATCTGGCTGTGGCCAAAATATTGTGGTCCATGTCGTACTTGACCAACGAGGTCTCAAATCGGTTGTCGGGATAGTGGATTTGTGCGGCCATGAGGTAGGTTTCTTTGAAGGTGCTCTTTTCGAAAAGGATGAGGTGTTCGTCTCCGACCCAATCATAATAAGTGTCTTCCGCCACATAATCGTACACGATGGTGTTGGTTAGATTGAGGTCTTCGTCAAAGAAGTAGATGTAAAGAGGCCAGGGATGGCTGTCATTGGTTCCGATGTAACCGCCCAATTTGTAGTAACATAAAGGTGCTTCGTCGAAGACCCTGAAACTCTGATCCCAATAGGCCAAAGCAGTATCGGATGGATGCATGTTTGACCAGTTGGAAGGGAGCAACTCGTCGGTTTCATTTTCGGTGATGATGGTGCCGTCGAGGCCGATGCGCACGAGGTGGAACATGCCTCCGTTTGCCCAATAGTCAATGATTTCGAAGTCTGTCCAATAAGTAAGGATGAAATTGTCATGAGGGTCAAGGATGGCGTCTTCTAATGCCCATGGATTTGAATCGTAGTCTACACCGACCATGATAGGCACCAAAATCTCGTTGGTCACATTGAGGTCAGCATCAATAAAGGTCATTCTGAAGCTGAGTGTGCTGTCGACTTCATCCCAAAGGTAACTCGGGACGACAAAGCTATCGGTCTCCCCGTTAATGCCCCAGAGGTTCCATCCGTAATCGAATTGTACCGAGTCTATCAGTTGGCCTTCTGTCGTGGTTTTGCAGATTAGAAATCCATGTTCTTCGTAATCGCTACTATAGAAAGAAATACCCGTCAGAAGGGAACCATCGGAGCATTCGATGATGTCGGTATCCGAAAACAGTTTTCCGTTTTGAAGCGTGAACTCGCTGACGATTTCCTGTCCGTAACTCGTGATGTAGGCGGCCATCAGCAGGCCGGAAATAATAATGGTGTAAAGTTTTGTCTTCATAGCTTTTGTTATTTAAGGGTTTGTAATTTCGTCTTCGTCTTCTTCATATTGGGGCGGCTCTCACACCGCCCCAATAAGAACAAACTAAAATCAAATCATTATGAGAAAAAGCACTTACTGTCAAAAATGTTTCATGTTGTCATTTTATTGGCCTAAACCCCGATTTTATTATTTGTTTTAATTGAAAATATTCCGTTTTAGTCTGTATTTTTGATGTTTCACAATGCAAATATACAACGTGGAAAAATTTTGTCAAGCTATTTTTTCAATTATTTTTCATCATGCGGTCTAAGCCATTGTGTGCCAAAAAGAAAGAATTTGCACATTCTTGAAACGAAATCCATTTTATCTTATTTTATTCCGTTTTAATTGATAATTTTCCTATTTAAACGGAATAATTCCAAAATCGGTATATGGGGACAAAACAGTAAAGACGGTGCATGCACCGTCTCTACAAACCAATCAAATCAAATCATTAAATATATGAAGAATTACAGTCTTTTCGTTTGATAGGTACTGTTTTAATAAACCACCACTTTCCTCGTCGCAGAAACGTTGCCATCGGTCACCTGCAAGAGATATAGGCCTTCAGGCAGCGTGATGATTCGCTGTTTCTCAATCGTGGTTTCCATGACCTTCTGGCCGAGCAGATTGGTGACAGTCAGCAGGCCATTGCCTTCCACGGTGAAACTGCTCTTGGCGGGGTTGGGATAGACATTCATCGTCGCGGCCATCGTTTCGGGAATGGACAAATGGAAGCTCTCAAGGAGGGGATAGCCGTCGTTGACATTGCTTTGGTCATAGCCCCAGACATCCGTATCTTTGTTCAGAACGGCAACGAAGGCCTCGTCGCGCATCTCAACGTCGCTCATGGCTTCCCCGATACCTTCACTGCCACAAGTATTGAGGTAGTAAATGTTGTCCGCTGTGCCGATGAAGTTACTGGAACCGATGGCTCCGCCGGCCTCACCCTCGCTATTGGCAATGTCGCCCGCGTTGTAACAGTTTTTCACCGTTCCCTTGATGACAAAGCCGCCAATGCCACCTGTATTTTGCGCGTTTCCACCGACTTGCCCTAGATTGTAGCAATTCTCGATGGTCACATCCCTTGTGGTGGATCCGATGATGCCTCCGCAGCCGCCACTATAAGCAACCACCTTGCCTGTGTTGAAACACTCGGTGATTTCTTTGGTCAACATGCCTGCAATGCCACCTGCTGACAGGTTGCCTTTGAGATAGCCTGTGTTATAGCATTGGATTACCTTGCCTGAACCATGACCCAAAATGCCGCCAACGTAATCACCAGAGATGTCGACACCATTCGTGCAGTTTGAAATCAAAGTGTTGTATTTGCATTGTCCGACGATGCCACCGCCATATACAACGTTCTGGATATAGCCGCTTTCAACGCTGACGTTTTTGATTTCGCATGGCTCTTCTGCTGAACCAAACAACCCTCCGAAGGAACTGTCTTTAATGTACAGATTATAGATTTTATGGTTACCGCCATCGAAATGACCCCTGAAACTGTTGTTGGGAACACTATAATCGATTACCCTTTCGCAACCGTCTTCGTAGAAATAGTTGTTGCCCAACCCAATGGGTACCCAAAGCTGGTCTTCGCTACCGTTCAAGTCGATATCGGTGGTCAGTTCGAAGTACAGGTCTTTCGTCTCGAACCCCGTGTTGACCATATAGGAAAGGAAGGCCAAGTTTTCGGCAGACTCAATCAGATAAGGGCTGCTTTCGGTGCCTTCACCCCGGGTCCATAGTTTTCTGCTGCCGTTCCAAACGCTGGTTTGGGCTTCAGCCATGAAGCACGTCATAGCGAGCATCATTATGATGTATAACTTTTTCATATTGTTTGTTTTCAAAAGGTTAGACAATAGTGTTATTTTGAAAGGCCGTTGTTGAACAGCGTTTGGATATGGTCGATGAATTCGCTTTTACGTTCCATGGCCGACAGGCTCTCGTTTTTCCAGATGGTAATCATCGCATAGTCCACTTCCTGCGTGGTGCTTGCCGAGAAACTAAACGGTCCTATCATGGCCAAACCTCTTCTGTCATTAGGGGCGTTACCACACTGCTCTTCTGTCCAATATACGCCGTTGGTACCGTAGCCTTCAGGCTGGATACCGTTAGTACCTATGTTGTCAGGGTCGCTGTCGCCAGGGAACATATATTTGCAGGGAAGGTCGAGTGTGCCGGTGCTGTAACCATCGCCGCCGTAAAGTATGGGCTGTCCGTTCTTCCATAGGCCTTGCATGTAATTATAGTAATCTTCCGGTTCGTTTGGGTCACCATTTATACCACTGTAATTGTTGTGGTACATGAATCCTGTCATGCCTAAGCGCTCATTGGCATCTGTATAAGGTCCAGCCAATACGGTAAGCACCTGGACAGGCGGGTTGTCGCCGTAGGCGTTTGGCTCGTTATAGCCGTCTAATGGAAAACCATTATAGCCAAAGCAGGAATTGCGTTGCACATCGCAACCGACATAATCGTCCCAGCCATAGCCGATATCCCAATCCGTCCAGAGGCCGAGATACACATCATGATAATTGCTGTTTGACCTGTTGTAAAACTTGTAATTGACAAACACCGTGTTGTTCAGGGCTTCATCGTCGGGAGCATCATAGGCATACACCATGGCATGAACCTCAAGGCCAATCTTTTTGCCGTATGATTCTCCATGTTCCATAAAACTGTCGTTGAAGATGAAGAACAGGCACTGGTCGCCTTTGATGTCGGGGTAGTCGCCTGCCTCAGGGTTGTAGTGTCCGTTACCGTCTACATCGATGAAAGGAGCGAGGTTTTGTGCATAGTCACCTTCGCCGTTGGCGGGCCAAGTGAGAATGTCTTCGGGTGCTTCATAGTTCGTCTCGCCATGATGGGCAATGAAATGGTCAATCTCTTCGCGAGTGAGGTTCCAAATGTGATGATACTTTAGGGTTGTCATCAGGTCGACGGTGGCATCGGTTGTCTTGAGTGGTCCCGACCAATAGTCTTTCCCTACTTGGCCGAAACGGTAAGCTGCCAAATGGAGGTTATCGTCGGCATCGAGGCCGCCAAACCACAGTGAGTGCTGGAAAATGGTCTGCTTGCCACTGCCTGCAGGCACTTCCCAAGTCGGGCATGGATAGACTCCCAACTCATTCTCCTGTTGTGAAATCATGTAGGAACCGTCACCGAGGATGGTTGCATTGACATTGTTGGTCGCGCAGTGCGAGATGGGTGGCAGCTGAGCTATGGATGCAAAGGCGAAGCTGCTGAATAGAATAATGAGTAGAATTCCTTTTTTCATAGCGTTTTTTATTAAAGGTTGAAATTTCAAATCGAATTTTTCCGTTTCAGTATTTTAATATGACATTTCATAGTGCAAAATTACATACTGTAATAGTTTTGTCAAGGAAAAATTTTGACTATTTTTCAATATGTAGTTTAAATCGTTATTTTTCAATATGAAAAAATCAGGTAAGCCTCATTGTGAGACCCGAATCATCATTAGGCCGTCTCGGATGGGCAGCAGCACATTTTCCACCCTTGGGTCGTTTTGCACGATGTCATTGAAGGCGATGAGGGCCTGCGTGTCACGCTCTTTGGTTTGAGCATTAAGCACCTTGCCGTCCCAAAGCACATTGTCGGCGAGGATGAAGCCGCCTGGGCGCACTTTTTCCATCACCATATTATAATAGGTGGGATAGCTCACTTTGTCGGCATCGATAAAGACGAGGTCAAAGGTCTTGTTCAAAGCGGGAATCACCGTTTTGGCATCGCCGAAGATGAGTTCGATTTTCTCTGCGACCTGCGCTTTGGCGAAATAATGCCGCAAGGTGCCTTCATATTCCCTATTCGCCTCAATGGTGACGAGTTTTCCGCTTTCGGGCAACCCGCGTGCGATGCAGATGGCGGCATAACCTGTGTAAGTGCCGATTTCCAACACACGCCGTGGTTTCAGCATCTGACAGAGGAATTGGAGGAATTTACCTTGCACTGGCCCCGACATCATGCGCGGGTTCATCTCATGCAGGTAGGTATGGCGATACAACTCCTGCAATACGGCGTCAGGCGCGGTGGCATGGGCTTCGAGGTATTCCTCTAATTGGTAAGGGTCTGTCATAATTATGTCGTTATGTCTGCCACGGTGCTTCGACAGGCTCAGCAACCGTTTGCTCAATTGCCTTTAAAAACGATTTGGCTCAGTTGTTTCTTGTCGAAAACGCGGTTGGCCACCTCCAAAATGTCGTCTGCCGTGACGGCTTCCACCTTGCGGATGATGTCGTCCATGTATTCAATCGGCTCGCCCATGATGAGCGAACGTGTCGCGCTCAGCAACTCGTTCATGCCGCTTTCGTAGCTCAAGGCGACTTGGCCGATGAGTTGCTGCTTGGCGTGGTGCAGTTGTAGGGTACCTAACTTTTGTGTGCAGAGCTTGTCCAATTCCTTGTGAACCAGTTCTATGGCGCGTTCCAACGAATCAGGGTCAACGCCCATGTAGACATTGATGAGGCCGACATCGGAGTAGGCGGTGTATTGCGACTCGATGCTGTAGGCAAAACCGTACTTTTCGCGGATGTTCAAGCCAAGACGCGAGCTCATGGCCGGACCGCCAAGCACATTGTTGAGCATCACGATGGGCATCCGCAGCGGACTGCTGAACTCGGGTGCGAGGCCACCAATGATGCAGTGGCTGAGGTGGTTGTTTCGGGTCTCAGTGCGGTTTTCGGGCTTGTAGCCTTTGAAAACTTCGCGTTTTTTATTAATAAGGTGTGCCGATTGGTTGCCAAAATAGGTCATGGCCATGTGTTCCAATTCCTTGAAACTAATGTCGCCGGTGGAGGCCAAAATCATCTGGTCGGTGCTGTAGTTGTGCGTCATGAAGTCGAGGATGTCCTGGCGATGGAAACCTTTTACCAACTCAGTGGTGCCCAAAATGTTGCGTGAAAGCGGATGCCCTTTGAAGACCATCTCCTCAAACAAATCGTAGATTTCGTCTGACGGTGAATCCAAATAGGAATTGATTTCGTCCAAAATGACTTCCTTTTCCTTGGCCAACTCGTTTTCGGGGAAGGTGGAACGGAAGGCGATGTCGGCGAAGAGGTCGAGGCTGCGCTTGTAGTGTTGCTTCAGGAAGGTAGCCTGGATGCAGGTTTCTTCCTTGGTGGTGAAGGCGTTGAGGTCACCGCCCACGTTGTCCAAACAGCTCAAGATGTGATAAGCCTTGCGGTTTTGTGTGCCTTTGAAGATGGTGTGCTCCACGAAATGGGCGAGGCCGTTCTCGTGCGGCAACTCGTCGCGGGTGCCAGTCTCCACCATCAGCACCAAATGCGCGATTTCACCTTGTTTTTCTTTATGTATCAGCCTGATGCCGTTCGGAAGAACAGCCTCTGTAAATTTCCTTTCCGCCATGATTTCAAAATTGGGCTGCAAAGATAGCAAATCCTGATGAGTGGTCGTAATGCGTCAAACAATATTCTAAAACGGAAAAAATTTGATTAAAACAACATTTTTTGCTTGTAAAATTAAAAAATTTCCTATTTTTGTCCCTTACAAACGAACCCTAAATATATGAAAGCCATGAAAAAGTTTACACTATTGCTGCTGTCTCTCTTTTTTGTTTCAGGCTATGCCCAGACTGTCATCGACCCGCTTTTGCGAGAAGAGATGACCCGCCGTAACGAAAACGAGCCCATTGAAGTCATTGTCATTATGAAGTCACAATACGACCGCGAGCAACTCAATCGTCAGGCCGAGTATTTCGTCAGTCGTGCCGAACGCCGTGAGTTTGTGGTCAATGAATTGAAGGAATTTGCAGAAGTTTCACAATATGACCTGAAACATACCCTTTCTGAAATGGAACGCAGCGGCATGGTTTCGGCTCCAATCACCCTTTGGATTTCTAACGCCTTGTATTTCAACGCCACCAAGTCAGCTATCCAAGACCTTGCGCAACGCAATGACATCGGGATAATCGGCTATGCCGTCCAACGTTGTTGCCTCCCTGACGGAGAAGAAGTGAGTCCGGCCACCGACCTGCGCGAAATCACGCCGAATGTCCTTCAAGTTCGTGCCAACCAGGTTTGGGACATGGGCTATAAAGGCGAAGGTGTCGTGGTGGCACTCATTGATTCGGGTGTCAATTACCGTCATGTGGATGTGGCCGACCACCTTTGGGACGGTGGTGAGGAATTTCCCAATCACGGCTACGATGTGTTCACTCACGACGACGATCCCATGGATGAGCACGGCCACGGTTCGCATTGTGCGGGCATTATTTGTGGTGACGGCACCGCAGGCTATCAGACCGGTATGGCACCTGAGGCAAGGCTGATGTGTGTGAAGTGTGCGAACTCCAATTGTTTTTGTAATGCTGCCAATATGGTGGAAGGCATACAATGGGCGGTTGATCATGGTTGTGACCTGTTCAGCATGTCGTTAGGACTCTTAAATACGAGCCTTTCTGAACGTGAGCTGTTGCGTGGCGCTTGTGAGGCTACTTTGGACGCTGGCGTGGTGGCCGCCATTGCAGCAGGTAACGAAGGCCATAAGTTAGATGAGTATCCTATTCCTCGCAATGTGCGCGTGCCAGGCTCTTGTCCTCCTCCTTATTTGGATGAAGTTCAATCCCAAAACCCAGGTGGAAAGAGTTGTACCGTATGTGTCGGTGCAGTCGATTACAACGACAGTGCCGCTTATTTCACCTCGCATGGCCCTGTGACGTGGAAAACTGCGGGGATAGGTACGGCCAATTATTTCGACTATCCCTACGAAGATGGCAACATCTCAAAATTTGGCTTGATTCGTCCCGATGTGTGTGCCCCGGGCGTGGATGTCACGTCGTTGAACTATCTCGGCAATAACGGATACATCAACATGAGCGGCACTTCGATGGCTACGCCCTGTGTGGCGGGATGTATGGCCCTCATGCTGGGCAAAAACAACGATTTGACACCTTCTGAGGTTTGTCGGTTACTTGAAGAGACGGCGGTTCCGCTTGCAGAAGGCAAGAGCAACATCTTTGGCTTTGGCCGTGTGGATGCCTTGGCGGCCATCGAAGCCATTCCCATGGGTGGCATCAGGTACCAAGGTTTTGCTGTCAACGACACTTTGGGAAACAATAACCATAAGCTCAATCCTGGCGAGTCGGTCACCCTGTCGCTTATGCTCAACAACATCTCCGATACGCTTGTCAGTGGCGTTTCGGCGGTCATGATGATGGAGGACGAGCATGTCACAGTTACCCAAGATACCATCGTTTTCCCTGATTTTGCCGCCAATGAGACGATTACCGTCGATGATGCCTTTGCTTTTTCGGTTGACGGCGAGGCGTCGGCGTATCAGAAAATCAGGTTCCGCATCAAGTTGTTTGTTGATGGTGAATTGATTGGGGCATATACCGATAATGTTGTCGTGCATGAATACCAGTTGGAATACGGTACGGTTGCCATTCTCAACGACCCCAACAACGATGGTTTTCTCAACCCGAGCGAGACCGCTGATTTACGTATCATGGTCGATAACGTGGGCAATGAAATAGCTCCCATGGTGAGGGGCACCTTGTCGACAAACAGTCCATGGCTCACTTTGAACGAAATCGAAAAGTCGTTCAGCACGATTGGTGCCGAGATGATGGGTTATGCTGACTTCAATGTCACTCTTGATGCTGCCGCCACTGATGTTGTGCTCATTCCTTTCAGTCTTGACCTTGTGGATGCCGATGGAAGGCACACTGTGCTGACTTTCAACTACAAAAACGCCTGCAAAATCATTTTCACCTTGCGTGATTTCTTCAATGATGGCTGGGAGGACAACTATCTGAACGTGGAATACTCCGACGGTACGCCAACCGAGCAGATGACCATGGAGAACGGTAGTCTTGTCACTTACACGCGCGATGTGGCCTTCACTTCCACGGTTGCGCTTTCTTGGCACAATGGCGATTGGACTCAGGAATGCAGCTTTGAAGTCGCATACGAGGATGGTACGGTCATCTACCAAAACACAGGAGGCTTCAGCGGCACTGTGACCTTCACCGTCAATTGCAGGGGTGGCTACAATGTGCCTGAATTTTGTGAGCCGGTTCGTAATTTGAACTATTCGACGGATGGCCATCAGGTTGTGCTCTTTTGGGATGCGCCTGAAAATGGCTCGCCGACGGCTTACGAGGTGTATCGTGGAATGCTGTTGTTAGAGACGACTTCTGAATTGACGGTGACCGATACCGTTGAGGAAGGCTATTATGATTACTGCGTCAATACCATTTATGGGGATTGTCAGAGCGAATATGCCTGCAAAGAAGTAAGCGTGCATTACGCGACTTCCGAAAACCAGCTCGTCGAAGTGAATGTTTTCCCCAATCCTTCTTCTGGTCAGGTGACTGTCCAATGTGCTGAAATGAAGCAAGTTGAAGTATTCTCCGTTGATGGCCGTTTGGTGCAAAGCATCCAGATGGAGGGCGATGTCTGTCAGCTCGAAGGCTTAAAAAGCGGTGTCTATGTGGTTCGCATCCTGAAAGGCGACGAGACATTGGTGCGCAGGTTGATTATGCAATGAGATGATTTGATTGGTTTTCAAAAATATTGCTATTTTTGCAACTTGAAAATCAAATCTTTTATCCTATGAAAAAACTGTTATCCCTTTTCCTGATGGCGATTTTCTGCATGGCAGGCTACGCCCAGGCTGTCATTGACCCGCTGCTGAGCGAAGAGATGGGTCGCCGCAACGATGATGAACAAATCAAAGTCATCGTTCTTATGAAATCGCAATACGACCGAACACAACTCAACCGTCGTGCGGACTGGTATGTCACCAAAGCCGAACGCCGCGAGTTCGTTGTCAATGAGTTGAAGGAATTTACTGCTGCCTCGCAGTATGACCTTCGTCATGCGCTTTCTGAAATGGAACGCAATGGCATGGTATCGTCGCCCACCGTTTTGTGGATAGCGAATGCCTTGTATTTCGATGCCACCAAGACAGCCATTCAAGACTTGGCGCGTCGCAACGACATCGAAATTATCGGCTATGCCATGGAACACAACTGGATTCCCGATGGAGAAGAGGCTGCTCCTGCTTCAGGAACGCGCGAAATCACCCCGAACGTGACCCAAGTTCATGCCGACCAAGTGTGGGCATTGGGCTATACTGGTGAAGGCGTGGTGGTGGCTGTCATCGATACAGGTGTCAACTACAATCACATAGACTTGGCCGACCACCTCTGGGACGGTGGAAGTGATTTCCCGCATCACGGCTGGGATGTCTTTAACCACGACAACGACCCGATGGACGACCACGGTCACGGCTCGCACTGCTCTGGAACCGTATTGGGCGACGGCACGGCTGGTTCACAGACAGGTATGGCACCCAATGCCACGCTGATGTGCGTCAAGTGCATAGGCTCAGATGGTAATGGCGGTGCCCAAAACATTTCAGAAGGCATCCAATGGGCTGTGGAGCATGGCTGCGATATGTTCAGCATGTCGTTAGGCTTGCCTAATTCAAGCATCCCTGACCGTACCTTGTTGCGTCATACTTGCGAGGCTGCCTTGGATGCTGGCGTTGTGGCGGCCATAGCTGCGGGCAATGAAGGTAGCAGCCAATGGCAATATCCTATTCCCAATAACGTGCGTGTGCCAGGCAGTTGTCCTCCGCCTTATATGGACGAAGTGCAGGGTGCGAACTCAGGCGATTTGACCTGCTCGGTCTGCGTGGGTGCCGTTGACTACAACGATGCTGCTGCTTATTTCTCTTCGCGTGGTCCTGTCACTTGGCAGAATACTGAGTTTGGCGATTATCCATACGAACCTGGCATTGGCCTCATCCGTCCTGATGTGTGCGCGCCTGGTGTCGACATCAAGTCATTGAATTATGCCACCAATTCGGGCTATACCACCATGAGTGGCACCTCAATGGCCACACCTTGCGTGGCAGGTTGTATGGCCTTGATGCTGAGCAAAGACATCAATCTTACGCCTTCCGAAGTCTGCCGAATCCTTGAAGAAACGGCTGTTCCTTTGGCGCAAGGCAAGAGCAACACATACGGCTTCGGTCGTGTGGATGTGCTGGCCGCTATGGAAGCCATCCAATTGGGAGCTATTAAATATAGTGATTTCGCCATCAATGATCCTGAGGGCAACAACAATCACAAACTCAATCCTGGTGAGTCGGTTTTGATGGACTTGACAATGGAAAACATCACCGATGAGCCTGTGAGTAACGTCTCCATTGTGTTGAGCACCGAGGATGCCAATGTCACTATCACCGACAACACGGTTGACATTCCGACTTTTGCCGCCAACGAGACCCTAACCGTTGAAAACGCCTTTGCTTTCACTGCCAACGAGAATGTTCCTGCCAACGAAAAGATACGCTTCAACCTTGAAGTCTCCGTCAACGGAGAAGTGACTGGCAACTTCAATGTCAATGTGATGGTTTACGGTTACAGACTGGAATATGGCACCACTGTTGTGTTGAACGACGACAACGGCGATGGCCTCCTCAATCCGGGCGAGAACGCCGACCTTCGCATCTTGATTGATAATAGGGGTAATGAGTTGGCCCAAATGGTGACAGGCACCTTGTCGACCGAATATGCGTTGGTCACCTTGAACGAAAACGAGAAGAGTTTCGGCACGATTGGCGCGGAATTAATGGGTTACGCCGACTTCAACGTGACCTTAGATGCTGCTGCCCACGCCGACTTCACCATCCCCTTCACCCTCGACCTTGTGGATGCCAATGGCCGCCATACCGAGCTGAATTTCAACTATAAAAATGCCTGCAATGTCATCTTTAACTTGTACGATTCCTACGGAGACGGTTGGCAGGGCAACTATCTCACCATCGTGTATTCCGATGGCACGCCTACGGAACAGATGACGCTTGATAATGGTAGCTCGATTACTTACACCCGAGTCTTGGCTTCTAATTCCACCATCTCACTCACATGGCACAACGGACAATGGACGCAAGAATGCAGCTTCGAAATCACCTATGAGGATGGCACGGTCATCTATCAGAACGAAGGAGGCTTCAGTGGTACCCAGACCTTTACCATTAACTGCACTGGCGGCGGCGGTAGCGCACCTGAGTTCTGTGCCCCGATTCGCAACCTTGCCTACGAATTGGATGGACAAGATGTGATTCTGACATGGGAAGCCCCTGAAAACGGTACGCCGGCATGGTATGAGGTGTATCGCGAGACCGAGTTGTTGGATTTGGTCGAGGAATTGACCTTTAGGGATTTTAATGTTGATGAAGGTTTCTATAACTACTGCGTCTATGCCGCCTACGACGGCTGCCAAAGCGAATATGTCTGTATTGAGGCGGAAGTGACGCTGTGCGGCCCCGTGCAGAATTTGGCTTACACTTTGAATGACGACCTGTTGCTCAATCTCACTTGGAATGCTCCCGAAAACCCGGATGGATTGGTTGAGTATCAGGTCTACATGGACGATGAACTGTTGGGCTCGACTAACGAATTAAGCTACGCTTTCACCATCCCAACAGGTGAGCACGACCTTTCGGTAAATGCTGTCTTCGAGGAATGTGAAAAAGATGCCTTCATACATATCTGCATCCTTGATGCGGTTGAAAACTTGTCATACACATTGGAGGGAAATATTGCTACTGTGACTTGGGATTCCATTGAAGGTATCAGTCAATATTGGGTGGAGGTCAATAATCAGGTTGGTCCTTACATTGAGGGGACACAATACATCTTCGAGATGGAAAGTGGCTTGACTTCGGTTAAGGTGACTCCTGTGACCGAAACTTGCTATACGATTGATGCCGAATTAGAAATCTGTTACTGCAAACCAGTCGAAAACTTAGGTTATATGGCGATGGTTGATATGGTTACGGTTAAGTTTGGATGGCTTCCGTCTCCCGATGCGGAGTATTACGAGGTCAGTTTCAATGGCGATGTCACTCAAACCACAGATTCTAATATCGCCTATGAGGTTAGAGTGGGGGAGAATACAATTTGCGTGACGGCGCATTCTGTTTATGGCTGTGATTCTGAGCCAGTTTGTTATACACTCCCTGTTTGTGAACCTGTTTCCGGTTTTGATTATGTTTTCGAAGGCAATGAGGTGACGGTTACTTGGGATGGCCCTGAAGTGGGGAATGACCTTGTATTGGATGGTGAGCATCAAGATAGTTTTGGAACGAGTTTTTCAAGATGGTTGGGAAATGGCTCTCATACGATTGTCGTGTTCCCTGATCAAGGAGGGTTGTGTCTGACATTGCCTGCTCAGTTTACTTTTGAAGTTACCAACGTGGCTCCCGAAATCCGCATCACGGATGTGCATGAAGGCTATATCGCAATGGCTTGGACTGAGGTGGATGGAGCCATCGCATACAATCTCTACCGCGACGGTGAATTGCTTGCCGAGTACCTCATCGAAACCATGTACAACGACATCGAGATGGCCATCGATGCGCAGCACTGCTATGCCGTAACTTCGGTCTTCGAGAAAGGCATCTCCGATTTGGGCGAGGCCGCTTGCGCCAACTATTTCACTGGCCTCAATGAAGCTGACGATAATGTCGCCATCTTCCCCAACCCGACCACCGATAAGGTGACTATCCAATGTGTCGGCATGACCCTGATTGAGGTCTATTCCGCCGAGGGTAAGTTGGTCAGACGTATCGAAGTCAATGAGGATGACTGTCAGTTGGATGGTCTCGAAAACGGTATTTACAACGTCCGTATTTTGAGAGGCAATGACATCTTTGTCCGCAGAATAATAAAAACACACTAATTTCGTTTGTATCGAAAAAGAAAAACCATGCGCAAAATCTTAATCTCTTTGCTTCTTCTGGCAGGTGTGGCGTTGCAAGCCCAAATGCCGAAAGACATCATGAAGAACTCCATCCCTGTGGCCATGATTCAGGCGACTTACGCCTTCCATATTCCAGGCATGGACACCAAAGTACAGTACGGCATCAGCCACAATGTGGGCGGCAGCTTTGTCTACAAGACCGAATCCAATTGGCTGTTAACGGCCAATGCCAACTATATTTTTGGTGGCCGTGTCAAGGGCGACCGAATTGAGGTTTTAGGCGAAGGCATCACCACGGTCGATGGCGAAATTATTGGTGGTAGCGGCAACATGGTTGGACTTTTGATAGAGCAACGTGGTTTCCATTTTCAGGCCGAGGCGGGCAAGCTGTTTCCGCTGGGGCCCAATCCTAACAGCGGCATTTTCGTGCAGGCTGGCGCGGGCTATCTGCGGAACAGGATGCGTATCGACTACCAGAAGACGTTGCAAAATCCGGCTTATCCGGTGGACGGCGACTATGAATTCGGCTACGACCACATGCGTGGCGGTCCAGCGTTGCATCTTGAGACAGGTTATCTGTTGCTCAACGACACCCGACTCTTCAACTTCTCAGTTTCGTTGGAAGTCACTTACGCCCGCACCCGCGAGTTGCGCGAATATGACTTCCGCGTCTTCACCAATCCCGAGACAGGGCTGATGGAACCTGTGGGCAAGACTGACCCGAACAAGCGCTACAACGATTTGTATTACGGCATCCGTGTCACATGGAACATCCCGATGTACCAGCGTCAGCCGGAAGAGTTTTATTATGATTAAGGTGTGCTGATACTGTTTACCATAGGTGTCTTGCTCTATACCCTTGGCGTGCGGGTGGCGGCATGGCTCGGCGATGCCAAGGCCAAACAATGGGTTGAAGGGCGCAAAAAGCAAGGGCCCTTGATCTTGTCGTTAAGGAGAGTGTTTCGAAAAGCTCAACGTCCTGAAAAAGCTAAGGTCCCTGAGCCTGTCGAAGGGCCGACTGCCCAAGTTGAATCAGATAGGACGGTCCTTCGACAAGCTCAGGAACCTGATTTTGAATGGATTTGGTTCCACGCTGCCTCACTCGGTGAGTTTGAGCAGGGTAGGCCAGTGATTGAGGCCATCAAGCAACGTCATCCCCAGTTCAAGGTTTCGTTGACGTTTTTCTCGCCTTCGGGCTATGAGATTCGGAAGAACTATCCATTGGCCGACGAAGTCATGTATCTTCCCATCGACACGCCTCGCAACGCAGCCGAATGGGTGCAACGCCATCATTTTGTGGCGGCTTTTTTCATTAAGTACGAATTCTGGTTCAATTATATGCGGGCGTTGGATAAGGCCGGCATTCCCTTGTTCTACATCTCCCTTATCTTGAAACCCGATTCGTATTTCTTCCGTAGCTATGGCTCGTGGTTCCGCAAGCAGTTGAAAACGGTGCGCCATTTCTTTGTGCAGGACGAAACCACGGCTGAGCTGCTGAAACAGTACGGCATGGAAAACGTCACGGTGTGCGGTGACACGCGCTTCGACCGTGTGGCGACCATTGCAAGGCAGGCCAAGTCTTTCCCCGAAATCGAACACTTCATCGGGGGACGGAAGTGTATTATCGCAGGCAGCACATGGCCACCCGACGAAAAGCTCTTACTCAGCTTCTATCCCCAATTGCCCGACGATTATTGCCTTATCATCGCCCCGCATGACATTTCCGAGACGCACGTGTCACAAATCAAAGCGATGTTCCCCGAAGCGCAATGCTATACGGAATTGGATAAGAATCAATCGCTAAGGTCGTTGAGCCTGTCGAAACGCCAACCATCGAGGATAATGGTCATTAATACTATAGGCATCCTTTCCCAACTCTATCAATATGCGAGGTTTGTCTATATCGGTGGCGGCTTCGGCGTGAATATCCATAACATTCAGGAACCGGTCACGTTTGGCTGTCCTGTCGTGTTTGGACCCAAGTACGAGAGTTTCAAGGAGGCGGTGGATTTGGTGGCCTTGCAGGGTGCGTTTTCTGTGAAGGATGCAGCGGAATTGGAGGCCATTTTTACTCGTCTGCTCACGGATGAACAGTTTTATGAATCGGCCTCAGCGACATGCCTGAACTACCTGAAAAGTCAGTTGGGCGCGACGGAAATTATCGTAAAAGGCTTCGAAAAAGCACTTTTTTAGTAAAAAAACACGATTTTTTTTGGTTTGTTGAAATTAATGACTACTTTTGAAGTCTGATTTCCCGTTGAAATTCAGCTATGTAAAACTTTTGATTATGCAAGACACCTCTACTATCTATCAGCCTATTCGTCTCGGATTAACTCATGGAGACCTCAATGGTATCGGTTATGAAATCATTTTGAAGGCCTTCGCCGATGTAAGAATGCTCGAAACGATTACGCCTGTCTTGTATGGACAATCAAAAGCGTATTCTTACTACAAGAAGAATTTCGGCATGGAGTCAGCCAATTATTCCTTGATTCGCGATGTGCGTCAGGCCTTCGCGAAGAAGTTAAACATCATCAATATCGTCGAGAACGAGTTGAAGATTGAGCCGGGTCATGCCACTGAGGTTTCGATGGGCATGTCGGTGCTGTCGATGAAAAAGGCGGTTGAGGATTTGCAGAACAAGAACATCGAGGCTTTGGTGATGGCTCCCGACAGTCGTGTGGTGGCGAAGAGCAACCGCGATTTCCTCTTGTCTTTTTATAAGGAGGCTGACCCTTTGCGCATTTTGGTAAGCGACACGATGCGCGTAGGCTTGGCTACCGACGATATGCCGATAGGTGAGGCCTTGGCCCAAATCGACATCCGTTTCCTTGTTGGCAAACTGACCACCTTGTCGCAGGCCTTGAAGACGGACTTTGGCCTCAACGCGCCGAAGATTGCCGTGATGGGCATCAATCCGCATTCAGGCTCCACACCCATTGGTGACGACGAAAAAGTGGTCAAGGCGATTGGCGACGCGCAAAAGAAAGGACTTTTGGCTTTTGGACCGTTCTCGGCTACACAGTTGTTTGTCACAGGTTTGTGGAAGAAATACGATGCCGTTTTGGCCATGCATTACGAACAGGGTGTGCTTCCTTATCGGATGATGTCCTACGATGGCTGGACAAGCTATTGGGCGGGGCTGCCTGTGGTTTGCACTGAGCCATTGCATGGGCCCGCATTCGAAATCGCCAATACGAATCAAGCCGTGCCCGATTCCTATAGAAAGGCCGTTTTCCTGGCTATGGATGTGGCAAACCACCGCAATGAGCAATGAAAAAAGGAGACCGAAAGGCCTCCTTTTTTCATATCAAATGTCAAACTGATTTATTTCACAATGAACTTCTGAGTGTCAGAACCAGCGCTGATGAAGTAGATACCAGCGTTCAGGTTGCTGATGTTGATGCTGTTGGCACCAGCGTGACCTTCAACGTTCATCACGTTCTGACCCATGATGTTGTAAATCACGATGTCAGCGTTCTGGCTGAGGGTGACATTGAGTTGCTCAACGGCGGGGTTAGGATAGACGCTCATGTGGGTGTTGTGGCTCACTTCCTCCACACCGACACCAGCATCTGGGAAGAGGTCGTTCAGTTCGAAGGTCAGGCCTTGGTAGTAGTTATCGTCACCTTGCAGGTCATCGTTTTGGACGAAGGTACCTCTGCCATAGTCCATCTGAACAGCAACAACGAGGGTTGTTCCGATCACAGCAGCTTGAGGCCAAACGCTTTCAGAATATTCGTATACGAAGTTACCGGCCAGCAGCGGTCTTTGGTGATGCCAGGTGAGACCACCATCGCCAGAGTAGGCAGCAAAGAGCTTGTAAAGGTAAGCACTCTCATTACTTGCATCGCTGTTTTCGTCGCAAGCACTCCAAACGGTAACCAAGTCACTGCCGCTGTCGCCGACTTTGCAGAGAATTGGGAAAGCACACACACCGCTGTTGTATGGGCCGTGCATATCGGAATTCAAGCTAATGTTCCACTCGGTAGCTTGATAGGGGTCTTCCCAATATCCATCATCGGTCAAGGCCGGAAGGTAGCCGAAGTATTCATTCCACATGGTGTGAGAAGCATCGCTCCAGAACCAAGCAGAAGCGTAGATGTCCTGATCAAGATAGGCACTGTCCATGATGAAGGGCTGGCCTGGAGTAGGAGGCATCGGGTTGTTGGGGTCGACACCATATTGTGGCAGGCTCTCGCCATGGTAAGGCATGTATTCGCTCCAGAAAGCAA
>JAEEQP010000040.1 GCA_016285355.1 Bacteroidales bacterium
GGTCAGCCACCCTTTGGCGGCTTTTGATTTGTTTTGTGTTTTCGTTGCTTGGCATAAAAAATCGTGGAACTTTTCTTACGCCTACTTAGGTGTTCCATGACCTGCCAAGCAAGTAAGTAAAGCCCACGATTACTCGTAGGCGTTTACCGCTATACTATTGCTTGGCTTGTTTGTGGAACTTCAAGTAGGCAAGTGAGAGCGAAAACGCTTTTATAATATGTTAGTTATGTTCTATTATGTTTGTTCGATATGTTGGGTGTTTTTTGTTTGTTTATGGGTGCAAAGATAGGAATTCTGTGGAATGTGGAAAATAATTGCTGGAGATTATGATTGTTTTTTCACTTGCTTGTCATGAATTTCTCGAAGATTCTCAAGCACTTCCAAAACTGGTGCTGTTGTTTCTTCACTTTCAGGAATAAAAGGATCGTCGTCCCATTCTAATGCGTTGATGGATGTGCTGGAAGATGTAATACGCCATGCCTCAATAATGACTATCGAAGTGACTTCAATAGCTTCTTCAAAGCTATCCGGTACTTGGATTTGGTTGTTATCATCTATAGCTAAAGCCGTTAGTCTGCATTTGCCAAAGTGCGGTAGGTTTTTTTCTAATGCATCAAGACTGGAAGTGTTGTTAGGAGTCATTGTATGCTTACGACACATTACTACAAAATACCGTCCTGTTTTCATGTCAGCGTCAGGTATCACAGGAGCGAGACACACTCGATACCATGAAGGATGGTTTTTATTGATTCCTTTTATCAAATGAACTTCAACGCCTGGCTTTCCTAATGCTATATTATCTTTCCATTCCTTAACAATCTTTTTACCTTCCGAAATGTTTTCATAAAGCAGAGCCAACAAAGGAGGTTCTTGCATGCTCTGATCAATAATGAAGCCCAGCCCTTTCCAAATTGCAATATCCCACAACTGCATATTAGTTGAAACATTGTAAATAGACATTTTCTGCTGTGAAGATGTAAATTGTTTGATCTTTGCCATTTCCTTTTCTGAATCTTTAGCCAGACAAGTATAAATCTTGTTTTCTGCTTTCTGCCATTGGCTAATGGAATACTTGAATTTGTCACCTAACACCAAATAGACCGATTTATGAAGTTGTATTAATGAAGACACCCTGTCAAATATTCTCTCTTTGTCCTGGCGTTCTTTAATCATTGTTTCCAAATCATCGTTTGAAACTGTATTATAAGATAAAAAACGACTTATAAAATAAGCGAAACAGTGCCAATAGTCCTTACTTAAAGAATCATGATTGACACTGAAAATGTATTCTGTGTTAGAGTATCTTCTAATTTGTGAAGTTTTTTCTTTGGTCTCTTTTATCGTAATTTTAATCTCTGGATTCACAATTACTAATTCAAAATCTATAAAAGTAGCAAGCAACGTTTCAACCGAGGCCAAGATTGTCTCCGCAACCAGCTGATTCTTTACTGAGTTTTCATAAGTAACATAAAACCGACAATTATGCGCCAGGGTATTCAGGGTAACCTCTCCATCTATTGCTATATTAAGAGCACCTATGAATTGTTCATGAATAGGCTGATTTTGTAGTAATAAAGTCCAGTCATCTTGTATCATTTCAGAAAACCGTTCATTTACTTCTTCTTTGTATCCAAGCGCATACTTTAGATAATTGGCACATAACGGCATATCAAACCTTTCAAAGATGTCGGGAAGTATTGAGATTTCATACTTGGTAAAATCAGCAGCAGCCAAATGACAACACCAGCCTCCTTCTTCCATTGTGTCTCGTTCAACAAATTCTTTTGTTTCAAACTCTTGTCTATTGTGTGCGATTACAAACAACAACTCTTTCCAATTAAGATACATAACAAGACGACCAAGCATCAATTCTATCTCACATAGTTTTGAAAGAACAGTCAAAAGAAGATGTGGTATGGTGCCTTGGGAATAGAACTCTCTAACCAAGAATGATGCAGACTTCACAAGATACGCTTTTGCACTATATGGAAGATCCATATGATTTAGGGCTATTCCCATAAATCCACAAGCTTTAATGTATTCTTCCTCATAGCCTTCCTTAAGGAAAGCATGTATGCAATGTCCCAAATGCTTTACTACAAGAAGATAGTTTTCCTTCTCCATCAATGTTTGCGCACGGTTAAAATGAATCAAGGCACCTTGGATATCAGATTCTCTGGCCGATGATATTTCTGCAATTCTATCCACCATTTTTTCAAATTCATCATTGTTCGTAATAACACGCCCCATCATATCAATGATTTGAGACTGGGCATCAAAACTGATGTCGGGGTAGTTGATGCTTTTTTCAAGCAACTCTGCAAGTACTTTGATTTCTTCAGACAAATTTTCACCCATCTCTATTTGGTGAAACAACCTGTGCTCAGAAAAATAAATATCCAAAAAAAGTTGACAAGGTTGAGATAAATTGTTTTTTCCCCTCAGTGTTTTAATAAAGCCCACCTCGTTTTCTAGTTTATTGGAGTCGAAAAGCCCAAGCCGTGTGACATTTTCAATATTGGTCAGAGTATTAGTTAATAGTTCTATTGTATGCACAGTCGTATGCTCGGATGCATATTCTTTCAGTTTCAGATAGTCTTCATAGGTTGCATCAAGATCATTAAACCAGAAGAAAGATGTCCAAGCATGATTATATAATATGTTGAATGTTTGAATGGAGGTGCCGTGTATTTGAGCTTCTCTCAAAGCACGTTCAAATCGTCCTTCTGTCTCTTTTCGTGGCTTTTCCAATCCTCTGCTTAACAAACAAGTTTCTAGCAAGTCATCCACATATTGTGTATCGAGGCCTTCTATTGAGCGTGTGAGGAGACCATCTTCTATCTTTTTCAGTTCGTCCGCACGCTGTTTATCCATTGGACCAATAATAACTGTCTTTTTTCGATATTCTTCTGAAAAATTCAACTTCTCTATAGCCAAATCTAAACACCCCTGTTCGAATACTATAAAAGAAAACCAATTACCGTCATATATTAGAACTGGGATAGAATGTTTTCGGGTTAGATTATCCTCAATTTCTAAACGTTTACTTGATTTTATCTTTTGGTTGGTAAAAAATAGAATTTTTGAATAGCCACGCCCAGTTCCAATTATTTTTTCAACATCTTTTTTTAGTTTATTCTCCCATTTATTCTGTACACTAATTGCGATTGCCCATCTTTGATCGCCCGTACTGCCTTCAGACACCCACCATTTGTCAGAAATGGAATTATCTACAGGATAGGTCTCACCATCAACTTTTCCATCTCCTCCTCCGTCTGGACCAGTCTGCGGCTTGATGTTTGGTGTTACGAGACGAGATGCAACAGCCAAAGCAAAAGTCTCAAATTCAGACTGCTTTTTATCCTGAGACAATTGTTGAAGTTTCAGATCGAAGACTTCTTTGGTTAGTTTAGTTTCATAAATAATCTCTGTATCTGAGAAAAGATTACTCCTTAAACGACGATAATAAGAAAAGAAATCCTTACGCAGTATCTGAATTTCATCTTCTTCAGAGCATGTATCCTCATATAATTCTAGTTCTTTCATGTTTGTTTCTTTTCGTGCTTTACATTTTATTTATCACATTATCTACCAAAATCCATCCCCAAATAGTATAATGCATTGTGGAAGGATCGCGTATCAAATGCTAGAACACATTCAACACCTCTTAGAGACTTACATCCCATATTTCATCTCCCTCATAAACTCATCGGCCACATGCTCTACAACATTCTTCATAGTGCATCCTTCAAGAAAGATTATTTATCACCGCAAAAATACAAATCTTTCCCTATTTGGAAAGTGATTTATTCCTCAATGTCCATCGGCAGCCTTCATTCGAACAGGGGGACAAATTGTCCCCCACTTGGATTCAGATAATCAATGACAATTGTATTATTCCATCACCCTCCCAATAAACTGCACAAACCCTTCAATATTCCCCTCCACACTGGCTTGCTCCAAGGCAGCCATATACTCCTGTCGGCGTTCCACGGGAATCACTACCCAGGGGTAACCGGCTGTTACCAATTGGCTGTTCATCACGAAACGTGCCGTGCGTCCGTTGCCGTCCATGTAAGGGTGGATATAGACAAAGAAGAAATGCCCTAAAACGGCACGTACCAGCGCATTCTCCTCTTGCATCATCAAATCCGACAAGGCACTCATCGCATCCAAAACCGCGTCAGGATTTAACGGCGTGTGCATCGAGTTGCGGATATACACCTGATGCCTGCGGTAGCCTATCAAATCCGATGCTTTCACAATGCCCGCTCTGACGCATGGCTCAAACAGCTGAAAGTGCCAGTCCTGATGCCCTTTCACATACAACTGTGCAGGTGCCTTGCCCGAAAAACAGTCAGCTACACCCTGCTTCAGCAGTTCATACGCCTGATAATAACCTCGGGCGGCCAACGCATTCCTGCGTTCCTTGTCCTCCTCGTTTTTTTCAGGATCCCAGTTGCCACTCCGCACACGCTCCAACAGACCTTCCGTAATCTTATAGCCCTCAATCGACAAAGAGTTATAGCTGTCCTTTACATACGTCGCATCCATCATCGCCAGCACCGAAGCAGCATCTTGTTGTATCGGCTGGACTTGCAATGTGTCTATTACCACCTTCCGCATCTGCATCCACATCAAGCGGATGCGTGAGGCATAAGGCGATTCCGCAAATGTCACTATCCGCACATTCTCCTCAAACGGATTCTCTTCCTTCACAGTATGCCCCACTTGGCGCATCATGCGCAACAACTCATCAGCCATCTCCTCGCGTCCGATGGAGCGCAACGCACCTGCCACGCGACCCGCCCGGGTGGTATGTCCCCCGTCGATAGCCGCCAAGACGATGGGCGAGACATCACGCAAGCTGGCAAGACAAGTCCTTGCCTCCCACGCATCACGACGATAATAATCCGGTCCCACCATCAACAAGGCATATTCCATGGGATACAAACGCACACCATAACGCGGCTCCCGTATCACCTCTGGCGGAAGGCTTGCCTTGATGTCCACAAGCGAAGTCCCGAAAGGCAGTTGCAGGATGTTGTTTGTTCCGTCCTCGCAGCGCACAATCAATTGTTTGGGAATCACCGTCTTACCGCTGTGGAAATAGAGTGACAGCTCCGGTGACAGGCACCAAGCCCCATTGAATCTCTTGTCTAAATAAGCCGTAATGAAGTGCCAGTACGACACATACCACACTGTTGAATCGCCCTCACTCCCTGGCGATGACGGGATATACCATCCCTTCATGACCATCTGAAGGTATCCGCTGTTCACCAACCGTTCTGTATGTGTCCGTCCCAGTGTGTCCGCTCCCTGAATCACCAAATTGTCTCCATGGGCATCCTGATACGCCTTCAACACCGCCAATGACTCCGCCAATTTCTCTTGTATTGTTGCCATATTAGTATATTTTGCACCGCTGTTATTAGTTTATTTTGCTTTACTAACATTAGTCTATTTTGCACTGCTAATATTAGTTTTTGACGCTGCAAAAATACGAATCTTTTTCTATTTCAACAATATATTTACTGCAAAAAGTAATAAAAACGCTCTGCTTTTTTGTTGCAGAAATCCAACAAGTTCAGTTGTGTTTATTAGTTTATCTTGTCTTGCGACTATTAGTTTTTGCTGTTGAAATGGATACAAGCCTTGGCTATTTCACAACAAACTTCACCGTTTCACAGCTTCCCCTATTTGGCAAAATGATTTATTTCTCGATTTCTATCGCCGTTTCCCACGAGGCAATGCTTGTCGGTTTGTTGATTTCTTCCGAAAAGCAGATGTGTGCCGCCAAGGTAATTGTGCAACGGTGCGTTGCACAAAAAGTGACATAATATCCCCAAAAATAGCTGTTTTTCGCTAAAAAACAACCCATTTTGGACTGAAAAGTGACATTTAAAGGCTGATTTGTTTGCCAATCGCCTGCGGCAACCTCCGTAATTTTGCAACCTGAAATATTTCCTATATGAACAACAAACCACAAGTGACCTTGGCTCCGTTGGAGCCTGACGACAAGGAACAATTCATCCTCGACAACCAATGGGCGTTCAAGTATGGCGCGCAACAGGAGTTTGGAATGAGGGATGAGCGTTGCGAGGAAGGCGAAGAAGTGATTTCACGCAGCACCATCGAGCACTCCATTGACGAAGAAAGCGCCGAGACCTATCGCATTGTCACGGATGGCCATAAAGTGGGCGGAATCGTGTTGACCATCGACAAGGAAACCAGGAAAGGCGATTTGGATTTGTTGTTCGTGTCGCCGGAATGTCATAGCAAGGGCATCGGTCAGGCGGCTTGGAAGGCTGTGGAAACCATGCATCCCGAAATCCGAGTCTGGGAAACCTTCACGCCCTACTTCGAGAAGCGCAACATCCACTTTTATGTGAACCGTTGCGGCTTTCACATCGTCGAGTTTTGGAACAAGTATCAACACGGTCCAGCCATTCCCGAAGAGGAAGAAGGCCACTGGAGCGAAGATGACGAGATGTTTGTGTTTAGGAAAGAAATATAGACATAGGCAAAAGCTTGAGGTGCGGATTTTTTTGTATTTTCGCAGCCATAATAAATATGCATTATGCCCAATCCCACCACAAAACAAGAGTTGCTGGCAGCCATGGCTGATGGCTATGCCCAGTTGAACGAACAAATCGCCAAGATGAGCGAGGCTGAACTTGCCGCGCCTTTCACCTTTGCCGCCGACCCGAAGAAATGCGGAGTGCGCTGGCAGAACGACCGCTGCCTCCGTGACCTGCTGATTCACCTCCATGAATGGCAACTGTTGATGATCACTTTTGTGCAGAACATCCGCGAAGGCCATCCGAAAGACTATCTTCCCGACGAGTACCGCAAAAACTATCATGAGATGGACAAGATGATAGTGAAGAAGCACCAAAACACCACTTTGAAGGAAGCCAAAGCCTTCTTGCAGCAGAGCCATGAGGAAATGCTTCGCCTCGCCGAGAGTTTTTCGGAGGAGGAACTTTTCACCAAAGGCTACTACAAAAACACCTACACTACCAGCATGGCGGCTTATTTCCTAAGTGTCGTTCCATACGGACAGGCGGTGAAAATATTGAAGATGCATCAGAAAAACTTGAAGAAAGTATAAAACCCTCATCACTTAGTAAAACAAAAACACGCCATAACTTATTGTTTGTTTTTAAGTTATGGCGTGTTTTTGTAGCCCAACTAGGACTCGAACCTAGATTTAAAGTTTAGGAAACTTCCGTTCTATCCCTTGAACTATTAGGCCATCGGAATTAATCCGCTGCAAAGGTACTACTTTTTTTGAGATAGAAACAAGTGTTTTGAAAAAACGTTTGCTTTATGGTGAGATGTAGCAGAGCTCAACAGGTATGTCAGCGTGTAAAGCAGGCTTCGGAAAGCATGTCATCCCAGCGGTGGACGGTGTGTTGGTTTGGGATCTATGCTTTCTGAAGCCGTCAATATAAGTATTTTGCCTTTTGAACCTCCGCGCATAGATTCCCTCTATCGCACATGCCCTCGTTGGAATGACATGCACGGCTTGCTGAATGACATGGGAGGCTGAAACTTATTTCAATTCCAGCACAATGGGGCAGTGGTCGGAGTGCATTACTTGTGGCAAGATGCCCACGTTGGCGATGCAGTCACGCAGGTTGTCTGTTACCATGTGGTAGTCAATGCGCCAGCCAAGGTTCTTGGCGCGGGCACCGGCGCGGAAACTCCACCAGCTGTATTGGTTGGGCTCCTTCACCAACTGTCTGAAACTGTCAATGTAACCGTCGCTGAGGAAGTCGGTCATCCATTGCCGCTCTTCGGGCAGGAAGCCTGAGGATGTGTCGTGTTTTCTCGGGTTGTTGATGTCGATGTCCTCATGGCAAATGTTGTAGTCGCCGGAGAGCACCAGTTGAGGCCTTTCCTTGCGCAACTCGTTGACATACTTGCGGAAAAAGTCTAACCACACCATCTTGAAGGCTTGACGCTCGTCGCCTGTGGTGCCCGAGGGATGGTAGACGCTCACCACCGAGAGGTCGCCAAAGTCGGCGCGGAGGAAGCGGCCTTCGTTGTCGTATAAAGGTTCGTTCATGCCGTAGACCACATTATCAGGCTCTTTTTTTGTGATGAGCCCCACACCGCTGTAACCTTTCTTTTGCGCGGGAAACCAATAATGGTGGTAGCCCATCATCTCGAAATCCATCAAGGGAATCTGGTCGGGCGTGGCTTTCAGCTCTTGGAAGCAGAGCACATCGGGTTGGTAGTCATTGATCCATTGCAGCAGACCCTTGTTGATGGCTGCGCGGATGCCGTTCACGTTGTAGCTGACGATTTTCATGGTTGAGTTTTTTGTCTATATGTCGGCGTTTCGACAGGCTCAACGACCTTAGCGTTTGCAGGTCCCTGAGCCTGTCGAAGGGCCGTAATATTGAATTAAGCTGCGAAAATAAGGAAAAAGTCATTTCTTTTTTCTTTGCGCGTTACTTTTTCCTATTTTAGCCGCCGAAATCGAAAGATTCAACGTAGTTAAATGCGAAGCATTGAACGAAGTTAAAACGACCAAAATGACATTCAACGACAAGCTTAACGGATGGATTGACCAATTCAATGCATGGCGTGCGACCCACATGACCGACCGTCGTTTCATGTTGTTGCTCAGTATCCCGACGGGTTTTCTAGCGGGTGCAGCTGCTGTGATTATCAAGAAGTTGGCTCATGGCATTCGAGATTTGGTCATTAATGCGCAGTTCAATTACTCCCACGTCCTGTATTTCATCTGTCCCGCCATCGGTATCTTGTTAACTATCCTGTTCTGCAAGTACATCTTGAAAAAAGATGTTGGGCACGGCATTCCGGGTATCCTTTACGCCATCTCGAAAAACAAAGGTAAAGTTAGCCGTAGTAGTACTTGGTCGAGCATTATTACTAGTGCTTTGACGGTTGGTTTCGGCGGTTCTGTGGGTTTGGAAGGTCCTTCCGTGTCGACAGGTGGAAGCATTGGTTCCAATATTGCGCAGTTGCTGAAGTTGGATTACAAGCACACTATCCAGCTCATCGGTATGGGTGGCGCGGCGGCTTTGGCGGCTATCTTTCAGGCACCTATCACAGGTATCGTTTTTGCCCTTGAGGTGTTTATGATAGACCTGTCGCTCAATGCCTTAGTGCCTATCATTTGCTCCTCGTTTGTCGCCATTTTGACCGCCTATTGGTTTCTTGGTCAGACGGTGGAATATCCTGCCGTCATCGCTGAGGGCTTCATTCCGTCCAACGCCATATATTATGTACTATTGGGTCTTTTCGCAGGTTTGGTGTCGGCTTATTTCCTCAAGGTGACTTTCAGCGTGGAGAAGAGATTCAAAAAGATACAATCGCCTTGGAAGAGATTCTTTATTGGCGGCTCGATGTTGGGTATACTCATTTTTTTATTCCCGGCACTTTACGGCGAGGGCTACGAAGCCATCAACTCGGCCTTGCGCGGCGACTATAGCCCAGTGTTCGGCAATGCATGGTTTGTGCAGTTCAAGGATTATGATCTGGTGGTTATCATCTTGTTTGCAAGCATGATACTGTTGAAAGCTTTCGCCACGGCTTTCACTTTCGGTGCAGGTGGCGTGGGCGGCACATTCGCTCCGGCTTTGTTTATAGGTGCTTTCACAGGATTGTTCTTCGCCACTTTGGTCAATTATTTGGGACTTGGCAACCTTGACCCAGCCAAGTTTGCTCTGGTAGGCATGAGCGGCTTGGTGGCAGGTATGCTCCATGCCCCATTGACAGGCCTTTTCCTCATCGCCGAAATCACCAATGGCTATGCACTGATTGTGCCTCTGATGATTGTCTCGGCTTTGTCTTATGCCATCAATAGGCTGTTTTTCAACCATTCCATCTATACTAATGCGGTTGCGGAAAAAGGCGTGGAAGTGACCCATAATAAAGACAAGAGCATTCTCAATATGATGGCTATCAATCAGTTGATTGAGACTAATTTCAGCCCTATCCATCCCGATGCCCTTTTCCGTGATTTGTTGCCATTGGTGGCGTCGTCGAAGCGCAATATCTTCCCAGTGGTTGACAAGGAAGGTTTCTTCTGCGGCCATGTGTTGTTTGACGATGTGCGTGCCATCCTCTTCGATTCGAGTTATTACGACCAGTCGATACAGAATTTTGCCGTCCTTCCCGATTATGTCATCCATCCCGAGGAACCGATGGAGGAGATTGTTTTCAAGTTCCAGGAATCGGGCAAATACAACATTCCGGTGATTCAGGAAGGGAAGTATTTGGGGTATATTTCGCGGGCCAATGTGTTCTCGGCTTATCGGAATATGATGAGTGAGATTTCGGAGGATTGATGGTGTTGCTTTTCCGCCGACTATGTCATTCCAAAAGGAGGCATGTCTCTATTTTCCATATTTTTCTATCTTCGTGCCCATCATCATAAACTTATCGATATGTCGCGTCCGAAAAACGATGGTAGTCCGCAAGTCGCCGGATTCCACCTATATGCATGTCACCAACCACCTTTACATCCCTAAGTATCTCACCACCGATCCTGACCCTTCGGTAGGCAATCCCAAAAGCAAGAGTTGGTGGCGTTATGAAACGGTAAGAGACCATCTTTCAGGCAAGAAGGGCGTTGTCACCCTTGAAGAGGCTCAAGAATGTCTTTCAATGATGCATTGGGTCGACCTGCAATGGGAAGGCAGCACCACTGTGGAAGACACGCAATGGAGTAATGTTTACGACTAAGTCACAGACACCTTGAGCCTGCGCAACTGGAACGAATATGACAAGACTTATGCTTTTTCGCTGAAATGATATGAAGTAATTGGCCAACTTTGGAAATGAAAATCGGCCAACTTTGGAAATGAAAAATTGGAAAGCATTGGAAATGAGGCGAGAACAGTTACCATGATAGGCAAGTTCGCCTATCGGCGTGAGGACGGAATTTATGTCGTGCCAATAGGATGTTTGAAGGATTAGGTAACTACCGGGTTTCATTGACAAACACATCGATGCAGCAGATTCTATAATTTTCCCATTTTCCATATTTTTTCTATCTTTGTGCCCATCATCATAAACTTATCGATATGAAAATTTTTACCTTTGATATTGTAGCCTTGCTGAACTATTCTTACTTGTCTCAGTAGTTTGGGGTGTTTAGGATGTAAGCACCTTATGATTGAAACGATTCGAAAAGATAGTTTTGATTTACTGATAACTTTATAAGGATTACTTTTCCTGTTAGTGTACAAGTTAATGTACAAGCTGATAACGTTTACCATGCAAGTGACCATGCAAGCGACCATGCAAGTGTACAAGTTAGTGAGCAAGTTAAGTCGTTGATTATCATACTTGAAGAGAAAGAAATGTCTGTCGGGGAGATCTTGAAAGTGTACAAGTTAGTGTACAAGCAAGTGTATAAGTCTCATTGGTACTTTAAAAAGCATTTATCGTACCAGCTATACGGGAAAATTTGGTGGAAATGACACATCCAGATGTTCCAAATCATCCAAATCAAAAATATCGCCTCACTCCCAAAGGCATTGAATTGAAAGAAGTCTTTAAAAAGCAAAACGAAAACAAATAGTGCAAAACCTGAAGCGATCTTTCCCGCCGCAACAGTTTGGAGTGTTCAGGATGTGATGTAAGACAGCCAACTTTGGAAATGAAATTCAGCCAACTTTGGAAGTGAAAATCGGTCAACCTTGGAAGTGAAAAATCGGAAAACCTTGAAAATGAGGTGAGAACAGCTACCGCAGTAGGCAAGTTCGCCTATCGGCGTGAAGATAGGATTTACGTGGTGCCGATTGGGTGTTTGAAGGATTGAGGGCTTTATAATGATACTGCCCTATGCTCTAATAAATAATTGGACATAAGAATCATTTAACCAATAGGAAACCACATCAGAATTTTCATGTCCATTGTCTTTCAAAAAGCTAGCGATAGTTCGTAAATAATTGAAAGACCATACTGGCTGAAATTCCTGAAGTGTTGACCAACGGTCTTTATAAGTGGATAATAACACATGGAGTTTGCCACTTAGATTCAAGTCAATTATTTCGTTAGGATGTTCGTTAACGACACAACGTATTAACTCCAACATTCTATTGACAGTAGTCCCTTCTCCACCAATAGCTTTATCAAGTATGAAATTAAATTCATCCAAATACATTGATAAACCTTGCGCGTCTATTCCATGCATTACGTCATCCATAACACTATCAATATTTGCAGGCTGGTCGGATAACATACCCTCAATAAGATTCTTATATGAAATTCGGTTTTGAAGTAGTTTTTCCGTTTTGTTTCGAACACTCGTCAACAACTCTTTTCTTTTTTCATCTTGCCCATCAATAAACCGCAATACATCAGACAAGTATCGTGTTTGCGTGTTTCGACCAAATGGGCTCTTACTTAACATATCATTAGCTTCATCAAATTTCTGAATATTGTTTTCCAAATTCTCACAAATACGTTTGAATTCATCATTGGTCCATTCGATTTCACCCTTCAATACATTAAGACGAAGATAGTTAGGTGCAGACCATCCCTTTCCGTTCTCCATCACTCCACAATGCCAAATATCATGATTAAGCAAATTGGTTTTTGCCTTTTTCATTGTTTCGGGATCACTTTTACAGAGAAGACATAAATATAGTGACAATGCGAGTTCTTGAGGCAACTCATCTAAAGCAATTTCTGATACTCGTTTAATAAACTGGCACTTTATTCCATCCGCTAATCGATCTTCTTTATCCAAAACATACATCAATTCAGTAATGTCATTGTTTGGATAATTTCCAATTAGGCCAACTAGCATATTTTCTATTTCACAAGGCATATCTTTGATATATTTGATATGCAAATTGTCTCTAATCAGAATGTCCGTCAGTTTGTGGTTCTCTCGATAATGAGACAATAGGGCTGACAGAATGCAAACAATATTCTCATGCTTCTTCAAACTTACTAACGCATTAGCTATATTTTTTACCAAAGGCGCAGAAATATCTAATTTATCGTAGTTGTTAATAAGCTTATCAAAAATATTTGCTTTGAACAACTCAAACCATTCTCTTTCGTCAACAGCCATATATATTGGTCCAGTAATCCTCAATAGACCGCCAACTAAATCAACTGGCATGGACTCATGCCCCATAGCATTCAATGAGCGAATCAGAATATCTTTATTGAAATCTAACAACTCGGGAGAAAAAGCAAAATCTTGACCTATTCGAGTTAATACACTATTATCGCTGTATTGGATGCTGTAGAAAAAGCATGGATATGGGAATTCCTTATAAAGATTCTGAAACACAAGGTACCACGATGCAATATCAAAAAAGGAGGTGAACCGGAAGTTGACATAAATTCCTACATCTGAAATATATCGTAGAATCCGCAAACTCTTCTCATAATCAGGGTTGCCACCACCAAGACTAGTTGTTGCTCCAATCCATCCTCTATGATTTGGCTTTTCAATCTTACCTCTCAATTGCTGAACCATATAATTCAGATTGTCGCCAATGCCGTCTATTCCATACCTATAGAAATCATCATACTTATATGGGCGAGGATATTGACCTGAGATATAGTTCGCAACCTGCATAGCATACAACTTTGCAATAGGGTTTGTTTCTGTTTGGATATAACTATTCAGCAACTCTTTCGCCTCCTCTCGATGTTCATCGATCGCCGCAAGCCTCATGGCTTTTTGAATAATGAAGTTTTTGTCAGGATTCCAATTCTCAATTAGTTTATCCGCCTTATCAAAGTTTAATTGGAACAATAGTCTTTGAATATTCTCATATACACATTCGTCGCTGTCATCATGAAGCATTGAATCATCACCATTAAAAGTGCTTTCTTTTATTTTCATAAGATTCCACAAAGGCAATTTATTCAACTCCTCATAGTCTTGAACCACCTGCGAGTAGTAATGTGGATTCAATCCCAATTCATCAACGGCTAATGCAAAAAGAAACGCATCCTTGTCGCTTAGTTTAGATTTGTGCATTATTTCAAAAGTGACTGATTCCTGATTTGATACAATTTTCGGGAACCTATTTTGAGGCTTGGCATCTTGAATTCTCTTAACAATGTCATCAATAGAGTCAATGTCATCTATTTTTGATGATGCTTCTCCCCATAATTTGCGGTAATCGTATGAACCTTTTCTTGCAGTAATCAGTGCTATCTCATTAGACGAATCAACAAAACTGTCATCCTTGTTTTCTTTATCTCTATTTGTTTCTTCTTGAATTGATGGATCTCCAACATTTACAAACTCATCACTTTCGGAAACGCTTGTCCTTAAAAACCTTAAAAACTTAGTTAAAACAGTTCGTTTAATGTCATTATCAAGTTTCTCATCCTTTTGTTTTTGCAAGATGGAGGCTGCATCCTCGTCTTCAAATCCAATAGCACGAAGCCTCTCTTTGTCAATAAGATTAATTACCTTTGTATAATGATGATCATAATACAGCTGTAAATCAGGAGGCGTGACTTTTCCACTAACATCAATAAGGTATATTTTTGAAACATTGTCGATTTTTCTATCAAGAATATCACTCATCCAAGTTACCCAACCCTTGTAATTTGAATCAGTTCCAGAAAAGCCTAACAGCATAAATCTACCTTGAAGCATAGCAATTTTCATCAATAAGGTAAATGCTTCATGTTTATCTTTATATGTGTCATAATCTTCCTTGGAAATAATATATTGAAGCTTGTTATCTCCATCAAAAATAATTCTCTCATCAGACTTTTGCCTTAAATTTCCATGGATTTTTATGATGCTTCTACCAATTCTATCAGATAATTCATTTTCATTTATCACTAAATCAGGAAGATAGTTCGATTCGCCTACATTCATCAACCCTTCTGTAAACTCAATTAGATTTTCATAGTTTGTTGTATATATGTTTTGAAGTTTGTCTAACAACAAAAGCTCTTTGTGGGCAGAGAACTTTGTTTCAAAAACAGGTTCTTTCCCTTTGTCTCCAATTTTCAGGACAATTTTCTTTTCCGTATCGAAAGCCGCATAAGGAGTTCTGTTTTCAATATATGTTTCTACGGATTCTCTAATTCCCTTTTTCTTGATGTATTTTGAAACTAACTCCAGATAATCGTCTTCTTGAATTTTCTCTGATATGAATTCATCCTTTACTTTTTCCTCGGGTTTTAATCCTGTTGAAACTCCTCGAAATTGTTGAAGATAATTATCATAGTACCTTTTGAATTCGATAGCATATACTTCTCCAACCATATCATGGAGTAATTCTCCCCAACTCAAAAACGAATCAGAAACATTTTTTGAAAACCCAGCACCGACCAAGGCAGAGACTAATCCTTTGTCGTAGTTTTCTTTCAGCTCTTCTAGGAGGTCTTTCTCTCTTTTTTCCATAACCTATAAAGAATTTCAAACCTCAAACACCGTCTCATCCCCACAAATGTTCCGAATCTTCATGCGAAGGGGCTTCTGCTCGCATTTGATGGTGGCATCCCAAAAGTTTTGGGTTTTCACGCCGTTGCGGATGACATAACCGAGTTTGTCTATCTTGATTTCCGCGTCGCTGTGCCATGGGGCTTGCTTGTCGGCGTTGGTGCAGTCAAGGCTGACCCATTCGATGGTTTCGAGACCTTCTTCGCTGATTTCGATGGGCTTGAACTCTTTGGCCTTGCCTTTGGCTTTGGCTTGAAGGGCTTGCTGCTCACCTTTGAAGTTCACTTCGTCGATTTTGCGCTTCACGCGGTCGCTGTGGAATGACTTCAGTTCAACCTTCCAGCCACCTATCAAGTCGTCGTGTGTTTCGCTTACTTCCCATTCGGCTTCATCCTCAACCACCACCTCATCAAGCACTTGCTTTAAGTCGCGGAGTTCTATTTCGATGGTGGTTTGGTCGTTTTGCTCTTTGATAAACTGCTCAATTTCAGCACGGTCGGTAATGTCGATGTAATAGACGATGACGCGCTTGGTGTCGTCGGGCAAATCGGGCAAAGCCTCGCGGATGATGCGGTTCATCAGTGGCTTGTCCAGAAGGCGGGTGCTGCTGTCCATCAGATTGGGCAGATAGACGGGCATCATGCCGTATTTGGTATCCACGATGCTGCCTTCCCAAAACTTGTCCAAAGCGTCTTCATTGCGCAGACCACGAATCAGGCTTTTCAGTTTGTCCATCGTCTGCACAGGGTTGCGGTAAAGCGAAACGCCATCCTTGATTTCCAAAATGTCAAATTCCGCTTTGTCGGCGAGCAGGCGGTCTCTTGTGGTTTGGATGCTGTTGATGCCAATGTCGCAGTGGATGAAATTGCGGCCCAGCTTGTTGGCCACGGCTGCCGTAACGCCGCTACCGCCAAAGAAGTCGGCGACCCTCATTCCTTCGTTGCTACTGGCTTTGATAATGCGCTCCAAAAGGGCTTCGGGTTTTTGAGTAGAATAATTTTGAGCTTGCTCAGAATTGCCTTTTACAACAGATAATTGCCATACCGTTTCAGGAATTTTACCCATTTCAGCATCTTTAGCCGTATATTCGAACCTTTTCCCTTGTGAATTTATCAAATAACGAGTTGTTTTATAACGCTCTTTTGAAGCCTCTAACAGAGGTATTCGAACATCATCTCCATTGAACACAAAGCTTTCATCTTTTTTGTACCAAAAAATAGTATCGTGTTTTGGAACAAATTTCGATTCTGGTCGACCTGGTGAGTCAGGATAATACCAAATTATCTCATTTAAAAAGTTTTGTTCTCCAAAGACTTCATCCAGCAATATCTTCACATAATGTCCGATATGCCAATCCAAATGCACATAAATGCTTGCCTCGTCGCTCATTATGCTTTTGATGGCCATCAGGTTCTCATACATCCAGTTTAGGTAGCGCTCCTTGTCCCACACATCGCCATACATCTTTTCCTCGAAGGTTTTCAGATCTTCAAGGTCGAGTTCTTCCTCGGCTTGTTGTATGGCTGCGGCTACTTTAGGGTTGCGGCGGATATACACCTTCTTGGCATAGTCGGCGCCGCTGGCAAAAGGTGGGTCGATATAAACGAGGTCAACTTGTATACCCTTGTCTTTCAGGTAGGCGCAAGCCGAAAGGCACTCACCACGAATCACCAAATTATGGTTTGGGTTCTCGCCAATCCGTTCCTGCTGCTCCATTTCGTAGAGTGGCATACCTCGCTGTATGCGTTCCACCACTTGATCATTGTCGCGATAGCGAAGCACCCGTTTGGTGCGGACGAAATTGTCCAAAAGGGCTTGTCCTTCAAGTGTGTTGGGGTAATAAGGGATGTATTTGATAGCCATAATGTTATTCGATTTCTTTTGTCATTTCGTTGATTTTGGTTTCAATCTCCTCAATAGTCGGGATAATGCCTTCGACCTTTTCGGGATAGAAGCGTTCCAGTTCATATTCGGAGATGCCGACGGGCTGGCTGCACGATTCCAATGCATATTTGGCAAGCGTATTGTCTTTGTTTCGGCAAACCAATAGTCCTATTGTGGGGTTATCCTTGCTTTCGTCGCGCAAAATATGATTCACCGCTGTGACGTATGTACCTATCTGCCCAATGTCGCGTGATTCAAACTTTCCGGTCTTGACTTCAATTGCTACATAGCATCTTAATTTCAGATTATAGAATAGCAAATCTATAAATCCTTCAGTTTCACCGATTTGAAGACGGTATTCCTTGCCCAAATATGCGAATCCTGTGCCAAGCTCTATCAGGAAATTAGTGATATTGTTCAGCAACTTGTCTTTCAGCAGCCGCTCGTTGTATCGTCCTGTGATGCCGGTAAAGGCAAAATCGTAAGGGTCTTTGGTCAGCTCTTGGACCAAATCGCTGGTTTCTTCCGGCAGAGTGCGTTTGAAGTTCGTAATGGCTTTGCCTTGTCGCTCATACAAATCCGTGCCAAGAAAATTAAGTAATATATTTCTGCTCCAACCGTTTTCAACGGTTTGATGAACGAAGAACATAGCTTTTTCAGTATTGCCTTTGACTTTGTCGATAATCAGCATGTGGTGTCCCCAAGGCACAGAGAAAATATTTGACATCGTTTTTGCAGCAACCTGCTGCAAATTTTGTTCATCAGATTTTGCAGCAACTTGCTGCAATTTTACAAGTTCTTCATTATAAAGCGAATAAAATTTCTTCGCATAGCGCAGGTTTCTATCTGAGAAACCAGTTGTCATAGGAATAGCATCTTTCAAATCCTTGCTCAACATTTCATAGAACCCACTTCCATACTTGTTTTCCGCATCGCGTTCAACAATATCCCTACCCAGTTCCCAATAGAACTGTAGCATCTCCTGATTGACCTTCACGGCTGCCTTGATTTGGCTGCGGCGGTAGCGCGAACTCAATTCCTGAATCCACTTGGAATATTCCTTGTCCAATATGCTGATTGACTTTGTCATAACTTATGCGTTAAAGAAATCTTTAATAGCCTGTAGTGTCTTTTGTGTGCGTTGTTCGGGAGTCATTGTATCTTCCAAATAAAGGAACTCGAAACGGCGATAGCCAAATTTCTCATTGTTTTTCTTCACGAACTCCGTTTCCATGAACTTGCGGCGGTCGGCGAACTTGGCGGCAAAACCCTCTCCTTTGGTTTCGATGATGATGATCTTATCAATTTGCTTTTCGTCGTTTCGGCTCAACAAAAGGAAATCAGGCACATATTTCCCAATGTAATGCCACTGATTGCCCACCTTATTATAACAGTTGATTTTGAACTCTGTCAAAGTGTCGTCGCCATTGAAATAGATTTCAAGGTTCTTATCCTTTATCAAAGGCAAGATTTCCTGCGAGAAATAATCCTTTTCCAAAGGGCTGTCGAAACGGTACGGCAAATAATGATAGGTTTGGGCGCGTTCAGGATGATGGTCTTGTTGAGGCAATAGTTTTGAAACATCCTGTCCAAGGGCCTTCAGTTGGTCGAGCAGTTTCTGAACTTCTTCTGTAATCGTGGTTGCAGGAGGGTTCTCGTCCCATTCTTTAATTTTGAGGACATCCTCTTGTGAAGGATAAAAACGGCCATCATCGTCCACAGGTGAGGTCAATTTCTCAATTTGCAACAGACTTGCCTTGCAAGGCAGCACTTCTTCTCTCACCTCGAAATCACGAATTGGGGCAAATGCCTGACGGACGAGTGAACGAATGCGCTGATGGTCAAATTTGTTGTTTTCGATGGTTACGCCATTTTTATCCGTTGTGATTTGAGCGAAAATATCATGCAATTCCTTTTCGCAAGTCTTCAAATCGGCAACCGTCACCATGCCGAAACTCTCCTTGGCAATCTGATGGAGCCACCAACTGAAAGTAATAGGCGTTTCATCCGTGTATTCCTGTTCGTATGTGGCAACTTGTTTGCCTTCCATATTCTGTTGGTGAATTAAAACCAGGTTTGCCTGAGCCAAAACCTTGTTATCTTTCAAACGCTCAGCCGGATTGTTGGCCTCATCCATGATCAGCGTTTCGTAACTCACTTTCAGTTGATAGAAGTCAATCGGCGGCACTTGCATCCGTTCCATTCGGGAGAATCGTTCAATCTGTGGGTGTTCTTCCCTTGTCTTATGGCTAAATTCCTGCAATGAGATGTTTTGCTGTTGCTTTAATTGATTGTTCAAGGTATCCGCATTGGACCTGTTCATCCAAATCAACGCGGTTTCTTGCTCGTTCTTCATCACTTGACGGAGGCAACGGCAACTGGTTTGCAGCACCATATTGGTCGGACATGCACCCCTTTGGGGAAGAATAACCCCTGTCAAACTCTTGCAATCCCACCCTTCCTTGCCAATTTGGACGAGCAACACAATTCTTTTCTTAGAGATGGAAGTATCAAGCGAAGCAAAAGCGGCTTCAGCACCTTCGGGTTTGGTATATTGCTTGTTGCCATCATGATATTTTAAGATGGCATCGGTTGGATTCAATCCATACGAGGCAGCAATCTCTGCAACGATAGGATAAACGGTTTCCTCCAATGTCTCAATCTGTCCGCAATAAATGGCCAACTTGGCACAAGTCCCATTGGCATAAACCGTATTTATGTATTTGTCAAGAAACTCCTTGACGCCATTGGTGACGATAGCCGCCGTTTCGTTATCGGCATATTTCACTTCCGGCACCTTCAAGAAATTGCCAATGCCTTCAATTAGTGGATAATAATACACCACATTGGCAAGGTCAGTATTCCTTATGGAAAACTCATCGGCCAAAGTGACGCGCTCCGCACTTTCAAGATAAGGTGTGCCCGAAAAACCAAGAACGGAATTGAAAGTGTGGTTTTGGGTCCATTCATTCACCACCTGCCTCAACTTGATTTCGCCGTCAGCGGCATGATGCACTTCGTCAATATAAATGGCAAGATTGGGAAGTTTCCCGATAATCGCCCGCAATTCATTGGCTTGTTGCAACCGTTTCAATTCGTCTTCGGTAAACAAAGTGGGGTCTTTGTCGGGATCATATCTGTCAAGGATGACCTTTTCGGCGTTGGTCACAGCAACCAGCCCCATCAAATCATCCAATGGTTGATGATTGTTGATTTTTTGGGCATTCGGGTTCTTGATGCGGTTACTCTTATTAGCAGTTTTCTGCTCATCAAGTACCTCAAACTTTATTAATCTTTTCAATTGGGTCGCTGTGGGTTCTGGAATAATCCAGGAAGGGTCAAATTCCTTGATGTGTTTCAAACTCGGTACGATGGAAGATTTCAACCCCGATGGAGCCATCACCATAAAATTATGGGCGAAAGCAGGATTATTCGGCTCATTTTGTGCAAAATACAAGTCAAGATAGATGAAAGCAGCCATCAGATAGGTCTTACCCGCACCCATTGGCAGACTGAACAAATAATCCGTATAGCTTACATCATAGAAAATCTTCTTGAATGTAGTTTCGTAATCAATTCTATCGGCATTTTGCTTTATAAAAGATTCCAACGTAGGAGCTAATTGCCTTCCTGTTTTGTCTTGAAGTCGGGAATACTGGAACAACGCAACCGCAGCTTTGTTGGAGTTAAACACCTCTCTCGCAGTCTCGGTCAACTCAACCTGACCAATATTTGTATCATTGAATACACCGTCAATAAATAGTTTCCACAATGGTTGATTTTTGCAGGCAATTTTCAAAAACAGATAAGTCTTGATGGCCTCCAATTGAGCATCACGCATCATTCCACGATGCTCAATGTAGCGAATCAACTCACTCACCGTACACTCCTTTGAGTCAAGCCATTCGTTGCGTTTCTTCTCTATCAGTTTGTAAAACATGTCGGTTATTTCTCTTGCTGCAAAAATACAAAAAATGAAATGTTATAAACAACATTATAATAGTTATTCCTCAATCTCCTTCGTTCCTTCAGGAAGCAAATAATCGCTGGCTTTTGAAGGCGAGATGACACTACGCCCCAACTGATTTTCCAATTGTGTGCGGGCGGCTTTGGCTACGCTGCCACCATCTTTGGCTACTTGCTTTTGCCCTCTGAAACCTTTGGGGTCGCGTTGCTTCGAGAGTTCCGCAGCCGAGGCTTCGACAAGGATGTTGAGCGCGATTTCAAGGTTGGTCATGTTATCGCGCAGGTTCTCTTTCTTTAGTCCTTTATAGTTTTTGTATTGCTTGGTGGTAAATCCACTCCATTCGCGAGTGATGATGTCGGTGAGTGAAGCGTATTCCAAACCTTCCTGCACTCCAGTGCGTTTCCATTCATCGGTCAGTTCCTTTCTCACTTCGATGGACTTGATACGTTGGTTAATCCATGCGTCAGAGTAACCTAAACGCTTGTAGTCCACAATAGCTTGGTCAATGCTCAGTTCTGGGTCTTGCATCTGGTCCAAACGTTGGCTGGCCACCTGTGCCATCCATTGTTTGAAAGGCTCCGCTTTGGGTGACGGTATCGACTGGATAATGCGGAAAAGTTGCTCTGTATCAGCGACATCAGTCAGTCGTTTTTTGCCATCTTCTGCTTGAAGTTTCAACTGGTTACAATTTGTAACCGTTTCATTTCCTTCCTTGGCCAAACGGTGTTTCAACACTTTCCAATAGTTTCGAGGGTTGGGACTGTCCGTTAGGACCCCACATACATCCACTATTGAAAAATACCATTTCTCTTCCTGGTCGTCCCAAACCGTGCGAACCTTCTTTTGTTCAAATAGTTGTAATGCTTCTTTTTTAGTCATATAGCGTTAGGTGTTTTGTTCACAAATTCAAATGGAAATATGGCCTCAAAGATACAAAATTTTTCCTATCTTTGCCCCCATCATCATAATCTTATCATCATGAAAAAATTCTCCTTTATTCTCTTTTGTTTGGCTTTTGGACTTTTCATGCAGTCCCATGCCGAACCTGTCAAACTCCAAAGCCCCGACGGCCAACTTGAACTGAAATTCGAAGTCATCGGTGGCATACCGCAGTATTCCCTCGACCGCGCTGGGAAGCCTGTAGTGCTGCCCTCCAAGATGGGCTTCACCCTTGAATGGCGCGACGACCTCGCCCATGCCTTTGTGCTGAAAGACACGAAATACAGCACTTTCGACGAGACTTGGGAACCCGTATGGGGTGAGGAAGCGCAAATCCGCAACCACTACAACGAGATGCTCGTCACCTTGGAGCAACCCATTGGCAGCGTGGAAAGCATGGACCACTCCACCGAAAAGAAAGCCACAGTGATGCAAATCCGTTTCCGCCTTTACGACGACGGCCTCGGCTTCCGCTATGAGTTCCCGATGTTTAGTGATGAGTTAGGAGTTGGGAGTGAGGAGTATTCGGAAAAAACTCCATACTCCACACTCCACACTCCTAACTCTCTAACTTATTTCTGGATCAAGGAGGAACTGACCGAGTTTGCCATGACGGGCGACCACACCGCTTGGTGGATTCCGGGCGACTTGGACACACAGGAGTTTAACTTCACCCAGTCGCGGCTGTCGCAGATCCGGGACTTGTGGGAGGCAAGTCACAAAGACGGCGGCTGGCCATGGACGGGATTCTCCCCAACTGGCGTGCAGACCGCCTTGCAGATGAAGACCGACGACGGCCTTTACCTCAACATCCACGAGGCCGCTACGCTCGACTACCCCACCATGCACCTCGACCTCGACGACAAAAACCTGGTGTTCCGCGCCTTCCTCAGTCCTGATGCTACAGGCTACAAAGGCCGCTTGCAAGCCCCTTGCACCTCGCCTTGGCGCACGGTGATGGTGACCACTTCGGCCACTGATGCCCTCGCTTCGCGCCTGATTCTTAACCTCAATGAGCCTTGCGCTTTGGAGGATGTGTCGTGGATTCACCCTGTGAAATACATGGGCGTTTGGTGGGAGATGATTTCGGGCAAGAGCTCTTGGGCTTACACCAACGACTTCCCATCGGTGAAGTTGGGAGAAACCGACTATGCCCACGCCACACCTAACGGCACCCACGGCGCCAACAACGCCAACGTGCGTCGCTACATCGACTTCGCTGCCGCCAACGGTTTCGATGCCCTGCTCATCGAAGGCTGGAACATCGGTTGGGAGGACTGGTACGCCAAGCAGAAGGACTTTGTCTTCGACTTCCTCACGCCTTATCCCGACTTCGACCTGCCTGCTTTGAACAAATATGCCCACGAAAAAGGCATCCGTCTCATCATGCACCACGAAAGTTCGGCTTCAACGCAGAACTACGAGCGTTGGATGGAGCAGGCTTACACCCTGATGAACCAATACGGTTACGATGCGGTGAAGGGCGGCTATGTGGGCACCATCATCCCCTTTGGCGAAGGTCACTACAGCCAGCCTATCAATAACCACTACCATTACGCCATTGTGGAGGCTGCCAAGCACCATATCATGGTCAATTCGCACGAGGCGGTGCGTCCCACCGGCCTCTGCCGCACTTGGCCCAACATGATTGGTAACGAGAGCGCTATGGGCACCGAGTTCCGCGAGCGCATCAACCCTGGACACACCACCATTCTGCCCTTCACACGTCTGCAAGGTGGCCCGATGGACTACACCCCTGGTATCTTTGAGACCGATATGGGCAAAATCGTGCCGTGGGGACAAAAGATGAAAATCACCATTTGCAACCAGTTGGGCCTTTATGTGACCTTCTATTCGCCCTTACAGATGGCCGCTGACTTCCCTGAGCATTATGCGCAATTCATGGATGCCTTCCAGTTCATCAAGGATGTGGCCGTCGACTGGGACAAGAGCCTCTACCTCATGGCCGAACCTGGCGATTACATCGTCACGGCGCGTCACCCCAAACTGTCGACCTTGAACAAGGCCGCCGAGGGTGTCGGCACTTTGCGTGATGGTAAGAAGGGTGTGGTCTCGAATGCCACGAAATTCGTGTATGCTTTGCCTGAGGATGCCACCGCTGAGGATTTAAAGAATGCCCAGCCACATGATGTGTGGTATGTGGGCGGCATCACCGATGAGAATGCCCGTGAGGTGACGGTGAAACTGGATTTCCTGAAGCCAGGAACGAAATACGAAGCCACCATCTATGCCGATGCTAAAGATGCCAGCGGTATCCCTGATGAGCATTACAACGCACAAGCCTACACCATCACCAAGAAGACGGTGACGAACAAATCAACGTTGAAGTTGCGCATGGCACCTTGCGGCGGATTTGCGGTTTCGCTAAGGTCAAAATAATTTAAAAAACATCCTCCATGACACCAGAAGAATACCGCGAAGAAGGCTTGAACCTTTTTAACGAGGACATGGAAAAAGCTGTTGAGTATTTCAAGAAAGCGGCTGAAGGTAAGGACATTGTCGCTGCCGTTGCGTTGGCTGCCTATTATCATGAAGAAAAGGAGGACGATGACGCTTCAAAAGAATGGCTCAGAAAGGCTTTCCAATGGTATGATGAGGCCGAAAAGCCAGAGGAACACCAGTATTGTATCGCCATGGGACACACGCTGATGGGTAGGATTCTCTATTACGATGACTTCAATCCCATCATGGCTTTCTCTGAATTTGCCGAAGGAGCAGAAGGAGGCGATGCCAGTGCCTTCGAACATCTCGGAAATCTATTATACGAGGGCGATTTCACCGCTGACGGCAATCCCGATGTGAATGGGGCTATCGGCTTTTGGATGGAGGGCATGGAAAAAGGCGACGAGGGCTGCGCTGCGCTTTACGAGGAACACAAAGACGAAATAAGGCACAATCCACAAGTGATAGAGTTTGAGAACGGCGACCGTTACGAAGGCGATGTGAACGCCGAAGGACAACCCCACGGTAGCGGTCACATGGACTACAACTTGAATGGTTACTTCGCCGATTACGATGGTCAATGGAAGAACGGAAAACGTTGTGGAAAAGGGCATTACCACCAAGTCAGCAAGAGCGCGAGAAGATATGTCTATGACTACAATGGCAAGTGGCTCGATGACAAGGAGCACGGCTACGGCACCGCCATGAATAGTAGCGAGAAGGGCGTACATTGTACCACCGTTGCCGAGACTTATACAGGGGAGTTCCGCGAAGGCAAGCGCCACGGCCATGGGGTTATCGTCGAAGACAATTTTGATGGTAGTTTCAGAGATGGACAAAACCGTTTTGAGGGCGAGTTTGTGGACGGAAAGATGGTGGGACATGGCGCGTGGGATTATGCCAACGGCGACCGTTTCGAGGGCGAATTTGTCAACGGCTATAAAAACGGTCACGGCATCTATACCTTCGCCAACGGACTGAAGTTTGAAGGCGAGTGGAAAGACAATGGTTTTCTCATCGAAACCTATCAGGCCGACCCATCGCTGAAAACGCCGACCTTGTTAATCACCGAACACCACAGCGGCTTCGACTACAACTACACAGGGACATTCCTGCTTGTGGCCAAAAAGGGTAAAATGCGTTACGAGAACGCCGCCACCATTCGCAAGGACTCCAGTTTCGATATGGAGAACGGCTATATCAACCTCATCAAAGTGACCCTCGACAGTGTGACTTACGAGGTGCGAAGCAGTTTTGCCCCCGACTACAAGGCTTTCCATGAAACCATCCGCCGAGGCGAGACCAAGGAATACAAAAAAAGTAAGAATTGCACCGCAACCATCTACGGCGACGATTACGACTACACTATCGAGAGCTGGCTCAAGGTGAGTTGTCGATAGGGTCAAAGTGTCTTTTTGTAGGCACGCCTCCGCATGAAAGGCTCGGTTTTGTAGTCGCCGAAGAGCGATTGTACCTTATAGTTTTCCTCTAACTGCGGATTCATGATGATGGTGTCAATGCCTCGTTTGATGCAATTTTCGTGGAGATACTTGAACAGGAGTACAGGGATTCCACATTGCTGATATTCAGGCAAAACACCCATAATTAAGGCTTCGAGGGTGTCGTTTTTCTTCAAGGCTCTCAAAATGTGGATGAAGCCGAAGGGGAACAAACGGCCGTTGGCTTTTTTCACGGCTTTGGAAAGCGAGGGCACGCAAAACAGGAACCCGACAGGCTTGTCGTTGTCGTTGACCACCACGGCCACGAAATCCTTGTCCAAAATGGGGACGTAAGTGGCCAAATAGTTCTTTATCTGTTTGTCGGTCAAAGGGGCGAAGCCATGCAAAGGCGCAAAAGCCTCGTTGTACATGTGGAAGATTTCCATACCGTATTGTCGGGACATCTGCTTCATGCTCTTAGGCTGCACGATATGCACCTTGAAGCGTTCCTCAATCAGGTTGGTGAACTGGAACATCGACGGCAGTTCCTTACTCACTTCAAGCGTCCGCTGCGTCCAGTCCACGTCTTTAGTGAAGCCGAGTTGTTCCAGCATTTCGCCGTAATAGGGGAAATTGTAAAGGCAGGTGAAGGGGCTGAGGTGTTCATAACCTTCCACCAAAAGACCTTCCTTGTCCATGTCGGTGAAGCCCCACGGTCCGTGCATCTCGGTGCGACCGCGTTGTTTGCCCCAGTCGGCAACGGTGTCGATCAAGGCTTTCAGCACTTCCTTGTCCTCGATGAAGTCGAGCCAGCCGAAACGCACAATGTTCTTCACATCGTCGGCCTTATGGTTGATGATAGCGGCCACACGCCCCACGATTTCATTGCCCCGATAGGCCAAAAAACAATCGGCTTCGCAGAAGTCGTAGGCACCGTTTTTCTCGGGATTGAAGGTGTCGTATTCATCGCCTTCCAAGGCAGGCACCCAGTTTTCGCAATGTTTGTAAAGATGGAGGGGGAAAGCCACAAACTGTTTCATTTGCTTGCGGCTTTCCACCTTTTCAATGCGGATACTCATAAGTTATAGTGTTGTGTTGGCACTAATAAAGTCAATCACTTCGCCCACCGTGGTGAACTTTGGATTGCCGTCGAACTTGAAGCCGAACTTGTTCTCGATGGCGAGGCTGAGCAGCATGATGGTCAGTGAGTCCAAACCTACATCGCGCACAAGTTGCGAGTCTTCGTTGATGTTGGTGAAATCGGCCGAAGGCTTAATGACCTTCATGATTTCCTTCATTTCGTCAAATATCTTCTCTCTTTCCATAACTTATTGGTTTCGTGAAACTTTCAATGCTCCAGTACGTTTGAAGTCTTCGTGGCGCACAGTCATTTTGATAACTTGATGGGTCGAAGGCAACTCAGCGTTGACCTTGCCGACCAATTCCTTGAAATAGGCTTCCACCTCTTCCCATGGGCCGTTGCCAAACTCTTCCATGCGAGGCAGAATCTCGATGGCGATGACAGGGCGACCGTCCACTTCCTCTTCTTTGACGAGGCAGTCACGGAGTTTGGGGTCTTTGTAGAACGGCTCCTCGATGCTCTCAGGACTGACGTTTTCACCGTTGCTGAGGATGATGAGGTTCTTGATGCGACCCACGATGTACATGTAGCCGTCTTCGTCGAAGCGCACGAGGTCGCCGGTCTTGATCCAGCCGTCCTCGGTCAGTGTCTCGGCAGTCTTTTCGGGGTCGCCGTAGTAGCCGAGGAACACATTGTCGCCACGGAACCACAGCTCGCCGTCCACCACCTTGGCCTCTTGTTCTGGATAGAGCTTTCCAACTGAGGTGGGTCTTTCCTTGACATCGATATTACCTGTGGTGAGGTTGGCGCCTTCAGTCATGCCATAGCCGGCAAACAGGCTGATGCCCAATTCGTCAAACTCGGCGATGAGTTTCGGTGGCACGTTGGCAGCACCCGAGATGATGAATTTGAGGTTGCCGCCGAGGAAAGGCTTGCCATACATCTTGACGAGACCCATCAGGATTTCGCAGATGCCGGGGACGGCCACGAGACAGGTCGGTTTGATTATCGGGAACTTGGAGATGGTGTCCTTGGTGTTGGCGGTGGCAAACCACGCACCACCTTCAAACAGCACCGACAAAGTGCCACGAATCAGACCAAACACATGGCTGAGGGGCAGCACGTTCGCATAACGATGGCAGCCTAGTTGATGTCCAGGAGCGTAAACACCGTTCAATGCACCGCGCATCAAGGCTCTATGAGGCAGGACGGCACCTTTGGGCGCACCTGTCGTGCCACCTGTGAAGAAGATGGCGGCAGGGTCGTTCTTGTCAACCGTGGCTACAGGAGCCGTATGGTCGGCAACGTCGGTGATGGCGATGGTCTTGCAAGGCACATCTTTTACGGTTTCGGCGAAGTCCTTGCCGTAAGCCAAGACTTTCACGCCGAATTTCATGCAGCAGCCAACGATAGCCTGAGCGGGAAGCATGGCAGGCAGGTTGATGGCGATATAACCTGCTGAAGTGACGGCAAGGAACATCTCAACAGCCTCGATGGTGGAGTTGTCCAAGATGGCCACTTTGTCGCCTTTTTGGAGGCCCATGTCGTTGAGCAGGGCGCGTTTGCGGGCGATGAGGTCGCAGGCTTGTTTGTAAGTCAGCTCGTTCACCGTGTCGGAGAGGCAGGGCAGGTCGGCCCATTTTTGCTCAATCCAGCTGACGAATTCGGGTAGGGTGGGTATGAACTTCAACTGCGCGAGCTCGTCGGCAGGAAGCATCGACGGAAAATAAGTGTCGTTTCTCATAATATAAAAGGATTTGTCGTTTTCAAATTAAGGCACAAAGATAGTGAAAAAAAAGAGCCATCCGATGTTTTTGCAAAAAAACACTTGAATTACAGCAAGGTTTTCGTCGAAAGCAGCCCACAGGCGGCATCAATATCTTGTCCGCGTGAGGCACGGATGGTGGCGATGATGCCCTTGTCGTTTAGCGCGTCGCGGAACCAAGTCATGGTAGCGGCATCGGGACTCTTCAGCGGAATGCCGGGCACAGCATGATACCTTATTAAATTAATGCGGCACCGCGTGCTGCCCAATAAGCGTGCGATTTCCTTAATGTGGTCCTTGCTGTGGTTCAAGTCTTTGAAGATGATGTACTCGAACGAAAGGCGGCGTTGGCCGTGCCAGTCGTGCTGCCTGACAGCGTGGATGACTTCTTTGATGGGATAACTTTTCTCGACAGGCATCAGCTTGAGGCGTTCGTCGTGGAAGGGGCTGTGCATGCTGATGGCGAGGTTGCACTTCGATTCTTCGAGGAAACGTTTCAGGTTGGGGATGAGGCCACAGGTCGAGACGGTGATGCGGGTCGGACTCCAGCCCAAGGCCCATTCCTGCGTGAGGATGTCTAAGCTGCGCATCAGGTTGTCGTAGTTGGCCAAAGGCTCACCCATGCCCATGAAGACGATATTGTTGAGCGTGTCGAACTCAGGCAGGCTGAGGATTTGGTTCATGATTTCGGCCACGGAGAGGTTCTTCTGGAAGCCCTGTTTGCCTGTGGCACAGAAGAGGCAGTCCATCTGGCAGCCCACCTGCGTGGAGACGCACAGCGTGGCGCGTTCGTGGTCGGGGATATAGGCCGCTTCAATGAAATGCTCACCTGCAGGGAAGAGGTATTTTTTCGTGCCGTCCTTCGATACCTGCTCTTTGATAGGAGCTTTCAAACCTGTTTCATATTGCTCTGACAACAAAGCCCTTGCGCTCTTGCTGAGGTTGGTCATATCCTCGATGTTGGCGCAACGCTTCTGGTAAATCCAGTCCACAATCTGTTTGCCTGTGAACTTGGGCAGTCCTAATTGCTCAACGACCTCCTGAATCTCGGCGGGGGTCTTGCCTAAAAGTATATGTTTTTCCATGGCGCAAAAATAGGGATTATTTTTCTAATCCGTTTAAGAACTCGGCGGCAGTCATGAAAGGCAGGTCGCAAAACTCGGCGTAGTCTTTGCTATTGTTCGTGATGATGACATCGCAGCCGTTGGCTTTGGCGCATTGATACTGTAAAGCATCCTCAAAGTCGTTAGCGAAAAGAGTCAGTCCTCTGTCAAGTTGGGTGGCATCGGTTGAAAGCACCCGCACATCCTCACGCATTTGATGAATCAAATTATAGATTTCATCTTTGGGATGATGCCTCAAAATAAATCCCATGTTGGCATACGAAAGGTAAGAGGCGCAAACCTCTATGACATTTGCCAGTCCAAGGGCGAGAATTTTCTCTGCTTCTTCGGCTCCGTTACGGTTGAGTCCAAAATCAAGCAGTATGTTCGTGTCGAGAAAAACGCGCTTCATTTGTTCAACAAATATTGAATGTGCTCGTCCTGCAAATCTTCCTCCGTCAATTTGATGCAGCCGCGCTTGCGGCGCAATTTGTCTGGAATTACCAAATCATCCAGTTTTAGGCTAACTGATTTCTCTGTTTTTTCCTCAACAGATGCCTGTGCTACCGACTCGGAGAGTTTTCCCGCTAACCATTCGCGCTCGCTCTGCGAGAGCATCAGTCCTTGCAGGTAGGTCCATAGATTGTTCAATGCGAATGTTGTCATGACCTAAGCAAATTTGTTTTCTCGCTGCAAAAGTAGCAATTATATCCCGATAAGGGCTTTTTTCGCTAAGTTTTTTGAAAGAATTGTCTCTTTTTTTCCAAACAAAAAGAAATTTCCCTATTTTTGCCCTTGCCAATTCGGGAGAAATCGATTTGGCCAGAGAAAGCGCATTCTTCGCTTTGTTCCTGAGTAGTGAACTTGGACAATTCGCTTAAAGAACAGGAATTTAGGGATGATAAGTGCTTTCACTGTTATGTTTGTATATCCATATATTGACATAAACAGTGGAGCATTACCTTTATCCATTATTTTGTTCTTTATGGGAGTCCAAGCCCAACTACTTGAAATAAGGATAAGTTTGGGAGGCTCCGCTTCTTTGCCGAGTTGAGAACAACGCCTGTTGAGCCAAAGGCAAGCAAAATGGTTTTTATTTCATGAGAGAAAAGACAAGAACAAAAATCAAAAGGAAAGACAGATGGCTACTGTTGGCACTGCTACTAATGTTGGTTTTTCCGCTGAACATGGTCGCACAACAAGATGGTTCGCATGGGTTGTTTGGCAGAGGCAGCAACCGTGACGGCATTGGCGCTTCAGGCAGCGTAATGAACCAAGGTTTTGGAGCCACACAAAGTGGCTTGATGAACCAAGGCTTTGGTGCTACCGATGGCAATGTGACCAACCAAGGCTTTGGTGGTATCGACGGCGGTATCACTAACCAGACTTTCGGTACACCGCTTGGTAGTGGGCTTTTCGTCCTGCTTGTAGCGGGTGCTGGCTATGCAACATTAAAGACAAAGAAAAGAAAATTAAACCGTTAAAAACAGAAAATAAAATGAAGAAAATTAGCACAATCGTAATGGCATTGCTCATGGTGATAAGCCTGTCGCAATGCAAGAAAAACGAACAAAACGCCTCCGATAACCAAGGCGAAACCGTGACGATAACACTTGATGTAAAGGGTGCTTCGACAGGCTCAGCAACCGGCGGCTCAAAAGTAGTTGTCAATCCCAATACTGGCATAGTTGATTTTGAGAACGGAGACCAAATCATTGTAGCCAGCTGTGGCAAGTATGTTGGAACACTGACCTACGACGGCAATCTGTTCACAGGAGCCATCAGCAATGCGACGGAAGGCTATCTGCTGCAATTCTACTTCCTTGGCAATGTAACCCCTGCCGAAACACTCACTTCAGGCGTCACTGAATCGTGTTCCGTGGTTATTAGTGACCAGGCGGAGCATCTTCCAGTAATCTCAACGGCACCATCAAACGAGAACTATACTGCAAGCACGACGGACTACACCGCCCATCTTCTGAACAAGTGTGCCTTGGTGAAATTCAATATGACCACGAACTCTGAAGCTGCTATCTGTGTGACAGGCTTCAATAATAAGGTAGAGGTAAACTTTATGGAAAACACCCTGACCAATAGTCAGGAAAACAATGGCGTTATCACTTTGCCCGCTGGAAACGGTGAAAAGTGGGCTATTTTGTTGCCGCAAGAGGCTATGGAATCAGGAGAACAAGGAAGTGCCTATTCACAAGATGGTGTTTACATCGGTACACGCGGTGCGGTGCCTGCCATTGTTGAAAACGGCTATTTGACTACTGGAATCCAAGTGGTTGTCACAACAGAGGTTAATCAAGGAGAAGTTCCTACAGGTGCCATTGATGGTAAATTCACTATCAATGCCAATGGCGACCAAGTGTATTTCTCGCAAGGAAATTTACAATATCAGGCCTCAACTGGGATTTGGCGTTTTGCAGAAAACCAGTATGATTATGTTGGCAATGCCAATAGCAATATTTCTCCAATATACGATGGTTGGATTGATTTGTTTGGTTGGGGTACGAGTGGATGGGACAATGGAAATATGTATTATCAACCATACGATACAGAGAGTTTTTGGGATAGTCAAACAGGTTATGGTTATGGCCCGACCAATGGGATGAACTACAACTATAATCTTACAGGAATGTATGCTAATGCGGATTGGGGCATTTACAACTCCATCAACAATGGTGGCAATGTGCCGAACCAGTGGCGTACTTTAACACGTTATGAATGGGGTTATGTTTTCTATACTCGTTCTACACCATCGGGCATTCGGTTTGTCAAGGGAAATGTAAACGGTATGAACGGTGTCATCTTGTTGCCCGATAATTGGAACTCCTCTGTTCAAGTGCTCAACTACACGAATAATCCGGAAGCACCTTATACTACGAATACATTTACTTTGGCGGATTGGGAGGCGATGGAGGCCAATGGTGCTGCCTTCTTACCTGCCGTTGGTCATCGCGTGGGGACTTCTGTCAATTATGTTGGCAATCAAGGCAATTACTGGTCGGCTTCGTACGGATCCAGAGACGATGCGTATTATGTGTATTTCTATAACGGTGGTCTCTCCACGGACATCAGCGGCGGCCTCTACCACTTCCGCTATTACGGCCATTCTGTCCGATTGGTTCATGATATTCAATAATCAAATACTCAAGAAAAATGAAGTGCATAGAACAAGTTAATGCTTACATTAAGAATCTGAATAGTAAGCCGACGAAAAGAGTGGAAAAGGCCGCACAAAGCATCGCAAGGAAACTGGATGATGCGTTGGCGAATGGTTATGAAATCAAGTGGCAATGCCGCCCTATTGATAATAATCAGGCGGTTAGTATTGTTGATGTTGCCCAAACCCCACGTTTTGTGTGTAGGATTAAAGACAAACAAGAGTGGCTTGCCATATTTAATGTTATAGATGGTATTAGTGATAACATAGTCGATAGGCGAGGAATAATGTTTTCTGAATTGGTTGGTATGATGCGAGAATAGAACGACAATGTTGTGGAGCCGTGCCAATGGTGCGGCTCTATTTTTTTACCTGTTATCTTTTCGCCCAACCGTGATTAAAATCGATATTGTTTTCCGGCAAGGGTTCCGCAAAGTTGTCCGACCAGCAAGCTGGATGTCCAACATGCTTTACCGCCTGCCTGAATATCCTACGCCCATACAGGGCTATGCGTGACATCGAAACCCCAGCGGGGTGATGGGATGGATAGGCGGGCGGTTTCAACCCCTGCCGGATGAATTGCCGAAAAAACACGGAATGTCAAACAAATTGGAAAAAATGTTTATTTTTGCAGTCGATATAAAACAGAAAAAGCGATTATGACAGCAATAGAAATGAAGTATTCCTTATTCAAGGAGATAGATTCTATCGAGGACGAATCTGTTTTGAATAAATTGGCGGCGTTCCTAAAAAGTCTAATTGCAGGATCCACAGCTGTAAATAAGACTGATACAGAAGTGAACAAAGACGGAATCCCCGAATTTATCCGTAACATGAGTGTAAGGACAGGCATGACAGGTGATGAGGATGTAAAGGAAATTATGCACAAGCACTGGGAGGAGAAGTATGGATAAACTGTTTCTTTGTTTTTCCAATAAAATCCTATGAAAAAAATGACCATAATATTCAGTCTGTTAGCGGCATTGTTCGCCATGCCGTCATGCGATACTGCCACGACGAGTAGTAATGAAGTGAAAAAGCAAGAAACCATTGTAGAAACAATTCCAGTGGATACCGTCCAGGTTATCCCTACTGATACGGCGACGTTTTATTCCGAAGTGGTGAACAAGAAGAATTGTTTCATCCTCATTTCCAAGCCTGAATATCGGCTTTATGTCTGTGAAGTGATGGACGGTGACACCATCAAACGCGTGCATTATCCTGTTTGCGTAGGCAAGAATAAAGGCCAGAAGCAGAAAAAAGGTGATATGAAGACACCCGAATGCACGGCTGAGAATCCGTTTGTCATCACTGAAATTGTGGATGCTTCCAATTGGGAGCACGACTTTGGCGACGGTCGAGGCAGCATTTTGTCATACGGCCATTGGTTCATGCGCCTGAAAACGCCTGGTCATTCGGGTATTGGCATCCATGGCAGCACCAACAATGAAAGTTCAGTGCCAGGCCGTGGCAGTGAAGGCTGCATCCGCCTCCGCGACGATGACTTGATTCAACTCAAGGAAAACTATGCCTTTGTCGGAATGCGGGTCGTGATTCTGGCCGACGAATAAAGAAAAAGTCCGATGCTGAACTGCACCGGACTTCTCCTGTTTTCCGCGATTTTCAGTTGAGATTTTATAAGTGCTTAAATTCCAGTAGAATCTCTTTCAAAAATTTGCGTTTTTGGGTGTCCCGTGCTATCTTTGCGGCATGTTTGTACGTCGGAAGGTCAACAAGTCGGGCAGTACCAGCGTCCAGGTGGTGGACAAGAGCGGTGGCGGATATCGTGTCGTGTACAGCCTCGGGGCAGCGAGTGAGGAATGGGAGATTCAGCGTCTTGAGGCCCGGGGCAGGCAATATGTCAAGGAACACAGCCACCCGGAGCTTCCCCTTTTCGGCCAAGGCATTGACGAGAGGTTTGAGGAGCTGATTTCCGGTTTGGGCAACAGCCAAGTGCAGGTAATCGGCCCTGAGGTGATTTACGGGAAACTATACGACGAGATAGGGTACGGTGCCGTCGGCAGCAGGATGTTCAGGCATCTGGTCGTCTGCCGCCTGTTCAACCCGGGGAGCAAGCTCAAGACCATCGACTACCTTGCCCGTTACCTGGGGGAGAGCTACAGTCCCGACCAGATATACCGTTTCCTGGACAACCTCTGCCACCGCAAGGGAAAGGCTTCTGACGAGCCCGACATCAAGAGCCTGGTCGAGCGCATCAGCTTCGAGAAGACGAGGCGGGAGTGCGGGGGGCGCGTCGAGGTAGTGTTCTACGACATGACGACGCTCTACTTCGAGGCCTCGGACGAGGACGACCTTCGCAAGTGCGGGTTCTCGAAGGACGGGAGGCACAGCAACCCGCAGATATTCCTCGGCCTGCTGGTGGCCTCTGGCGGCAACCCCATCGGATACGACATCTACGAGGGCAACATCTTCGAGGGGCACACGCTGATGGAGTTCATCGGCAGGATGTCCGCCAAGTTCGGCTTCGGCAAGCCCATCGTCGTGGCGGATGCCGGCCTGCTGTCGAAGAAGAACATAGCCGGTCTGGAGGCCGAAGGCTACGAGTTCATCGTCGGGGCGAGGCCAAGGAACGACAGCGAGGCGGTGAAAAAGGCCATCCTCGACCTCGGCCTGAAAAACGGCGATGTACGGGTCATCAGCCGTCCCGACGGGACAAGGATGGTCGTGTCCAAGACGGAGAGCCGGACCGCCAAGGACAAGAAGACCCGACAGCGAGGTTTGGACCGGCTGGAGAAGAGGCTGGGGAGCGGACGGCTGACCAAGGCAAACATCAACAACAAGGGCTACAACAAGTACCTGAAGATGGAAGGGGACGTGAAAATCTCCATCGACTACGACAAGTTCGGCGCGGACGAGGCTTGGGACGGCATCAAGGGCTATGTCACGAACACCAGCCTCTCGAACGAGGAGGTCATAGCCCGGTATTCCGACCTGTGGCGCATCGAGCGGGCGTTCCGCATGAACAAGACCGACTTGC
>JAEEQP010000041.1 GCA_016285355.1 Bacteroidales bacterium
GTAAGGAATTCTACAAAGACGGTAACCCGGATATCGACTACGTTCTGACGACCCGTGAGTTGGCTCGCTTGATCAAACAGTTCAACCTCGACCTGAAGGACATGCCGAGCGAAGACTATGACGACCCGCTGGGCGAATCCACGGGTGCTGCCGTCATCTTCGGTGCCACTGGTGGTGTGATTGAAGCTGCCACCCGTACCGCCTATGAAGTGTTCACCGGCAAACCTTGCCCGAAGATTGACTTCACCGAACTCCGTGGCATCGAAGGTATCCGTGACGCTTGGGTTGACTTCAATGGTACGCCCATCCACATCGGTATCGCCCACGGTCTGTCCAACGCCCGCAAACTCCTCGAGAGAGTGCGCGAAGGCAAGGAACAGTTCCACGCCATCGAGGTCATGGCCTGCCCCGGCGGTTGCGTCGGCGGCGCTGGTCAGCCCTACCACCACGGCAACAGCGAGATCATCAAGAAGCGTACGGAAGCCATCTACCGCGAGGATGCTGGCAAACCCATCCGTAAGTCGCATGAGAATCCTTCGATCAAGAAGATCTATGCCGAGTACTTCGGTGAGCCTTGCGGCCATCTGTCACACGAACTGCTGCACACCCACTATTTCGACAAGTCAGACCATGTCGAGATCAGCGAGTAATTCAATAACCAGTAAATAATAGAAAGGAAAATAATATGGCAGTTATTAAATTATCAGAATCGAAGATTAACTTCGTGAAGGAAGTGTGCAAGTCGTTCGGCAACAAGGACGGCGAGGTCATCAACGTGCTTCACAAGGTTCAGGGCGAGTTCGGCTATTTGCCGGCTGAGGTTCAGGAATTGGTCGCCAAGGAACTGAACATCCCTGTTTCGAGAGTCTATGGCATCGTGTCGTTCTATTCCTTCTTTACCATGACCCCGAAGGGCGAGCACCCGATCAGCGTTTGCTTGGGTACCGCTTGCTACGTGCGTGGTGCTGAGAAGGTGTTGGACGAGCTGAAGCGTCAGTTGGGTATTGGCGTCGGCGAGGTCACTCCCGATGGCAAGTTCTCTCTGACCTGCCTCCGCTGCGTCGGTGCTTGTGGTCTTGCTCCTGTCATCGAAGTCGGTGAGAAGGTGTATGGCCGTATGACCCCCGACCGCGTCAAGGACGTTCTGGCTGAATACAAATAAGCCGCACACCTATTAATATATAGGTATCTGAAAAATCCCTGCCCGATTGGGTGGGGATTTTTTTATGTGTTTTGCATACTGAACAGATTTGAATAAAATATGTTCAGTATGTATAACATTTTAATCGGATATTAGGTTATATTTCTTCTAAATGTTCAGTACGCTAAACAGATTTTGGTTGAAAGTGTTTAATGTGTTGAACATTTCTCTCTGGCTTTTCGGATTTTTGTATTGAATTGAGACGGTATATCCACCATCTCTACCACACCTATTTATTTTATTAATAGAGACATGAAAAATCTCCATCCGTTTGGGTGGAGATTTTGTTGTGTTGTAGTCAATCTGTTTATTAAGCACAATTTTGACGTATAGGTCAAATTTCAGGCAAAAAAATAAGCCACACACATACATTATTGTAGTCCTGTTTGGTTGAGCTCTTTTGTTATTGTGAACAGAAAACAGCTGAGTGCGACAATCCAACATGGCACGGATTGTACCTCTTATTAACAGCATTCCGTGTTTCATATTTTCATTGTTCGAGGAAAAAAGTTTCGGAGAAAACCTGTTGAGAATGGTTATACTATTAATAATAAAACCTTAGAGGAATGGCGATATTATTAAGTGTGTCTTTTTTTGACAGATTGTTTTATAAAACAATTGGTTGGCTTGAAAAACAGCTTAGCTTTTTGAACAACAATTACATAATCAATTTCTGTATCACGATGATTGATTATTTTTCAATTGTTATCGAACTCAAAGATTGGGTACTTTTCATCTTATTAATGACATTGCTTTTGATTGTGTACCGAAATAATATGTATATTTGCGACATGAACTCAATGAACAGAAAATCTCAATGCTTGTTATGATACTACGTTATATCATTCAAAAATCCAGCAAATGGTTGTTTTGCCTTTCATTATGCATGCCACCATTGTTCCTTTTTGGACAAAACATACTCAATGTATTTGTTGGTGATACTATTGATTTTTCTGGGCTGGATGGAACACGAGATTGTTTCTTTGATATCTCATCGTTAGAAAAATACAACTTCTCAGACAAGAATAAATTTGAAGTAGAGGATGGAAACACTTCTTATTATTCAGTTGAAAATTGTTGGTTGCGAGTCGAATCAATTATTGCGCACAAGAACGACACATTGGTCGTTTTTAACAGAATAAAAGACGGACAAAAGTTTGTGATGAAGCTTCCGCCTATTAAAAAAGTCCCAAAAACATCCTTCCTTCAAAATCATTTAAAAGTCTCTAAATCATGGCACACGGACTATTGGGGATTAAATAAGCAAATAGAAAACTATTATTATAACTTAATGTGTCTTAAAAAACCTTATTTCGACAGCCTTGTTTATGAATTAACAAGAAGTCCTTTAATACCAGTAACAGAGAGCGTTTTTAAAGCATTTGATAAATATGAGTTTATTATCTAATGAGAGGTTAAAACCCCGCAATTTATTGCGGCTACTTTAGTTTGTATAAAAATGCTACCTTTGCGGCATGACAAATTACAGAAGGGGTTCACATACAGTAACGAATTTAACATGTCACATAGTATGGGTGACGAAATATCGATATGGGGTGCTGACGGGAGATGTCCAAAAGCGATGCCGTGACATTTTGGTACAGGTATGCGATAGCGAGAATGTACGAATATTGAAAGGCGTAGTGAGTAAAGACCATGTGCACATGCATGTGGAGTATCCGCCGTCGATAAGCGTAAGCATGTTGGTGAAGAAGTTGAAAGGGAGGACATCAGGGTATCTGCAAGAGGAGTTTCCGATGTTACGGAAACGATACTGGGGCCAGCACTTTTGGGCGGTAGGTTACGGGGCGTGGAGCACTGGGGTGATAACAGACAAGATGGTACAGGACTACCTTGAGCATCATCGAGACATGCCCAACGGTGAAGATTCGTGGATATTGGAGTAGGAAATTTCATTTCCGTGGTATCTTAAAAACCTCTGGACTTGCAGTCCAGAGTGGTTTAGTTCATATATAGAAGGACAAGATCCAATAAAAGCAAAATTCTTAGTTAATGATAATAAGGAGATATGCCTAACTGTGTTCGAAATCTATGAATTATTGAACACAAGACGTAATCTAGAAGAGAAAATCAAAGTGTTTAATAATTCCCTAAACAAGTATGATGTTGATTTCGTTATTAAACAGAATGCACTTCTTTCTGGAAAAAATATTGGTTCAATTCGCGAATGTTTACAAACTCTAATCACAAAATAGAATTAGGTCCAGAAACAGTACACTACGAGCCTTTCAAATATACAATAATTGACAAGTACACTATGTATGATGATTGTAAGTATAAAAACATAGAAACTGTTGATAGATATGGCCGCGTTTCTTCTTATTGTTACGATTGGCCTATTGGTACTATGAATTTTGATGTTGAACTCCTCCCTGAATCAACAAGGTATTTTTTAAGAGGCAAGTTGGTTGACATTAAGGTTTTGCCAACTATTATTACTCCCCAAAGACTTTTTGATTACCCAGAGAGTACTTATTCTAAAGAATATAAAACACGAAAAACAAGAGAGATACTTGATATTTGGGGTGATTACAATTATTACCTCATAATTGTTCCAGATTCTAATTATGTTTATAGCGTTGGACCTGAATGCAATCGCGTTCTTGGGTGTAATCTTATTGATACATTATTTGTTCCATATTTTTCTAATTTGATTAACCTGTTTTATACAGATAAACAAATGGATTCTTTGGAAATAGTCCATGATGAGAAATTAAGATTAGCTTGGGCAAAGGAAAACGAAAGAATTGAGAAAAGATATAAAACAGCGGTGAGACTATTTGGAAAAGCAATTGCTGATGTTGTTTGCGAAGGTGAAGTCCAGTTAGGATTTACAACAGAAATGTGCAGTTTTGCTTATGCAGGCGAACCCTATCATGAATCATATGAAACTATACCAATGGGTACATTTCTTTGTCATGATTATTACAAAAGTGGAGTAAAACTCTATTTTAAGAATGATAGGTTGGTATTGATTCGATGGATTGACAGTTATTAATATTTTTCCCCTCAGCATCTCGCAAGACGGCAAAGACCTTGCCATTGCCAGTGCCGAAAGAGTAGGAGAGATGCCGCTCAATTTCAAGGCCTCAAGCATCGGACAATACACCCTCAGCATAAATCCAGAAAATATGGAAACGGACTATCTACACCTTATTGATAATATGGCTGGTGCAGATATTGACCTGCTGACAACGCCAACCTATACCTTCAATGCCAAGACAACGGATTATGCTTCGCGTTTCCGTTTGGTGTTTTCCGTCTGCGGGGACGCAGACGGCGACAATGAGGATTTCGCTTTCGTCAGTAACAACGACATCATCATTAACGACGAGGGAACGGTTCAAGTGATTGACATGACGGGACGCATCATCGTTTCTGTTGACGAATACACACGGTGCATTCCTACAGCGGGGATGACCTCGGGCGTATATGTTTTGCGGTTGATTGAAGGGGATGATGTGAAGACGCAGAAGATTGTAGTAAGGTGACGATAGACTATGCCAAGGTGCCAATTCGTAGCAAAAATCTCCATCTCGTTTTGAGGTGGAGATTTTTGTGTCATTTCAGTCCTGACAGATCAACGGAGTAGGTGAGGGGAGGTAATGAAGGCTTCTCCAAAAAGGCAACCATGTAGATGGGCAGGTAAAGAACACGGTCGGATTGGGACAGGTTGTCATTGCAAAACACAACGGCTTCCTCAATCTGATAGTCCTCGTTTGACAACACATTGTTCAAAGCACTATGGCGTTGGTAATCCTTGCCTGATTTCACTTCAATGGGAACTACCTTTCCGCCAAGTTCGATGACGAAATCCAACTCGCCCTGTTTCTTGCTGTTGAAGTAATACAACTCAAATCCATGGGCGTGAAGTTCTTGTGCCACAACATTTTCATAGACAGAGCCAAAGTTGATACCTTTTTCGTTTTTGAGCAATCTCAGCTGGATACCATCCGAAAACTGGGAAGTCAGCAGCCCTATGTCATTTTGGAAAAGTTTGAAAAGATTGCGAGACCGTGAAAGCATCAAAGGGATGGTAGGCTCTTCCACATTGTAAACAGGTAGCGCGACACCAGCATCTTTAAGCCAGATAAAACTGTTCTCGTAACGCGAAAACTTCATGTTTTCATTCAGGTTCTTCAGAATGAAACGCTTGTTCTTGGCATTGAGTTCAGGCGGAATCATATCGAAGATTTCCTCGATATAAAGTTTGTGGTTGCGGTCGTATTTAGCGATATCACGTTTATAGAGTCGGATGATGGCTTGCTGCTCGGCAAGTACATCCTGAAGGTTGTTGGTGTCGATATATTTTTGTACGACAGCCGGCATTCCACCAACAATAAGGTAGAGGCGGAACAACTCCATTAATTTTTCATGGATGAAACCTTCAATAGGATTCTTCTGTCGATAAGCGGATTTTGCTTCCTCCAATACATTGCGGTTCAGTCCTAGGGCTATAAAAAACTCCTCCAAATCGAGGGGGAACATCTCCACAACATCCATATAGCCCACTGGTTCTGAGCGCAAATCGTTGAGTTCCACGCCGAGAAGCGAACCGCTCATGATATAACGGTAACTGCCTTCTTCGACAAGGAATTTAATGGCAGTTACTATTGATGGACATTCCTGCACCTCATCAAAAAAGAACAGGGTTTTGCCTTCAATGAGCGGGCGGTCGGAAAGTGCAGATAGACGCATGAGCATGTCTTTACTGTCTTTGGCATGGGCGATGATATCGGTTGCATCGGGCATTTCAATGAAGTTAATTTCGATAAGACTCTCAAAATGCGTCGTTCCAAAATGGCGTATGGAAAACGATTTTCCTGTCTGTCGAGCACCTGTTACAAGTAATGCTTTGCTGTTGTTCTTGTAAAAATACTCTAAATAATTGTCAATCTTTCTATTAAGCATAATTTGTCCGTTTTTCCAATGCAAAATAACAACATTTTGTCCGTTTTTCCAATATGTTTTTGACAAATTTTGTCCGTTTTTCCAACATTCATCACGGAAATCCCGTGACGGAACTTCCGTGATGGTTTTTTCATTACTTTTGCAGTCAGAACAGATGTGGTCACATCTATGTCTTGATTCAGAAGAATGAGTGCTGTCACCAGATCCATATTAACCCAATACTGGGGCTATCCCTCTTTCCGCCCATTGCAGGAGGAAATCGTTGATTCTGTGATGGATGGTAAGGATACTTTGGCGTTGTTACCTACTGGGGGAGGCAAAAGCATCTGTTTTCAAGTACCGGCTATGGCTATGGAAGGGCTTTGCTTGGTCATCACGCCGCTCATTGCCTTGATGAAAGACCAGGTGGCACATTTGGTGGAGAAAGGCATTCCCGCAGCGGCCATCTATTCCGGGATGCATCCCGATGAGCTTGAATTGGCGTATAATCAGGCGGTTTATGGTCGTTTGAAGTTTTTGTACGTCTCGCCTGAACGCCTTCAAACCAACACTTTCATCGAAGCTTTGAAACGGATGAAAGTCTGCTTGTTGGCTGTGGACGAGTCGCATTGCATTTCGCAATGGGGTTACGATTTTAGACCACCGTATTTGAAAATTGCTGAGATTCGTCCCTACATTCCCAAAACACCTGTTCTGGCTTTGACCGCCACGGCAACTGCTAAAGTTGTGGATGACATTCAGTTCCGTCTCGGTTTCAAACAGAAGAATGTCTTCCAAAGCAGTTTCGAACGCAAAAACGTGACTTATAACGTGTATCACGAAGCTGACAAATACGGTGTGTTACGCCGCAAGTTGGAGGCTATGAATGAGGGCAGTGCCATCGTATATGTACGCAATCGCAAGCGGACGCAGGTCATCTCCGATTGGCTCAATTCGGTGGGCATTTCCGCGACGTTTTATCATGCGGGTTTGGATACCAAAACGCGTGATGAACGTCAAGATCTTTGGATGAAAGGCAAGGTGAAGGTCATTGCAGCCACAAATGCCTTCGGTATGGGTATCGATAAGCCTGATGTGCGTTTGGTCATCCACATGGATTTGCCTGACAGCATCGAGGCTTATTTCCAAGAGGCGGGTCGTGCTGGCCGTGATTTGAAACCTTCTGAATCTTATTTGCTTGTTTCGCCTGCTGATGTCAAGAAGTTGCAAGAGAATTTGACGCAATCCTTCCCTGAATTGGATCGGATTAAGTTGATTTATAACGCATTAGGTAATTATTTCAATATTCCAGTCGGAGCAGGGGAGAATGTGTCGTATCCTTTCATCATCGGTGATTTTGCCAATCGTTATGGTTTTTCGATTGTTGAGGTGTATCATGCCTTGAAAATTCTTGAAAAAGAGGGCTTCCTTATCCTTTCCGACAGCTTCGATGAGCCTTCCAAGGTGATGATAAAAGCCTCACGAGATGATATTTACGGCTTTCAGGTCAATAATCCGCAGTACGGCGAATTGATTAAGTGCATGTTGCGTAGCCTCCCTGGTGTGCTTACTGATTTCGTGAAAATTAATGAGGAAGTATTGGCAAAAAAAACAGGACTTGGCGTGGATAAAGTTGTTGAGCAACTAAAGAAACTGGAATCCTATCATTTTCTTTCATACGCGCCGCGCAACGACAAGCCTCAGGTGTTGTTCCTTTCTGAATTTGTTGACACCAAGCACTTTGGCCTCTTAAAAGAGAACTATTTTGACCGAAAAAAAGATGCTGAGGAGCGTGTGAAGGCCGTTATCGACTTTGTAAATAATGACGAGGAGTGCCGCAGTGTGCAGTTGTTGCGTTATTTCAACGAGAAGTCGAAAAGGGCATGTGGGAATTGTGATGTGTGCCGGAAAAAGAGGAGCGGTTTGGTGTCCTATAATTCTATCGAGGAGCGGTTGGAGAGTGTGGTCAGCGAGTCACCACTGCCCATGGGGGAAGTGATTTCGCAATGCAAGGAATACAAAGAGGAAAATGTGTTGGATGCCATTCGGTTTCTGGTCGACAATGGTGTGCTTCAGTTGGAAAGTAATGGTGCTTTGAAGCGGAAGGGAAACAAAAAAAGCCGCCATTCCTGACGGCTTTTGTGTACAATCAAATCTATTACTTCAGAATGTTTGCAGCGGGTTTGAATCTGACAACCTTCTTTTCAGCAATCTTAATGGACTTGCCGGTTTTCGGGTTGCGGCCTTGTCTGGCGGGGCGATTGTTCACGCTGAAAGTGCCAAAACCAACGAGGCTGATTTTGCCATCATTTTTCAGTTCGTCCTTTGTGACATCCAAAATAGCATCAACGGCTTTTCTTGCGTCTACCTTAGTCATGCCGGATTTCTCGGCAACAGCACTGATTAATTCAATTTTATTCATAGTGAGTGTTTTAGTGTGGTTAAACTTTTACCCGACAAAAGTAATGCATTTTTGAAAAATACAAGCATTTTTGATAAAAAATGATGGATTTTTATCAAAAAAAATGCAAAAAATGTCAAAAATGGGCTATTCGGCTCATTCAAAAGCGGTTTTCCAGGCTCCAATCAGCTGCGTTCCCCTTAAAAACTCCTCTGTAGGCATGGCTTTTTTCCCTGCTTGTTGCAGGTGAGTGATGTGGATGAAGCCGTCCGAAAGGGCTACTTTGAGCGTCTTTTTATTGTCGGTCATGATGGTTCCTACGGACATGTTGGGGTGACAAGGATCCACCGTGGAAGCATAGACTTTTAAATCGATGGTTTCACCGTTTTCGGAAACGAATTTGGTGTGGGCGGCAGGGTAGGGAGAAAGGCCTCTGATATGGTTATAGACAGTTTGACAGTCTTGGTTCCAGTCGATGTTGCAGAACTCTTTGGAGATTTTCGGCGCAGGTTTCAACGTCTTTCCTTCGGCAAGTTCTTCCTGAACTACGGTGTTGAGTTGTCCGCTTTGAATCTTCCTGATGGTTTCCACGACAACTTGGTTGCCCAAAAGCATCAGCTCGTCATGGAGCTCTCCAGCGGTTTCGTCGGGACGAATGCCGATTTTTTCTCTCATGATGATTTCGCCTTTGTCAATTTCCTCGTTGAGGAAAAATGTGGTCAGGCCAGTCTCGGTCTCTCCGTTGATGATGGCGAAGTTGATGGGAGCCGCGCCACGATATTGGGGCAGGAGGGAGGCATGAAGGTTGAATGTGCCAAGTTCTGGCATCTGCCAAACAACGGCTGGCAACATCCTGAAAGCCACCACGATAAAGAGATTGGCTTGGAAAGAGGCAAGTTGTTCAAGAAAACTCGGGTCTTTCAGTTTTTCGGGCTGAAGCAAGGGAAGTCCATGCTCCAATGCGGTCTTCTTGACATCGGAATATTGTATTTTCCTCCCACGACCAGCAGGTTTGTCGGGCATGGTGACGACGACGGCTACTTCATAACCGGCGGCAAGGATGGCTTCAAGCTGCGATGCCGCAAATTCTGGCGTGCCGAAATAGGCGATTCTGATTTTGTTCTCCATAAGCTGTCAAAAAAATGCCTGACCCTTCTCGGATCAGGCATTTCCTTAGATTTTCATTAGTTGGTTATTTCATCTTTTCCTCAAGGTTGGCGATGTTTTTGCTGATTTCAAAAGCTTCGTTGCTCAGAGGATAGTCTTTCTTCAGGCTCTTGTAGGCTTCCAATGCCTTAGCATAGTCACCCATGATTTCGTAGGTGTTGCCCAACTTGTTCAGGAAGAGCGGGCTGGTGAAGTCGTTGGGGTTCTTGTTAGCAGCCTTGCTGTAATAAGTGGCGGCGTTTTGGTTGTCGCCCAATTCCATATAGCAGTCACCGATGGCACCCAAAGCGAGAGGAGCCAGCACCTTATCGTTGTTGGTGTATTTCTTCAGATAGTTAATGGCATCGTTGTAGTTGCCTTGCTTCATGTAGCTGATACCTGCATAGTAGGAAGCCAACTTGCCGGCCTTGGTGGAACCGTACTTGCTGACGATGTCCAAGAAACCCATGTAGTTGCCGTCGCCGTTCAGGGCAAGGTCATATTGCTCCTTTTCAAAATACTTCTGCGGCATGAAACTCTCGTTCATGGCGTTCTGGTTGCGCTTTTGGTTGTATTTGGTGATGCCGAAAATTGCAAATGCCACGACCAACAGGCCAATGAGAATCATCCACAGGGTCTTCTGGTTGTTTTCAATCCAAAGTTCGGTCTTACTTAAAGCTTCTTCTACGTTTTCGAATCTTTCGTCTACTTGTTTTGTGTCTTGTTTTGCCATATCAATTCAAAATTTTGCGTGCAAAAGTACGCTTTTTCGGCTTACCCTCGTCCATTTTTTTGTAATTTTTTCTTTTTTCGTATTTTTGCACTCCTTTATTATAATAAAGACCGCATGAAGAAATCCATAGTATATGACGGAAGAGATGCGCAGGGCGTTGAATTGCAGCAAAATGCGGCTCGCGATGCGGCTATGTTTGCCTTTCTGACGCAGTTCATCACTGACGAGCGCCGACAGCGTTTTGAGGAAATCCTTGACTATCGTACACGGCATATCACGGTTGTGCTTGAAGATATTTTTCAGCCGCACAATGCCAGCGCGGTGTTGCGCAGTTGCGAGTTGCGTGGCATCCAGGATGTGCATATCGTGGAAAACAACAACCATTATGACGTGAATCCCGACGTTGTGCTTGGCAGTACGAAATGGCTCAATATATATCATTATGAGGGGAAAGAGTTCAACACGCCGACGGCTTACGAGCAACTGCATGTGAAAGGCTACAAAATTGTGGCCACTTGCCCGCACCGCGACGACTTCACACCCGATACCCTGCCCCTTGACCAGCCCATTGCCTTGGTCTTCGGCACGGAGAAACTTGGTCTCTCGGATTATGCCGTTGAACATGCCGACATGCACGTCCGCATCCCGATGTACGGCTTCACGGAGAGCTACAACATCAGCGTTTCAGCAGCCTTGTTGCTCTATTCGTTGACCAACCGCCTCCATGCCTCCACCGACATCGACTGGCATCTCACTGAGGAGGAGCGCAATGCCTTGCGCCTTGTGTGGACACGCCGTTCACTGAGCCGCATACGACAGTACGACAGGAAGTTTTTGGAACTGCATCCGGAGTTTGCTGGATGAGATTCCCCGAGCGAAGCGAAGGGGAATCTTTATTCAACTACAAATTTACTTACAGCAGTTGTAGTCTCATTGCTTACACGAATAAAGTACATTCCACGCTGTAAGTCGCTGACATTGAGTCGCAAGGTGTTCAAGCCGTTGGTGACGAAATACTTCACTATTCTACCGTTTAGGTCGATAACCTTTATCTCGGTGCGACCTTGCAGGTTGGTGCTGAGGTTGAGCACGCTCTTGGCAGGATTGGGATAGAGGCTGAGCTTTGCTTGTCCGTTCTCTCCCATGTTCTCGGTGCCGGGACGGAAGGTCAAAATCTCGGAAGGCACAGATTCCTGTCCTGCTTGATCGACGGTGGTCACGTAGATGCTCACCTCTTCCTCATCATCAACCTCAAAGATCCATTGTGTGCCGAACACTTCCTCGTGTTGGTTGGGGTAATCGACGAAATAGAGGTTGAAGTGGTCGAAGTCGTTCATCGCGGGCATGTCCCACATAATGGGCGTATAAAGGCCTTGCGCGTTCACTTCCTCGTCGATGCGGAGGTTGGTGGGTGGTTCGGGGACGGTGTTCTCCACGTGGTAGTTCATCACGCCGTAGTAGGTCGGGGCGAAGGTCTCGTTGTTTTCGGCGGGCCATTTGCCGAACATGGTGGCGGTGGCGGCATCGCGCACAAAGAGGTAAAGGCCGCTGCTACCATTGTCGGTGTTGATTTTCCAGTCTTCGTCGTTACCCAAAGGCAGAGCGAATTCGATGGTCTCGTAGCCTTGGCTCATGTCGCAGGCGATGATTTCCTCGGGCAGGTTCATCGTGGTGCCCACGCCGCCAGTCTCATAAATGGGACGGTAACGCACGGTGTTGGGATTGCCGTAGTACATCCAGTAGTTGCCTTCGCTATTGTCTTCGGCGGGCGGGTAAGTGCCGTCGTTGTTGTCGTCGATGTAGAAAGCCACGCCGTCGTTGTCGGTCCATTCGGTGTCCATGCGGTTTTCCGAGCAGACGTAGAGGTAGTTGTCGTCCATTTTGAGGTGCAGGGTGACACTGCCCATCGCGACAGGCAGAAGGTAGTTGCTCACTTCTACGCGGAAGGCATCGTCCCATTCGCCTTCGCTAATGACACCGTCGATGGTGGGTGCGGTGCCGTCAAACACGTCAATGTTGCGAGTAATGTAGGCCGTGGTGGCATAGCCAAGGCAGACATTGGAATAAGGTGTTTGCAGTTCTTCGTCGAGTTGTGCCGTGACGGTGTAGTAGTATTGCTGCGTCGGGATGGCGGTGTGGTCCTCAAAATAGCCTTCGCCTGTGCCGATGGTGGCCAAAGGCTCTCCGAAGGGGGCTTGAGGCGCGTTTTTCCGATAGATGTTGTAGCCAGTGGCTGCTTCATGTTCGGTCCAAGTCAACTCCACGTAGTCGTAGGCACCTTGCGAGGCATAGAGGTCGCTGATGGACGCGCCAGTAGCCTGCAAGTTAAATTCCACGGATGCAATTACATCCATGGAAATGACAACGTTTTCTGTTTCAGGATAATAGCCAGGCATGGAGGCCGTGACGGTATATTCGCCTAAAGGAAGATGATGGAAATCGAAGTAACCAATTTCATCGGTGGTCTCATAATAGTCTTCCAATTCGTTGATAGTGACGGTAACGCCTCCGTGGTTGGTGCTGCCTTCCAATTGGACTGTGCCACACATGCTGCCTTGATCGTTGGGGAAGTTATTGAAAGCATAAACACGGCTGCCGCTACCCATCTCGCGGCAATGGACAGCCTTACCGCCTACGATGCTAAACAATCCAGTGGAGGAGATGCCGATGTGCTCCATGGAACCGGCAGTGGTGAGCGTGGCAATCGGGACGTTGCTCTGCTTGCGGAAAAGGAAATAGTCGGGCGTGGAGTGGTCCATGGGTCCCCAGGTGACGAAGCCGATGACGCTGCCATCGTCGCTCATGGCGGCTTGGGTCACCTCGTCGCCGCAGCCGTTGTAAGTCCAAATGGGTTCGCTGGAATAGTTGTTGAACAGATAGCAGCATCCGTCGTAGCCTGAACTGACGAAGTCGAGGGTGCCAATGGCGATGAGACTGCCGTCGTCGGAGATGGTGTTGGCGCAGCCCCAGGTGGAGGAGGCTCCAGGACCTTTCACACTGGCAATCCAGACGTTTTCGTAACGCTCACCGTTCCAATGGTAGAGGTAAGCCATGCCGCTGAAGTCGGTGTAGGCGAGGTAGCTGCCATCGGCACTCAGGGCGGGGTCTTGGCTGGGCGAGTTGTCGTAATAATAGAGGTCGTCTTGCAGGATGTCGCCAGTCAACGGGTCGATGACCCAGATTTGCTTGTAGCCTTGCGCGAAGGCGGCCACAAGGCGGGCATTGTCCTTCGAGAGGCTGAGTCCAACCACGTTGACGGTGAGGTCGCCAACCACCCAAAGAGGTTCGCTTTTAGTGGCGGTGATGCTGTAACAGGCAATGGCGTAATAGTTGGCTTCGTAATTGCCATACGAGACATAAATCACAGTACCTTCACTGTTTAGCTTGAAATGAGAAACAGCGTAAGGGAAGGTCTCATGGAAGATTTCCTGACCCTCAATGTCGACGACATAGAGTTCATTGCTGTCGGAATAGGCGATAGTGTTGCCCAAGAGGGAAATGGCAGCCCGGCCACCTGAATTAATAGGTTTCTCCCATTTCACGTTGCCTTCGGAATTGAAAAGCGATAGACGCTTGTCGTTGAGGCCGTAATACACGAGGTAGTCGCCAGTAGCTTCGATGAAAAACACGTCTTCGGGCACGGCACCACCTTCATATTTCTGCCAGAGGGTGCTCGGCTCGTCGGTTATGGCTTTGTCAGTCAGTGGGTTACAGACACCGTATTCAAGGACAGTGCCCTTGTTGGGTAAGGTCGTGGTCTTTACGGCTTGATACTGGGCGAAGAGCTTGCCCGAGGCCATCACAGCCAAAATGAGGGTGATAATAAATGACTTTTTCATGTTGTGTATTTTTTAAGTTGTTGGTAATTAAATGTTTGATTCGTATCGTTTTAGGAGAATAAAACCATCGCAATATTACTTAATTTTTCGCGTTTTTACATCATAAGAGCAAAAATTTGTACTTTTGCCGTGAAAAATAGTTGAAGATGAAAAAGTTTCTGATAATTGTATTCGCCATGGCGATGGTAGTTTTGCCTTCGTGCAAGAAGACCAGATATTGCAAATGCACCACCATCCAGAATAACGAAGTCGTTGAGTTGGGTCCGGATTACTACACCATTGAAGACGGCTCCTCATGCAAGGATAAGTCCAAGGAAATCGTGGGATGGGGACAAGTCCTTTGTAATGAAGTCTCGGAATATGAGGTGACGGGCGAAAAACCCAATTGGTGGGAGAATTTGTTCAATACCAACAATCCCAAATGAAAAAGCAATTCAAGTTTAACCTAAATATTGAAAAAATGAAAAAAGTATTATTAGCTCTTGCCGTCGTGGCCTTGATAGGCTTCGCATCGTGTTCAAAAAACAAGGTTTGCCATTGTTATTATGACTACACAAGTCCGTTAGGAAATGGCACCCAAGACCTTGGTCTTTCGGAGATTCAGGGTGGAAGTTGCAGCGATATTGAAACAAACGGTACTTATAACACCTATGATTTCGGTGACTTGGGAACGGGCAAAGTCCGTTGCGAAAAGGTGAAGTGATTTCCGAAACCATTGCACAAACAACGCATGTCGAAAGATGTGCGTTTTTTTGTAGATTTGCCTCGTGAATAGAGTCAAAACCATAGCACCCATTTTGCTGAAAGTCCTGTTGGGGCTTGTCTTCATCGTGTCGGCAGTGCTGAAGCTGTTCGACATGGACCGGTTTGAGATTTACATCTACAGCTACCATTTCTTCAACCTCAATTTCTCGTTTTTGGTGGCACGTGCAGCCATCATTCTTGAGCTTGTTCTTGGCATTGGATTGGTTTCCAATACCTTGCATAAACTATACTGGTGGGGGAGTATGGTCATGATTTTTGGCTACACCTTATTATTAATATACGCCCTGATTATTGGTCGCACCGACAACTGCCACTGTTTCGGTGATTTCCTTCAATTCGACCCTAAGCAAAGCCTCATCAAAAACGGAGTACTGATGTTGCTTTTCCTGTTGATTTACAGGGTGGAAGGTTGGAAAACACCATACCGTTGGCTAATACTTTGCCTTGCCATCATGGTCTCGACCATAGGCGTTTTCGTGGCCTCGCCGCCCGACAACTACACGCCTGCATACGCATCAGAACAAAACCTTCAGATTGAACTTTTCAATGAAATGCTTGACGATGCACCTTTGGATAGTTTACATCTGAAAGAAGACAAGCAGGTAGTTTGCATATTCTCAACAGGTTGCGAGTATTGCCAAATGTCGGCGCGAAAACTCTCTCTGATGCAGCAGTTCTACGGTTTCCCCGCCGACCGTATCACCTACGTTTTCATGGGCAGCGAGGAAGGCATAACAAAGTTTTACGAACGCTCGGAATCAGCGCATTATCGTGATGTGCTGTATCCCGATGTGGTGCGTTTATTAAAATCCGTCAATGGGAACCTGCCGGTCGTTGTCCTTTTGGAGGAGGGTGCGGTGGTACATGAATATGGATTTCGGAATATGAAGGAGGAGGAGATTAGGGCGTTTTTCGAGGTCAAATAAGGTTTGTCTGTTTAATTTTCAAGTCAAACTTGCTTGCTTTTCCGTTTTTTCCATATCTTTGTCCCCAATAAACCCGAAGTCTAACCAAATCAAATATCGAATGAATAGAGCGCATTGGGCGCACCGACGGAATGCGGCATATTAAAAACAGAATAGTTTAACTTCATGCTTTATCTATAGAACTACCACTTCAAAATCATTACAAGCATAAGTTGATGTTCATGTGTTTCCACATGGACTTTACTTATATAGTTGTAATGATGGGCTGTGGTAGGCCTCTATAGATGACTTAGAGTAAAATCCATGTTTTTTATTGCCCGATCGGGATGAAGATAAAAAGTTGAAAACATAAATCTCAATTATATGAAGAAATTTCTACTTACAACAATTCTGATTTCCCTGTCCGCGATAGGTTTCGGACAGGAAGTCGAGACGGTGTCGGAGCGGTTCCACTACCGATACCTAAAGAAAGAACAGACCAAGGAGCAAATCCAGAAGGACAACGAGGAACGCCAACGCAACTGGCAAGAGGAACTGGCGGCGATGAAAGCCAACCTTGCCGAAGGCCAAAGCGTTTCCGACAATGTGAAAATTGAGGTCCAGACCAATGTCCAGGACAACGACCTCATTATCTCCGTGGCCTACGAGACCCTTGTGGTGGCCGATGCTGCTGACGATTACGCCCTCGGTAAGTACACCATCCAAAGCTCCAATGCCTGTATGCTGATGTGCAACTTCCTGAAAAACAAGATGGAAAACGAGCTTGCCGAATACCTAAAGGAAGGCACGAAAGTGGATGTAAAGATTACAGGTGCTACTGACGGTACCCCCATTCGCTCGAAAATAGCCTACCAAGGCGAGTATGGCGACTTCACCGACAAGCCCATCACCTTGAACGGTGAGCCTTACAGCATGACGGTGACGCAGAAGACAGGCATCACCACCAACGCACAATTGGCTTTTTTGCGCACACAAGGTGTAGAACATTTCCTGAAAAACGAAGTGGAAACACTGAAACACACGGAGAATACTTTCCAAGAGTTTGCCGTGGAGAACAAGGAGAAAGGCGGAGGCTACCGCCGCGTTTCGGTGGAAATGACCATCCACAATGCCTTTGCCGATGTTGAACCTGAAAAAACCGAGAAGCCATGAAAACAAGAAAACTGTTGATGATAGTCCTATTAGTAATAGGTGTGCAAACCCTCATGGCGCAGGAGCATGTGACAAACATCCGTGCCGTGCAGGAAGACAAAATGGTTACCATCACCTACGATTTGAAAGTTCGTTCCGATGTACGCCTGCTCATCTCGATTGATGACGGCGAGCATTATACGGACACCATGAAGGTAACAGGCTACATTAACCGTGTGGTTCCTGCAGGAAAGAACAAAACCATCCGTTGGCAAGCTTTCAACGATTTGGGTTATGGCGACTATCCTTTGATTCGTTTTAAGTTCATTACCAAGGAAGCGCAGCAAAACCAAATGCCTAAAGTGAAGCGTATTCCAAAAATTACCTTTGCCACATTGAACGGAGCCTACACCAACACGCAGAACCCTTCGATTGGATTTACCTTTGGACAGGTGCAGAAGTTTGGTTGGTTTGCCTCCGTGATGAGCGGTTTCCACTTCGGGGGACTGTTCCCTGCTGCTACAAGCGATGCAGAAGGTTTCGTAGGTGAGGACTTGCCTTTCTACAAGGACGAATACGCGCATACAGCGCTTTCCATCATGGGCGGTGGCGTGATGCGTTTGAACGACATGATGTATGTGAAGGTGGGCGTAGGATTTGGCAACCGCTCGCTGTCGTGGAAGACCTTGGACGACCGCTGGGTGCGCAATGGCGGCTATTCTTCCGTGGGCGTGGATGTTTCGGCGGGTATGATGTTTCGCTTCGGAGGCTTTGTCCTCTCGTTGGATGCCGTGACGACCAACTTCAAAATTTTCGAAGGCAAGATTGGTCTGGGATATAGTTTTGAAAACCGTTAAAACAGATTGAAAATGAAAAAGATAAGTATAATACTACTGACCTTGCTGGTTGCGATGTCTGCCTGCAAGAAAACTCCAGAAGTGAACTTGAAATACGTGGATGTGGAGCGCGACTTGATTACCGTAGGTACGACCACGGCCACAATGCAGTGCGATTATAAGTATATTGCCACTTTGAAAAAAGCCTATTTCTATTATGGTGAAGGCGAGGATACGGCAGACATGAACGCCGCTGAAATGCGCGTGGTGCAAAACACATTGTATGTTGACCTCACAGGCTTGAAGGAAAACACCACATACAATTATTATTACGAGTTTTACAATGGCTTCAACTCCATGCGGACAGCCTTGAATACATTTAAAACAGAGGCGGGTAATGGAGGAGGCGAAGAACCTCCAACACCACCTGAAATTATGCTCCCCACCGTGATTACCGCAATGGTAACGGAGATTACTACTAACTCTGCTCAATGTGGTGGTGAGGTGGTCGACGATGGTGGTGCGGAAGTGACCGAACGAGGCATCTGTTGGGGTACGAGCGAGAATCCTACCTTGAACGACAACCTTATTGCCGTTGGCATGGGGATAGGTGCTTTCACTGCTATGATGAATGGATTGGAAGCCAATACTACCTATCATGTTCGTGCTTATGCTACCAATGAGATGGGCACTGCATATGGTTTGGACAAAGAGTTTTCCACACTTTCTGGTGGTAGTAGTGGTGCTCCCGAAGGAGCCATCAATGGTTTGTTCACCATTAATGAGAATGGAGACCAAGTGTATTTCTCAAAAGGAAATCTACAGTATCAAGCATCAACAAACACTTGGAGGTTTGCCGAGCATCAGTGGGATTTTGTAGGAGGGACTGATTATTCAGGAAGCCATTTTGGTAATGTAAGTGGAAGTAGTAATAATGAGATTTCACCAACTTATGAAGGCTGGATAGACTTGTTTTGTTGGGGTACAAGTGGTTGGGATAATGGAAATGTTTATTACCATCCCTACGATTATGAGAGATTGAATGAATATGCTGGTTATGGGTATGGCCCTACAGATGGAACAAACCTCTTGTTTAATTTGGCTGGCACTTACGCCAACGCAGACTGGGGTATATATAACCCGATTTCGAATGGAGGAAATCAACCTAATCAATGGAGGACTTTAACTTTCATGGAATGGGTGCATCTTTTTGAGTTGCGCAACTCTTCTTCTGGAATTCGTTTCGCGAAAGCCGTAGTTGGAGGTGTAAATGGCATTATTTTGTTGCCAGATGATTGGGATGCTTCGTTCTATCCCTTGAATAATGCCAATAGAAGGGATGCGGGGTTTGGTAGTAATGTTATGACTATTTCGACTTGGTTAAGTGTATTTCAAACAAATGGAGCGGTATTTTTGTCGGAGACGGGTCAAAGAGAAGTTCTAGGTTATTATTATAGTGGCGGTGGTTCATATTGGTCCACTACCTTTTATTCTTCTCGTGATGCAAAGGCTCTTGGTATAGGTGATGGAGGTATGACAACAAATAATGAAGGAGGTTGTACAAGGGATTTAGGATTGGGTGTTAGACTGGTTCGGGATAAGAATTACTCACCCACTCCCGCCCCTGAATTAGCTAACGTTTTTACGATCGAACCGTATTCAACTGGATCTGTGGTTGTGGTATTCCAAGGGAGAGTAGAATTTGAAGGTAGTTCGCCAATAATTGAAAGGGGCTTTTATTGGGGTACATCGGAGAATCCAGGTCCAACTGATAATTGTTTGTTGGCGGATGAGGTGTATCCAGATTTGTTCTTTGCTAATTTTATTGGTTGGGTACCCAACACAACATATCATGTACGAGCTTATGCTAAAAATGGTGTTGGAACTGCTTATGGTTTAGATGTTGAATTCACTTTATATTGAGAATCTAATAGTAATAAATACGAAAATATGAAAAAACTGTCAATCATATTATTATGTGCCTTGGTTGCCTTGGCAGCCTGCACCAAGAGCAAGGAAGTCCATCCTGAAATAGGGGATGGCAATGACGAAATCTTAACAATAGGCGCGAAAGATGTCCATGTGAAATATACACGAACGGACTTCTCGGAACTGCAAGAGGTGATATTCCATTATAGCCTTGCCGAAGCACAGCAATTCGCTGTCGTTGAAATGATAAAGAGAGAAACTTTTTTTGAACTCACACTCAATGATTTGTTGAGTGATACATTGTACTGCTATTATTATGAGTTATTCCCCAATAGTGGCGATGCTTTCAATACATCACAAAAGACTTTCTACACACAGCTTTATGAAACACCAGAACCACCTGTTATAGAATTACCCATTGTCATTACCACAGAAATTTCTGAAATCACCACAAATTCAGCCGCTTGTGGTGGTGAAGTCACTCATGATGGTGGAGCCAATGTGACAGAGCGAGGAGTTTGCTGGAGCATGAATGAGAACCCTACTTTGGATGACAACCATATTGCTGAAGGTGTTGGAACCGGTGCTTTCACTATTGCGATAAATGGTTTGGAAGCCAATACTACTTATCATGTCCGTGCATACGCCACCAACGAGGTAGGAACAGCATACGGTCTGGATAAGGAGTTTTCCACACCTTCAAGCGGCGGCATTAGCGATGCTCCCGAAGGGGCTATCAATGGCTTGTTTACCATCAATGCCAATGGAGATAAGGTATATTTCTCGCAAGGGAATATTCAATATCAAGCTTCCACAAATACTTGGAGATTTGCGGAGAATCAATGGGATTATGTTGGGTCAGAGGTAGTGATGCCAGATTGTTACCCTGGAGGTACGGTATGGGGAAGTAGTAATCATCTCATTTCGCCTTCTTATGATGGATGGATTGACCTTTTCGGTTGGGGTACAAGTGGATATAATCATGGTGCTGTATGTTACCAGCCATGGAGTACAAGCCGAAATAGGAGTGATTATTATGCCTATGGAAATGCTGAATATAATTTATTTGATATGACAGGACAAGCCGATTGGGGTTTCAATCCCATCATTAATGGGAACAATACCGAAAATTTTTGGCGTAGTTTAACTACGTATGAGTGGGCTTATGTCTTTAGTACAAGATTTACTTCAAGTGGAATGCATTATGCTAAAGCAAAAGTGTGTGGCGTATCAGGAATAATATTGCTTCCTGACAATTGGAATGTTGATACTTTTACTTTAAGCAATACGGATATCCCTTCGGCTTCATTCTCCAGCAATGTTATTGCAAGAGAAGAATGGACAAATATGGAAAGTGTAGGAGCAGTCTTTCTTCCAGCTGCAGGTTTCCGAGATGGTTCAGAAGTGGGTTATGTGAATGTTTATGGTGTATATTGGACAGCCTCAAAGGGTAATGACATGCATGCCAAATGCATAGCTTTTGAAGAAGATAGCTTCTATTGGCAAGGGGCTAGCTACAATGGAAGGAATGATGGTGAAGCAGTTCGTTTGGTTCATGATGCTCGATAATTCTGCAAAGACAAGCAGAAAAAATAAAAGCCACCCTCAAACTCCAAAGGAAACTGCGGAGCGCGAGGGTGGCTTTTTCGGATATTGAGGTGAATTCTCTTTTTATATTCATGATTGTTGAAAAGAAAACAATATTTTTCGCATAAAAAATGATATTTGAGGCTCTTATAATGTAAAAAGAACTATTTTTGCAGCCGAGATTTGAACATTTTGTAACGGAGATTTGAACATTTCGTAAGATAGATTTGAACATTTTGTAATGGAGATTTGAACATTTTGTAGGCAAAAATTGAACATTATGGAGTTTAGAAGACCAATATTTTCAGAAATCCTCGACCGCATGAATGAGCCTCGACGGTTCATCCAAGTGCTGGCAGGTCCGAGGCAGGTTGGCAAATCAACATTGATGATTCAAGTGTTGGCCGATTGCCCATTGCCTAACTACTTATATAATGCAGACGGCATCGACATGGAAGACACGGACTGGATTCGCCGGATATGGGAGAGCACCAGAAGCCAAATGGACACCAAGCAACAGACAGAGGCGGTACTCGTCATCGACGAAATCCAAAAAATCAAGAATTGGAGCGAAATCGTCAAGCGCGAATGGGATGCCGACACCCGGAACCGCCGACAATTGAAAGTGTTTCTCCTCGGCTCGTCGAGGTTGATGTTGCGCAAGGGATTGACCGAATCGCTTGCCGGCCGCTTCGAGTTGATACGATTAGGGCACTGGACTTTCCAGGAAATGAGCGACGCTTTCGGTTGGACGCTTGACGAGTGGATTTATTACGGAGGCTATCCCGGTACGGCAGCCTTTGTCAAGGATATGCGGCGTTGGAGGAAATATGTAAAAGAATCGCTCGTGGCTCCGGCCATCGAAAAGGATGTCATCCTGACTTCCAACATCTACAAGCCCGCGTTGATGAAGCAGCTGTTTGAGTTGGGATGTTCGTATTCGGCTGAAATGCTGTCGCTTACCAAAACTTTGGGGCAACTGCAAGATGCTGGCAATGTGACCACGCTGTCCTCGTATTTGGAGATTCTCAATGAATGTAACCTGCTGACCGGCTTGCAGAAGTATGCCAATGATGAAGCCCGCCGTTATCAGTCGGTACCAAAATATCAGGTTTATAATAACGCTCTCCTGACGGCCTATCGTGGAAGTACATACGAGAAAGACAGGACGGACACTGTTGTTTGGGGCCGTTGGGTGGAATCTGCCGTAGGTGCTTATCTGCTTGGAAGTGCCGACGAGGGAGGTTATAAGGTGTATTATTGGCATGAGCGTTCCGATGAAGTCGATTATATCATTATGCGGCAGGGAGAGGTCGTCGCGTTGGAAGTGAAAAGTGGCCGACGAGGGATGAATAGTGGATTGCCCAAATTCCGCGAGCGTTTCAATCCCAAACGAGACCTTGTCATCGGGACGGATGGGATTCCCTTTGCTGATTTCTTTAATATGAAGATAGAAGATTTGTTCTAAAGGGGAAAACCCACTTCAATTGAAATGAAAAAAGGGCAGACACGCAGGCCTGCCCTTCCGTAAACCTATTATTCCGGTCTCCTAAACCTATTCCCGGTCTCCTCAATCACCGCCTTCTTCCAAGAATCTGGATACCCAGGTTGCTTGGGTTTGGCAGGATAACCGTAGCCGTTGCGCTTGAACTCGCCGTTTTCCTCTTGCTTGATGTTGCTGTCCAAATACTTCACTAACAGGTAATTGTCTAATTCTTTCCAAGTGGCGACGGTGTTGTGTCCGGCTTGGTTGGAAAAGTCAGTGAGGTAAGCGATGGCTTGCTTGGGGTCTTGGGCAAAAAGGCTCAGGGCTTGGTTGTCGGCATAGTTGACTTGCTCCTGATAGCCGTTTTCCAATTCGTTTTGCACGGCTTGGATGTCGCCGATGACCCTATTATAAAATAGGTATTTGAAGTGCGCCAGACGGTTGAAGACCCAGAAGGCGGCGTTGTCGCTGTAAGTCAGCATGTCGCCGTTACCCACGCGGTACTCAATCGGCACTTCGGTGATGGAGCAGTAGAAAGGTGTGTAAACGGTGGAGTTGGTGTCGTCTACGCCGAACCAGATGATGCCACCGATGGGATTGGGCAACCATGAGCGGCTTTGTGCAATGAAAGAGAAGCCTGTCTGCACCACCTCGATGCTGCGCTCGTTGAGGTAGGGCTTGTCCTCGTAAGTCCAATACAAAGGGTTGAAACGGAACGGTGAGCCGAAGGACCCTGCACCCACATCTTTGGTCTTGTCCAACTCGGTGCCTTGGAAATGGTCGCGCTGGAAAGCCATCATGTCACTCAGACTGATTTTGCGGTTGGGCTTGATATACAGTGGCATACGGTGGGTGAGGTCTTTGCCTGTGACATAGTCCCAATACTCGTCCATGCCGTCGCAGACCTTGTTGAACATGGTCCAAACGCGGAGGTCACAGACGCGAGCTGCACTGAAATCAACAGGGGCGTAGGCAGCACTGAAGTCGAAGTCGACATCTTTGCCAGTGAAGTAGCCCTTGCGGCGGGCGAAATCGATGATGTCGTGCTTGTAAATCACCTCAACTTGCTCATTGTAAAGCTTTTTCCAGTCCTTGTCGGTGATGGAGGTCTTGCCGTTGCGTAAGGGGAAAGTGGTGATTCTTGCAGCGTTGGCGTGACCGCTCACATAACCGTCAGGGATGCGGATGGCCACCCAAACGGCACCTCGGTCGGCATTGATGGTATCACCGTTTTTGGTCACTTGCGGCGTGTAGCCCTTGGGCATGATTTCCATATACCACACCTCGTTGGCATCGCTGATGCTGAACGACTCGCCATCGCTACCGTAGCCGTATTCTTCCACCAAGTCAGCCATGATTTTAATGGCTTCGCGGGCGGAGGTGCTGCGTTCCAAAGCAATGAACATCAGGCTACCGTAGTCGACGATGCCTGTCGGGTCCATCAGTTCCTCGCGACCTCCGAAGGTGGTTTCACCGAGAGCAACTTGGTTTTCGTTGATGTAACCCACCACTTGGTAGGTATGGGACGGCTGAGGCACGCTGCCTCTTGGGGCGTTAGTGCCACGGTCATAACAGACCCTCATGCTGCCCACAGGCCAGTCGGCGGCAGGGGTGAAGTAGAGTTCGCCGTAGCGGATGTGCGAGTCGGCGCAGTAGCTGATGAAGTTGGAGCCGTCGACACTGGCACCTTTGGTAATCAGGAAGTTAGTGCATGCATTTGAATGGTAGACCAAAGCTAATAATGCTAAGGTCATCAAAGATTTGAATACTTTCATAGTAAAAAATGTTAAAGTGCAAAATTAGAGGTATTTCTTGAATAATCAAATGTAGAATCAGTTTTTTCTTGCTTTGTATCTTTTAATCCTCTACTTTTGTGGCAAATACCAACACTATGATTAAGATTAACAACCTTGAAAAAAACGACAGCGTCTTCAACCAATACATGGCTGAACTCCGCGACGCCGTCATCCAGCAAGACCGTATGCGCTTCCGCCGCAACCTCGAACGCATAGGTCAGATTATGGCTTACGAAATCAGCAAGTCCTTTGAATATGATGACGAAGAGGTGACTACGCCTTTGGGCATCAAGCAGATACGGACGATGCACGAGCAACCTGTCATTGCCACTATCTTGCGTGCAGGCTTGCCGTTCCACAATGGAATGCTCAGCATGTTCGACCAGGCCGACAGTGCTTTCATCGCGGCCTATCGCAAATACGATAAGAATGAGGAGGACTCCGAAATTCGCGTGGAGTATTTCTCTTCGCCTGACATCGAAGACCGTATTCTCATCCTTTGTGACCCCTTGTTAGCCACTGGTGAATCCATCGTGAAAACTTTGAACGGCCTGATGGAGGATATGACGCCGAAAGAAATTCATATTGCGGTGGCGGTGGCTTCGCAAGACGGTTTGGACTATGTGCAGCGCACCATGTCACGCCTGCCGGTCACTATCTGGGTGGGTAGTATTGATGAGGAACTGACGGCTCGTGCCTACGTCGTTCCAGGCATCGGCGATGTGGGTGATTTGGCATACGGTGAAAAAAGATAAATTCAGTGTGGCGTTTCGACAAGCTCAACGACCACCAAGGGTCCCTGAGCCTGTCGAAGGGCCCGATTAAGTGAAAAACTATGGCAGAAGAAAAGAAAAAACGCGATGGCTTTGGCTCGAAAATCGGCATTATCGCTGCCGCTGCAGGCTCAGCCATCGGATTGGGCAATATCTACCGCTTCCCTTGCGAAGTGGGCAACAATGGCGGCGCGGCATTCCTGTTGGTCTATCTGCTCGTCGTCATCTTCTTGGGCATCCCTGTGATGCTTTCGGAATTAGTCATTGGTCGCTGTTCACAGAGCAATTCTGTGGGCGCGTTCAAGAAACTGGCACCAAAGACGGCCTGGCCCATCGTGGGCTACATGGGCGTGCTTTGCGGCTTCCTTATCTTTGCCTTTTATTCCACAGTGTCGGGCTGGACGTTGGAGTACATTGTCAAGTCGGTGACCAACTCGTTCCAAGGCAAGGACTTGGCCACCATCGAGCAGGAGTTCACCGCCTTCCATGACATGGGTTGGCGCAACGTGATGTGGCAAGGCATCTTCATCTTCCTGACCGGTTTTGTGGTCTTCAAGGGCGTTCAAAACGGCATCGAGAAATACGCCAAAATCCTGATGCCTTTGCTGTTGGTCATATTAATAGTATTAGGTGTCCGCTCCATGACCCTGCCAGGTGCCAAAGAAGGTCTGACCTTCCTCTTCAAGCCTGATTTCTCGAAGATTACTGGCAAGGTGCTTATCAGCGCGTTGGGGCAAGGCTTCTTCTCATTGAGCCTCGGTATGGGCGTGCTGATTACCTACGGTTCCTACGTCAAGAAAAGCGACAACCTGACCAGTACCGCCTTCTCCGTGGTGCTGGCCGATACCATGATTGCTCTGCTTGCGGGATTGGTCATTTTCCCAGCAGCATTCTCGTTTGGGGTCAAGCCCGAGGCAGGTATGGGATTGGTGTTCAATACTTTGCCCATGCTCTTCAACCAAATGGCTGGTGGCTATTGGTTCTGCCTCATTTTCTTTGTGTTGCTCGCCATTGCCGCCCTCACTTCGACCATTTCCCTGTTGGAAGTGTTGGTGGCCTATCTCTCTGAGGAACTGCATCTGAAACGCCAGTGGGCCACGGTGGTAGCATGTTTAGGAACGATGTTTCTCGGCACTTTCGCCTCCTTGAGCTTGATGAGTGGCACGCCTTTCACAATCGGTGGCCGTCCTGTGTTCGACCTCATGGATTTCGTTTCGTCCAACGTCCTGTTGCCTGTCGGCGGATTGCTGATTGTCATCTTCGTGGGTTGGAAATTCGGAAAGCAAAAGTTCTTCGATGAGGTAACTAACGAGGGCACGTTGAAGTCGGCACTTGTGAAAATCTTTTTCTTCATTATCAAATACTTGGCACCTTTGGCCATCGCTGTAGTTTTTATCAGCGGGCTGATAAAATAATCAAAACGGTGTTTCGACGGGTTCAATGACCTTCACTTGCCAAGGGTCCCTGAGCCTGTCGAAGGGCCCGAAACAAGTTAATATGGATTCTTTGCGCAAATGGTTTACTTTCAGCAAAGGCGAGCGCGTGGCCATCATCACGATACTGGCTGCCATCTTCATTTTGATACTTGCCTGTCTGTTCCGTCCTTCGCGCAAGTCGTTGAGTGATGCGTCTTTGCATAACTTGGATTCCCTTTTAGCTTTGCGTCAGGCAGCCATTGAAGCGCAACAACAGCAACAAGCCGAAAGGCCTCAAGAAGTAGCCGAGCTGCATCCATTTCCCTTCAATCCCAACACTTTGACCGAAGAAGAATGGCAGCAAATGGGCCTCACCGACCGCCAAATCCGCAACATCATGAACTACAAGGCCAAAGGTGGAAAGTTTTACTCGAAAAATGACCTTGGCAAGCTTTACACTATCAGTGAGGAGGATTTTGCTCAATTGGAACCTTTCATCGTGCTGCCTGAGGTGTCGCGAAACGCGAGCGGCAAATCCGCACAGAAGAAGCAGGAAGAACAAGCAGGGGAGGAGCCTAAACCTGTAAAGAAAGCCATCCCCATCGTCGACTTGAATATGGTGGACTCGACCACGTTGGTGGAGTTGCCACAGATAGGCGGTTACATGGCCTCGCGCATCATCGAGTTCCGCGAAAAGTTGGGCGGTTTCGTCAACATGGAACAGTTGCGCGATGTGAAAGGCATGGATTCGACACGTTTCGCCACGATACAACCCTATATAAAAATAGGTGAGGCTGAAACGCGGAAAGTTGACGTGAACCGTTCCGATTTCAAGACTTTGGTGCATCATCCCTATCTCAATTACGAGCAGGTGAAGCGTATCTTCAACCAGCGCGAGAAACGCGGGATGATCAAGAACTGGGCGCAGTTGGAGACCTTGCTTAAGGAAGAAGGGGAGGTGAATCCGTTTTTGGAGTTTTATGTGAAGTATTGAGGTAAAAACAACGCGTTTTTCTTTGTTTTTTACCCCAAATTACCTTCAATTCCTCCAACAAAAATCTGTATAAAATTTTTGTAACTTATTGATTGTCAATATATGTTATAAAGAAAAATCTGTATTCGGCCTTATGGGTTGAAAAATTCCTTGTTTTTTTGTATAATTTTGTTGGCGTGAAATGAAATGTATCATTAAAATCGTTTTATGCCATGAAAAAAAGTTTGTTTTTTGCATTTTGGATGACGCTGCTGGCAGGTGTTTTGACCGCGCAGAACGTCATTGAGGTGTCGGGCGAATACTACGGCCATGTGCTTTGGGGTGCCGACACGGTAAGGCTCATGGGCGATGTCGTCATTGAGCCGGACGAAGGAGGCTCAGCCAGCCTCACCGTCGAACGCGGGACTTGGGTGATTGCTGAGGGCTATTACCGCATTACCGTCCACAACGGCTCGTTTTATGCCTTGGGCGCGGATAAGATTCCAGTCACTTTTACTGCCCGCGACATCACTGATTTCTATGACCCCGCCGTGGAATCAGGCTGGAATGGTATCCACTTGATTTCCGATCAAAGCAGTGCCCAGGACAGTGTGGTCATGGAGTACTGCGAGGTCAAGTACGGAAAGATTACTTCAGGCGCACCCGAGGCCGAGCGGTTTGGCGCAGGCCTTGAGGTGAGAAACAAGAAGTATTGTTATTTTGCCCATTGCAGTTTCTTGCAGAACCGCGATGATTTCAACGGCAGTTCACCGAACAGCTGTGGCGGTGGAGGAATGTATGTATTCAACCCAGGGACAATCCTGATAGAGCATTGCGTTTTCCACGACAATTATGCTTGGTGGGGCGCAAGCGTCTCGTTGCGTGGCTTACGGCATTTCACCGTACGCAATTGCGAGTTCTACAACAACTCGGGCCATTACGGCACGGCACTCGATATGCACATTGGCGAGCTGTCGTTGTCGGCTTCAGGGCCTCAGGTTTATAACAACTACATTCACGGCAACCACGGCAATACGGCTTATCTCGGTTGGGAAGGTGTGGGACGTTTACACGACAACATCATCGTGAACAACGAGGGCTATTCGCCTGTGTTGGGTACTACGGCACCCAATTATTCACATTATTACAACAATACTATTGCCAACAACCAAAGTGACGGACACATTAACGGTCAGGGCTCAGGCATCTGGACCAACGGCCAACAGAAAATTTACAACAACATCTTTTTCGGCAATACAGGTATCTATTTCGAACGCATGGACCCCACTCACGCTGACCCGACGGCTTTCAACAACTGTCACGCTTTCCCCAACGGTGTCATCGGCAACTATGACATTTACACTAACCCGCAGTTTGTCAATCCTACCGCGGGCTTAGGTCCAGAATATGACCATTACTCAATGCCGTCTTATTGGTCGTTGCACGAAGATTCGCCTTGCATCAATGCGGGTGCGACCAACATGAACCAGTATTATCCCGACACTGACTTTATGGGCAATCCGCGCGAGGTCTATGGCCGTATCGACATGGGTGCCATGGAGTTGCAGGACTTGAATGCGGTAGAGGAGAAGGTTGTACAAAGTTATGCCTATCCCAATCCGGGCAAGGATGTGCTGTATATTGAAACCGAATTTGGAAATGCTGTTGTAATTGTTTACGACCTAAACGGCAAGAAGATGTGTGAGCAGCAAATCAATGGCTGCTCGGCAAGTATTGTTACTGAAAATTGGCCTTCGGGAATGTATTTTTGGAAGGTCGTTTCGACAGGCTCAACGACCCTCACTGAGACTGGAAAGTGGATTAAGGAATAAAACTATAATAAAATGAAAAACTACAGATTTTACACGGTAATTGTCATCTTACTGATGGCATCTATTCCTGTGCTTGCAGGCACAGTCGAAGTGCAACGCGCCAAGGCCTTGGGCGCGAAATTTGTTGAGGCCAATTTCAAGTACAACACGCCATTGGAGTGGGTTTACACTGGTGTTACCGAACAAGGACTACCTTCGTTCCATGTTTTCAACGGCAGTTCGGGTGGCTTTGTCATCGTTTCCGCCTGCGACCTCACCAGCCCCATCCTTGGCTATGCTGAGACAGGCTCATTCAATGTCGAAAACCTCCCTGACGGTCTGGCTTATTTCCTCAACGGCTATGGCCAATCCGTTGATTTTGCGGAAGAAAACCTGAAAAGAGCCGACTTTGTAATTGCCCAAGCATGGACCAACCTTGAGTGCTATGGTAAAACCCAAACCACGAAATCGGTGGTCGTTCAGCCTTTGATTGCCACACATTGGGATCAGGACTGCTATTATAACTCTTGCTGCCCGAAAGACGAAGAAGGCCCTTGCGGCAATGTCTATGCAGGCTGCGTGGCCACCTCAATGGCACAGGTGATGAAGTATTGGAACCATCCCCAGCAGGGTACTGGCTCGCACTCTTACAATAGCTACACCTACGGCATCCTCTCTGCTGATTTTGGCGGAACCACCTACCATTGGGATGAGATGCCGGAGTCGTTACATGAAAACGAGCTTTATGTGTCCACTTTGATATTCCATTGCGGTGTGAGCGTCAACATGAATTATGGCAACATGGCCAGCGGTGCCTTGCAGCAAAACATCCCTCCGGCTATGAGTGCCTATTTCGGCTATGGCCCCTCGCAATGTCTGTACCGCGACGATTACTCTTACAAAGAATGGGTGGCCAAAATGTATGATGCCCTCGATTGTGCAACCCCTATCCTTTATGCTGGTCAGGGTGGCGGGAATGTGGGTCACGCCTTCGTTTGTGACGGCTATGACGACAACGGCCTTTTCCACATCAACTGGTGCTGGGGTGGCGAACTCGATGGGTATTTCAGCATCGATAACCTGCAAACTTACAACCAGACTTGGAACCAGGCGCAAAAAATGGTTGCCGATGTACGGCCGGTCGATGTATACAATACCATGCCGAAAGCGCCATCCAATTTTAGCGTGCAACCCCTTTCCGACGATTCATACACTTGCACTATACATTGGAACAATCCCAACAAAACCTTGAACGAAAGTAATTTGACCCATATTGACCAAATCGTTGTCGAACGTGATGGCAGGGTAATCTATACCGAAAACAATGCCACTCCAGGTGCCACCATGGAAATCACCGATGAGGTGCCGTTCTACGGCCTGCATGACTATCAAGTGTATGCGGTGAATGAAGGTACACATGGACTGAATGCTGCGCAATATGATGTACGTTTCGGCCCCAATTGCATCTGGACCATCGAGGCGACTTCATCCATGATTAATGGTTGGCAAGGGGCTGCCGTTCAGGTGATTAATAGTGCAAATCAGTTGTATGCGAGTGTCACGGCCACCAATTCACCACAAACGTTGTCGGTGGAAGTGCCTTTGGGGCGTGTTTCTTTCGCATGGAATTTGGGAAATAGCAATGTCAGTGAGGTGGGAATCGTTGTTAAGGATGCTGAAAATCAGATAGTTTATTCTTATTCGGGTTTTGCCACTGAATTGCCTGACATATTCTTGCAAACAAACAACAGCTGTGGCAACGGCACAGATTGTGGTATGCCGACTGACCTTTATGCCGAAATCTTTGATGGCGATGCTGTCATTTTGACTTGGGGAGGCGCACCAGATGTATCGGACTACAATGTGTATCGCAACGGCGTGTTACTGCAAACTGTGCATGGTCACCTTACCGAATTCGGTGATGATGAACCAAATCATGGTGGCAACTGTTATTATGTGACGGCCTTCTGTGCTTCAGGGGAGAGCGATCCGACCAATGAAGCCTGTGTCACAATGGGTGACGATTGCCAACCCGCCACTGGCCTCTGGTATGAGATGACCTCGAACAACAAGGTGAAACTGACTTGGGAAACGCCTCAACCTCATGACGGTCTTTCAGGTTTTTACGTCTACCGCACCAAGGAAGCCGACATGCATTGGCAGAAAATCAAGGCCCTTGGTGCCAATGCCACTTCATATACCGACAACACTTCAATGGAGGATGAGACCTTCTATCTTTACAAGGTGGTGGCCTATTACCAAGCCATCGACTGCTATTCAGCCCCTGCGCAGTCAAAGTACAATGAGTTCGAATATTTCCTGAGGGTGTATTGGTCGGTTGACGGCGTGCATGAAGCGACGGAAAGCCGTATAGAGGTGTTCCCCAATCCAGGCGGCAACAGTCTCAACATTCGCACGGCAGTGGGAAGCGCCACATTGCAAGTCTTCGACATCGTAGGCCATAAGGTGATTGAAACGCCCTTGACAGAGACGACCACTACACTCAACACTGAGAAATGGCCGGCGGGAATGTATTTCTGGAAAGTTTATTCAGACAATCGAGAGGCAGAAATGGGGAAATGGATTAAGGAATAAAATGTTGGTTTTGGCTGAATTTCTAGCCTTGAAGCGTTTTCGTCTTTCGGAGAGAGATTCTTGTTTGACTTTGACGGATTTTAGCTATTTTTGCAGGCATGAAATGCTTGCGATACATGTTCGGGTTGGGGCTTCTGCTGGCTGTTATGGTGGGATGCAATCCTCATCCGACCTCATCCCAGCTCTCGTCTGTAGGAAAAGGGAAATCCTATCAGACGCTGGTGGGGATTGATAGTTTGATGTGGGAACAGCCGGATAGTGCGCTGAAGGTGATGATGCAGTTTGCGGCAAGCTCCGAGGCCGACAGCCTCAATGCGTTTGAGGGGCATTATTGCCAGCTGCTGATTGCGGAGCTGCTGTTCAAAAACAATTATGATCAAACCAACCGAAAGGCATTGCAGCAGGCTATGGTGTATTTTGATAGCCTCGTGCGGCTGGCTCCCCCTTTGAAAGGGGGGAGGGGGGATTCAAAACACACGCTCTCCCCAAACAACAATCTCATCTTCCTCGCTGCCCGCGCCCATTACATCAACGGCGCGGCCTATTTCGAGCACGACAGCCTCATTGAGGCTTGCACCGAATACCTCCACACCTTACGGACGATGGAGAGCCAATTCACCGAGAACGAACTGGTGGGGAAAAAGGCTAGTTTTATGGCTTTGACCTATAACCGCCTTATAGATTTGTTTTCTGCACAATTCATGCAAGAGCCAGCCATCTATTGCGGCAAGCAAGGCTTGGTTTATAACAGAATTGCACCGACTTCTCCATACGGTGTTCCCAACGTGCTTTACAGGATAGGAAAGCAATTTGACAAACTGAAGATAGCCGACAGCGCGGCCTATTATTATGATTTGGCTTTGGAACTATTGCCAGATAGGAACAATATGATTTACAGGGACATCGTCTCATCTCGGGCATTGTTTGATTTCGAACGGGATTATGATACTTTAAGAGCCTTGGATAGTCTGAAAAATATGGTGGCTCAAGCAGAAAATGAAATGGAAAAACTAAACCGATTCTTGACCATTGGCCATATTTATCAAGATATTGAACAATATGATTCTGCAAAAGCCTATTTAATGCCTGTGTTTGAGTCTGAAAACGATTCCAGCAACACAAAACTTGCAGGAATGGTTTTACATATTATTGCCTTGAACGAGGGTGACACCTTGAAAGCCAGCCAATATGCCCAAATCCTTGTAGAAGAAGCAACCTCGGTTTCCAATAAACAATTACGAGTCTCCCGACTCAACGACCTATTCCAGACCTACTTGCAGGAAAAGCAGGATGCCGCATCGCTCCATGAGAAGAGAAAGGCCGTGAGGACGGCACTCGCTGTGGTGTTGCCTATGGTGGTGGTGCTGGCGGCTGTGGTGGTCATTCTGATGCGGCGCAGAAGCAAAAAACACATGGCGGTGCAAGAGGCCGAGGCGCAGCGGCAAATAAGCGAGGCATCACAACGATTGAGCGAGGCGTCGCAGCGACACGATGAAGAGCAACGCGAACTGCAAACGAAGGTGGAACAGGCCGCACAGCACACAAGGGAGATATTGCAGCAGCGCGTCACGGACATCTACCAATCCAATGGCAAGGACAGGTTGCAACGCATCCTTGAAGCCGTGGACGACACTTATCCGCAGACCGTGGCAAGACTGAAGTCGGAGTACCCGGAATTGAGCGAAACGGAACGAAATATCCTCCTTTTGAATTTCTTCCATTTCCGCATCAAGGAGGAGGCCGATTTGCTCGGATTGAGCGAAAACACGGTGGCAAAATACCGCTCCAACCTCGGAAAAACCCTTGGAAAAGACCCGATTTCCGACTGGATTTGACAAGAAAAACTTGTAATAGGAAATTTTCAATGCATTGAAATTCTGTTTGTTGCAAAAAATTCCTGCGACAAAAACTTGTATTGGGCCCTCAGGCTTGATTTTTCAGCGGAATTTTGCTATAGTTTTGCAGAAAAGTTTTCAAACAAATCCATTATTTAAATCTAACGAATATGAAAGCGACAAGACTTTACACCCTGCTTGCGCTCCTGCTGATGGCGGGAGGGGTGATGCAAGCCCAAGTGCGTTTCGACTGGCAATGGGGCTATGGCAGCATGGGCGATGATGAGCCCTATTTCATCCTCAAAACCGATGAAGGGTACTTCGTTGGTGGCAACATCGACAATGATGGAGGATTCAATGTTGAATGTGAACACAATGGCCAACGTGGGGGTTGGCTCATCAAACTGAATGAAGCAGGAGAACTGGTTGACCAATCGTGTGTGGATATGGGCATTTTGAGCCAAATCTCACAATCCAGGACAAATCCAAACCATTACTTTTTATGCGGAACGGATCCTGTTGGCAACGAATCGAATGCTTGTGTCATTAAGATGGACGAACAGATGAATGTGCTATGGAAGCATGTCTATGGGAATCCAGCGTACACCTCTTGGTATTCTCCAAGAGTTACGGCGACCAGTGACGGAGGCTGCATTTGTGGCCATACGGTGGCATGGGATGGTGGCGACATTAGCCATCATTATGGTTCATGGGATGCTTGGATTTTCAAGTTGGACAGCCTCGGCAACCTGCAATGGGAAGTTACCTTGGGGACTGAAGACAATGAATTGGTCAGCAAAATCAAGGAAATGGAAGATGGCTCCTATACGGTATTGATTAACGGCAACCCGCAACAATACGGCTCTCTTTATAGTTGCAACCAGTATCCGACTATTGTGTTCGGGGTGGTGGCCAAATTAGATGCTGAAGGCAATTTGTTGGATAACCGATGCTACGGCGGCTATACCCAAGATGATTCTTTTGCCGATTTCATTGTGCTTGAAGACGGCTATCTCTATGTGGGCGGTGCGGCTTCAAATGATGGCGACCTTGAAGGAGCCGGGTATCATTTGGGCTATAACCAAGGTCTTCCCCATTATGGCCGTAGCTCTGATGCCTGGCTATTGAAAACCGATTTTGACGGTAATGTGGTATGGAGCAAATGTTATGGCGGCACGCTTAATGATGCCGCGTGTAAAGTCTTTCAGAATGAAGACGGTGGTTTTACAGTCACTGGATTGTCGGAATCAAGAGATGGCGATGTGCAAAGTGCCTCGCAATTGTACGAGCCTCCACAAGGGTCTTGGGGGGCTCGAAAGCCTTGGATATTTAGGACGGATGCCAAAGGTTATCTGTTGTGGGAGCGGGTGATGGGCGCAGATGTGGCTTCGGCTCAACTTTATAGTGATGCCGTGCAAGTCAGCGACAGGAAGTTTGTCTTTCTCTGCAAGGATGCCTTGTATCCGCCACCATATCCCTACGGCGATATCAATTGTCCCAATGTGGTGGTGGGGTCGCAGGATAACTATTGGGTTTTCCATCTTACCGATATCTTT
>JAEEQP010000007.1 GCA_016285355.1 Bacteroidales bacterium
CGTCATCGACGGCAATCATCTCTTTTGCCATTTCTGTTTGATCAACTGACACGGCCCATTCCTGGGCATAACCCATCGCCGCCATCACCATCAGGCAGCAAAGCATCAAGAATTGTTTTGTCGTTTTCATAACTATTAGGTTTAGAAATTTTCGGCAAAACTACACCAACATCCCCACACCTGTCAAGAAAAACAATGTGCGGATTTGTGCGGGTTTTTAGCTATCGTACCGATAATCAAATGGATATGGATTGTTCCAATTCTCATCTTATCTGGCCAAGTATAGTTTCAGGAGAAGTTCCCATCAATATAATGGCAGAAAGTTTCCGCCCCATATCTTTTAACGAGTGACCACAATGATATAGAAAATCATCTATAATCAGCCAACGGTCATGCGATGGTTTTGACCATAAGTGCGTTTCTATCAACCCAGCACTAGAAGAAGCGTTGTGGGTATTCCTTAAATTGGTCAAGTCTTTGCCTGAATAGATGTCGGCGGAAACACCTTGATTGCGCACATCAAGCATCTCGAAAGTAGCGGCATCTATATACCCATCAATGATGACAACCCGTTTTTGTGCGCTTTTGATGAGTTTTTCAAGCAACACGCGGGCTTCGAAAAATTCTCCTTCGAAAAACACTTGCTCCACTGGCGGCAAGTTTGTACGGACGAAAAAATCAATCTTTTCTTGATGTTCTTGTAAAACATTCTCATGTTGGGCAAGCCGCCTGTCGATGCGTTCTTCCATCGCAATCAGCCGCTGGTTTACCGCATAGCCTTTCAACATGTATTCTTTTAAAACAGAGGTCGCCCAGCGGCGAAACTGCGTCGCGTTTGCGCTGTTGACACGATAACCGACTGAGATAATCATGTCAAGGTTATAGAAATCAATGTTACGGCTTACTTGTCGATTACCTTCTTTTCGAACTACTCTAATTTTTTGAGTAGTTGCTTCAGGGTCGAGTTCATGGGTCTTGAATACACTCTGTATATGGTAGGTTATGTTGTTTTCTTTTACATCAAACAAGATGGCCATTTGTTGTTGGGTCAGCCATACCGTTTCATTCTCCAGTTTGACTTCCAACGAAAGTTGGTCATTAGGCTGATAAAGAACTATTTCCCCTGTGTTTATCGGGGCTGGTAAAAGAGATATGTTTTCGCCTTGGTCCATAACCATTGAACAAATATGGCACAAAAATACTACAAACTTAAAGAATATGCAACATAAATCTGCAAATTTCAAACAGATGCAGACTCGTTAGCAAAACCCCGAAGCACGACAGAAACCGGTTCCTCACTGCCAAAAATGCCCTTCATCTTGCGGGCGCGTTGCGATACGGTGTTGTAGGCGCGCTGCATCAAGGCGGAAATGTCAGCATCCGAAAGGCCAATCAGGTATAAGCAGCAATAGTCAAGGTCGCCCTTAGTAAGGTTGGGATAGGCCTTGGCCAAACGGACGGTGAACTGGTTGAAGTGGCGGTCGGCAGCCTCGCGCAACGCCATCACCTGTTCCTTCCCCAAGGCATACTCCTTGTAAACCGTGCAGTCCATCTGCGACTTGAACTGCCCCTCGTTCACCCGCTCCATAATCAGGCGGCAGATAGGCTCTTCGTTGAACGACACCGCTTGCGCCTCCTGTTTCGGCGCACCGTTGCCCGCCTGTTGCCGCATCTGGTCCTTCAGCTCGCGCAGCTCCTGGTTGCTCCGTTTCAGCCTTCCCGACATTGATGCTTTCTCCAAGCGGTGCGCCTCGCGTTCGGCCTCCATCCTCTGGCTCTCCAACCGATGTGCCTCCTGCACAGCCTCCATCTGCTGGCTCGCCGCGTCGCGCTGCTGCTTCATCTTGCGCCTATAGAACAGCCAAGCCAACAGCGCCGCCACCACAACGAGAACGCTCACCACAACGATCATCCTGTTCCTCCGCAGCCGCGCCGCCTGCTGCCTTTCGGCCTCGGCTCGCACTTGCTCCCACTGCAAATGCTGCTGAAACAGCTCGTTAAGTTGTGAGACTTGTGCGTTGCTTTCCGCTTCAGAAATAGCATTTTCCGACTGATAAAGGGCATATTGGACAGCCTTCAACGAATCGCCTCGACTTTGGTAAATGTTGCGCAATTTTCCAGCGAAATCCCATTTCAACAACACATCATCCGTATTTTCAAACACCTGCGTCAAATACACCAAAGCCGAGTCATATATTTGGGCATCAAAATAGATGTCGCCGATGGGGATGAAGCGTGTTGTCTTCTCATTTGTGCCAGAGGCTTTTGCCGCCATACGTCTTAGTTCGTTTACAGAAGACTCTATTCCCTTACTCATATTATAGTTGAGCAACGCCTTTTGTGAAATTATATCCCTATAAGCCAAATTGTTTGTATCAAATAAATGTTTCAAAGCCTCATTGAGATAGTAATTGGCACTGTCATACTGATATAAAAAGTGATATTGTTGACCAAGTGAACTCAACAATTTGGCCATGCCATTAGGCGAGGTGGGTTCAATGCGGGTGAAAACAAGGGATTTCTTATAGCAGTAAATGGCGTTCTGCATAAACATGTCTTTAAACAAATCTCCAAGCCGATTGTATGTCAACGCCATAAACCGAGGCAGATGTTCAACATGTAGAGACGCAAAATCTTGCGTCTCCAAATTCGGGAAATGCGTCTCCATAATCTCCAACGCCTTCAGATACTCCCCGCAAGCCGCCACCACGCTATCCCGTTCATAGAATCCCACGCCATTCATATAATGCGCCCGTGCCGCCAAAAACGCATCCCGCTCTCGTACGGACACACCGCGTGCGTCCGCTTTACCGCGTGCGTCCGCCCCATCCATCCCCACAATCGAATCAAAAAAATGAACCGCCTTCAGCACCTCCGTTCGGTTGCTCTGTGCATAGTCATTCTTAAACAGCAGCTCCGCAATCAGCACCTGGCAATAATGCCCCTCAAACTCATGGAGGCTGTCGGCCTTGGGGCTTGCCGCAAACTCCATCATCACCTTCAGCGCACTATCGGGCTGTTCCCACATGAGGCTGTCGGTGGCCGCCAGTTCGGGCGACACTTTGAATGTGTCCTCACCACCAGTATTCCCGCAAGAAACGACAAATACTGATAACCACAATAGAATGACAATATGTAGGCGGCTTGTTTTCACACCGCAAAAATAGTCAAAATCTATCAACACCATGCAAAATCATGCCAGCATTATTCCGCTATTCAGTATTTGCAAAAAGGTCATCCATTTTGACTTGTGACTGCATAATGCCGCTATGGGAGTTTTGCCTGACGCCGTAAGTAGTAATCATGACCAATTGTAGGGCTTTGCGCGACTTGGTGGCTTCACGGAACACTTGCATCTTCTTGCGAAGCTTGTCCTCGTAGTCTTTGTCAATGGTAAACTCACCGACTGAGAACTTGATTTCGCAGATGTTCGTGATACGGTCGCGACGGTCGATAACGAGGTCGATTTGTGCCTTGCCTGTTTCGGAAATGCCATTCCATGAAGAAATGTCGGTTAGCACGGCGCTGATTCCGATAGCTTTTTTGACTTGGGTGATATGGTCTTTGCAGACTTGCTCAAAGGTTTGTCCTGCCCAGCTACTTTTGGCCGGGTTGTCGAGATAATGCGTCCAGAAATGCTCGTCGGGGTTTTGCTTGCCCTTCATGAAACGCAGGTAAAACAGGGTGAAATAATCAGCAAGCTGATACACGAGATTCTTCTCGTTATAGCCAAAAGTGTTGTAAACGCGTGCGAATTGACTGTCTTTCAAGTTTTTCAGCATCTCGGTGAGAAGACCGTTGTCTTCAAGATGCGTTTCGTTGATGATCTCTTGTCGGGTGAGTCCTGATTTCTTTGTCGACAAGGCTTCGATGATTTTCAGATAAGCTTTCGAGTTCCCGAAAAGAGTTTCGTACAGATGGTCGAATTCGTCCCACAGGGAGCCATTGCGTTTGAAGAAAATGTTGTCGATGTTGGTTAAATACGGCAGTTCGTTGTCGAGTAGTTTCAAATAATATGGAATGCCGCCCATGGTCATGTAGCACTCAACGATGTCATAACGGCTCCAATTAATGCCTCGTGAAATCAGGTACCGCTCGGTTTCCTGAAGTGTGAAAGGCATTAGGAAAAGACGGCGAGCTGCACGGTTGAACAGCCCGCCTTTGTCGGAGAGAATCTTTTTGGTAATCCAAGTGGTAGCAGAACCGCAAACAACCAGCATGATGTCGTTCTGCTGTGCTCCCCAACCGTTCCAGAAACCCTCGAATGCGCCAAGAAACTCGCTTTGACGTGTATCGAGCCAAGGGAGTTCGTCGATGAAGACGATTTTCTTGCGGTTTTCTTTGATGCCTTTCAGAAGTTTCTTCAACTCTTCGAACGCTTCAAGCCAGTCGGTCGGCACTTTTTTGAGGTTGGCACCGTATTCCTGAAGAGCAAGATAGAAGTTTTTCAGTTGCATTTTTTTGGGCTTTTTGTATAGTCCAGTGACATGGAAATCGTATGTGTCGTCAAAAAATTCCTTGATGAGGAATGTCTTTCCAACACGGCGGCGACCATAAACGATGACAAACTCCGACTCCTTGGAACTGCGATACTTTTCAAGCTGACGGATTTCATATTCGCGTCCGATAAACAGGTTTCTGTCCATACTGAAATTGTTTTTCCGACTGCAAAGATAGTAAATATTTTCAAACTCAGGTGCGGAAACTATACTTTTTTACCCACTTTCCGCACCTAAGTTTGATTATTTTTGCCTAAAAATACAAAACTCAGGTGCGGAAACATGGTTTTTTGCACTACTTTCCGCACTTGAGTTAGCAATTTTTCTATCAGCAAGGAAGTCGGAAATCGGGTCGGAAACGTAGTTTTTTATGCTACAAGCCACAAAAACCCTTATCTTTGTCCTTTCCAAAACTGCTAATGCCATGAAAAAGATACTCTTACTCTTGCTTTTATTGCCTTTTTCCCTCTTCGCCCAAGTCACCGACGACTTTTCCGACAGCGATTTCACCCAAAATCCCACTTGGTCAGGGACGACGGAGCAATATATTGTAAACAACAGCAAACAATTGCAACTCAATGCGGAAGGCGAGGGCATGGCTTATCTCTCTTTGCCTTTTTCCGAATATGAGACGATGGAATGGCAATTTTGGATTCGAGAGGCTTTCGCACCTTCGGGAAACAACTACACCGATGTTTGGCTCAGTGCCGATAATGCTGATTTGTCGCAAGTTACGCAAGGTTATTTCCTCCGTTTCGGTGAAGGCGGCAGCAGTGATGCCATTGAGCTCTTCCGTAAGGATGCTGGCGGGCAGCAGAGCATTTTTCGCGGCACGGAAGGTGCTATCGCGGCCTCGTTTGCGGTTTTCGTCAAGGTGATTTGCGACCGAGAAGGCAATTGGATGCTGCAAACCTGTTACGATAATTCAGGCATTTATCTCATTGAGGCACAAGGAACTGATGATACCTATAGTCGCGGTGGTTTCTTCGGCTTTTGGTCCAAGTTCACTTCGAGCAATTCCACGAAGATTTATTTTGATAATGTGTATGTCGGTCCGCGCATCGCCGACCACGAGCCGCCCCAACTCCTGACCTGTGAGGTGTTGGATTTACAACACCTGCAAATTGCTTTTAATGAGGCCCTTAATGAAACTACGGCACTCAATCCCTCCAATTATTCCGTGGACAATGGTTTGGGCAGCCCTGTTTCGGTCAGTTTCGGTGATAATTTGGCTCAATTGGTTCTGGAGTTCGAACGTGAAATCGGTAATGGCATTAATTATACTCTGACCGTCAGCGGCATTAAAGACTTGTGGAACAACATGATGGAGCCGACCACGATGGCTTTCTCCATCTATGAGGCCTCGGAATACGACATCGTCATCAACGAAATCATGGCCGACCCGAATCCTGTGGTGGGCTTGCCAGAATGGGAGTATGTGGAACTTTACAACTCCACTGAGTTTGGCATCGACCTGAAAGACTGGCAGATACAAATCGGTTCAAACGACAACACTTTTGGAAACTACGTCCTTGCACCGCATGGTTATGTCATCCTTTGCCACAATGATGCTGTGTCCGAATTGCGACAATATGGCGATTGCATTGGCTTCAGCAGCTTCTCGGTGGGTAATTCTTCCTCGGCGATGTACCTCTATAGCAAAGCAGGCATTTTGATTTCACGCGTCAACTTCAGTAACATTTGGTACCACGATTCCAATAAGGATGACGGCGGCTGGTCGGTGGAGCAAATCGATCCGCTGAATCCTTGCGCTGGGGCTTCCAATTGGACGGCTTCTGAGGATGCTTCGGGTGGCACGCCAGGCCGACTCAACTCGGTGGATGGCGAGAACAACGTTTCGCCCCAAGTGGAACGCGTCAGCATGTTCGGCAACCAAATCGTGCAGATGTGGTTCGATCAACAGATGCATCCTGCCAACCTTTTGGAAACGCAGCATTTCCTCGTGGAGGAGACGGACGAGCATCCGCAGCAAACGGTTGTCAACCCCATCGATGGCACCTACGTGGAGCTTCATTTCGACCAAGGCTTTGCGGAGGGAATCGTCTATACCTTAATTGTTAGTGACGTGACCAATTGCGTAGGCACCTCCATCGAAGCCGACACCCGTGTGCAGTTCGGTATCCCCAACGAAATTACCGAAGGCGAAATCCTAATTAATGAGATTCTTTTCGACCCCATTTCACCAGGTGTGGACTATGTGGAGCTTTACAACAACACTGATAAGACTTTCGACCTCAGCACTTTGATGCTCGGTGTTATCAAAGAAAGTTTCCCCAATCCCGCCGATACGACCTTAAAGGAAATCACCGCCGATAGCCGACTGTTCCTGTCGCATACCTACGTTTTGCTTTCCACGAATAGCGAGATTGTGGGTCAACAATACGACTGTCCGACCGACAATTTCGTGCAAATGGTTTCCTTCCCTAACTATGCCAACGCAGGCGGCACGGCCATCCTGATAGGCAAGGACGGCACGGCCATCGACCAAATGTATTTTTCCGAAAAGATGCACTATCCGTTGCTCAAAGTCACTAAAGGTGTTTCGCTGGAGCGCATCAGCTTCGACCAGCCTTCCATGGATGCCAACAACTGGCATTCCGCCGCCGATCAGGTGCATTTCGGCACACCAGGTTATGAAAATTCGATGAAGCAAAGTGCGGAGCCATCCACCGACGAAATCTCCATCAGCCCCGACATTTTCTCACCCGATGGTGATGGTTACGACGATGCCTGTTTCATCAATTACCACTTCGACGAGGCGGGCTACACAATGAACATATACATCTTCAACGTGGCCGGACAATTAATCCATCATCTTGCCAAAGGCGAACTGGTGGGGCAGGAGGGCAGCGTCCTCTGGAACGGTCTTGACAACAACGGCAACAAAGTTCCTGTTGGTGTTTACGTCGTCGTGACCGAGGTCTTCAACTTCAACGGTAAGGTGAAACAATTCAAGAATGCCGTGGTGGTTGGGACGCGGTAATTGTTTGTTATAGTGGTCAATGGTTTTTATCCTGTCATTTCACGTTTTTTACCCAATTATTCTAAACCCTATCGAAAGGCGGCCTTCATTTTTTGAGGGTCGCTTTTTGTTGGTTTTTTGAAGAAAAATCTCACGATTTGGGATGTTATTTGTACTTTTGCACTCGAATAGAAAAGCAAATGTCAGAACGAAACAACATAGAAACCAAGGAGAACGAGGCTGTTCTTAGTAGCGGCGGAGGCTTTACGGCCTTCAACTTCGGGGACTATCATATTCGCTTTAAGGCTCCTTACAGCTTAGAGCACTATGTGGATGTTGTGAAGTGGGACGACGGTTATCTGGTAGTGCTGGCCAAGTACAGCCATAATGCTGAGCCAGAAGAGGAGTACATAGACCTTAAACCCATTCTTGCCGGGTTGTATATCGACTCTGATGCTTTTCTGAAACCGATTAAAACTGTACGTGTAGCTTATGCCTGATATCAAGACTATTGCCGATAAGGCTGACATCATTGTCAACGGATACGCTTTTACTCGCATGGAAGACGGCATCCACGTGTTGAATCTGAACAGTTCAGACAAAGCCGTTGTGTTTAGTGCCGATGGCGAGGTGCTGGAGACCACGATGGACGACATTGAGCTCTCCATTGCGAGCAGTTACCTGCAGCAGAACTTGAAATATATGGAGGACTGAGCCATGCCAAAATACTATGATTTCAAAGTGGCGGGTTATTATCTGTATTTTACATCGTTTTGCGTAGTGGAATGTATGCATGTGCATGCCAGTGACAAAAAGCTTACTGAGGGTGGTTCTGCCAAGTTCTTTGTGAAGAGCAACGGTGATTCAGTCTTGCAGAACCGTGGTATTCTTAATGACCGCGAAATTGCTAAGATTTCCGAGTTTATCAAGGATCATTATCAGGAGATGTACATTCGTTGGACTCAATATAGCAAGAAAGGCTATTACGAGAGGTAAGAGACTTGCTGACTTTTTCAAATCTCCGAAGATTTTTGAGATGTTTGCCAGCAGCGGAATCCCTATCTGTTATATTGCGCAAACCGTTTTTAAAAATCCATATTCGATTGCGCCACAATCTGTTTTGTGTCAGGATTGAAGGCGGTGAGGTTGCCCAAGCCGGGTTTGTCGGTCACAAAGACACCATTGTCCAAGGCGATGAAGTCGTGGTTTTGGTTGTTGTCGATGACCAAGTTGATGAAGCTGTAGTCGACAGGGATGTGGCCGTGGATGATTTTCTTGCCGTGCGACTTGTCGTAATCCACCTTGAAGTTGCGGGTCCACATCATGCTTTTCGTGTCCTCGAAAGGCTTTTCGGCCTTGAAGTTCATGCCGGCGTGGACGAGAATGTATTCTTCCAATTCGATGTAAGGCACGCAGGCATTCATCCAGTCGATGTAAAGCTGTGGAATCTCGCGTGGATGCTTCACGTCGAAGCTTTTCAGGGTTTCCTTGGCTCCCACAGCTTCCCATTCCTTCTGTTCAATATGCTTGCCGCCGAAGAGTTTCTTCTTTTGGTCGGCCTCAAAGGCTTTCACGCACATGTCCTCATGGTTGCCCTTGATGAAATGCACATTGTATTCCTCTTTTTGCAGGTGCATCATATAGTCAATGACACCCTTAGAATCGGGGCCGCGGTCGATGTAGTCGCCCAAAAAATAGATTTGGTCGTGTTTCGTGACCTTGAGCATGTTTTCGAGCAGCACCTTCACCGTTTGGGCGCAGCCGTGAATATCAGGAATGATCCAGCGTTGTGACATGGGATTTGTATTTAAAATAATTTATTGAGGTTCAATTCATTGTATTGTTTGCGCAGGCGAGTCTTGAACGTCCAGCGCACATCGGAAATCCAGCGGCGGCACAGCTCACAGTAGTCAACAAACACCATATAAGAGAAATGGAGCAGCACCGTGCCAGCCAAAGCCCAATACCAGGGCAGATTGCAGAACAGGATGATGGTGCCCACGACGAAAATGATGGGGAAAAGCACAAGCTCCACACCGAAACTGACGGTATTGTTGAAGGCTTTGTCTTTCAGCTTCCCTTTGATAATCAATGTGGTAAGCCAAACTGGCAGGTTGACTACTGCCGAGGCCAAAAAATAAGGCAGACCCACGAGCAGGACGGCAAACTTCCACAAGAAGTTGAGCGAAGGATACTTCCTCGCGGTCGACATGACGGAAATCTTCTGCCGTTTGCGTTCTCCGGCAAAATCCAACACGCGCTTGAAGAAGTTTTTGGCTTCTTCGGGTTGTTCTTCCCTGAATTTCAATACCTTGTCTACGGTGGCACGGTTGCGGAGCATCTTCTGGTAAAGGCCTCCGGCGCGTTTCTCGTTTTTCATCTTCACGATTTCCCAAATGGCGTCATAGTCCTCGTCGTCGGGGATGAAGGTGAAGAGTTTCGAAATCTCGTCGTAAAGTCGGTCTTTCAGCAGGTTGATGTTGGCGGCCTCGTTTTCCTCGGTGGTGTTCTTGAAAAATTCGGTCACGTTGATGGGTTGGCCGAAATTAATCATCGCTGTGCTACGGTAACGGAAATAGTCGCCGTATTCGATGGCGGTAGGGATGATATAGATAGGGCTCTTGTCTCCGAATTGCTTGTTGGCATCCACGGCAATGTGGAACAGGCCCTTGCCCATGCGCATTAATGAATGTTTGGTGCGGTGGGTGCCTTCGGGGAAGAGGTAGAGGTCTACATGGTCGTGAATGACATCGACAGCTTTGTTGAGCGAATCGTCGTTTTGGCGCACGGCGGCCACTCCGTTGCGGATGCGGAAGATAGGCAGGATGCGCAGGAAATTCAATATCTTGGCAATGGCTGGTTTTTTGAAGATGTCGCCCCGCGCAATGAACACCTTTTTGATGTTGTTTGCCGACAGCAGCACCAGGGCATCCATCAGCGTATTGCTGTGGTTGACACCGAAAATCACGGCACTGTCTTTCGGGACGTTCTCTTTTCCGTGTATCTCAAATCGGCGGTACGACTTGCGTGTGTGCCAGTTCACGTAGGGTAGGAGAAACGAATACCAAAAGTCAGGATCTTGTATTTTTTTTGCCATTAGAATCGCGAAAAAGTGGACAAAATTACAAATTTAACCCCAATCTTCTCTCTTTTTTCGTTTAAAAAACAAAATTTTGTATTTTTACCGCGCCAAAACAACTGTGTAATGAAGAAAAAAACACGCCTTTTTTTAGGGATTATTGTGTCCTTTTGTTTCTTTTTCTCGTGTCAAAACGCTGAGAATCCAAAAGAAAACTTGGGAAACGAACCCGAGGAAGAACAGGTGGACACGATAATCGAGGAACCGCAACAGCCGGAAGACACTTTGACGGCGCTGGAGCACATCTATGAGCGAGGTGCATTAGTTGCGGTGACGAATTGCAGCGAAATTAATTACAATATGTACAACAGCCATCCTGCGGGTTTCGCGTATGAGATGCTGAAAGGATTTTGCGACTCCCAAGGCCTGAAGCTTGAAATGGTGGTGAACGACAACATGGACTTCTGTTTCAATATGCTGGATTCGGGCGAGGTGGATGTGGTGGCTGCTGGTATGGGTCTGTCCAAACATTTGAAAACGAAGTATTTGCTGACAGACCCGATTTTTTCCCAGAAAAGTGTTCTCGTGCAAAAGATGTCGACGAAAAACCAGATGCTTCACTCGCCGCTCGATTTAGCTGGAAAGACCGTTCATGTGACTAAGGGACTTCATACTTGCACCTTGTTGGAACACTTGTCTGAGGAAATCGGCGACACCATTTATGTGGTGGAATGCGATACGCTGAATCCGATTGAATTGATGCATTTAGTGAACGAGGGCAAAATTGATTATACGATTGTTGACGAATATATCGCCCGGACGGTTTCCTACAATCTTAAAAATGTGGATTCGAAGCTCTTTGTCAGCATCGAGCAGCCTATCGGTTGGGTGGTCAGGCAACACGACAATGATTCCTCTTTGCAAATTGCTATCAATGAATGGATTGCCAAAGCCAAGCAAAAACAATTGGAAAAAATCATGCTGAGGTATATCAAGAATGGCCGCTACATTTCCTCTCGGCGCGAAGTTTCAAACAAACGCTTGACTTCTTTCGATGGCGCAATCAGGAAAACGGCGGACAATATTGGTTGGGACTGGCGCTTGTTGGCCGCTTTGATTTATCAGGAATCACGCTTCAAGGTCAATCTGGAAAGCCCGAAGGGGGCCTACGGACTGATGCAGCTGATGCCCTCCGTGATGAGAAGATACGGTGTCACTTACAGTTCTTCGCCTGAGGAGCAGTTGGCGGCAGGCGGCAGGTTGATCACTTTCCTTGACAATAAATTGAAAGACAAGGTTACTGACAGTTTGGAGCGGGTGAAGTTTGTATTGGCCTCCTACAACGCAGGTTTGGGTCATGTGTTGGATGCCCAACGGCTTGCCCAAAAATATGGAAAGACGCCTGATTTGTGGGAGGACAACGTGGATTATTTTATCCTCAATAAGTCGAAATATCTCAAAGACCCTTGCTGCAAAAGCGGTTATCTGAAAGGCAAGGAAACTTACCGTTTTGTTGAGGATATCATGGACAGATACCAACATTATCAGGCTTTATTGGAATAATTAATTTGTCATGAAAAAGTTATTTTTCTCTATGGCTTTTATCGTTTTGGCGATTTTTTGTGCCAAAACTGCTGTCGCCCAATCGTTTAACGCGGGACTGATTGTCGGCCCAACTTTTTGTCAGGTGGACGGCGACCACTATGCGGGTTACCATCAGTTGGGCTTTACCGCGGGGGCATATGTCAACTTGCCTTTGGATGACTATTTTTCGGCCCAGATGGAATTGAAGTATTCGCTTCTCGGAGCGCATTCGTCTGACAAAGAGGTGAATGAGTATTATTATACCCCTTATAGTTTGCGCTTGCATTACGCTGAGATTCCTTTGATGTTGCGCTGCAACTTGGGTATGTTTCGCGTGGGTGGTCGCCGTCTGGATTACATCACGTTGGAAGCGGGAGCCAGCCTCGATTTTCGTTTGAAAGCCACCGAGGATGCCGATGCTGATTTTCAGGTGACCACCAGCCGTTGGAATTTCTTCTCAGCCACGGCCAATGCGGGCTTGCATTTTGCTTTCAATGAGCATTGGGGCGTGGGGGCGCGGTTCATGTATTCCGTGGTGCCGATTCGCTTCACAGGCAATCCGGGCTGGTTCTATAATCAGTATTATAATAAGGTGATTCTGCTCACTTTGACCTACAATATCAACTCTCCCTTGAGATAAAGTCAATGTTCCGTTTCAGGCCTTCGTATCCGGCACGTTGCATGGCGGAGTGCTTGAATAATGCCTCAAACTCAGTTTTAGTGAGGTTTTTCCAGTCGTTTTCTTTCATGCTCAAAAGTTGTTCCAAAGGTTGGAACTCAGGCTCCAGATTGGGTAGTGCGAAACGGTTATAAGGACACACATCTTGGCAGATGTCACAACCATACATCCAACCTTTGAAAGTCTCAGGGTCAAGACCTTCAAGGCTACCTTTGTATTCGATGGTCAAGTAGGAGATGCATTTTCGCGCATCAATGTGAAAAGGAGACTCCAAAGCCCCTGTGGGACAGGCATCAAGGCATTTGGTGCAGCGACCGCAATGGTTGGTCATGACTTGGCCAGTTTCGTTTAAGTCTAAAGGTAAAAACAAATGGCCAATGAAGAAAAACGAGCCTTTTTTAGGATGGATTAATGTGGTGTTTTTTCCAATGAAACCCAATCCGCACCGCACCGCCCAAGCACGGTCAAGCACTGGAGCCGAATCGACAAAAATGCGGGTGCCTTCCAACTTTCCTGTTTGTGTCTCAATGCGTTCTAAAAGCTGCCGCATCTTGCGTTTCAGCACGTCGTGGTAGTCAGCACCGTAGGCGTATTTGGCGATTTTGAAATGCTTGCCATCACCGATTTGTTGCTTCGGGAAATAGTTGTAAAGTACGGTGACAATGGACTTTGTGCCTTCCACCAAGAGGCGAGGGTCGTAGCGTTTTTCCTTGTTGCGGGTCAGGTAGCCCATTTCGCCCTCATGCCCGATTTCGAGCCATTGCTCCATGTGCGCCGACTCTTCTTCCAAAACCGTCGCATTGGCAATACCGCAAGCATCGAAGCCCAACCGCTTGGCTTCCTCGATGATCCATTTGGAGACCATCAGAACGGTGCAAAACTCAAACCCACCGACAGCGGATGAAATACCGGCGCATTGTGACCGACTGAAAACACAGGCGAGAACTGATAGGAGGCAAAAGCGCTCAGCCACTTCCAGCCCACACGCAAGGTTGCCGAATAAGCCAAACGCTCCACATTGCTGATGTAGCAAAGCTTCTCCTGGACCATGACACCGCTACCGTCGGTCAACGTGCCTTCTTCATCATCAGGGCCGACAAATTTGGTCTTCGTGGCAATCATGATCCCGACTTTGAAGCCCACGCCAATCTTCACGGCATCCTTGATGCGGAAACGCAACTCCAACGGAATCTCGCCGTAGGTCGGGTTGACTTTAAAACGCTTGAAGTTTTCCACGTCGCGGTAATCTTTGTATTCGAGGTCGCCGTTCGTGTAAGGGTTCAGGATGCGTGTGTAGGAGAAATAGTTGTGCGACGACATTCCTGCACCGATGGACACCGTATGTTTTTTGCTTTCGCCCAAGGGGAAATTGTAGGTCAGGGCAAAGCTGACACCTTGGTTGAAGCCACGCGGGTCCCAGTTGTCGCTCGGGGCGAGTTGGAAATCGCTGAACAGGTCGAAGCCGAAGGTGAATTTCTTGTCGGTCTTGTTGGCGATAAGTTGTGCGAAGGATGTCGCCGAAATGACTAATGCGATAAGGGTGAAAAGTGCTTTCTTCATTGATTATCTTGATTTATTTGTTGACTATAAAAAGGCTCTTCGACAAGCTCAAGGACCGTAAAAGCTAAGGTTGCTGAGCCTGTCGAAGCACCGACTTTATTTCATTTCCAATTCCTCCATGATGGCCGTGCGCTCGTCCAAAAGGCGGTTGATGTCTTCGTCAGAGAGGTCGGGCTGGCGCAATTGGTCGTCGATGGCGGCCAAGTGAGCTTCTAAATTCTCGGTGGTGCCAGGAATTTCGGTCAGTTGCTTCTCCTTGTTGACAGGGGGCTCTTGTGGCACAGTCGGGGTTTGTGGCATGTCGCCAGTGAAATTCTTCAGTTGTCCCATCACCATGCCCACCATCTGTTTCGTAAAGGGGTCAAGTTTATAGATTTCGACCTTCATGTCGTTTTTCAGTTCGTCGAAGTCTTCGAGAAACATCTTCAGTTGTTCCTTCTGTTCCTCGTTGATGCCCGGAATGGCGTCAAGGTCTTGGTTTTCCATCATTTTCTTGAACATGTTCAAGAGGTCGTCGAGTCCGTTATTGAGGTTGTTTTCGTCCATTTGTTCGTTTATTTGTTCGTAGGGGCGAACCTACGTGTTCGCCCTCCCTATCCAAAATCGTTCCGTTTGCAAATAAACGGAAAAAATGCGTACCGATTGCGACAAATTGGCAAATTTTTGCGAATATTGCAGTTTCAAAAGCATATAACCATGGATTTTAAAACGATAAAAGTACAATTGGGTGAGAGTATGGCATGGGTCAACCTTGATCGTCCTGAGGTGCGTAACGCGCTGAATGCCGAACTGATACATGAATTGACCGAGGTTTTCGATTGGCTCAACAGCCGCGATGATATCCGTGTTATCATCCTGAAAGGCAACGGAAAAGCTTTTTGTGCCGGTGCCGATTTGGCCTACATGAAAGAGATGGCGAACTTCAGCTACAACCAAAATATCGCTGATGCCGAAAAACTTTCCAAGCTGTTTCAAACCATTTATTTCTGTGACAAGGCTGTTATTGTTGATGTGCATGGTGCCTGCATCGGTGGGGCCAATGGTATCATCGCCGCCGCCGACATCGTAATTGCCGAAAAAGACACCAAGTTTGCCTTTTCCGAGGTGCGTCTGGGCATCACGCCGGCCACCATCTCACCTTTTGTGGTGAGCAAAATCGGTAATACTGCTGCTAAGGAACTGATGCTTACAGGTCGCCGTTTCACTGCCGAAGAAGCCAAGGAATTCCGTTTGGTGAATGTCGTCGTCGATGAAGCCAAGATGATTGACACGGAACGCCAATACATCGAACATTTCCTTCAAGCTTCACCCGATGCCATCGCCGAATGCAAGAACCTGCTCCGCATGGTGACTGGCACCGACGACCGTTACAATCCCATTTTCACGCAAACCTCAGTGGCCATCGCCAACCAGCGTATTTCCAAGGCCGGACAAGAGGGGATGAAGGCGTTTTTTGAGAAACGGAAACCGGAATGGAATCAAAAATAGTGCTTCAACTCAGCGGAATCTATCAAAAAAAAGCACTTTCCGCAGAGTTAAATGGGTGTTTTTTGAGAAATTATGGCTTGAATAAATCCTCTAAAGTAATGATATTCTGAAAGATGCTTGAATGTTCGTTTTTCTTCAAACCTTTGGCTGAAATCAGCACCAAATGAATGGCTTTGTCGGTGTGGGTTTCTTCAGAAAGGCGGGCAATTCTCGTTTCCAAATCAGTCTCATCGTCGCCGTTTACAATGTAGGGTTCTTTCGTGAACTTAATTTCGCAAAGGTCGATGATGCCATCGGTGCGGTCGATGACCAAATCGACTTGTGCACCACTTTGCGATGTTTTGCTCGGAGTTCGCCACGAATAGAAGGCGGTTGAAATGCCCGAAATGCCCAAGGCCTGCAAAATTTGTTCCTCATGCGCGAAACATACCCGCTCAAAAGCCAATCCGCACCAATTGTAATACATCGGCGAGTTTTGGCTCTCCGACCAGAAATGTTTGTCGGCGCGGATGTTTTCGGAAACAAATCGGAAATAGAACAAAGTATAAGGGTCAATCAGTTGAAAAACAGCGTTTTTCTTCTTGAATCCGATACTGTTGTATTTCCTGATGAAGCCGCAATACTCAAGTTCGGTAAGGATTTTGGTGAGTTTGCCGTTATCGTCCATGCCTTCTTCAATCAGTTCCTCTCGGGTCATGCCAGCCTTCTTTTTTCCGAGGATGGTGATAGCTTGGATGTAGGCTTCGGGATTCTTGAACAGCGAAGCATAGAGTGCGTCGAATTCGTTGTAAAGTTCGCCGTTAGGGTTGAACATCAGATCGTCGATGTTCTGTGCGAGGCTTTTTTGTCTATCTAAAAACGACCAATAATAAGGGATGCCTCCCATAACCATATAAGCCTCAGCGATTTGCCGACGACTCATGCCCAATTTGAAGGCTTTGGCATACCGTTCGCATTCCGCAAGGGTGAACGGCTGGATGAGAATCTTGGCGGTGACGCGCCCTCTGAGTCCACCGTGGTCTTTGATGAGTTTGTTGATAATCCAAGAAGTAGCTGAGCCACAAACGATTAAAAGGATGTCTTTCCGTCCCGAGGCCCAACCGTTCCAGAAATGTTCCAAAGCAGGGATAAAGCCTGAATGTAGGGTGTCCATCCAAGGCATTTCGTCAATGAAAATGACTTTTTTCTTCTCTTCAGAGGTCTTGACGAGGTCTTTGAGCATGTCAAATGCATCAAGCCAGTTTTTGGGCAGTTTCGGTTTGGCCATGCCTGCGTCATGAAGCGATGATTTCCATGCGGCCAATTGTCCTTTCATGTCGGTGTGGGCCAAACCAGCGTGCTCAAAGGTGAATTTGTAGCCAAAAGTTTCCCTGACAAAGAATGTTTTACCGACACGTCTTCGCCCATAAACAGTCACAAATTGCGAATATTCAGACTGATACGCCCGAATTATTTTCTCCTTTTCCTTGTTTCTCCCGATAATCATTTGTATGCTTTTTGTGCCTGCAAAAATAATAAAAAGGTGCTTCAACTCTGCGGAATCTATAAAAAAAAAGCACTTTCCGCAGAGTTGAAGGGGTATTTTTACAAAAACTTACTCTCATTTTCCAAGGTTTTGGAGGATTTTCCTTACTTTTGCTTCAAATTTCAAAATCAATTCTATCATGAAAAAATTTGCAGTAATTCTATCAGGCTGCGGTCACAAGGACGGCAGCGAAATTCAGGAAGCCGTTACCCTGTTGCTCTCCATTATTCAGCATCATTGTGAATACCAATGCTTTGCACCTAACCGTCCGCAACGCGATGTTATCGACCATCTGACAGGCAATGCCGTCAAAGAGGACCGCAACATCCTCACTGAGGCTGCCCGCATTGCGCGTGGGTGCATCATGCCCGTCGAAGATTACAAGGCCGGGGACTATGACGGACTGCTTTTCAGTGGCGGCTTTGGCGCAGCCAAAAATCTCTGTGACTATGCCCTCAAAGGTGCTGATATGGAAGTGCAACCCGATGTGGCCCGCGCCATCATCGAGACCCGCGAAGCCAACAAACCCATCGGTGCCATGTGTATTGCGCCTGTGATGCTCGCCAAATTGTTGCCCGGCGTGTGCGTCACTTTGGGCAACGAAGGCACGCCCGATGCCGACAATGTCCGCAAGATGGGAGCTTTCCACGTGCAGACCGAACACGGTGACGTGTGCGCCGACAACGAATTGTTGGTCTTCACTACGCCAGCCTACATGCTTGATGCGACCATTAAGGATGTCTACGATGGGGCTTACAATCTGGTAGGTGCTATTGTTGAGACTTTGGAGGGTGACAAGCGGAAATAATCGTTTATTCGATAATTAGTTTCTGAAACCCATCTGTTGCAAAACTCTCCAACTCGTTCTGCTCATTGACGAAGATGTAATACGCTTCCACACCGTTCATGCTCTCAATGAGCGGCAGTGAGTTTTCCATGCCCATCACCATGCAGATGGAGGCTAAGGCATCGGCCCAGACGGAGTTTTCGGCCAACACGGTCGCGCTGAGGACATTGTGTTCTACAGGATAGCCGGTTTTCGGGTCTATGCAGTGGGAATAGCGTTTGCCGTTGCGTTCAACATACTTGCGCGTGCTGCCCGAGGTGACCAAACCCTTGTCGCGCAAAGCGATGCGGGTTTGCACAACTTGTTCCGAATCCCAGTTTTCGGCAGGTTTCTCGATGCCTACAATCCAAGGTTTTCCGTCAGGTTTTTCGCCCTTGGCCATGATTTCGCCGCCTGTGTCGACCAAATAGTTTTTGATGCCCCGACTTTCCAAAAACGCGGCAATCAAATCGGAAGTGTAACCTTGGGCTATCGCGTTGAAATCCAAGGTCATGTTTGGGTTTTCTTTGATGACTTTTCCGTTTTCAATGCGAATTTTCCGATAATCCACCAATTGGCGCAAGCTATCAATGAGTTGTGGCGTGAGATTGTCGCCGTTTTTGTAGCTGAAACCCCACGCGGCCACGATGGGCGAGATGGTCGGGTCGAAATAGCCGTCGGAAAGGCATGCTGCCTTTTGTGCGATATTGAAGTTGTCAATGAAGATGGAATCAAGCGTAACCTCCTCATTCCGATTGGCTTTTGAGATGACGGAACTGTCTACCCAAAGATTGACCGACATATCCACCGCATGGAAAATCGAGTCGATTTCACGCTGGAAATTTCGGTTTTCTTCATCGAAATAGGTGACGGCATAGTAAGAGCCTTGTGCTAAACCTTGCAGAACTACTTTTTTTGGTTGAGAACTGCAAGAAGTAAGGAGTATAAGACCACAACAAGCAAAATATATGGCTTTGTTTCGGCGGATTTGCAATCCGCCGATATTGAATATGGGGATTTCAAATCCCCCTTTCCAGACGGTCGGATTACAAATCCGACCGAACAACTGCAAAAACTTCTTCATAACCCTTTAACTGTCAACTGGTAATTCTCAACTACAAACTAATCGTGGCGCACCATTTCCAGGCAAAATTGTCCCAAACATTAGGCAGACTATAAGGTCCATAGCGGTAAACAACACCTATTCCCATTTTAGTCAAAGGCGTGGCCAAGATTCCATTGATCACAAAACCGCTTTCAAAATAACCTTGTTCCATGGTCTTGAAGTTTTTATTGGGATGGCTTTCAGCGCGTTTCATATCACCCCAGCCGATGTTGGTAATAACGGATAACTCAGGTCTAAACCAAGAAGATTGGGTCTTCCACAGCATGCCGCTAAAATTGTGGCTCAGATAAAGGGCCACGAAGCGGTCGCAGAAAAACTCGTCGAGGCGCATGGTGCTGAAACTGCCCGGGGAATAGAGCCCGAAACGGTCGTAGGTGCCGAGGATGTCAAAAGTTTCCATCACAGGACAGCTTTCCGAAGCGTAACCTGCTTGTAATAAGACTTTTGAAACGCCCATATAACGTGTGTAGAAATTCTTTGAAACCTCAAATTTGATTCGGTCGAAGTCGTATTGTCCGCCCAAAATGGGGAAAGAATGTTGGTAGGAGAGCCAGACGATGGGGTAGAGCGTGCCCAAGGATTGTATACCGTCGGGCTTGCTCAGGAATTTCTCTTTATAGGCAAAACGGAGCTTGATTTCGGCGTTGGTAAATTGGGCACTCTTCAGTATATCGTCAGGGGTGCAGAAGAACTGCATATCGTAGTTTTTGTGGCACGAGCTGAGGTTCAGATAGGCCTTGAAGTAGTTGGCGAAACGTGTCGCAAACTGCAATTCGGCCTTGTTTCGGCGCACATGGATGTTCTCATAAAAAGTGTATTTATATTCCGATTCCGCGAGCATACTGGCCGTCGAGAAGCCGCCAAACTCGCCTAAAGCTTCCGATTGGTTGGTGAACTGCAAGTCAAGTTCCATTTCTCGTTGCCTGTTAATCAGCCATTTGATGCCGCCGCCATAGTCGAAATATTTTGTGCGGGTCCAATAACCTGCAAAACCGTTCAGACGGATGTGGCGCGAGAGGCGGTCGTTGGTGGAGGCAGCCATTCCGAAATAGAAGCCTCTGAGGACTGAGAGTTTGACGATGTTCCCCAAGTCGAGGTCGAGGAAACCGATGGGCAGAACCGTTTCGTTCATCAATTTGTCGGTCAGGCCCAAAACGCGATTGAAGATGTCGGTGCCTTGAGTCAAAGAGTCGACGAAAATATAGGTAGCTCGAATGCGTTCGGTGAGCGAGTCGATGCGCCGGTCGTTCCAGAAGGTCTCGTCGCGGTAGGCGGCATCAGGGTCGACCAGAATCTCAATGTCGGAAAACTGTTTCTTGCTGATTTCAGGATTGATTTCAATGTCCGTCAGATAGCTCTTTCCGATGGCCACCATGGGGAAGTCGATGCCGTCAATGTCGACCACCATGCTCGGAAATTTCAGGTTGGTGTTGAGTTGCTTCGGAAACCATTGCCCTTCCACTTTTTGGTAAAGCTGTTGGATGGTGGCGATGAAAAGGCCTCCTTCCTCGTTGGGCGAGGCTTTCACGCTTTGCAGTGCCCAGCCGTCGCTGTTGACGGTCATCGTGCCGCGCAGTCCGTTGAAGGTGCTGCCGCGCATCGGGTGGAATGAAATCACATACAACGAGTCGCCCTGCCCGATGGGGTTGACCGCCTCTAAAGTGAAGAAATAGCGGGTTTTGCTGCCTCGGCTAATGGGGTTGACGTAGTCGGTGCCGGTGATGTCGATGATGTCGTCATAAAAGCTGACACTCTGCATACTGTTGACCAGATAGATGAAGGTAGGGTCTTTCATGCCGGCCACTTTGGTGCCGAGCACGTGCTGCAACTTGCGGTCGGGGGCTTTGAAAAGCACTTCCGAAGCGGTTTCCATCACCATCATGTCGCTCTTTTTCATGATGCTGTCGAAATAATGGAGGCCGTTTTTTTCATTATTGGTTTCAGCGAGTGCCTTACCGAAGTTGCTGCTGTCGATGGTGATGACCATTTGGTCGTAAATGTTGTACTTGTATGAGGCTAACGAATTGGGATTGTTGGCTTTGCGGTGTGCCATCAAGCTGTCGATGATGCGGTGTGCGGGGTTTTCGCCTGCTTCAACAGTCACTTCACTCAAGTTGAAAGTGGTGGGTTTCAGCGCGACATTGCATTTCTTCTGATTGGGCTGTATTTCAAGGGTTTTTGTTTCGTAACCAATGTACGTAAAAGTGATTTTTGTGAGGGGACTTTGGGCAGTAATTTCAAACTTTCCGTCGATGTCGCTGATGACACCGTGTTGCCCTTCATTGATGACCACGTTAACAAACGCCAAAGGCTGACGGTTCTCCTCGTCAGTGACTTTTCCGCTGAGGGAATAGCTTTGCGCAAACAATGGACTGGCGGCAAAACTCAGTAAAAGTAAGGATAGGAGAGGAAGAATGTATGTGCGGGAAAACGGCTTCATTCTTGAGTCTCAATTAGATAGATGACTTCGTTGTCACGTTTCATCAAGTATTGCTCGCGGGCGACCTGCTCCATGGTATTGGTGTCATTTTGCAGGTCGTGAAGATACTGCTTGCTCTGCGACACCTCTTTCTCATAATACTCGATTTGTTGCTTCTGGTCTTTCAGCGACCTGTGTAGCTTGATTTGTTCAGGCAGGTTGAACTGGTCGATAAACAGGAAAATAACCAAAAATAGCACGGTGGCGTATACAAATCGGTTGTTGAGTTTGCGAAGTATTTCCTTGAAAGTCATAATGGCATGTTGTTTTTAGGTTGCAAAAGTAACATTTTTCTTATTTTTGCGGTCAGAAATTCATTCTAAATCTCAATAAAATGAAAAAAGTTATCGCAACAACAAAGGCTCCAGGAGCCATCGGACCTTACAGTCAGGCCATTGAGGCCAACGGAATGCTGTTCATTTCGGGTCAACTTCCCATCAATCCGGAAACCGGCGAAATGCCTGAGGGTGTCACAGCCCAGACCGAGCAGAGCCTGAAAAACCTTGAAGCCATCCTCAACGAGGCGGGCTGCACCTTCGACAATGTGGTGAAATCGACCTGCTATCTTGCTGATATGAGCTATTTTGGCGAAATGAATGCCGTGTATGGCAAATATTTCAAGGGTGACTATCCCGCTCGTGCCGCTTTTGCCGTGAAGGAACTGCCCAAGAAGGCTTTGGTCGAAATCGAAATGATTGCCGCGAAGTAAGGTTGACTAGTATTGAAATCGCCCGCCTATGTCATTCCTTACATTTGCCCTCCAATAGATTGACTACGTCGAATGCATAGCATTTCCAATCGCACAAACCTCTGCAAGGAATGACATTGGAGGTCAAAGTGAAAAGGGAATCTATAGGCGGGCGATTTCCGGCCAATATGAAAATTTTATTGCTATGAGAATTGTTTTTTTAGAACCATTAGGTCTGAAAGTCCAGCAGATTGAAGCCGCCTGTGAAGGCCTGAAAAAAGCAGGCCACGAGGTGGTCATCTATCCCGACCGCAACGAAAACCCCGATGAGCTGAAACGCCGTGCCGAAGGCGCGGAGGTTATCATCGAGAGTAACATCCCGCTGTGCAAGGACTTTTTGGACGCTTGTCCCAACTTGAAAATGCTCTCCATCGCCTTCACTGGCTTGGACCACATCGACATGGAAGAATGCCAGCGTCGCGGCATCATTGTGAAGAACGCGGCGGGTTACAGCACCGAGGCAGTAGCCGAGTTGGCCATCGCCATGATGATAGACGTGTATCGTAAAGTCCTTGAAAACGATGCCATTACACGTCAATGCAACCGCAAGGGCATCATGCCCGGACGCGAAATCGGAGGCAAGGCCATCGGCATCATCGGCATGGGCAATATCGGTCAGCGCGTGGCCAAGTTGGCAAATGCTTTTGGCTGCAAGGTGCTGGCGTGGAACCGCACCCCGAAACAGGTTGAAGGTGTGACTTTTGTGGACAAGGAAACCTTGTTGAAGGAATCCGACATTATCACCTTGCACATTGCCTTGAACAACGAGACCCGCGATTTCATCACGGAGAAGGATTTCGCCCTGATGAAGCCAAGCACCATATTAATTAATACGGCGCGCGGTCCCGTCGTGAACGAAATGGCTTTGGCCGACGCCCTGAAACAAGGCAAAATTGCAGGTGCGGCCACCGACGTTTATGGCACCGAACCGCCTTTGAAACCAGAAAATCCATTGTTTGACGCGCCCAATCTCATCATGCTGCCGCATATTGGTTTTGCTACCGAGGAGGCGTTTATTCTTCGGTTGGGCATTGTCGTCAAGAATGTGGAGCAGATGAAATGATTATAACCATTCCGACATGCGGCAAGTACGACGTTACATAGTATTCCTCGTGCTGGCAGCCTTAATGTTAGGCTGCACCGGCAGCGGCACTCATTCAGATGAGGGCAGGGGAGTAGGTCGTACTCCGCAGCCGTCGGATACGCTCTACACCATGGAGGCTGCGATGGAAGCCTTCGCCTTGGATCCGGAGCGTGCGTTGCTGATTATCGACTCGGCGGAAATCGTGGGCAACTTGTCGGATTTCGGTGCGGATTTGCTGCGTGCCAAGGTCTATTCTTGGACGTTCGAGGAGATGAATTACGATTCCGCCATCCTGATTGGCGAACGACTGATGCAACATGATTCCGTGAAAGCTGACCCATATAGGCAAGAGGATGTCCTTGAGCTATTGATGAATGCTTGCAGGTTGAGAAAGGACTACGAGCAGGCCCTGCACTGGGCTACGCAATTGGGCGAGCTTTATCGCAGTCAAGGCGAGGAGACGGAGGCTTTGCGCACCGAGGCCGAAATCGGGACTTTCCTCATCCGTATCGGTGAGCAGGAGGAGGGGCTGGCCAGGATTGACACTGTCATCCAACAACTTGATGGCAAGCGGAAATTCAACGAACTCGATGCCTCGATTATCGCCCTGAAACGCAAAGCTGAGATTTGCATCGAAAAGAGACTTTATGCCGACGTGATACCAGCCGCCCAGCACATGCTCGACCATCTTGACGATTACGAGCAGCATCCTGCCGACTATCACGATGGCAACATCCGCGAACCCTCTGACGACGAGCGTCCTACCTATATTGATTTCTACCGTGGCAAGGCATACGCCTATTTGGCAGCAGTGTATGCTAGTTTAGAGTATAGTGTTGAGAGTGAGGAGTGGGCTGACGCACGTCGCCAAGCTCGTGAATATCTTGCCCTCTACGACCAGACGATTGCCAGTCAGAACATCACAGGCCGTTTCATGATATCCTCAACTTTGAGGAAGCTCGAAGAATACGACCGTGTGTTGGTCATCTACGACGAGGTGGAGAGGGAATTGGGTACCGATACGCTGAACGCAAACTATGTCGAGATACTCCGAGGCCGTGCCGAGGCAGCGGATGCGCAAGGTCGCCGTGCCGAAGCCAAAGGCTACTGGAAACAATATGCCGCACTTAACGAGCTGCTCACCGAGCATCTGCTACAAGGCAAGGCCCATCTCTATGCTGCCCGCTTCCATGCCCAGGAGCAGCAGCGTGAGATTGAGCAACAACGAGAGGCCACGCGCCGCGCCGTCGCGTCACGAACGGTTATCGGCTTCATCGGTCTGCTGATATTTCTCTTCGCCCTCTATGCCGTCGGCCAGTGGCGCAAAATGCAACGCCACAACCGCATCCTCGCCCAGCAGATTACCGAGACCGTGGAATACAAGGAGAAATACAAGAAATTGAAACGCTCCGCTGAAGCCACTACCAAAAAGGAAGATATTTCGCTTTCAACCCCTAACTCCAAACCGACAACTGATAACCCCAAACTACCAACTGATAACTCCTCTGACGCCGACCTTTTCGCCTATCTCCGCGACCTCATCGAGCGCGAGCAATTGTTTCTCAACCCCCAATTTGAACGCCAGACGCTCATCAACCGCACAGGCCTTTCGAAGGAGCGTATCGGTGCCGCCTTTGCCCAAGGCAGCGGCCACGAGCGTCTCACCACCCTCGTCCGCGAGATGCGCTTGGACTACGCCGTGCGTCTGATGAACGAGCAGCCCGAGCTAACTATTGAGCAAGTATGTCAGGCCAGCGGTTTTGCCAATGCCGACACCTTCACCCGCAACTTCAGGGCCAAGTTTGGCATGACACCTACGGCCTATCGTGGAACTTTGGGATAAACCCCATCCGACATCTTGTCTTTTCCATCCGAAAATTTGTCTGAAACCATCCGACATCTCGTCTTTTTCACGTTTTATTTTGTTTGATTTCATCCGACATCTTGTCTTTTGTCCGACCATTTGTCTGAAATTGTCCGACCATTTGTCCGAGCCTAATGCGCAGTAAATCTTTGTTGTACTTTTGCCGCCTCAAACAACAAACAACAAATCTAATTAATCAAATGAAAAACCACAAACGAAAACTGAAAGCCATCGTGCTTTCACTCATGCTGGCGGCGGGGACTATGCTGCCGGCAAGTGTCTCTGCCCAGGAAGTGGTTGCCGAAACTGGCGGAGGACTGTTAGGCAATGGTAAACTCTTTGACTCCGACGGCAGCTTTTTTGATACTCGTGGGCTAATTTACGAGGAAGAAGAAGATGACTTCACCAACGCCGCCTTCGGCGATGAAGCACCTCTTGGCAGTGGCCTGGTTATCCTGCTTGGTGCCGGACTTGGCTATGTTGCATTAAAAAAGAAGAAGGAGGACGAGCAATGAGAAGAATGATTTATTTCGTGATGGCCTTGGGCTTGTTGCTGAGCCTCGCACAATGCAAGAAAGAACAACCCGTTACACCCCAAAATGAGGGTAATGGAGTGATGATTACCTTGGATGTGGACGGAGGCAACAACGGTTCAAGAGCGAATGTTACGCCTCCGAATGTCGCATTTGAGAACGGCGACCAGATTTTGGTGGCTAGCGGTGGACATTATGTTGGCTATTTGGAAAAAACCGAGGTGGAAAGTGTATCCAAATTTAGAGGTAGCATCAGTGGCGCTGTACCAGGCGAACCGCTTTACTTCTACTTTTTCGGCAACAAAGCGGATGTGGCCGATCTCACAGCAGGGGCAGACGGTAGCACAACTTGCACCGTAAATATCAGTGACCAGAGCAATTACCCGCATCTGCCCGTGATTTCGATGGGAAAATCCACCGAGGATTACTCCACAGATGTTAATTCCTACTCCTCTTGCCTCTACAACAAGGCTTCGCTGATGAAGTTCAATGTGACCACGACTTCCACGGCGGCCATCTGCATTACTGGGATGAACAACAAGGTGATCGTTGATTTCACCTCACCAAACGGAACCGACAATGGTTTCACTTATGATAAGGATGGCGAAGGCGTGATAAAGATGCACGGCGTTACCACCGAAAACACCGAGACCTGGGCCATCGTGCTGCCGCAGGCCGCATTGGCAGAAGGCGAGGAAAACTCGGCCTATACCGCTGACCTTCGCTACCTCGGAACTCGTCCCGCCATGGAAGAGATTGAGATGAACACCTTCCTCAACTTGGGTCTTGACTTGTCTGTAGGCACTGCCAATCCCCACTTCAAAGACCTCTCGCTCCTCCAAGAAAACCTCACAGCACAGGACGGCGACATCCTGTCGGGCATCATTAATGGAGACTACAAAATCTCCGTGGCCGCTAACGCCACCGTCACGTTGCACGATGTCACTATCTCCTATACTACCGCCGGCGACCATGATGCTTGGGCTGGCATCACCTGCGAAGGCAACGCCACCATTCTCCTCTCAGGAGACAATACTGTGAGCAGCAGGCCTGTTGACCTGGATTATTCCGGCGCAGTACATCCCGGAATTTATATTCCCCAAGACTACACGCTCACCATCGACGGAACAGGTAGCCTATTTGCCAGTTCCCTTACCGACAATATAGGAACAGGAGGAGCTGCTGGCATCGGCGGAATGGCAAATTCCAACTATAAGTGTGGAAGTATCGTCATCAACGGAGGCACCATTACCGCTACTGGCAGTGCTGCTGGCATCGGTGCTGGTATAAGCAACGGCTGCGGCACCATCACCATCAACGGCGGCACGGTGACCGCTACTGGCGGTAACGGCTCTGCCGGCATTGGTGCTGCCGGCATGACCAACAGAACAATGAACGGCTCCCCGTGCGGTGATATTCTCATTACCGGCGGTACGGTGGTGGCCACTGGCGGCACCGACGGAACTACCAACGGCGGTGCCGGCATCGGTGCGGGATGCGCCACTGGTGCCGCAAGCAAGGTTACCAGCACCGTCGCTTCCATCACCATCACTGGCGGCAATGTGACGGCCACCGGCGGTGCCAATGCCGCTGGCATCGGCACCGGATACGCCAAACAGATGAGATACCAAGGGAAAAGCGGCTGTGGCACCATTACCATTTCCGGCGGCACCGTCGTCGCCATGGGGGGCGAAACCAAAGGTGCTGGCATCGGCACCGGCGACAAGGGGACGGGAATGGCCACCAACACCTGCGGCGCCATCAACATCACCACTGGAGTGGCCAGTGTTACAGCCACGAAGGGTGTGGATGCGACCCACAGCATCGGCAAGGGCGGCAGCAACACTACCTGCGGCACGGTGACCATTGGCTGCACCCTCGATGGAGAAGGCAATCCCGTAGGCGGCACGGTAGGCTACATCGAAGACAGCCCCTACACTTACCAGCCTTAACAATAGAACCAGGTTATTCATTCAATGCGCAAAGGCGGCCTTCAGTTTTTGAGGGTCGCCTTTTTTTCGTGTTTTTTCAAACCGAGGCTGCATGTTTACAAACTATTTGTATATTTGTGCCCGAAAGTCGTTTGAAAAAAGTGTATATTCTGTACAAAAGTCGTTTGAAAAAAGTGTTCAAATGGTAGAAAAGTCGCTATAAAAAAGTGTTATGTATAAACGGAAAATAGAATCTCTCCTTCGGCAATGGAAGGATCAATACAAGCATAAGCCGTTGGTTATCAAAGGCGTTCGTCAGTGCGGAAAGACCAGTTCCGTACTGGCATTTGCCCAAAAAAACTATGAGCATGTCATTTATCTCAACTTCCATGAAAAGAAGACCTACAAAGCCTTCTTTGCCGGAGATTTGGACGTAGAGACCCTCACAACCAATATCGCCTTGGGTATTATCGGCACGCAGTTTGTCCCGGGAAAGACCTGCCTCGTCTTTGACGAGATACAAGACTGTCCTCGTGCGCGTTCGTCGCTCAAATTCTTCTGCCTCGATGGTCGGTACGATGTGCTTTGTACCGGCTCATTGCTCGGCGTTAACGGTTACAAAACCAAAGAGGAGCAGCAAGAAGAGGAAGAAGCGTCCATTCCTGTTGGCTTTGAAGAGATTGTTCACATGTATCCGATGGACTTTGAGGAATGGCTGTGGGCAAACGGTATCAGAGCGGAGCATATCGACATCTTGCGTCAGCACTTGGCGGAAGAGAAACCGCTCAACGAGGCTTTCCACAATCGCTTCCGCCAGCTATTGCTCCAGTATGTCTTTGTTGGCGGTATGCCGGAGGCCGTGGCAAAGTTCCTGACAACCCATAACATGGGCGAAACGCGTAAGGTACAATTGGCCATCATCGACAGTTACGAATCGGATATGATAAAATATGCCCCTTCCGCCGACAAACCGCGCATTCGCGAGTGTTTCGAGTCAATCCCAAAGCAGTTGGCACGCGATTACAAGAAGTTCACCTATACAGTCGTTCGGCCCCAAGCCAAAGGGCGCGACTATGCCGGCAGCCTACAGTGGATTGAAGACGCGGGAATAATCCATCGCTGCTACAACACAGAGATTACCGAATTGCCGCTTGAAGGCGTGGCCATCAAAGACCAGTTCAAAGTGTATATGGCAGATTCGGGCTTGCTCGTCAGTATGCTGGAAGAAGGTACTGCATGGAGCATTATGCAAGGCGATTTAGGCGCATACAAAGGTGCTGTTTATGAGAGCCTTATCGCCGACATCTTTGGTAAGATGGGTCGCAAACTCTATTATTTCCACAAGGACAGCGGCTTGGAGATTGATTTCCTGATGCGATACAAAGGCGAGTGTGTGTTGGTGGAATGTAAAGCCCGCACCGGCAATGCCAAATCCATGCGAACAGTTCTGGCGCATCCGGAGAAATACCATGTCAGTCATGCCATCAAGATAGGCGACTACAATGTTGGGCGCGACGGTGCACTGCTGACCATTCCGTTCTATATGGCATTCCTGCTAACGGAGGTATAACTGCTCAACGAGATAGGTGGCCTTCAGTTTTTGAGGGCCGCCTTTTTGTTTGTTTTTGCGTGGTGGTGCGGGTGGCTGCCACGGTGTGCGGCAGCCGCGTATGGTTGCGGTAGCCTCGTACCAAAGGCACGGTATTTTATTTACCCCATACAGCTCTGCTGTGTGGGGTTTATCAAACTGTGCATACCAGACTGTAGGCTCGAGAGGGCGAGTTGGAGTGCAGGCTACATCCACATGAGAGGTAGCGTGTCGTTCAGCATTGAGCGAAAAGGTACGAATAAGTGCCGGAACCTGTTCGACCATTGGTTCCGTTATTACAATGACGGGACATTGCCCCCCTTACATCCTAAACACGCCAAACTGTTGCGGCGGGAAGGGCTGGTTCAATGAAGCAGCGATGCCCAAAGCGAGGATCTTGCGTGTGTCAACGGGGTCGATGATGCCGTCGTCCCAAAGGCGCGCCGTGCTATAGAAGGCTGAACCTTCATAGTCGTATTTGGCGAGAATCTCTTTCTTCAGCTGTGCGATTTCGTCCTTTGGTACTTCCAAGCCTCTATATTTATACTGGTCTTCCTTGACGGTAGCCAACACGCTGGCCGCCTGTTCGCCACCCATGACGGAGATTTTGGCATTGGGCCACATGAAGAGCAGCCTCGGGCTATAAGCGCGACCTGCCATGCCGTAGTTGCCCGCGCCAAACGAGCCACCGAAAATGACAGTGAACTTGGGCACGTTGGCATTCGAGACCGCATGAACCATCTTCGCACCGTCCTTGGCGATGCCACCCTGCTCATACTGCTTGCCGACCATGAAACCTGTGATGTTCTGCAAGAACACCAAGGGAACGTTGCGCTGGCAGCATAACTCGATGAAGTGGGTGGCTTTCAACGCTGATTCTGAGAACAATACACCGAAATTAGCGATGATGCCCACAGGAAATCCCATTAAGTGAGCAAAGCCACAGACAAGAGTGGTAGCATAGCGCGACTTGAACTCTTGGAAACGGCTACCGTCAACAATACGAGCGATGATTTCCCTTGGGTCGACGAGCTTGTGGAAGTCGATGGGCGCGAGGCCGTAAAGGTCATGCGGGTCGTATAAAGGAGCCTCGACAGGCAGCATGTCCAACTTTTGGCGGTGGCTCTTCTCCAAGGTTTTGAAGATGTTGCGGCAGATTTGCAAGGCATGTTGGTCGTTTTCGGCCAAGTGGTCAGCCACACCCGAAACGGAGGTGTGCATCTCGCCGCCGCCCAACTCTTCCGCCGTGACCACCTCACCCGTGGCGGCTTTCACCAACGGCGGGCCGCCGAGATAAATGGTGCCTTGGTTGCGCACGATGATGGTCTCGTCACTCATGGCCGGCACGTAGGCGCCACCAGCCGTACACATGCCCATCACGATGGCGATTTGCGGGATGCCCATCGCCGACATGCGCGCTTGGTTGTAGAAGAAACGCCCAAAGTGGTCACGGTCGGGGAAGACGGTGTCCTGCTCAGGAAGGAAGGCGCCGCCGCTGTCGACCATATAGACGCAAGGCAGGTGGTTCTCCATGGCAATTTCCTGGGCGCGAAGGTGTTTCTTCACTGTGTATTGCATGTAGGTGCCGCCTTTCACAGTGGCGTCGTTGGCCACGATGACCGCTTCACGACCTTGTATCACACCAATGCCAGTGATGATTCCCGCCGAAGGGAAGTCGTTGTTATAGGTGCCGTAAGCTGCCATTGGAGAGAGTTCCAAAAAAGGCGTGTTCGGGTCGATGAGCAGGTCGATGCGCTCGCGGGCGAGGAGTTTGTTGCGTTTTTTGTGTTTGGCCACGGCTGCCTCGCCGCCGCCTTGCATGGAGGCTGACATCGCCTCGCGGTATTGTGCCATCAACGCGAGGAAGTTCTTCTCGTTCTGCTTGAACTCTTCGGAGTCGGTGCGTATGTTGGATTTTAGGACTTGCATAAACGTAAAAATTGAAAGCACAAAAATAGGTATTTTTTGATTAGAACAAAGTTTTTCTGGTGAAAAATCACCCCCGGTTCACCAAAAAAAGTAAGGACATGCCCTTTTGCGGTCAATTGCTACATCGCTGATTTTCAATAAAAACCAATAAGGACATTCCAAAAAAGTATGGACATCGCCCTGTGGCGGCCTTCGTGCCTCTTGACAAAGGTTTTTTCTGTATATTTTTGCGATGTGTATCGGACACGAGACACGAGACTGCGAGACACGGGACTTGCCCAATGGTCTCGCGTCCCGCGTCCCGAAGTCCCGCGTCAAAAAGAAAACCTATGAAAACAAACCTGAAACTACTCATCCTAATGACGGCAACCCTCGCGCTTGCGGCCTGCGACAGCCCGACAAAGCGGATGGAACAGGCGCAAGCCCTCTATCAAGAAGGTGTGCAACTGCGCGAACAACGCCGTTCCGAAGAGGCTGCCGAAAAGTTCCTGCAAGGATTAGCCATTGTGCAACGTTCCAAAAAGACCACGGAAACCATCGAATTGGAAGGCCAACTTTGCGACAACCTCGGAGCCATGTATCTGAAACATGAGCTTTTCGAGGACGCCTTCAAGCAGCACCAACATGCTTTGAAATGCTTCAAGCAGACAGCCGATTCATCGGGCATGATGAACGCCTATCGCAACAGTGGCCGTGCCATGCGGGCGCAGGAGCAATTCACTCAGGCCAAACATTACTACGACTCGGCTTTCCGCATCGCCACCTTTATTAATGACACGGCCATGTTCGGTGACCTCTATTTAGAGATGGGCCGCGACTACTATATGGAGACAGGCAACTTCGCCAAAGGCATCGAGAGCGTGAACAAGGCCTTGGAATGCGGCCTCAACGACAATGACACCGACATCGCCCACATGACTTTAGGCATCCTTTATTATTACACGCGTGAGTACGACAAGGCGAAGTCGTTCCTGAACGAGGCCCTTCGCAGCGAACGGTCTGGACTGAAAATGTCTGTTTATCAGACGCTTTACGCCATCGCCTACAGTGAGGGGGACTACCAGCAGGCGGTGCAATACCATAAACAGTTCACTGCGAGCATGATGCAAGCCGATGCGGAACACTCCAACGAGATCATGCAAAGAATTAAGTCGGAATATGAACTGAAAGCCCAGCAGAGCGAGTTGGAGAGCCTGCACCGCAACCGCGACCTGAAATTGTATCTGATTATCGCCTTGGCAGTGATTGCCTTGCTCATCATCCTCCTGATTGTGAGGAAGAAAATCAGCGACCATAAGTTGGAGATGGAGCAATTCGGGCGGCAGGTGGAACGCGACCAGAATCGCATCCACGAGTTGGTGAGCGACATGGAAACCCTCATCCGCACCAACGATGAGCTGCGCCGCAACCAGCAGAGCCTCCCACAGAAGGATTTCATGATGATCGAGAAAATCATGACGCGAAACAGGATTATGACCACCGCCCAAGCCCTCAGCGAGGAAGTGAACAATGACTCGCTCAACTTCGAGCTGACCGACAACGACTGGAAAGACTTCATCAGCCTGACGGACTTGATTTTCGATGGTTTCTCGCAACGCCTCCTCAGCCTCTATCCCAAACTCGGCCAATGGGATGTGCGCATCTGCTGCTTGTCGAAAAACGGTTTTTCCAACCATGTGATTTCCATTCTGTTAGACACCCAAACCGATTCTTATTATAAACGCAAAGCAAGAATAAAGCAAATGAAGATGGACCTCGGCAACGACAACCGTTCTTTTGAGGAAATCGTGAATGCTGTTTAATCACAAAACATTCAAAACTTACAAAACAAATGAATAACAAGTCCAAAGAAAAGCGTGTGGCGGCTGCACAACCGTGCGCCGCCGGGAAGCAGCTGGTTAGCGTGCTTCCCCCGACCAGCAACAAAGGTTTTGAAGATTTTGCTGGTTTTGTGACAAAAAAAGAATTAAATCATTAACAATTAAATAATTAAAACTATGAAAAGATTAGCATTAACTTTAGTGATTTGCCTCGGGTGCATGAGCATCCTTGGGGCGCAGAATGTTTGGAAGCCCATCAATGGCACAGGAATATTGGGTGCAGGTCCCGATGGAAGCATCTTTGTCTATGGTGAATATGGCGCATTGTTGCGTTCACAAGATGAAGGCGAGACATGGCAAATAGTACTAGGCCAAGAAACGGGTTTTAGTGGCTCTGTCAATCATTCGTGTTTTGCTGTTAGCCCTGAAGGAAGAGTTTTTGTTTTTAATGAAAACCAAACTGTACTGTATTCCGACGACAACGGCGACACTTGGCACCAAACCACGTCATTTTCACCCTATTGTGCGTATCCCCCAAAAACTGGTTTATATGCCGTAACCAATGATATTTTCGTAGTATGGGCTGAAGCAGGAGAAATCAACTATACTCTTGACGGCGGTGAGACATGGAACGGCTGTGTAATTGAGTTTGTGGCGGAATTGACGGAAAACAAATCGGTTACGGACCTTATTGTCAGCGAAAACGGAGATGTTTATGTTAGCGTTGATAATAGTTTTAGGTCCAATAGTATTGGTATCTATCATTCCACCCTTTCCGACATCCAAAGCTGGGAACTCGTTGCCGCAGAAGGCATTAACATCAAAGACATGGCTTTCGACCCCGAAGGCAATGTGGTGGCATGTGGCTATAATGCCGATGGAAGTAGTGTTGGTTTCCAGCATATTCCAGGCTTCTATCTGTTTGATGGAACGAGTTTGGCCATTAGCGATGAAGGAGTTGTGTACACGCCTCACTTCATGGGACTTCAGGCAGTTCTTTCTTATTCCACCGACCATGGTGAGCATTTCATTGAAATTGGCGAGCACCTTCCCCTTGTTGATATCGCTCCAGGCGGCGAAAACGCGCATCTTTTCAAAGGTGCTGACAACCATCTGTATTTCGACGGTGGTGGAGAGTATTGGAAGAGCATTTCGGATGCAGACCATATTCGAGAAGATTTTCCGTATGACAACATGCGTTGGGCTATCTATTACCGAAACCTGTATCTGGATTGGGCACCCTATATCCAGATTGGAATAAAAGGTGATACGATTGTGGACGGCACAACTTATCATAAAGTGATTAAATGCACGTCTTTTGGAACCGTCATCGACGGGGATTGCTTTGGCGGTATTCGTGTGGAAACAGATGGCAAATGGTATTTTAGGTTGTTCTCGGAGGAAAATGTGCCCCAGTATTTGTATTTGGATATGGAACCGAATACGGAACGACTCATTTATGACTTCTCTCTTTCCGTGTGTGATGGTTTTGAATATGAAGGACAATATTGGATGTCAGTATTTGATATTGACGAGATTGGAATTAACGGAAGCATGAGAAATCGTTTTTGGTTTGACAGTAATTGCGAGGAAGGCGATCATCCTCATGACTGGAATTGGATTGAAGGCATTGGCAGCAATTATGGATTGCTGTATGCTATCCAAGCATTCCCTTTGGACGGTTCTGCCTACCATTTGGGCGAGGTTTATCAAGACGGGGAATTAATCTATAGTGACCCGTATTTCCATGACTATGTCCCGATGATTAAAGAAGGTAACCAGCGCCAAAAATGGAATGTGGTTTGCATAAGTGCCAACCAGAACTATCCGAATGATTACCATACTGAAATCCAAAGCATTAGGGATGATATTACCTTGGATGGAGTTGACTATAAAATAGTTTGGACGAAAAGTAAATATGGAATCGCAAAAGCAGGTGCGGTTCGCGAAGAGGATAGAAGAGTGTATTATCGTAGAAAAATATCCCAAAATTACCAGGATGAGGTTCTGCTCTATGATTTCAACTTGAACGTGGGCGATACTGTCACTGTGAACTGGATGGGCCAACAGCTGATGGTGATGGAAGAATCAGAGGTTGAGGTGGATGGCACCATGAGGCGGCAATTAGGCCTTGGGGCATACTCTTTTGGTTATCCGCCAACTGAAGTTGATGAATATTGGATTGAAGGCGTGGGCAGCACATTCGGTTTCTTGAACAGCGGTAGTGAAGGCATGGGTGGTGCGTTTATAACTCTTTTGTGCTATCACGAGAACGGCAACCTGATTTGGGACAACGAGGAGTTTGACGACTGCGTGATGAACAGCGATGGAGCACCTGCGACGTTCGCACCCCAAGGCGCGGAGTGGTATTTCGATGTGTTCAACCCATGGAGCACGCATCCTGAATATCAGAGGTTTTTCGTGGAAGGCGACACGATTATCCAAGGCCATCAGTGCAGCATCATCGATCAGCGTTTTGTTGATACGGGACATGACGGCGGCGAATATGTGTATGAAGAAGACAACAAGGTGTATTGGTTCAATCCGACCACAAACGCTTTCACGACCTTGTATGACTTTGATGCCGAAGCGGGCGAATCGTGGGATTACGAAGTGGGTGATTGTACGCATCAGGTGATTGTCGACAGCGTTGGCAGTGCGACTTGGAATGGGCACACTTACCGCACGCAATGGGTCAGGTATTATGAGGAGAATCTTCCGATTTATTATAGTGGGAAAATCATGGAGGGAATCGGCTATGAGAGAGGCTTGTTCCCCAGCGTTTATGTTTGTAATGGATGGGAAATCTTTGATGCAAGTGAGATAGAATACCTTCGTTGTTATGTTAACGATGGCGAGATGCTTTATCATGAAGGGGGATATGATTGCGAACAAACTACTGTCACACCGCCGAGCCATCCTGAATGGTACTATGAAATCCAGAATGAGAACGGCAGTATCACCTACCAATATATGTATCAGGCAGGCGACACCATTATTCAAGACGAGCCGACCCATATCCTTGTGAAAATCAACACGCTCTACGACAAGGGAGTGCATCAGGAGGTGACGCATGAGTATGTCTTTGAACTCAACGGCAAGTTGTATTGGTGGAACAAGCGCACTCATAGTTTCACCGTGCTTTATGACTACGAAGCCGAGGTTGGCGACAGCTGGGATATCATGGTCGGCATAGAGCCTCCACTCACCATGACTGTGGATGCTGTGGATTACGTCGAATACGAGGGTAGAACCTATCGTGTGATGCGCGTCAGCGACCCCGACGACCTTTTCAGCGGCGACATTGTTTGTGGCATTGGCCACCTGACGAGTTTCTTCCCGGAGCGATTGATGCGTAACGCGGATGGATTCCGTGTGGAGGGTCTGCGCTGCTACTGGATTGAGGACGAGCTGGTGTTTAATCTCGATGGCGAGGAGGAATGCGACGCGATTCTCAGCGACATACACGGCATCGAGGAGGGCGGCCCTTCGACAGGCTCAGGGACCTTGGCAGTTTATCCTAACCCGACCAACGGCGTTTTATTCGTTGAGACGCACGTCCGTGCGTCTCGACCGGACCAAACCTACCGCATCAGCAACCTGATGGGTCAGACCGTCCTTTCAGGAAACATCACCGCTGAAAACCAACAGATTGATGTGTCGGGATTGCCCGAGGGAATGTATTTCATCACCATTGCAGACGAAACACGGAAATTTGTAATACGTTAATCCCAGTCTTGTAGGGCTGTCGTATTACGGCAGCCGCACACGGAAAACCCAAGGCGGCTGCCACGGTGTGACAGCCCTACAAACCGAAACGAATAAATGAATAACAATCAAAAACATACAACAATGAAAAGACTCTTATTAGCACTAACAATTTTGTTTGCCTTCGCCCTCGGTGGCGTGGCACAGCAAGTCTTTTTCGACTTTGAAGACGGCACCCTTCAAGGTTGGACCACTCTTGATACCGACGGCGACGGCCATTGTTGGGAACCTTCCATTGGCGGAATGGGCCACAATTCCAATGGGATGGCGTTGTCTTATTCTAGGGATTATGCCACTGGTGACTCCCTTGCGCCAAATGAGTATCTCGTTTCTCCACGATTGGTTTTGAATGAGGACTACAGCCTTATCAGTCTCTGGGTGATTCCATTGGATGAGTCTCAACCCGCCGAACATTGGGCTTTATCCATATCCACTACGGTAAACGACGACCCTATGGCTTTTACTACCTTGCAAGAATGGACTCTTACTTTCAATCCCTTTCATCCTGGCGAATGGACTCAATATTCCGTTGATTTGAGCCAATATGTCGGTCAAGAGGTCTATGTCGCCATTCGTCATTTCTTTTGGGAGGGTTTTGAGACATCTCAATCCGCCATTTGCGTTGATGACATCGAAATTGATGGGGCTATCCCAGCAGCCCCTGGCTCGGAGTGGTTCGACTTCTCGGCAGTCTGCGAAACAGGTCAGACGCTTTATTATATCATTACAGATGAGGAACAAAAGACCGTCAAAGTGACCCATCCCAACCAACCGCTCTATCCCACCGGTTTTTGGTGGGAAGGCTACGAAATGCCCCAAGGCACTTTGAACCTGCCTTCCACGGTGATTTACGAAGGAGAGACTTACACCGTGACCGCCATTGACGATAATGCCTTTTTCGAATGTGACGGCCTGACGGGAACGCTGGTCATACCAGGCAGCATCACCGATGTTGGCGACCATTCTTTTTACGCTTGCACGGGATTGCAAGCCGTCGAATTGCAGGAAGGCGTCACCACCATCTGGCACAGAGCCTTCCAATCCTGTAGCGGCATCGCCTCAATCACCCTTCCCAATACCGTAACGACAATCTTCCACGAGGCCTTTAGCGATTGCTCCTCTTTGACTTCGCTATATATTCCTGCTTCCCTCACGACCGTTTATGCGAGCGTGTTTACCTTGGAACCCTCTATGGAGACCATCACGGTTGACGAGAACAACCCGCGTTTCTATTCCGAAAACAATGCCATCATTACCAGAGACGACAGCACACTGTTTGTGGGATGCAAAACCACCGTCATCCCCGACTATATTGTTGCTATCGGTGAAAACGCTTTTTATGGTTGCGGCAACGGTGGCGACCTTGTGATTCCCAATTCGGTCAGGACCATTGGCGACTACGCTTTCCGATATAGCCATTTCTCGGGTGCGCTCACCCTTTCCGATTCGCTAACCACAATTGGTGCTTTTGCTTTCGCCAACAGCGACTTTTCCGGTTCACTCATCATCCCTAACTCAGTGACTAATATAGGGACAAGGGCTTTTGAGTATTGCCACAATCTCACTGGTGAACTCAAAATATCCGAATCGTTGAGTACCATCAACCATGCTGTTTTTTCTGAATCCGCCTTTACAGGCACTTTGGTCATCCCCAATTCGGTGACTTCCATTCATAATATGGCGTTTGACCATTGCCTATTCTCCGACCTTGATATGGGAAATGGTGTCACCCATCTCTACGGTGCAGCCTTTTCAGACTGTGTGAATTTCACAGGTGTTTTGAGAATTCCGGCATCGGTCGCCCATATTGAGAACTATGTTTTCAGAAATACTCGTTTCAGCGAAATCTATTCCTGCAATCCGACACCGCCTGAACTTGACCAGTACACTTTTGCCGGTTATGGTGCCGTTTATTTCTACGACCCCAATATCCCCATCCATGTTCCGGTCGGCAGCAAGGAAGCCTATCAGAATGCTACTTATTGGGATTATTTCCAGAACTTTATCGAAGACATCACTCCGAGAGAATGGTACTACGAAATCCAGAACGAGAACGGCAGCATTACGTATCAATACATGTATCAAGCAGGCGACACCGTTGTCGGCAATGAACCGACGCATATCCTTGTGAAAATCAACACGCTTTACGACAAGGACGTACACACCGATGTGACACATGAATACGTTTATGAACGCAACGGCAAATTGTTTTGGTGGAACAAGACCTTGGAAGAGTTCACCGTGCTTTATGACTTTGGAGCCGAAGCGGGCGATGAGTGGGAAATCAAGGTCGGAACGGAAAGCCTCGTGATGCATGTGGATGCGGTTGAAGAAATCGAATTCGGAGGCAGAACCTATAGGATGCTGCGCGTAAGCGACCCCGACGACCTTTTCAGCGGCGACATTGTATGCGGCATCGGCCACCTTACCAGTTTCTTCCCCGAAAGGCTGATGGACAACGGCGACGGCATTCGTGTAGATGGTCTGCGCTGTTATTGGATTGAGGACGAATTGGTCTTCAAAATCGGCGACGAGGACTGCGATGCCATTTATGAGGAATTGCATGGGATTGAAGAGGACGGCCCTTCGACAGGCTCAGGGACCTTGATGGTTTATCCTAACCCGACCAACGGCGTCTTATTCGTTGAGACGCACGGCCGTGCGTCTCTACCAGACCTGACCTACCGCATCACCAACCTGATGGGTCAAACCGTCCTTTCTGGAAACATCACCGCTGAAAACCAACAGATTGATGTGTCGGGATTGCCCGAGGGTATGTATTTCATCACCGTTGCAAGCGAAACGCGGAAATTTGTGAAACATTAGGAAGTACGGAAAGCGAGAAAATCCATCGAAAGCCCAACCGACCCAAGGCGACAGGGTTTGGTTTTGGGGCTTTCTTTGGCTTTTTTTCTGTCAAAATTTGCCAATCCAATAATCTTTACTATTTTTGCAGCGTCGTTGCGGATTTTTCAAGAATATCCGCAATTACGTTGCGGATTTTATGAGAATATCCGCAATTGATTTGAGGAAATTCAAGTTTGTTATGTACCATAGAATATTTGACATAGAGAACCGCTTGGACGAAGCAATGTTCTTGTTTGGCGGGCGTCAGGTAGGTAAGTCCACGCTGTTGAAAGAACGCTTCCCTAAGGCCGTTTACATCGACCTTCTGAACTCTGAACTGAGAAATCGTTTCCAACAACATCCTGAAACGTTCCGGGAAAGTTTGCTTCGCTTTCCGCCGGAAACATTGGTCATTGTGGATGAAATTCAAAAAGTGCCTGACTTGTTGGACGAAGTCCACTGGCTGATGGTGAACAAAGGTCTTTTCTTTATTCTCAGCGGCTCCAGCGCACGCAAACTGAAAAAGAGCGGTGCCAACAATCTCGGCGGCCGTGCTATCCCGGAGACACTATTTCCCTTAGTCAGCGCAGAAATTCCAGATTTTGACCTTGACCGTGCCATACAAAACGGCATGATTCCTCGACATTATATGGTGGCAAATGCCCGAAACCGTCTCAAATCCTATATTGAACTCTATCTAAAGGAAGAAATCATAGAGGAAGCCGCCGTGCAAAAAGTGGACGACTTTATCCGTTTTTTGGAAGTGGCCGCCATCTCGGACGGCGAAATGCTCAATTATGAAAACGTGGCCACAGATTGCGGCGTTTCGGCCAATACGGTCAAGGCCTATTACCAGATACTTTGTGATACATTGTTGGGCTTTGAGGTGCCAGCTTACAGGAAAGTCATCAAACGAAAGCTCACCAAGGCTTCCCGATTCTATTTTTTCGATGTGGGCATTGCCAACTATTTGACCGGCCGTCATCATCTCGCCCCCAAGACTCCCGAATACGGACATGCCTTTGAGCATCTTGTAATGCAGGAAATTGTGGCTTATCTTGGCTACAAAAATAGCGAGGAAAAATTGACATACTGGCACACTTACGACGACATTGAAGTGGATGCTGTTATCGGTGATGCTCGGGTGGCAATTGAAATCAAGTCGACGGATACGGTTCAAACCAGCCATAAAAAAGGTCTTACCGAATTCGCCAAGGAACATCCGAATGTGAAACAGATTCTCGTGTCCCGCGACCGTATCAGCCGTCGAAGTGGAGAGGTTGATTTGTATTATGTGATAGACTTTTTCAAGGCTTTGTGGAATGACGAAATTATCTGATGCTCTCGATAACAATGTAAAAATAGGATTTCTTTGGAGGTTTATCAAATAATTCCCCTATCTTTGCCGTTTTATTCACGATGTGGTTACTGAGTTTACCGAAGTAAAGATGTCCGAAAAGAGTTCAAGCAAACGCCGCGTGGCAGGGTCCTATTTCATGTCGATGATGAGTATCGCGCTGGTACTCTTCCTCTTAGGTGTGTTTGCCCTGCTCATGATGCATGCGCAGAAACTCTCCAAACACCTCAAAGAAAACATCGGTTTCGAAGTAGTAATGAACAGCAACGCGAAGGAAGCCAACATCCTGCAATTGCAAAAAGAACTTGAGGCCATGCCCGCAGTGAAATCAACGGAATACATCACCAAGGAGGAGGCCATCCAACGCCTGAGTGAAGACCTCGGCGAAGACTTCCTGCAATGGCTCGGCAACGAGGAAAACCCGCTCCTGCCTTCCATTAATGTGAACTTCAACGCTGAGTGGGCCAATAATGACAGCCTCAGCGTCATCGAGACACAACTGCTCAAAAACCCCAACGTCAAGGAAATCTATTACCAGAAGTCTTTGGTTAACCTCATCGACCAGAACGTCAAGCGCATCGGCTTCGCGCTGATTATCGCCAGCATTGCACTTCTCTTCATCGCCATTGCGCTGATACGCTACACTTTACGCCTCTCCATCTATGCGAAACGCTTTTTGGTGCGCAGCATGTTGTTGGTGGGTGCCACGGCTTCCTATATCCGTCGACCCTTCATCAAGAGCGGTATATCACAAGGCTTCTTTGGTGCCTTAATCGCTGACATTATGTTGGCTGGACTTCTTTATGGTCTCATGAAACGGCTTCCCGAACTGGCTCTTGTTCAAGACTATAGAATTATCATCGGCATTTTTGTCGGCATCATCATATTGGGCATCCTCCTCGGCGGACTTTCCACACGTTCCGCTTTGCGAAAATACCTCAACGCTGATGTCGACCGACTATACGCTTAAGGGTCGTTGAGCCTGTCGAAACGCCCAACCAAACAATTAAACAATTAAACAATTAAACGATAAACAATTAAACAACACAATATGGCAAAAGAAACAAAGACAAAAGCAAAGACACCCGAAGTCGCTGACGAACAGAAAGTCATGCCCTTCGGCAAACAGAACTACATCATCGTGCTCATCGGCATTGCACTCATCGCAGTGGGCTTCATTTTGATGATTGGTGGTGGCTCCACCGACCCTGATGTTTTCAACGAACAAATGTTTAATTTCCAACGGCTTACACTGGCTCCCATCTTGGTTTTGGCGGGCTTTGTCGTCGAAATCGTAGCAATATTCTGGAAGAAAAAATAAATTCTGAATTATGAATGCTGAATGAGGAATGGCGCAAAGCGACGATAAACTTCAACCCATTCAGCATTCCACATTCCGCATTCAGCATTAAAAACAACGAACTATGGACTGGTTACAAGCATTAATCTTAGGCATTCTTCAAGGTCTGACGGAATATCTGCCCGTCAGCAGTAGTGGACATTTAGCCATTGGTCAGGCACTTTTCGGCCTCGACGACGGCTCTTCTAACCTCACTTTCACCGTGTTGCTCCATGTGGCCACCGTGTGCAGCACCTTGGTCATCCTGTGGAAGGAAATCGTGTGGATTTTCAAGGACTTGTTTACTAAACAATCCTGGAGCAGTTACCAAAACCTCAACGGCGGCACAAAATACGCCATCAACATTCTGATTTCCATGATTCCAGTGGCCATCGTGGGCTTCCTCTTCAAGGACAAGGTGGAAGAAGTCTTCGGCTCAGGTCTGCTCATCGTGGGCATCATGCTTTTGGTGACGGCTTCGCTGCTCACCTTCTCTTACTTCGCCAAGCCGCGCCAAAAAGAGGACATCAGCCCCTCAAACGCCTTTGTCATCGGTATTGCCCAGGCTTGCGCCGTGATGCCGGGTTTGTCGCGTTCTGGCTCAACGATTGCGACAGGTTTGCTCCTCGGCAACAAAAAGGAAAAACTCGCTCAGTTCTCCTTCCTGATGGTCATTCCGCCCATCCTCGGTGAGGCCTTGCTCGATGTCAAGGACATCATTGAAGTCGGCTTCAGCCAAGCCATGGACGGCATCTCGCCTGTGGCCGCCCTCGTCGGCTTTTTGGCTGCCTTTATCTCGGGTTGCTTCGCCTGCAAATGGATGATTAACATCGTGAAGAAGGGCAAGCTGATTTGGTTTGCCGTGTATTGTGCCATTGTGGGTATCGTTGCCATAATTTTCGCCTGATGTTCCATTTTGAAGACGGCGAGGTCATCCTCATCGACAAGCCTTTAGACTGGACGTCGTTCGACACGGTCAACTTCATCCGTTCCTTGGTCAACCGTTGTTATGGCATCCGCAAACTGAAAGTCGGACATGCGGGTACGTTGGATCCTTTGGCTACAGGTTTGCTCATCCTTTGCACAGGTAAGATGACCAAACAGATTGACACGTTTCAAGCACAGGTGAAAACATACACTGGAACGATTTTGCTCGGCCAGACTACACCGACTTTCGATTTTGAGAGTGAGCCTGATGCCTTCTACCCCACCGACGGTATCACGCCAGAGCAAATTGAAGCGGCACGACAGCAGTTCATCGGCGACCTAAAGCAATATCCGCCAAAGTATTCCGCCATCAAAATCAAGGGAAAACGTGCCTTTGACTACGCCCGTTCCGACGAGGAAATCGAGCTGAAAGCCCGCGATGTCCGCATTGACGATTTCAAAATCAGCCTCGACCGCTTCCCCGAACTCGACTTTGAGGTCACTTGCAGCAAAGGCACCTACATCCGCAGCCTTGCCAATGACTTCGGCAAAGCCTTGGGCAACGGTGCCTGCCTGAAATCTTTAAGACGCACCCGCATTGGTGACTTCAAAGTTGAGGATGCCTGGCCTTTGGAAAAGTTGAAGCAGCATATTATCGACACAGGGGATGCATTTAAGGAGTGGAAGAAGGAACAAGAGGAAAAACAGCAGAAACAAGGCTGAAAACCAATACTTTAATAAAAAAACTTGACAAAACTTTTGTCCTGCATTATCTTTGCACGCCTTTATTGAGCAAAGGAATATCAAACTTTATATAAATGAAACTCTCTCAATTCAAATTCAACCTGCCGAGCGAGCTGATTGCGTTGCAGCCTACGCAAAACCGCGACGAAGCCCGCTTGATGGTCGTTGACCGCAAGACTGGCAAAATCGAGCACCGCATTTTCAAGGACTTGGTGGACTATGTGAAAGACGGCGACGTGTTCGTTATTAATAATACTAAGGTGTTTCCTGCCAAACTCTATGGTGAGAAGGAAAAGACCGGTGCCAAGATTGAAGTGCTGCTACTCCGCGAATTAGACCACGAGAGCCGCCTTTGGGACGTGCTCGTTGACCCGGCGCGTAAAATCCGCATCGGCAACAAGCTGTATTTCGGCGACGGCGACGAATTGGTGGCTGAAGTCATCGACAACACCACCTCGCGTGGCCGCACGTTGCGCTTCCTTTATGATGGCACCTACGACGAGTTCAAAAAGACCCTTTCAGGACTTGGCCACACGCCCATCCCGAAAGAACTGAACCGTGACGAACGCCCCGAAGACGCTGAAGATTTTCAGACCATCTACGCCAAGGTGGAAGGTGCCGTTTCGGCTCCTACTGCAGGCATGCACTTCAGCAAAATCCTGATGAAACGTCTTGAAATCATCGGTGCTTCTTTCGCCGAACTGACCCTGCATCCTGGCATGGGCAACTTCCGCGACATTGAAGTGGAAGATCTCACCAAGCACAAGCCCGACTCGGAGGAGATGTACATCGATGAAAACTGCTGCACCTTGGTCAACGAGGCCAACCAACGCCACAACACCGTCTTTGCCGTGGGCACCACCTCGCTGAAAGCCCTAGAGACCGCTCAGACCATCAGCGGCAAAATCAAGCCCTACAAAGGCTGGACAAACAAGTTCATCTTCCCGCCGTATACCTTCTCAGTGGCCAATGCCATGATAACCAACTTCCACCTGCCCAAGTCGCCCATGATGATGGAAGTGGCGGCCTTCGCTGGTTACGACCTGCTGATGAAAGCCTACAAGGAAGCCATCGCCGAGAAATACCGCTTCTTCACATACGGTGATGCGATGCTGATTATTTAATGGTTGTTTCAATGGCGAAACAGATAAAGGAAAAATCGGTAGCAAAAGTTCAAACAATTGCAAAGAGTGAACAATTGGATAATGCAATTTGCGACATCCAATCTATTAATATTGAACATCTCATCTACACAATTAGAGGTGTTCAAGTGATGCTTGACCGTGATATTGCTTTATTGTATAGCGTTGAAACAGGGCAACTTAACAGACAAGTCAAAAGAAATATAGAAAGGTTTCCGTCAGATTTCATGTTTCAACTATCCAAAGAAGAACAAGAAATCTTGAAATGCCAAAATGGCATCTCAAGTTGGGGAGGAGATCGATATCTTCCATACGCCTTCACCGAAAATGGCATTGCCATGCTCAGCAGCGTCCTACGTTCACCAACGGCCATTGAGGCTAACATTCGCATTATGCGTGCGTTTACTTCCATGCGGCATTTCCTTACGAACAACGCTCAAGTTTTCCAGCGTCTTTCAAACATCGAATACCATCAAATCGAGACTGATAAACGCATTGACGAGGTGTTCAAAAGATTAGACGCCAACACAACTCCCCAACAAGGCATCTTTTTTGATGGACAAGTCTTTGACGCATACCGTTTCGCCTCTGACCTTGTCAGGAAAGCAAATAAGTCTATCGTATTGATTGACAATTATGTAGACGACACCGTGCTTTCCTTGTTGGATAAAAGACAAGACGGCGTTTCAGCAACCATATACACCCAACATATCAGTCAAAAGATGCAGTTGGATATTAATCGGCATAACACCCAATATCCACCAATTTCAGTCCAACAATTCAACAAAGCACACGACCGTTTCCTTCTCATCGATGATGAAATCTATCACATCGGAGCCTCACTCAAAGACTTGGGCAAGAAATGGTTTGCTTTTGCAAAAATGCACGATATTACGACAAAAGAACTCATTAAGAAAATCAAGTAAACAACAATAAATCAGGCAACTATGAACCAAGAAGATTTTTTCAAGAAAATAACCGCTCATGCGAAGGAATACGGTTTCATTTTCCCTTCGAGCGAGATTTATGACGGACTTTCAGCCGTTTACGACTACGGCCAAAACGGCGTGGAGTTGAAGAAGAACATCCGCGAATACTGGTGGAAGGCCATGGTGCAGATGCACGAAAACATCGTCGGTATCGATGCCGCTATCTTCATGCATCCCACCACTTGGAAGGCCTCGGGCCACGTCGACGCCTTCAACGACCCGCTCATCGACAACCGCGACAGCAAGAAACGCTATCGCGCCGATGTACTCGTTGAGGATTATATGGCCAAGATTGAGGAGAAGATTAATAAAGAGGTGGAGAAAGCCCGCAAACGCTTCGGTGACGCTTTCAACGAGGAACAGTTTGTGACCACCAACCCACGTGTGTTGGAACACAAGGCTAAGATTGAGGAAATCAGCCACCGCCTGTATGGTGCCATGGAGAAAAACGACCTCGATGCCATCAAACAGCTCATCCTCGACCTGGAAATCGTTTGCCCCATCAGCGGCACCCGAAATTGGACCGACGTGCGTCAGTTCAACCTGATGTTCGCCACCAAGATGGGTAGCGTGGCCGACGGCTCCGACACCATCTATCTGCGTCCCGAGACGGCACAAGGCATCTTCGTCAACTACCTCAACGTGCAGAAGACCGGCCGCATGAAGATTCCGTTCGGCATCGCCCAGACGGGTAAGGCCTTCCGCAACGAGATTGTGGCGCGTCAGTTCATTTTCCGTATGCGCGAGTTTGAGCAGATGGAGATGCAGTTCTTCGTCCGCCCTGGCACGGAGCTCGAATGGTTCCAACACTGGAAGCAGGAACGCCTCAACTGGCACCTCTCATTAGGTCTGCCTGCCGAGAAATACCGTTTCCACGACCACGAGAAGCTGGCCCACTACGCCAACGCCGCCACCGACATCGAATTCGACTTCCCCTTCGGCTTCAAGGAGCTGGAAGGCATCCACAGCCGCACCGACTTCGACCTCTCCGCCCACGCCAAATACTCGGGCAAGAAGCTCCAATACTTCGACCCCGACACCAACGAGAGCTACACACCTTACGTCATCGAGACCTCCATCGGCCTCGACCGCATGTTCCTCGCCATGTTCAGCAACGCCTTCACCGAGGAGAAGTTGGAAGACGGCTCGGAGCGCGTGGTGCTGAAGCTGCCGGCCATCCTGGCACCTTACAAGGTCGCGGTGCTGCCGTTAGTCAAGAAAGACGGTCTGCCGGAGAAGGCCCGCGAAATCATCGACTCGCTGAAGTTTGACTTCATGTGCCAATACGAGGAGAAGGACTCTATCGGCAAGCGTTACAGAAGACAAGATGCCATCGGCACGCCAATGTGCGTCACCGTCGATAACGACACCTTGGTGGACAACACCGTCACCGTGCGCGACCGCGACACGATGGCGCAGGTACGCGTCCCGATTGAGAACCTCCACAATATGATTTTCGACGAATTGAAACCGAAGAAGTAATGAAATTGCTTTCATCAAGAAATGCCCTGTATTCAACGCAGTTAAATCGTTCAAAATAGTTTTAAAATCTCTCAAAAAATCAATTTTGGGAGATTTTTTCTACCCTTTTATGTTATCATTTTATTTTTATGATGAAAATTTTATGATGTTTTTAGTATGATAAAAATAAAATGATTATCTTTGCCAAAATTTGAACGCCATGATTTACAATCCATTCATCACTTCGGGCTATGTTTCGCCCGAATACTTTTGCGACCGCGAAAACGAAACACGGCAGTTGGTTCAGAACATATTAGGCCACAGCCACACGGTGCTCATTTCGCCTCGACGCATGGGCAAAACTGGCCTCATCGAACATTGCTTCAACCAAGACATCATCAAAAACAGTTGCCACACCTTCTTCATCGACATTTACCCCACCATGAACCTTAATGATTTTGTGTTTCTGTTAGGCAATCGTATTTGCAGAAGCCTGAAAGCCAAAGACAAGCAACTCATGGAGTTGTTCGTGAAAGTGGTAAAGTCCATCCAATTCACCATCGGCTTTGACGAAGCAGGCATGATGAATGGCTCTTTCGGTCTCGGTGACATCAAAGATTCTCAAAAGTCGTTGGAGGAGATTTTCCAGTATTTGGAAGAAGCCAAGCGGCCTTGCGTTGTGGCCATCGACGAGTTCCAGCAGATTGAAAAATACCCCGAAAAGAATGTGGAAGCCCTGCTACGCACTTATATCCAACACTGCAACAACGCCACTTTCATCTTTGCCGGCAGCCAACGGCACATCATTCAAAACATGTTCGCCACAGTTTCAAAACCTTTTTATAACAGTTCGAGCATGATGAGCCTCAATGCCATCGCAAAGGAGAAATATGTCGATTTTGCCATAAAGATGTTCGCCCAGTTTGGCAAAACTTGCGCTCCCGAATGGGTTGAAAACCTATATGATACCTTGGAAGGCCACACTTGGTATATGCAAGCCGTATTGTATTTGGCCTTTTACATGACCGAAAAGGATTGCTCGCCAACCATTATCAATGAAGCATTGATAAAACGTGTCTCCGACAATGAAAACGTCTTTGAGTCCCTGTACTATGGTTTGAGCGAAAAGCAGCGGCAAGTGCTGAAAGCCATTGCCGTTGAAGGCAAGGCTAAACAAACGCAATCGGTGGCTTTCATCAAAAAACACAACCTGGCATCGGCCAGTTCGGTGCAGTCGGCCTTGCGCCAGTTGTTGGACAAAGACCTGATAACAACAGAGCAAGGTTCCTATCGTATAGATGACCGTTTCTTTGGTTTTTGGCTTAAAAGCCAATTATAAATACACAAAATTTTATGTATTTACCGCTGCAACAGCATAGACAACCCCATAGACAACGATTGGATTTCGATTTTGCAACAAATTGAAATCCAATTTTTTATGTTTTCACATTTTCAAATAATGATAGACAAACCCTCTTGGGGGCTTGACAAAACGCTTTTCCTGTTGGGAAATTTTCTAATTTTGCGTTGCAAACGTTTGTAGGGCTGTCGTATCACGGCAACCGCACGCAAAACGGCATAGCGGCTGCCACGGTGCTTCGACAAGCTCAGCAACCTGTAACAGCCCTACAAACCGAAACAAAAAACAGGAAAAACAAACAAAAAAAATAGAAACCATGAAAAAACTATTCACCATCTTGGCCATCATGACACTGACCTTGAACGCCACCGCGCAAGACATTTATTCGGTGGGCTATTATCTTGAAAACAACAAGAAAATTGCCGCCCTTTATCAAAATAGTCAAATCCTTTTTACGGTTCAAAAAACCGACCTGAATGCCATTCCAAAAACCATCGCAAATGATTCCAATAGAAATCTGTATTGGATGGTGAACATCTTCAATGGCAACTCTTTCCGTTATACTGAAGTGTGGAAAAATAACGAACTCTATGTCACGACAGAAGGCCTAACAGGCATCCGCATCATCGACATCTATTGCTCTGGCGACACGCTTTATTACGCTGGACATTACACGAACGACGACAACAACACTGTGGCAACGGTTTGGAAAGGAACCGACTTCACAACCCATTGGCAGTTGGGCGACGGCACACATGCCAGTTTCATATACGATGCCGAAGTGAACCCGAACACCGGGATACCTTATTTTTGCGGCTATGTCACTGAAGAAAACACCAACGCTACAGTATGGGAAAAAAGCCAAATCAAATATTCGTATGAACCTACAGGCTATATTATAGGATCTGTCGCAGAAGAAATTTCGATAGACAACGACTCTGTTTTTACCCTTGGTTATTACAATCTTGACGCTGATGGTGATACTTATTCGTTTTCCGCAGTTTGGAAAAATGGTAAAAGAGTCGCTTCTTTTGATGCGTATGACATAGTCAATTGTCTTTGTGCCCATAATGGCGATTTTTATTACTGTTATGCATATCCTCATGGATTGGAGTATGAAATATGTAAAAACAGTTCGCAAACCTTTGTGTATCAGTTTCCTTTTAACGGCAGTGCCGGGGCAAACAAAATCAAAGCCATTTCCAGCGATATCTATGTGATGGGGTTATTTGAAAACAAGGGATGTATTTGGAAGAATTTCGAAGTGTTTATGCAACCAGAAAACTGCGACGCGCTATACGATATAGCGGTATTTGAAACAAGCATTAACCCCAATGACTATTACGGCTTCCTCTGCCAGCCCGACAGCGCCGTCATTGAGTTGGACCCTAATAGCAGCATGGGCAGTGAATATGGTGATTTCCAAGCCCGTTTCGAATACTATCCAAACGGATTACTATATATACAAGACGCTTTTTCAATTAATTATCCTTATGATGATGAGGGTGACGACTATGGCCATACAGATTGGTTTGTTTACGATTCCGACCTTCATGTCATTGAACAACATGACTCTTATTATGACATCTACTTGGGACTCGCTTCTTACCTAAACCGCTATGTCTATGATGACGGCCTTCTCATAGCTTTTACCATATATTATAACGACCACCATTCAATCAACGACCCGTTGATTTTGGAAGACAGCATATCATACACTTATGACGGACTTCGACGGTTACAAACAGAAGAACGGTTTGTTAGCACCACCTCCATTAAAAACTATGAATACCTTGAAAATGAAGTCATCATCACCACCGATGGCTATACCAATGGAACTTCGGGCGATTGGTTGACCCTCAGCCGAGAAATCCGCACCTTCAACGAAGACAGCCTTTTGGTCAGTTCGCAAACCGAAAAATACAACGACAGCACCATTCTGATTACCTATGGCTATGATGCACTAGGACACAGGACCAGCATCTTGACACAAAAACGAAACAATGGCGTGTGGGAAAACCAGAAACTGGTGCAATACCACTTCAATCCAAATGGTCGTCTCACCCTCGCAGAAATCAAACTTTGGCATGACGATGCATTTGTGGATGCCCATCGTGCAGTCTATGAATTGAACGAGCTGGGCTATCCCGCCACGGTCACCTTTGAGAAATGGGACGGCGATACGTGGGGATATGGCATTTGGCAATCCGACTTCTACCTCTACGATGAAGGCCACCTGCAGCAACAAAACGATATGCTTTACAGTTATAGAAATTCTATCCATAAGATTGAACTATCCTATATCGCCACAAACAATCCAAGGGAACCGCTTCTGCCCGACAATTCCGAATGGTACTACGAAATCCTCAACGACGACGGCAGCACCACCTACCAGCATCTGGAATATGCCGCCGACACCACCATAGGCACCCAACGCCCCAAGATCATCATCCGCAGCAATACGCAATATGACCGTGACATCATCTTCACCGAAGTCACGCACGAATATGTCTATGAAGAAAACGGCAAGGTATATTGGTGGAACAAAGACTTACAGGAGTTCACCACACTCTACGACCTCACCGCCAACGTGGGAGATGAATGGGAAATCAAGGTGGGCACCGAAAGCCTCATCATGCATGTGGATGCCGTGGAGAACTACGAATATGATGGCAAGACCTATCGGATGTTACGCGTAAGCGACGAAAACGGCCGTTTCAGTGGCAACATAGTGAGCGGCGTTGGCCACCTCACCAGTTTCTTCCCCGAACGGTTGATGAACCGAGACAAAGGCTACCGCGTGACTGGTTTGCGCTGCTATTGGGTCGAAGGAAACCTGATTTTCAAAATCAACCGCGATGACTGCGACGCCATTTATGCCCAATTGCACAACGGCATCGAGGAAGACGGCCCTTCGACGGGCTCAGGGACCTTGGTGGTCTACCCCAATCCCGCCAACGACATCCTGTTTGTACAGACGTTGCGCGCAACGTCTCTACCAAAGGAAACCTACCGCATCACCAACCTGATGGGACAAACTGTCCTTTCGGGAAACATTATCGCTGAAACCCAGCAAATCAACATCGAAAAACTGCCTGCGGGAATGTATTTCATCACCCTCGGAAACGCGACACAGAAATTTGTAGTGAAATAAACCCTCAAAAATCTAATACCATGAAAAAGTTATTCACCATCATAGCCATTGTGGCAATAGCCTTAAACGCCACCGCGCAAGACATTTATTCAGTGGGATATTATAACGCAAACGAAGGAACCAGAGCGGCACTTTACAAAAACGGCGAAGGGCTATATACCGCCCACCACCCCAACCAGAGTTCCAAAGCGACAAGAGTAGCCTGCACTTCGCAAGGCGATGTTTTTTGGTTAGTCAATTACTACGATGATTTGAGCAACACTTTCAGCCATTCGGAAATCCGCCTCGAAGACATGGTATATGCCTCAACCGAAAACCACGGCAATATCCACATTTCCGATTTGTATTGCCTCAACAACACAGTCTATTATGCCGGTTACCAATATAACGAGGACTCCGTGATGGTGGCCACGGTATGGAAAGGCAGCGATTTCACAGAACACTGGATTCTAGGCGACGGTGTCCATCCCAGTTGTATCAATGATGTCGAGGTGGATAAGCAAACGAGTATCCCTTATTTTTGTGGCTATGTCATTGACGGAAAGAAAAAAGCTTCCGTTTGGGAGAATCAAGATTTGCTCTTCTCTTTTGACCAAGATTCCATCAATTCCAGTGTTGAAATCACCTATTCCGAAGCCACACAAATTGCCGTGGAAAACGGTCACGTCTATACATTAGGAATATATGAGGTGGAAGGCGCGGTCACACAAGATGCCATCTGGAAGGACAACGCAATAGTTCTTTCTGTGGGACCTTATTATGAATTCTTGCAAAGCATTTGCGCCATGGGAGACTCCTATTATTATGGATACAGCAGTCGCGACCAGCTTTACACCTCGGTATTGAAATCCGACCATAGTGAAATGCTGAGGTTAAACGACATCGGCAAGATGCTATCCTCCGACACAGACATTTATGTGTTAGGCGAGGATTTTGATTCCCATTTCTGTGTGTGGAAAAATTTCGAAGAACTCTTCCAAATCGAAAACTGCAATGCGGTTTACGATATGACAGTGCATGAAACGAGCGTTATTCCCGACGACTATTACGGCTTCCTCTACCAGCCCAACACGGCCATCATTTATTTGAGCCCCAATCACCCTTATGAGGTCGACAACAACCAACTTTATGCCGGCTTTCAATATCGTCCAAATGGCTTGTTAAAAAAAAGCTATGTTGAAACATACGAAATGTATGGACATTGGAGGTATTATTATTATGATTCCGACTTACATGTCATCGTTGAGGACGACTCGTATTTCAATCCGGTTGCTGCTCCATTTCAAAATCAATACTCCTATGAAGACGGTCTCCTTATGACTTATACGCGGTATTTTTTCAACTACCATGCAGATGACATGATGATATTAGAAGACAGCATATCATATTCTTATGATGAATTGCGACGATTGCAAACGGAGAAACGGTTCAAAAGTACCACATACGAAAAAACCTACGAATACCACGAAAACGAAATCATCATCACCACCGATGGTTATTCTTCCGGCACTTGGATGACCCTTAGCCAAGAAACCCGCACCTTTTCCGAGGACAGCCTTTTGCTCAGCTCAAAAACCGAAAAATATAACGACAGCGCCACTCTTGTCACTTACACCTATGATGAACAAGGGAATAGGCTGAGTGCTTTGACACAAAAACGAAACAACGGCGTGTGGGAAAACCAAAAGTTGGTACAATACCACTTCAACCCCAACGGACATCTCACTCTCGCCGAAATCAAATTGTGGCAAGAAAGCGAATGGGTCGATGCCCATCGGGCGATTTATGATTTGGACGAAATGGGATATCCTGCCGTGGTCACCTTTGAGAAGTGGGATGGCGAAGCCTGGGTGAACGGCGTTTGGCAAGCCGATTTCTATCTCTACAACGAAGACCATCTGAAGCAACAAAACGACATGTTATTCAAATATAAGAATTACATCCACAAAATTGAGATGGACTATCTTATCACAGACAACCCTGAACAGCCCCTCCTGCCCGACAATTCTGAATGGTTCTACGAAATCCTCAACGACGACGGCAGCGTCACCTATCAGCATCTGGAATATGCCGCCGACACGACCATCGGAACAGAAAGACCGAAAATCATCATCCGCAGCAATACCCAATATGACCGCGACACCATCATCACTGAAGTCACGCACGAATACATCTACGAGGAGAACGGCATCGTTTATTGGTGGAACAAGGATTTGGAAGCGTTCACCATGCTTTACGACCTTATGGCCGATGTGGGCGACGAATGGGAAATCAAAGTAGGAACGGATAGCCTCACCATGCATGTGGATGCCGTGGAGAATTACGAATATGGTGGCAAGACCTATCGGATGCTCCGCGTGAGCGATGAAAACGGCCTTTTCAGTGGAGACGTCGTGAGCGGCGTTGGCCACCTCACCAGTTTCTTCCCCGAACGATTGATGAACCAGGGCAAAGGCTACCGTGTGACCGGCCTGCGTTGCTATTGGGTCGAAGGAAACCTGATTCTCAAAATCAACCGCGACGACTGTGACGCCATTTATGCCCAATTGCACAACGGCATCGAGGAAGACGGCCCTTCGACGGGCTCAGGGACCTTTGTGGTCTATCCCAATCCGGCCAATGGCGTTTTGACCGTTTCCGTGCGGCTGCCACAATGTGACAGCCCTACAACGGGACAAAAAGAATACCAAATCTCCAACCTGATGGGACAGACCTTGCTACAAGGCCACATTTCGGCCGAAACCCAGCAGATTGACATTTCAACATTGCCTGCTGGAATGTATTTCATCAGCGTCGGCAAACAAACTGAAAAATTCGTTGTAAAATAAACCATTAAAAACCTAATACCATGAAAAAGTTATTTGTAATTGTAGTAATGATGGCTTTGGCCATCGCCGGTTTCTCACAAGAGTACATCCAGCAACCGATAGCCATAGACACATGGACTTATGTAGATCCGTATGGTGAATTACCATTTAACAAAAACATCACCCTTCAATATGATGAAAGAGGAAACCTGTCCTATTATAATCATGTCATCAATTACCCTGGTTCTCCCTATACCAATACTATGTGGTTTACACATGATGCTTTGAATCGTCTAACCTATAAGCAAACATATTACCAAGAATATAATCAATTCGGTACGCACAGATATTACTACACCTACGATGAGTCGTCAAATCTTACAGAATGTCTCGTGATGAGAAGAGACAGAGAGTCCATGTATTATACCGATGAGTTCATCATCGACTCCAAAGATGTTTACCAATACGAGAACGGGAAAAAGACTCGTTTGAATCATTTTAAGGATAGTACATTGGTCCTACAATATTACTACCTATACGAACACTCCGACAACGACGATTGGTCTTCTGAAACAAAATACGATGCAAACGATCAGCCTCTTACAAGAACAGAATACGCATTTTCAAGCACTCATGACCCACTTTCGAAAACCGTTTTCAACTGGTCTGCAGAAACACAGTCATGGCTCTTGGGATCACTCACGGAATTTGTATATAGTGATGGCAAGCTCATTGAGAAACTAATCACCGACAGCCAACAAAAGAAACAACTATACAGCTATGATGAAAACGGAAACTGCATCCAGATCCTCTTCCAAACCTTCGTGGATAGCATTTATACCGACCAAAACAGGGCTGTCTATCTTTATGACGGAAACAATCTTTGCACAAATGCCAATGCCGAACGGTGGGCCGATACCGCTTGGGTGGTAGGAGGCTTCCCTCAAGGGACATACCTTTTCTTTGACGACATCTATTCAGATGCTAACAATGTAATAGGCTCCATTGCAGGTTGTACACGTGCCGAAGTGACTGCCTATGACACCACAAACAATCCTCAATACCTACAAGCACCTCTCAACCTCGAAGGTGAATGGTATTACGAAATCCAAAACGACGACGGCAGCATCACCTATCAACATTTGGAGTATGCCTCCGATACCACCATCGGCACCCAACGCCCGAAAATCATCATCCGAAGCAACACGCAGTACGACCGCGATACCCTTTTCACTGAGATGACGCAAGAATATGTGTATGAGGAAAACGGAAAGATATACTGGTGGAACAAGGATTTGGAAGAGTTTACTATGCTCTACAACCTAACTGCAAATGAAGGCGACGAATGGGAAATCAAGGTAGGGACGGAAAGCCTTATAATCCATGTGGATATGGTGGAATACTACGAACTCAATGGGCTTAATATCAAGAAGCTACGAGTGAGCGACGAAAACGACCTCTTTAGTGGCGACATCTTGTGCAGTTTCGGCCACATGACCAGCTTCTTCCCCGAAAAGCTGATGCGCAGGGATGGTGATTTCACTGTGAATGGCTTGCGATGCTATTGGGTGGGCGATGCACTGCTCTATCACAACGGCGATGAGGACTGCGATGCCATCTATGCCGAATTGCACAACGGCATTGATGAGGACGACCTTTCGACAGGCTCAGGGGCCTTTGTGGTCTATCCCAATCCGGCCAATGGCGTTTTGACCGTTTCCGTGCGGCTGCCACAATGTGACAGCCCTACAACGGGACAAAAAGAATACCAAATCTCCAACCTGATGGGACAGACCTTGCTACAAGGCCACATTTCGGCCGAAACCCAGCAGATTGACATTTCAACATTGCCTGCTGGAATGTATTTCATCAGCGTAGGCGAACAGACGGTGAAATTTGTGGTGAAATGAAAACACGAAATTTGATATTGTCATTCCTTGTGATGGCGGGTCTAACGGCCTGCCATCACGAGGCGCGCTGGCTCAAAGAAGCTGAGACGCTCTTTGAGCAAGGCGTTGAACAACGTGCCACCAAACAATCGGAGGCAGCCGCTGAGTCGTTCAATCAGGCATTGCTGGCCATTGAGCATTGCGATCTCGACAGGCCTGAAACGAAACACCTTAAGGCGCAAATCGAAGACAACCTCGGCTTCACCTACTGGAAACACGAGCTGTTTGAAGAAGCCCTGCCCTTGCATACGGATGCCTCCAATCTGGCTCGCGAACTTGGCGACTCCACCCTGCTGATGACCACCCTGCGCAACAGTGGTCGTACAGCGGCATCGTTGGGCGACCTCGATGCGGCACAACAGCATTACGACGAAGCCCTAACCATCGCAAAAGCCTTAAACGACAAGACAATGAAAGCCGACATCCTATTGGAATCGAGCCGCGACATCTTGATTGAGAAAGAAGACTACAAGCAGGTGATTGAACGCGTCAGCCAGGCCCTCGCTCACAGCGCCACGCCCGACATCTGCCACCTCACCTTAGGAGTGGCGCATTTCTATCTTGAACAAGACAGCCTCGCCCTCGTCCACCTCAATGAAGCCACCAAAAGCGGGACGGCAGGCACACGCATGTCGGCCTACCAAACGCTACATTACCTCTACCAGTACGCCGGTGACTACCCAAAAGCCCTCGAATGCCACGAGCTCTTCAACGAGAATATGATGCAAGCCGACCGCGAACACCGCAGTGAGCAGGTGCAGCGCATCAAGACGGAATACGACCTCCAGATGCAGAAAAACCGGTTGAAAGCCGAGCAAAAGCTGAAGACACTCTATCTCTATCTCATCCTTGGTGGCTTGGTCACAGCCTTGGCCATCGTATTGCTGCTCTTGCGGCAAAAAACGCTGAATGCCAAGCTGAAAGCCGAGGAAATGAAGAACCAACTGGAACTTGCGTTGAAGAAAAACAAGGTGTACGTGACCGCCCTTGCTCTCACCGAGCAAATCACGGCCTCCACCTTGGACTTCGACCTGAAGGAAACCGAGTGGGACGACTTCGTGACGCTCATCGACAAGGTCTATGGCAACTTCACCCAACGGCTGATGGAAAAATACCCCTCTCTGACCAAGAGCGACCTGCAAATCTGCTGCCTCACCAAGCAAGGCTTCAGCAACCAGGTGATTTCGATACTGATGAACCTGCAAACCAACAGCTACGCCCGCCGCAAGTCGCGCATCAAACAGGAAAAGATGAACGGATTGGAGGACGAACGTAGTTTTGAGGAAATCATTAATAGCCTATGACTATGGCTTATGGCTTGCCTTTACGACGGGGCAAGCCATAGACCATTGGCTATAAGCCGTAGTCCCTTACCTCACGTTCTCCTTCAGCCGGTCGGCGATTTTCTTCTTCAGCTCGTAATACATCTCTTCCCTGTCGTTGCGCTTGTTGGGCTTGTAGAGCGTGGGGAATTTAGGTCTTTCCAGCTCATATTCCAAATCGTTGATGGGACCTGACAGCTTCAAACCCATGCGGTTGGGCAAAAAGACAGGTGTTTCTGTCACCGAAAAGTGGTATTCGCCATCCTTGTCAAGGTTCATGCGGCCATCCACCGTGACCTTGTATTTCCCGATGGCAATCTGCGAAGGCCACAAGTCGATTTCGTCCTTGAAGACGGTAAGCTGCACATCGAGGCTGTCCACTCTATATTCACCGTCGGTGCTGACTTTCAGCTTGTCCGTGATGTTGGTGAAAGCAAATTTGTCATTCACGGTCAAATTCTTACCCTCAATGTCGGCGGCGGCACGCAAGGTGGAAATCTTGGGCTCATAATTTGCCTTCAGGTTGGTTTCCGCACCAATATGGAACTCCGCCTGCCCATCGAAGGTCTTCAGCATGGGCACCAAGGTGTCAATATACGGAATCATGTGCAACAAGTCATTAATCTGAACATTGAGCAGATGGAAGTCCATGGCTAAGAACAAGTTGTTCTTGCGTGGCGACTGGTACATGGCCGTTAATTGCATCTCGGCAGCCTTGTTGGTGAAACCGATTTCCTGCAAAATCAAGGTGCCGTCCTTAACCGTCATCGTGCCGTTGAGGTTATTCAAGTCAAAGTTATCGTACAATGATTTCTTCGTTTGGACGATGAAATTGAAATCCACGCCCTCGGGAACCATGAAGGGTTTGCTTTCCTTAGGTTCAGTCGTACTTTTTTCCGTCGCCGAACTCGAAACATCCGAACGGCCCAAACCGTTGGTCAACTCCATGATTTCATTGATATTCAGCATTTCGGAAGTCAACTGCAACTCGCCCTTCATTAGGTTCTTGTGGTCTTCAACCCACTCCTTGATGCCTATCACGCTACCTTGCAGGCTCAGGTCGGACTGACCGATGCGGAAGGTGCTCTTCTTGAAATCCAACTCAGTGGAATTGAACAAGAAATCGATGTTGCTGATGCGGATGTCCTCTTTCAAGCCATCCACCTGTACCAATGCATTGCCAAGTATGAAATCTGCTGTAGGATTCCATTGGTTCAGGAAGTCCGTCTTATCCTTGTTCTGTTTCACCGAAGCATCGATTTTCAACAAATTGGTATGTAAGGCATTATCTTTACCCATGTTGGCAACTACCTCTTTGCCATTGAAAACGACACGGGCTTTCAAACCCTTAGCATTCTTTTCAGGCATGGTAACCAAAGAAATAGCCGGCGCATTGACGGCAGCCGTAATCGTGTCGTAAACCACATCCAAACGGCTGAAATTCAAATCGGCTTTCAAATCCATCTTTTCCATGCCGCCCCTGAAATTGTCGGCGGTCAGTTTGATGTCGGGATTCGTCAAATTGGCATTGATGTCTTTGCCGACTTGCGCATGAAGCGTTTGGGTAGCCAACGAAACATACGCACCTTTGCGGCCTTTTTCCTTCACCGAGGCGGGCAAAGTAAGCGCGACGTTCATCAAAGGCGAAGCGGCATGGATGGTGTCCCTGTCGAAAGCAAAGTCCTTGATTTTCAAGTTGGCTTTTGCCGATAAGCGGTTCAAATTATAGTCGTCAAGCGACTTCATCAACTGCTCAACGGTGAAATTGGTGGTCACGTCAAGATTGGTTCGTCCACTCAGTTTCATCGATTTGGGCAAAAAGCTTTTCACATCCGACATTGGCACATCGCCTTTGACTTTGAGCTTCAGGCCTATATCACCCCGCAAATCATCCACCAATCCAGTGACTGTAAAATTACTGCGATTGTATTTGGCATTCAAACTGTTGACTGTTACGATATTATTGTTTTCATTGAGGTCCAAATCCAACAATGCATCCAAATTGACCGCCGTGAATGGATAAGGAAGACGAGGTTCATAAACTATTGCATTATCCGTCAATATTTTAGCTGAAATCACCGGCAACAAGCTGTCGTTATAAGTGCCTATTACTTTTATATCAGTAAGAGTCGCTTTACCTTCATACGTATTGCGGCTAAGCTTTTTCTGCAGCCAATTAGGCAAATAAGTCAGCACATCCTCAATGATTAAAGTGTTGGTATTCAGTGCCAAATCAAGATTGATATCCCCATTGTCCGCCATTTCGGCATCGCCATTAATATTAATAAGGTAGCGGTTCAAACCAATTTGAGCCTGATTAAAATGCCCCTTCAAGTCATTAATACTGAGCTGCAAAGGCAGATTAAGACTCAAGGTGTCGTTTTTGAGGTAAGGCTCTTTCATATCCAGACTGATGTCGGGAGTGGTCAGTTTCATCGAACCAACGATTTGGTCCATTTGGGCTATTTTACCGTCAAAATCAAGATTCAAGGTCTTCAATGCCAACTGTATAGCCTTCATTTTCAGGTCTATGGCTGATGCACCCAATGTCAAGTCCGCATCAATGTCCTTGTCTTGCATCTTGCCTTTCAAGTCAAGATTGAGGCCTTTGGCTTGGGCCGTCATCTGACTGCGGTCGTCAGCATAGAACAAAGTTGTGTTTTTCAGTTTTATTTCCTTAATATCAACGAGATAATCAAAAGAGCTCGTGGTATCATTGTCCTCTTTAGAGTTGAAGACATTGAGATTGCTTTTGCCTATGGAATCGGTGTAAAGGTTGACGAAAGCATCCTCAAGGATGCATTTTCTGACGATTATCTCCTTCTCTTTCAGCAGTTTCTTGGCATCCAACACCACAATCAAGTTATCAATGTTGGCCAAGGTATCGGAAGGCGAGCCCGCCATCGGATTGATGAGTGCCACATTTTCAATCTCAAGGCCGACTTCAGGGAAGGTCTTGAATATGGTCAAATCCGCCTTGCCTAACTGCATATCGCAGGTAATGAACTCGGGCGCGTATTTCTTTACCATCTTGGTCAGTCGCCCCGATGAAGTAATCATCGTTGCAGCAATGACCGCCACGATAATCACCAATCCCACCAGAGAGGCCAAGGTTATTCCTATGATTTTTAGTGCCTTTTTCATGTGAAGTTTATTTTTTAGAGGCTTTTCCTTGACACAATTAGTCTATTTTCGAAAAATAATGGGTTGTCCCATAATCATCGTGATAGGTCAAGTCGCTGGCATTCAGTGTGGTTACGGTGTATACTTTGGGAACAGTGACGAAAGTCCCAATATGTTCATGTATGAGCGTCGAGCCTTCCAACGACCATTTGAAAAGCTGGGCTTCCTCCTCTTCCAAGTCATCACTTACATCCCATGTTGCTCCCAAACCTGTGTCGTCATAACGCTCAAACACAGTGCCTTCCTGCCATCGGCCATACAACAATGTAACATCAAAATTCTCCTCCGTGTTCCCTCCATCACAAGAACTGATGCCTACCATCAAGATGATCGCCCCAAGGAAATAGATTAGTTTTTTCATAACGCATGCTTTCAGTATTCGTACAAACAGAATTTTCCGCAAAAGTAAGATTATTTTTCTATTTTTGCATCAACATACTAATTTATCATGCAAAACCTCAACATTGCCTACCTTCAATCCGACCTCGTTTGGGAGGACAAAACCGCTAACTTGGAGCATTTCAGCCACTTATTAGAACAAGTGCGCCCTGATACCGATTTGATTCTCATTCCTGAGACATTCACCACTGGTTTCCCTGTCGACCCGAAACAATTTGCCGAAACCGTCAATGGTGCGACCATGCAATGGCTGAGAAGACATGCTCAAGCCAAAAATGCGGTCATCTGTGCAACATTTCCTATGGACATTGATGGGCATTATTACAACAGCCTTGTCTGGATGCGCCCTGATGGCAGTTATGAACTGTACTTCAAGCGGCACACCTTCACCATGGGCGGCGAGGACAAATTGGTGGAACGCGGTGAGAAACAATTGATTGTAGAGCTAAAGGGCTGGAAAATCAAGCCTATGGTGTGTTACGACATCCGCTTCCCTGTGTGGGCCCGCAATCGATACAAGGACGGTCAATACGAATACGACTTAGCCTTCTATCTCGCCAATTTCCCCGATTCAAGGATGGTGGTCTGGAACACGCTTTTGGTGGCTCGTGCCATCGAAAACCAAGCCTACTGGATTGGCTTGAACCGCATCGGCAAAGATGCCAACGGCCTGCATTACAGTGGTGATTCACAAGTGATTAACTCTCGCGGCGAGGTCATCTCAAAGGCCGAATCCTACAAGGAAGCCGTGATGCATTGCACCTTGGATTACGAAAAGCTGGAACGCTTCAGGCAGAAATTCCCTTTGGGACCGGATTGGGATAAATTCAACATCGACAAATGAAGAATTATCACAAAACCAGCAAAACCTTCAAAACAAAGTTTGGGGAAGCACGCCAACCAGCTGCTTCCCTGCGGCGACACGGTTGTGGAGCCACCACATAATGTTTTGTAAGTTTTGAAAGTTTTGTGACAAAAAAAGAACAATATGACTCTTTCCGTTTTCTCCAACGAATATTATATGAAACAAACCTACCAAGAGGCCCAGAAAGCCTTGGAGGCTGACGAAATCCCCATTGGTGCCGTGGTGGTATGCAATAACAAAATCATCGCCCGCGCCCACAACCAAACCGAGACGTTAAATGATGTGACCGCCCATGCCGAAATGTTAGCCATCACCGCAGCCGCCAACGCTTTGGGTGCCAAATACTTGGACGAATGCACGCTGTATGTTACACTAGAGCCCTGCCCCATGTGCGCCGGAGCCTTGTGCCATGCCCATATCGGCAAAATCGTTTGGGCAGCCGATGACCCGAAAAACGGATTCTCTCGCTTCGGAAACATGTTGCATCCTAAGACGAAGACTGAAACTGGCGTGATGCACGATGAATGTTTGGCTTTGCTGACGGAGTTTTTCAAGAAAAGAAGGTAATAAAGGGATTCCCCTGCGGGGAATAGAATTGCCACTTGTTTTATTAACCGTGGTGGCAAGTAGAGTTTACGAACAAACTTCATTGACTTCGTCGAAATGCGTAGCTAATCTTCAATTTCCCAGCAGAGGAATCTCAACATGCCAATTATGTAAATTAAGTCTGCTCATTTACTTATCATAACATCATCATTCAATGGGCGGCATTTTTGGTGTCGCACGTTTTTTTGTGTTATTTGGCTCTCTGGTCGCCTTTCGTTGTTTTGGGGTGGCACCGTATGCACCTGTACAATACACTGTTTGACGGACACATGTGATGTGTCCCAATAAATCATTCTTCGTATCTGCGATACATCTCGATTTTTGGCCGGTAAATCATGTCCGCCGTGACAAAGGCCTCCTTGAAACGCGGCTTGATGCGGCGTAGGCATTTCTCAGCCTCCACGCGGTTGCGGAAATTGCCGGCACGCAGGCGGAAATATGGCTCCGAATAGGTGAGATAAATCGGAATGTCGGGGAAAGATTTTTCAAATTGCTTTTTCACCTCTTGGGCATGTTTCAGGGCTTCGTTGCCGATTTCCATAAACACATGGATGCGGTAGCCGCTGAACGAGCTGTCTACATAATAAAGGGAACGTTGCTTGGCAATGAGGCTTTCGATACGGTCGTCTTGGTTAACATTCAGTGAACCATTACTTTGCGCAATGGCGGTCGAAACCAAGGAAAGGAATATGATTAGGCTTAGGATGTGTTTCATCATGATTTTGTTTAGGCTGCAAAGATACATTTTTTTGATAACATTCCAATTTTCGGCGAAAGTTGTATCTTTGTGCCGCAAATCGCAGATTGGCTAACGCCGAATTATCATTTCAACGAAGTTAAAAGAAAACTATGAATAGCAATCTTGATGCCAACGGAAGTCATTTGTCGAAGGCTGAGAAAGACCTCGAAAACGCCCTTCGTCCCGACATGTTTGAAAGCTTTGCGGGACAGAAGCAAGTGGTTGACAACCTGCGCGTTTTCGTGAAGGCCGCCGCCCAGCGTGGCGAAGCCCTCGACCATACCTTGCTGCACGGCCCTCCGGGTTTGGGCAAGACTACCTTGTCGCATATCATCGCGCATGAATTGGGTGTAGGCATGAAAATGACCTCAGGTCCTGTCTTGGACAAGCCAGGCAATCTTGCTGGTTTGCTCACGAGCTTGGAGCCCAACGATGTGTTGTTTATCGACGAGATTCACCGATTGAGTCCTGTGGTGGAGGAGTATCTCTATTCCGCTATGGAGGACTTCCGCATCGACATCATGTTGGAAACCGGCCCCAGCGCACGCAGCATCCAAATCACCCTGAATCCTTTCACCTTGATTGGAGCCACCACCCGCAGCGGCTTGTTGACGGCACCTTTGCGTTCGCGTTTCGGCATCAATTTGCGTTTGGAATATTACGATGCAAAAACCTTGGCTAAAATTGTGAAGCGTTCGGCAGGCATCCTTCGTGTGCCCATCGACGACACGGCGGCCTTCGAGATTGCACGTCGCAGCCGTGGCACGCCGCGTATCGCCAACCTCTTGTTGCGCCGCGTCCGCGATTTCGCCCAAATCCAAGGCGACGGCACCATCACCATCGAAATCGCCCGCATCGGCTTAAAGGCTCTCAACGTGGACGAGCACGGCCTTGACGACATGGACAACAAAATTCTCTCGACCATCATCGACAAGTTCAAGGGTGGTCCCGTGGGTGTCAATACCATCGCCACAGCAGTAGGCGAGGACCCCGGCACCATCGAGGAGGTTTGCGAGCCGTTCTTAATCCAAGAAGGTTTCATCATGCGCACGCCTCGTGGCCGCGAGTGCACGGATTTGGCTTACAAGCACTTGGGCAAGATGCGGATTAAGCCTTCGGGAGAGATGAGTTTGTTTGAATAGGGAATTGGTGCGTATGGAAGAATAACGATAAAGCAAAGAACTATGGGTTTACCACTATTGATTTTCGGGTTGTTGACGGGCTCGTTTTTGGCGGCCTTGGTGGGATTGCTTGGTGCCAGAAGGAAGATTGGCTTCGGTTGGACCTTCTTTTTGTCCGTCCTGTTCACACCGCTCGTCGGATTGATTGTTTGCCTGCTCTCCGACAAACTGCCCGACGGCGAACGCAAATGGGGTTGTTTAGGCAGCGTTTTGGCCATCATCACTATTGCCTTATTTGTATTCTTGGCCTTGATGGTGGTTGGAGCAGTAGTGGTTTAACATTGCTGCACCTCACAAGTGCACGGACTTGGTTTACAAGTATTTGTGAAAGGTGTGCATTAAACTTACGGGGGAGATGGGTTTGTTTGAGCAGGGGAATGTTGTTTTCGGTTTTTCCGTGATTTTTTTAAGTTTTTATGTTTGGTTTACAAAAAGTTTTGTAGTTTTGCATCGTGTTTCGCTCCCACCTTAAGGCGACAAAACGTAACCTTCTGGCGCGTAGGCCAAACGCAGTACAAACCTGCCTTGGTACGTCGAAACGAGGAATGAGTGAGGATTGCGATTAAAGACACCGGGAACAGGACTTTTTGGATCCTCACTTTTCTTTTATCACCTTCCACCCTGTCAGCAGCCAGTTTACTTTGTTACCATGCCAGTTTTGCGATATGACGGCCTCAAAGCCGTCCTTTTGCAGGTAAACGCATTGCTTTGTGGGTTTGGTGTCGACGATTTTTCCGTAAACGATAACGTCCATGAGTTTCTTTACCACATGCAATCCTGTCTCTGGGAAAGCTTTTGGGTTGTTTGCGTGTTCGTAGTCGCGTTTGGCTATGATGTGTGATATTCCAAAAGCTTTCTTGAACTTTGGTGGAATGCCAGGTGTTCCATATTTTAAGCAAACTGGGCCGAGAGAGCAGAAAAATGCGTCGTCAATATCGGATTCTGTCTTGATCACTTTGTTTAGTGCGGCCAATGCTTTTCGTTTTTCAATTCTTTTGTCCATGTTTTCGTTTTGTTTCTTTTGTTTTTCAGCTTGTTTTTGAGTTGTTTCCAGTATGTTGCTGCTTTTATGCCGCAAAGAAATGCCATTTGTCAAGAACAAGCTGTTGATTAAACGTTTGTTGTCGACTGTAATCGTTTGTTGTCGTTTGCTGTCGGATAGATTGCAATCAATCAATGTTTTAGTTTTTTCTTGTTTAAAAAGGGTGGGCTGATTCTCAGTTTTTATGACAGGATTCATTCATAAAGCAAATTTTCCGTATTTTTGCAGTTTCTTTTCAAAACAGGAAAACAACACTGCAATAATATGGATTATAACTTTAGTGAAATCGAGAAGAAGTGGCAGCAGTATTGGCGCGACCACAAAGTGTATAAGGTTGATATTGACCACAGTAAGCCGAAATTTTATGTCTTGGACATGTTCCCGTATCCCTCGGGCGCAGGCCTGCATGTGGGTCATCCGTTAGGCTATATTGCCTCCGACATTTACGCGAGATACAAAAGGTTGAAAGGCTTCAACGTGTTGCACCCGATGGGCTACGATGCCTACGGTCTGCCCGCTGAGCAATATGCCATCCAGACAGGCACACATCCCGCCGTGACGACCGAGAAGAACATCAACCGCTACCGCGAGCAGATGGACAAAATCGGTTTCTGCTACGACTGGGACCGCGAGGTACGCACCTGTGAGCCAAGCTACTATAAATGGACACAATGGACTTTCCTCCAGCTGTTCAACTCGTTCTATTGCAACGGTTGCCAGAAAGCCCAACCTATCAGTAAGCTGATACATCGCTTTGAGGAAAAAGGCACCGAGGGCCTCAATGTGGCCGAGAGCAAGCCGCTGAGTTTCACTGCCGCCGAATGGAAAGCGATGAGCGAGAAGGAGCAGCAAGAGGTATTGATGAACTACCGCTTAGCCTATCAAGCTGAGGCGATGGTGAACTGGTGCCCCAGTTTGGGTACAGTGCTGGCCAATGATGAAGTTGCCGACGGACTTTCAGTGCGAGGCGGTTATCCTGTGGAGCGCAAGTCGATGAAACAGTGGCAACTCCGCATCACAGCCTACGCCGACCGCCTGCTTCAAGGCCTCGAAACCGTGGATTGGAGCGAGTCGGTGAAGGATCTGCAACGCAACTGGATTGGCAAGTCGATGGGTGCTTCCGTCATCTTCAAAGTTGAGGGTAAAGACATTGATTTGGAAGTGTTCACCACACGTGCCGATACCTTGTTTGGCACCACTTTCATGGTGCTGGCTCCTGAACATGAGTTGGTTTCGCAAATCACTACACCTGAGCAACGTACTGAAGTTGAAGAATACATCACCCGCACCAAGAACCGTAGCGAGCGTGAGCGTATGGCTGAGGTCCGCAAGGTGAGCGGTGCCTTCACAGGTGCTTTCGGCATCAACCCCATCACGGGTGCCAAACTCCCGATTTGGATTGCCGACTACGTGCTGATGGGCTACGGCACGGGTGCCATCATGGCCGTGCCTGCCCACGACAGCCGCGACTTCGCCTTCGCCCGCCACTTCAACCTGCCCATCATCCAAGTGGTGAAGAAACCCGGCACCGAGCCGACAGACCCCGCCACCTGGGAAGAGAGCTTCGATGCCAAGGACGGCGAATTAGTCAATTCAGGCTTCCTCAACAGTCTGACTGTCAAGAAAGCCATTGAGCGCATGATTGAAGAGTTGGAGAAATTGGGTGTCGGCACAGGCAAGACCAACTACCGCCTGCGCGATGCCATCTTCAGCCGTCAGCGTTATTGGGGCGAGCCTTTCCCGATTTACTACAAGGACGGCATGCCTTACGCCATGGACGAGTCGAAGCTGCCGCTTGAGCTGCCTGCCATTGACGAATACAAACCCACTGAGACAGGTGAGCCGCCTTTGGCCCGCGCCAAGAACTGGGTTACGGAGGAAGGCTATCCCATCGAGACCAACACCATGCCGGGCTTTGCCGGTTCGAGCGGTTACTATTTCCGCTACGAAGACCCGCACAACGACAAGGAGTATTTCAGTCGCGAAGCCAACGACTATTGGCAGAACGTCGACCTCTATATCGGTGGTGCTGAACATGCCACCGGCCACCTGATTTACAGCCGCTTCTGGTGCAAGTTCCTCTACGACATCGGTCTGTCGTGCAAGGACGAGCCTTTCCAGCGGATGATTAACCAGGGTATGATTCAAGGCCGTTCAAGCTTTGCCTATCGCGCTAACATGGAGAAAATAGGCGAGTACACTGTTTGGCAGTTGATTAAGGATAGTCGTATGGGAGTGAAGTTCGAGAAGGACTTCAAGGATGGCCGTCGTCGTTTCGACTTCTTCTGCCCTGAGAAGGGTATCCTCATCGAAATCAACCGCATGGGCAACCTTGAGAAAGTGGTCGAGCCTTGGAAAGAGTATGCCGAAAGCAAAGGCTACAAGTTGTTGATGGTTCCGATTGCCGAAATAGTGAATGATTGTGCTCAGGGCACCAATAAGGTGGAACAGAAGATTAGGGATTTGATTGACGGCAAAGAGGTTCCCGCTTTTGTTGACGGCCAGGAATTCAAGGGAGGCCCATTGTTCGTCTCCAAGAATTGGCAGGGCCGTGAGGAGTACACTGACCCGATTCACGTGGACATCAACATGGTGCGCAACGACATCCTTGATATAGAGGCCTTCCGCCAGTGGCGCGACGACTTAAAAGATGCTTGGTTTATCTTCGAGAAGGACAAAGACGGTAACGACATTTACGTGTGTGGTTCGGAAGTGGAGAAGATGTCGAAGTCGAAATACAACGTGCAGAATCCCGACGACCTCGTGGAGAAATACGGTGCTGACACCTTGCGTCTCTATGAGATGTTTCTCGGCCCCTTGGAGCAATCCAAACCCTGGGACACGCAAGGTATCGAAGGCACGTTCCGTTTCCTGCGCAAGTTCTGGAGGCTGTTCCACAACGAAAACAACGAGTTCAATGTTTCCGGTGAACCTGCCACTGCACCCGAACTGAAGAGCCTGCACAAGCTCATCAAGAAGGAAGAGGAAGGCATCGAGAGCATCTCGTTCAACACGGTTGTTTCGGCCTTCATGATTTGCGTCAACGAATTAGCCGACCTCAAGTGCAACAAGCGCGAGGTTTTAGAGCCGATGGCTATCTTGATTTCGCCTTACGCGCCGCACATTGCCGAGGAGTTGTGGCACCTGCTGGGTCATGAGGATTCGGTGGTGAATGCCGCGTTCCCTGTGTATGACGAGAGCAAAACCGTGGAGAACAGCTTCAACTATCCTGTGAGCTTCAACGGCAAGATGCGTTTCAATATGGAGTTGCCTGTGACGATGAACGCCGATGAAGTACAGGCCGCCGTGCTTGCCGCCCCTGAGTCCGCCAAATGGATTGAGGGTAAGCAGGTGCGCAAGGTGATTTACGTGCCGAAGAAGATTGTGAATATCGTGGTGGGATAAAGACTTCCTGCTTATTGTTGTGCCCGGTATTCCTTGGGCGACAAACCTGTATTTGTCTTAAAATAACGGGTGAATGCAGCTGGGTCTGAAAAGCCAAGCTGCTGGCTGATTTGTTGGATGTTGAGGTTACTGCTGTGGCGAAGTAATGACTTTGCTTGAACGATAACATAACCCGTAATCCATTCATTGGCGCTAATGCCGGTTTGTTTTTTGATGACGCTGCCAAAGTATTTGGGCGACAAGCAAAGAAGATTGGCATAATACTGCACCTCACGGCTTTCTTGGAAATGGTTGACAAAGGTGTTTTTAAAGCGGTTAACCAATTGTTGGGCTGGGGTGAGTTCCGGCGCCGATAAGCCGTTTTCATGTAGGTAGATTTCCATCAAATGCGTTCCTATCTCCATTTGCTTGATCAATAATTCGTCACGTTCAGGGTGGCTCAATTGACTGATGGCTTGGAGCATCATGAAATGCCCTTTCATGCCTTCGTATTGCTCATCACTCAGATGAAAAACGGAATTGTATCGGTATTCGGCATGCTCAAAATAAAAAGGATAGAGATGCTTCAGGCTTTGGAGATAACTTGGTGAGATGACGAGCAATGAAACCAAATAATCGTCGCTCGTCTCTTGTATCTCCATCACGTGACCAGGAGGCATCACGACAAAGTCGTGTCGATGGAATTCCTTTTGTTGCTTGTCAAAAAGGTTTTTCAGCCACCCCCGATGCGTTAGCCATAGTACGAAAAAAGGCGATGCGTAGGCTTTCTCGTAAATAGGCACTCGGTTGATGTTGTCAAATAACATTAGACCATGCTTTTTTATCTGGTCTCTTATTTCCTCCAAAGCGTGTGGTTGCTTATCCATTTGTTTCGGTCATTTTGCCTACAAAAATACTTGTTATTTGAATAAAAATCGAAAATAATCCGACCAAATGACAATTATTTCGTTCTAATCGTTACTTGATTTGTGTTGGAATAGCTCTACTTTTGTGACCGAGATGAAAAGAGCACAACGGCATCATTATCACTAGTTAGTGTCCATGTACTGGCTTCTCTTATTGTTTGGCGACAAAAGTGTATAGTCAGTGGAGTACTTTTTTTGTTTGTACTTCATTTTTTTCATTTAAAGTGGGATGGTGCCGTTTTTATTTTGCTTGCATCTCAAACACTACTGCATGCGGCATTTCAATATTGTTCGGGAAATCGATGCGGTAACGACCATCAGCCTCCTTGCGAAGGGTGGCTTTTTTGTTGCAACCTAACACCTTGATTTTACCCATCTTCAGGCCTGCAGACGGGCCGTCTGCAGGAACAGGAAAATCAAACCAATAGGTCTCAGGCACAGGACTTTCCTGTTCGTCCAATAGGAAGATACCATATACTTTGTCGCCCTTCTGTGTGAAGCGGAACTTGCCGTAGGTGAAGGGATAGATGGGGCGCGTGCCATAGATGGCTTCTCCGTTCACCTGCATCCATTCGCCGATTTCCTTCATGCGGAGCAAGGCCGTGTCGGGCAGGTTGCCGTCGGCATCTGGACCCACGTTGAGGAGGAAATTGCCGCCCTTGGCCACGATGTCGCATAAAAGATGGATAAGTTTGTTGGTGCTTTTGTAAGTGTCGGTGGAGACGTATGACCAGGAGTTGCCCATCGACATGCAGGTCTCCCAAGGGTAGGGCAGGAGCGAGTCAGGCACCTGCTGCTCAGGGGTTTGGTAGTTCTCGTATTTGCCGCCCACCGAGCGGTCCACGATAATGAGGTCGGGGTTGTTCTCGCGGGCGATTTCAGCTACGGTTGGCATGTCAATGTCTTGGATGTAACCTTGGCAGCCTAACCAGGGGCGTGTCTCTTCGTTCACGCTCCATTCGGGGCGCACCCAACCGCCATCGAGCCAAAGAATGTCGATGTCGCCGTAATTATGGGTGAGTTCTCGTATCTGTTTGTGGGTGAATTGCTTGTATTTCTCAAAACGCTCGGGCATGGCGGTCGGGTCATAGTTGACGTTGCGGTCGGGCGTGGCCCATTCGTGTGCCCAATAGTCGTCGCAGTGCCAGTCGGGTTTGGAGAAGTAGAGGCCTGTCCAGAAACCTTTTTCACGGAAGGCTTTCACCACTTCGCCTGTGATGTCGGCTTTGGGATTCTTCGAGAACGGACAGCTTGGGTCAACGGTGGAGTAGGAGGTCTCCTTGGTGTCGAACATGCAGAAGCCGTCGTGGTGCTTCGTGGTGAAGACGACATATTTCATGCCCGCGTTTTTGGCGGCCTCGGCCCATTTTGATGGGTCGAAGTTCTTCGGGTTAAAGGTCTTGTTAAGATTTTGGTAATCAGTTTTGTATTGGTAATAATCCGCGCCATCGCGGTTAATCCAAGGCTCGTTGCAAATCGACCATGATTCCACCACTTCCCATTGGGCATAGATGCCCCAGTGCATCATGAAGCCAAACTTCAAGTCTTGCCATTGGCTGATGCGGTTGGTGATGATGGGGTCGGTTTCGGGTTGTTGGTCGGTTTGGGCGAAGGCGGTCATGCCAACCAGGCACAACAGCATGGAGAAAAAGCACTTTTTCATCGTAAATTGGTTTTATTGCGCAAAAATAGAAAAAGTGGCCGAAATTTCCATAATTTTGCCAAATGAATTTTCAAAACTATCTGTAAGTGTATGGTAAATCGGAAATGGATTAGCGATTTGGTGGAGCCAGGGAAACCGGGCGTTCACTCCCAAATCTATGATTGCCTGATGTTTGTGGCGATAGTCTTAGGCACAGTGTCCTTGCTGTTTAGGGAATATTTGCCGCTGTTCTGGTATTTTGACATCATTTCAGGTGTCTTCTATATAGTGGACTATCTCCTTCGTTGGATGACCTGCGACCTGCGCTCCAAAAAGCCGAAATGGAAGGCGTTTCTTCTCTATCCATTTACTCCCATGGCCATCTTGGACCTTCTTTCCATCCTGCCCACCTTCGATGTAATCTCGTCATCCTACAAGCTGGCAAAGTCAGCGCGTCTGCTCAAGATATTCCGCTTCACAAAGATCATCCATTACATCGGTCCCTTGGAGATATTCGTCACTGTGATCAAGAAGCAGTGGAAACTACTGCTGGCTGTCGCGCTTGTGGCCATTTTCGACATCCTCATTACCGCTATCATTATGTTCCAGTCGGAGCAGGAAATCGATCCTGTCACCGGAGAGTATATCTTCAAGACCTTTTACGATGCCTTCTATTGGGCTGCCATCACGCTGACCACGGTGGGCTATGGCGATTTTAGTCCCGTGTCCGACATGGGCAAGACCCTCAGCATCATTTCTTCGTTGCTTGGGATTGGCATCATTGCCATGCCGTCAAGTATCATCACTGCTGGTTATATGCAGGAGTTGAACCGACGCTTGAAAGAGGAGGAAGAAGATCCGAAAGCGGAGATAAGCGAGGATAAAAAAGAAAGTTAAAAGCCACTTTGAAAACCCAAAAAATGAAACCCATCAAGCATATCACCTTATTAATAATAACCCTGCTGGCTTTGGCGGGCTGCCGAGAGGAAACGCCGAAGCCAGACCTGAGGCACGATGAGATAAAGGAGTTGAACGCACGTGTCTTGGAGAAGGCCATCGGCGAGCCCGACAGCGCGATGATGATGATTGACTCGCTCAAAACAAACGGTATCCTGCCCGACTACCGCTGCGACTTCCTCCGCGCCAAGATTTATGCGCAGACCCTGGAGGGCGCACAGCTCGACTCGGCCATCCTCATCGGTGAAAGGCTAATGACGCTCGACGCGGTCAATGAGGACTCGGCGCTGAAGCAGGACGTGCTCGAAATGCTCATAAATGCTTGCCGCCAGTACAACGACTACAAGAAGACGATACATTGGTGCACCCAGCTTATCGAGCTTTGCCGCGAAAACGGCGACGAGACGGAAGCCTTGCGCAACGAGGCGGAGATAGGACTGATGCTCGCCGGAATGGACAATGTTGACGAGGGTCTGGCGAAGATAGACACCGTCATCAGCCAACTCAACGGCAAACGCAAATTCAACGAGATGGATGCCTCCCTCATTGCCCTGAGGCGTAAGATCGCGGTGCTGAAAGACAATGGCCGCTACGACGAGATTCCTGATGTGGGGCAAGCCATCATCGACCTCCTTGACGATTTCGAGCAGAACCCCGACTTGTTCCACGACGGCACCTACCGCGAGCCGCCCGAGCATCTCCGCGCCGGCTACATCGACTTCTACCGCTCGCAGAACTATTCCAACATGGCGAATGCCTACGCCCACATGGGCGACAACACAACAGCCCGCTATTATCTCGACCTCTTCCTGCAGGGCGATTACGCCAAGACTTTCTCCGGTCGCCAGCACATCGCTGGCACTTACAGCCTGCTGGGGGAAGACGATAAGATGGAGGCCGTCCGCGCCGAGGAGAAAGCACGTCAGCGTGTGATGGAGCAGCAGCATGAGATTGAGCTTCAGCGCGAAGTCACCCGACACACTCAACAGTCGCGCACCATGATTGCTGTCATCGGTTTGCTGATATTGGTGTTTGCCGTCTATGCCGTCATCCAGCTGCGCAAGACACGCCGACGCAACCACATCCTCGCCCAGCAGATCACCGAAGCGGTAAAATACAAGGAAAAGTATAAGGAACTGTCAGCCAACAATGCCCAACTTTCAACTTTCAACGCTCAACTTTCTACTGACTCTAAACACTCAACTCTAAACACTCAACTTTCAACGCTCACCGACGCCGAGCTTTTCGACTATCTCCGCGATCTCATAGAGCGCGAGCAGCTGTTTCTCGACCCGAACTTCGAGCGACAAACGCTCATCAACCGCACGGGCTTGTCGAAAGAGCGCATCGGAGCGGCCTTCGCACAGGCTAGCGACTACAAGAGGCTCTCCACCTTTGTCCGCGAGCTTCGCTTAGACTATGCCGTCCGCTTGATGAACGAGCAGCCTGAGCTCTCCGTTGAGGACATTGCCCGTAGCAGCGGCTTCTTGCGTGCCGACACCTTTGCCACCAGTTTTCGGGCCAAATATGGCATGACTCCCACCGCCTATCGGCAGGCCAACGCTTTGTAATTTGTCTGAAACGCTTTGTAATTTGTCTGTTTTCTGACAAAAAGCAGGCCTAATGGATTTTTGCTTTGTGTTGGAAATCAGCAAAATAAAAACTGCTTTCTTTGTGATTTGTCCAAAACTTATTGTTCATTTGTCTGCGCGCTCGCGGACGCGTGTCCTTTTTATATTTTTGCGTCCGCAAAACGAAATCACGTAATCAATGAATAAAAAAGTAAATCAATCAAGACCTTCGCGTTGGCACTTGCATTGGGGGCAGCCCTATTGTTTCCCGTGCCGCTGAGTGCGCAACACGGCTTCGACAACGAGTCGTTTGGAGGTGCTTCGAGTGGTAATCCGATCGGCAACCAGTCGTTTGGAGATGCTTCGAGTGGTAGCTCGATTGGCAACCAGTCGTTTGGCGTGTCGAATCAAGTCTGGTTCGGCAACGCGACTGGACCTGGGCGCGACTCATCGAGGACGGCAAAGCCCTCCTGGCCATCGACCCCGACAATCCCACGCGCATCCTCTCCACCGACAAGAAGGCCCAGAAGGCTGGCGGCCTCTGCCTCGCCCTCAAGGGCGTGCCGGTGAAGCCCACCGACGACGTGGACGTGGACAAGGAGTACCAGCTCATCCCCCTCGACAGTTTATAAACATTTCAAATCAATTTAATTCTATAATTTATCAAAATGAAAAAATTTATCAAAATGAAAACAAAAATTCTATCAATCCTTGCCCTGCTGCTCATGACTGTGACGCAGGGGGCGTGGGCGCAGGAGACACTCACCGTGTATGACGGAACTGCTGATAACCGGTACAGCCCGATGAACAGTTATATCTTTGACAACTACACAAAATGTGAATGCATCATTCCTGCTTCAGAGTTAACCGCAATGGAAGGCGGCACAATTACCGCCATCACATTCTATGCAAGGGCTGTAGCTACACAGAATGCCGCCTGGACTAATACAAACCAGAAAGTCTTCTTGAAAGAAGTCTCTGGAACCACTCTTAGTAGCTACAGCGGTATGACAGATGCCACCGTCGTTTTTGATGGTACGTTGCCCATGCCAACAACTTCCGCAAGCGGGTACACCATTTCGTTCTCCCAGGGCTACACCTACAACGGAGGCAACCTGCTGATTGGCGTATATAACGACGCTAAAGGTAAGTACAACCAAGTGAGATGGTATGGAATCGACAATCAGTCTTCCGGCGTATCTGCTTACGGATACAGCACTCTCAGCCCTGCAGAGGTCGGCTTCACTAAACAGACATTCCTCCCCAAGACCACGTTTACCTATGAGACCCCTCCCACCGCTGTCGACCTCGGACTGCCCAGCGGCACGAGGTGGGCTGACATGAACGTCGGCGCAGGCAGCGAGACGGGCTACGGCACCTACTACGCATGGAGCAGCAGCGACATCGCCACCGCACAATGGGGCAACGACTGGCGCATGCCGACGCTGACCGAAGCACAGGAACTCATCAACAACACCGACCAGGAGTGGGCTACCATCGGAGGCGTGAACGGCACGAAGTTCATGAAGAAGACCGACCACTCGGTTTATATTTTCGTACCAGCAGCCGGATGGGACGGCAGCGGCAACGGCAACATCGGCACCGCTGGCGCATACTGGACATCGACCGCACAGAACGAGAGCAGAGCCTACGAGTTTGTCATCAGAGCCTCGGGTAACGCCACGGGCAACGACAACATGACCCACCAGTTCACCGTCCGCCCCGTGCAGATGTTCGCGGGCGAAGGCACCCAGGCCTCACCCTACGAAATCGCCAGCACGACTGACTGGAACAACCTCGTCACGGCAGTGAACGGCGGCGAGACCTACAGCGGCAACTACTTCAAGATGACCGCCAACGTGGGCACCGTCTCGACGTGGATGACCGGCACGTTCAGCGGCACGTTCGACGGCGACGGCAAGACGCTGACGGTGGGGTACTCGGCAACGACGAACAACTGCGCCCCGTTCGGCTATCTGAACGGCACGGTGCAGAACCTCAAGGTGGCGGGCAACATCAGCACGTCGAAGCAATACGCCGGCGGCTTGGCCGCATGGGTTAAGACTGGCCACACGGCTAACGTCACCAACTGCCGCGTCGCGGCCACCATCAACAGCACCTATAGCGGCGACGGCTCGTCGGCAGGCTTCGTGGCCTATGTCGATGGCAGGCTCAACGTGACGGGCTGCGCCTTCACGGGCACACTGGCTGGCAGCAATGCCTATGCGTGGGGCGGCTTCGTGAGCTACAACGTCGGAAGGTCCGACATCACCAACTGCCTCTTCGCCCCCGCCAGCGTGACAGCCAAGGCTGACTATTCCGCCACCGTAGGACGCAATGGCGGCGGCACACTAAACTTCGCCAACTTCTACTACACGCAGAAGTTCAACACCGCCCAGGGCCTCCAGGCCCGCACCATCGTCAAGGGCGACGGCGTGAGCTCGCTCTCGGTGACCAAAGGTTCGGGCACAACCTACAACGTGGCGGGCATCACCGTCTATAGCAACGGCGTGGACTACAACTCAAACTTCTACTGCGGCAGCGGACAGACCGTCAGCCTCGCCCTCACCGCCGAGACCCGCAGCGGCTACCAGTTCACGCAGTACGCTGCATCACAGGGCACGCTCTCTGCACAGACCGCCACCTCGGCCACCCTCACCATGCCCGCCGCCAACTCGACGGCAAACGACGCGGTGACCGTCACGGCCCAGTACCTCTCGGGCGAAGGCACCGAGGCATCGCCCTACCTCATCGCCAGCACGACGGACTGGAACAACATCTCGGCGGCTGTCAACGGCGGCGAGACCTACAGCGGCAAGTACTTCAAGATGACGGCCAACGTGGGTACGGTCTCGACGACAGTAGGTACGAGTGCGAGTGCGTTCAACGGCACATTCGACGGCAACGGCCACACGCTGAACGTGAACATCAGCAACAGCAACCCTGACACGCGCACGGCTCCCTTCGCATGGGCTGGCGGCTCGGCCGTCATCAAGAACCTGCACGTGACGGGCTCCCTCACGAACACGGCACGTACCTCCGGCATCGTAGGCTCATGCTACGCCACGACGCAGATTTCGAGCTGCCGCGTCTCGGCCACCATCAGCGGCAGCAATCACACGAGCGGTATCTCCATTTCGGGCGGCCAGATTACGAACTGCCTCTTCGACGGCAAGATAAACGGAACGGCCAGCACTGCAGGCTTCGCGACATACGTGGCCGATGGCACCAAGATTACCAACTGCCTCTTCAAGCCACAGTCCGGCTCCAGCATTCCCTCCAGCCAGGGCTGCTTCTACACCTCGGAATCGGGCAAAACTCCGACTTTCGACAACTGCTACTATACCAGCACGGCTGGCGGCACCGCCCAGGGCACCGACGGCTCGGGTATGACCGCCGAGCAGCTCGTCGAAAACCTCGGCCCCAGCAACTGGAAGGTGGTCGATGGCAATGCAATACCCAAGGTTCATCCCAACCTCGCGGGCGAAGGCACCGAGGATTCGCCCTACCTCATCGCCAGCACGACGGACTGGAACAACCTCGTCTCGGCAGTGAACGCCGGCGAGACCTACAACGGCAACTACTTCAAGATGACCGCCAACGTGGACGCTTCGAAGATGATTGGCAGCAGCACCGAGACTTTCAAGGGCAACTTCGACGGCGACGGCTACACGCTGAACCTCAACATCAATATGACAGCTAGCAGTTCACAGATTGCTGCGCCCTTCGCCTATGTCGTTGGTGGCACTATCAAGAACGTGAAATTGACGGGAACCGTCAACACGGCGGGCATGCGCTCGTCAAGCCTCATCGGATACGCTGACAACTGCACCATCAGGAACTGCACCAGCAGCGTGGCCATCAGTTCGAGTCGTAATAATGACGTTGACGGCGGTGCCTTTGTGGCATGTGTCATCAAGGACAAGACAGTGACCATCGAGGGCTGCGCCTTCACGGGCAGCATCACCTTCAGCGACGCTGCGGGCTACGAGGGCGGTGGCTTTGTAGGCTGGATGCGCAGTCCTTCTACGGTAACGCTGACCAACTGCCTGTTCGCTCCCTCGGCTGTCAGCCTGGCGAAGGCTTCACCCGCTTTCAAAATGTTCGCCTATGACAATGCGGGCACCACGCTCACCCTCAACAACTGCTACTATAACGACGTGGCGGCAGCCGAATCGAAGATTACGGTTCAGGGCCTCCAGGCCCGCAGCATCGCCAAAGGCGCCAACGTGACCACGCTCGCCATCAGCGGTGCTGGCACGGAGTATGACGTCAGCGGCATCACCTCATACGGCACGGGTATTCAGTATGGCGGCGTGCTCTATGGCGGTAACGAAGATGCTGTCAGCCTTACTCTAACTGCTCCTGAACATGACGGATATGGATTCGTCTATAGTGCAGACAACGGAACTGTCACTGGAAACAACAATCCTTATACCCTAACCATGGTGGATGCCAATGCCATTATCAATGTAAAGTATTCGGCTTCCAAAGCCATCAATAAATACACATCCGATGATACCTCAGATGGCTGGTATCTCATTGCATCGCCTTTGGATGGCGAAGTTGAGGTGGATGAAGTGGAACACCTGCAAGATAACGTGTACGACCTTTACTTTTTTGACCAAAGTCGGGAGAAAGAGTGGGTGAACTACAAAGAGCACGAAGGTAATGCCAATCCCGGCTTCGATTTAGTGTCAGGCAAAGGCTACCTTTACGCCAACAGCGGGGATGTCACGCTCACCTTCATTGGTACACCCTACAGCGGCAACGGCGAGGTTTCTTTGGCTTATTCAGTAGACAACCCCGATGTAAACATGCGCGGCTGGAATCTTGTGGGCAACCCGTTTGCCACCACAGCTACACTGAACAAGCCTTTCTATAAGATGAACAATGATGGTAATGGTTTAACAGCAAAAATCGAAGACCTCAACACTACTATTGCCGCCATGGAAGGCGTGTTTGTACAAGCAACAGCGGAAGGCCAGTCGGCTACCTTCACGGCCCAAACCAGCAAGGGTGGACAGCAAGCCATCGCCAAGACCAACATAGTGCTCAGCGGCAACAAGGGCAAGGTGTTGGACAACGCCATCATCCGCTTCGACAATGGCGAGACCCTTGGCAAGTTCTACTTCGGTGAACAAAACGCCAACCTCTACATCCCGCAAGATGCCGAGGAATACGCCATCGCCACCAGCAACGGCCAAGGCGAAATGCCTTTGAACTTCAAAGCCAACGCTAACGGCGAATACACCCTTACGGTAAATCCCGAGAACGTGGAGATGGGCTATTTACACCTTATTGATAATATGACTGGCGCCGACATTGACCTGCTGCAAACGCCTGAATACAGCTTCAGCGCCAAGGCGACGGACTACGAAAGCCGCTTCCGCCTCGTGTTCGTTTGCGGGGACGCAAACGACGACAATGGCGACAATGAGACCTTTGCTTTCTTCAGCAACGGCAGCTGGGTCATCGCCAATGAAGGTGAAGCCACTCTGCAAGTCATCGACCTCAACGGCCGCATCCTGAGCAGCGAGACGGTCAACGGCAGCGTCAGCAAGAGCATCAACCAGCCTGCTGGTGTGTATATGATTCGTCTTATCAATGGAGAGAATGTTAAGGTGCAGAAAGTGGTGATTGAATGATAGAGATTCCCCTGCGGGGAATGGAGTTAAGGCTTAAGTTTCCATGCGGCGGCTGAAAGTGCTACAAGTTGGTAACTGGTTCTTACCGCCGCTGGCTACAAAAACAAAAAACTCCATTCCCGCGAAGCGGGAAACTCAATAGCAAAATAAACGATAGAACGATAACAAACAAATAAACAACAAAATACAAAAATGAAAAAACTGATAGTAACCATCGCAATCGTCCTCTTCATGGGCATGACCACCTTCGCACAAGAAGCTTTCACCGGTGCCGACGGCGTCGCCGAAAGCGGCCTCTTCAGTTTGGGCACAAACTTCTTCGGCAACGGAGAACTCGGCTTGTTCTCTCCTGATTACTACGATTATGAAGATGAATACGAGGCCTACAACAACTATCCGCAAAACTATGTGGACAATGGCCTTTTCGGCATGGGTGGAGGCACACTCTTCAGCAATACCAGAAGTGGCGGTCTTGTGTTGCCTGGTTCTCATGGTCAAACTGACGACTCTAACGCTCCTTTGGGCAGCGGCGTGGTCGTGCTGCTCGGCATGGGCGCGGCTTACGCAATGAAGAAAAAGAGAGAGAAGTAAAAAGACAGAATCTGTTATGCAAAGGCGGGGAGCTGACAACAGCTTCCCGCTTTTGCTTGTTGACGATATTGCTTTTTTCCCTATCTTTGCCCGATTTTAGAACAAGATTATCCCGATAACAAACAATTAAATTATGTAATTATGAATAAACCCCATCTTTTATTATGCTCAGCGTTGCTATTGGCCTGTGGCATGATGGTTTCCTGCGGCGGGAGCCAGACACAATTTGAGATGCCTGTGGCGAAGTACGAGACCAAAGTGCTTCAACCCGAAACCAAAACCTATAACATGACGTTTCCGGCAACGACCTGCGGCATCACTGAAATCAAGGTGTATCCGCAAGTTGAAGGCCTTGTTACGAAGAAGAATTACACCCCAGGCACCATTGTCTCCAAGGGCCAAACCCTCTTTGTGATCGACCCGACCGAGTACCAACTCAGCGTGCAGAGTGCCGAAGCCGACCTGAAGGTGGCCAAGGCCAATTTGGAGACCACGAGGTTGCAGTATGAGTCGAACCTGAAACTGCATGAAAAGAAAATCATCAGCGATTATGTGCTCAATACCAGCCTCAACGACTATAACTCGGCACAGGCCTTGGTGTCGCAGGCCCAGGCACAGCTCAACATCGCAAGGACCAACCTCGGCTATTGCACCGTCACGGCTCCGGTGACAGGCTTCATCGCTGGCAACGAGTTCAATGTGGGCGATATGGTGAGCAGATCCAGATATGTGTGTACCGTGAGCGACATCAGCAAGGTGAAAGCCAACTTCTCCATCACGGAAACCCAGTTGTTGAGCCTCGTCATGGAATATCACTTGACTACCGGCAAAAACGGCATGGAAGGCCCCAACGGCTCTCTCATCAGCGATGTGATGCCCAAAGTGAAACTCAAGCTGAAGGACGGTTCCATCTATCAACATGATGGCAATTTGACCGTCATTGGCGCGCTCGTCAGCCAGACCACGGGAACAGCGTCATGCGAGGCCGAGTTCGATAATCCCGACGGCGTGCTTCGCTCGGGCTTGTCGGCCAATATCATCATCCCCTTGACGATCGACAGCGTATTGAGTGTGCCGCAGACGGCTGCCGTGCGCCTGCAAGACCAGATGATGTTCTACCGCGTCAAGCAAGACGGCACGGTGGAAGGCATCATCTGCAAGGAAGTGTATCCATCCAACGATGGAACGGAATATTACATCCTCGAAGGCTTGAACGCTGGCGACGAAATAGTCACCAACGGTGCGGGCAAATTGTCAAATGGTGCTAAAATCAGATAACCATGGATAAACCCGTGAAACAGAAATATTTCGTAAAGCACTGGGTGGCGGCATTAGTCGTCGGCGTGCTGATTTGCCTTATCGGTATTGTGGGACTCAACTCGGTTTCGATTGAGCAATACCCCAACATTGCGCCTCCGCAGGTCGTTATCTCGGCCAATTACACCGGAGCCGACGCGGCCTCTGTCATGAAATCGGTCATCATGCCCATCGAGGAGAAGGTGAACGGCGTGGAGGACATGATGTATATCTCATCAGCGGCCTTCTCCAACGGCAGTGCGGAAATCAATGTGTATTTCAAGCAAGGCACCGATGCCGACCAAGCCACCGTAAACGTGCAAAACCGTGTGAGTCAGGCTCAAGGCTCGTTGCCTGCCGCAGTGACCGCTCAAGGTATCACCGTGCAAAAGATTGTCAACTCCATTCTGCAAATCCAATGTTTGGAAAGCACCGACGACCGATTTGACCAGAAGTTTATCGGAAACTACTTGGACATCAACGTGATGCCGCGCATCAGCCGTATCACGGGTGTGGGTGGCACCACGCTGTTGGGCGACACCTACGGTGTGCGTATCTGGATCAAGCCGGATGTGATGGCTTCCTACGGTATCACCAAGGACGAGATAATCGCTGCCATCAATGCGCAACACTTGGTGGCGCCTGTGGGTAGCATCGAGAGTACCGTGAACAAGATCGACATCGAGTTCAAGGGACAACTTGACGAGATGAGCGAGTTTGAGCAAATCATCCTGCGTGCCACTCCCGGCGGCGAGGTGTTGCGCCTAAGAGATGTGGCCGACGTGGAGTTGGGAACAAGGTCGTACTCCTTCCGTTCGATGGTGGACGGACACCCCGGAGTCATGTTCTTGGTCAAGCAGGCCCCAGGTGCCAATGCTACCCAGGTCAACGCCGAAATCAACAGGGTAATCAAGGATATCTCCAAGTCGTTGCCTGCTGGTCTGGAATTCAAGCAGTTGGAGACCTCTGATGATTTCCTTTACGCCTCCATCCACAATGTCGTTGAGACCCTCATCATCGCCATCATCCTCGTGATTCTCATCGTGTATCTGTTCCTGCAGGATTTCAAGGCGACTTTGATTCCTTCAATTTCCATCATCGTGTCGTTGGTAGGTACCTTCGCCATTGTGTGGGCCTTGGGCTATTCGCTCAACCTCATCACGCTATTCGCCTTGGTGTTGGCCATCGGAACCGTCGTCGACGATGCCATTGTGGTTGTTGAGGCAGTGATGACCAAGATGGAGACAGGAAAATATACCGCTGCCTCCGCCACCACCGAGGCACTCCATGAGGTGACGGCAGCCGCCATTTCAACCACCTTGGTGTTTGTCGCCGTGTTCATCCCCGTGACTTTCATATCTGGTACACAAGGCACTTTCTTCAAGCAGTTTGGTTTCATCATGTCGGGTTCGGTGTGCCTCTCCACCCTTTCTGCTTTGACCATCTGCCCAGCCCTTTGCGCGCTTTTGTTCAAGCCGAAAAAGGAAGGCGAGAAAGAGCGGAAAAACCTCAGTTATTACGTCAAGCAAGCCTACGATGTGGCTTTCAATGCCATTTTGGGCAAATATATGAAAGGTGTGGGCAGATTCATCAAACGCCCCGCTATTTCTTGGCTTCTGATTGTGATTTTCAGTCTCGGTATGGTATGGCTGATGAAGTCCGCCCAATCGGAACTCGTCCCGCAGGAAGACCAAGGCTTCTTCTTCGTCGATGTGCAAACCTCACCGGGCACCTATCTGAACGAAACGGAAACGGCTGTCAATAAGCTCCAAGAATACATTAGTTCGATAGACGATGTTGAATTGATGAGTGGCGTGTCGGGTTTCTCCATCATGAACGGAGGTAGCGGCACCAACTACGGCACCTTGATGGTGCGTCTGAAAAACTGGAGCGAGCGCGACTTCTACAGCATTGCCATGGTGCAAAACCAGATTTCTTTATGGGCCATGGAGAACATGCCAGAGGCCGATGTCACGGCGTTCCAAATGCCTCAGATTCCTGGCTACGGCTCAGGCTCGACGATTGAGTTGAACCTCCAGAACAGTTCGAGTGACGATGACGCGACTTTCATCAATTATTCGAACGAGTTCACGCAGAAACTGAATGAACGTCCGGAGGTGATGTTGGCTATACCATCCTATTCGGCCAACTATCCGAAATACACGCTCACCGTTGATGTGGCGGCCTGCATCAGCAAGGGCGTCTCGCCCCAGACTGTTGTCGAGACCATCGGTACTAACCTTGCCGGGTCGTATATCAGTACCTACACCAAGTACGGAAAGGTTTACTATGTGATTGTGGAGGCGGGTGATGAGTATCGTATGGAGCCGAGCGTGCTCAACAACATCTATGTTCCGGCGGGCGAAGAGATGACTCCCGTGTCGGAGTTGGTCACCCTCACCCCGACCTTGGGCACCTCTATGGAACGCCGTTTCAACCTGTTTACCTGTTACAACCTCAATGTGATTACCAACCCAGGTTATACCTCGTCGCATGTGCGTACCGCCGTTGATGAGGTGATGGCGGAGGTATTCCCCGAAGGCTACAGCTACGAGTATGGTGGCATGGCGCGTGAGGAAGCTGCCAACGCCGGTTCCAACACCACCGTGATTATCTATGCCATCGCGGTTTTGTTGATTTACCTCATCCTTGCCGTGTTGTACAACTCGGTGTTTATCCCCTTCGCGGTGCTGCTGTCCATTCCGTTCGGTATCTTCGGCGCTTACCTTGCGGTTCGTCCTTTGGAGATGCTGATGGGTGTGGGCGTCAATGTTTACGTGCAGGTGGGTGTCATCATGCTGATGGGTTTGGCGGCCAAGACAGCCATTCTGATCACCGAGTTTGCCGTGCAGAAACGCAAGGAGGGCTTGTCGATTTACGACGCTGCTGTCGGTGCCTGCCAAGACCGTCTGCGTCCTATCTTGATGACCGTGTTGACCATGATTATCGGTATGATCCCGCTGATTGTCGGAACCGGTGCAGGCGCTGTGGGCAACAAGTCGCTGTCCATCGCCGTGGTGGGTGGTATGACGGTGGCTATCATCGCCATCCTGTTCGTCACGCCGGCATTGTACATCGTGTTCCAGAACATTCACGAGCGTTTAACTCCTGATAAACCTGATGAAGTAGAAGTAGATGAGTAAATTTAGTTTACATAAACGACTTTTGAGATTCCCTTGCAGGGAATGGAGTTCGTTCGTTTTTCTACATGCGGCGGCCTGTGGGGTTTACGAACAGTCAACATGTTCATGCCGCCGCTTAATAACTATGTCTTAACTCCATTCCACGTTAGGGGAATCTATTGTATGTAGTTTAATTTTGAATAGTTACTTAATGATGAAAAAGATGAAAAGATATATAATTCTGCTGTTTGTTGGCCTGCTTCTGTTGCCAGGCTGCAACCTCTATAAGAAATACGAGTCAGCCGCCACCGTCCAAGACAACATTATGGGCGATGTGGTGAATCCGCAAGACACGTTGTCGATGGGCGATTTGAATTGGCGTGATGTCTTCAAAGACCCCTTGCTCCAGCGACTCATCGAGACGGCTTTGACCAACAACACCAACATTCGCACCGCCCAACTCTCCATCGAGCAGGCGCAAAACGCGGTGATGTCGGCCAAATGGGGCTATGCTCCGACTTTGGCGTTTGCTCCTAATGCCACCTATATGTATCAAGGTGGAGCCAGTAGCTACAACGTTCAACTTCCGGTGAGGGCCAGCTGGCAGTTGGGCATTTTCGGCCAGACGCGTAGCAAGATTCGTTCGGCGAAGGCCAAACTTGCCTACGACGAGGATTACCGCCAGGCCGTGCAAGTCGACTTGGCCGCCAATGTCGCCAATTATTACTACAGTTTGGTGATGCTCGACCGTCAGCTGAAGATTTCGGAAGAGACGGAGAAACTGTATGAGGCGTCCTACGAAACTACGCAAGCCTTATACCAGGCGGGTACCTACAACAGTCCTGCCGTGTATGAGATGCAGGCTTCGTTGGAGTCTTTGCGTGCCAATATTGTCGATTTGCGCAACAGTATTGCCTCCACTGAAGCGTCACTCTGCCTCTTGCTTGCCGAGCCGCCCCACCACATTGAGCGTTCCACTTTCGATGCGTTTGAGATGCCCGAACAACTTCACATCGGTTTGCCTGTCCGCTTGCTCGATGCCCGGCCTGATGTCCGCATGGCCGAACGCAACGTGGAGATGGCCTATTACAGCACCCAACAGGCCCGTCAGAGCTTCTATCCTTCGCTGAGCATCGACGGTTTGATTGGCTACGCCGGCACTTTCAACGCGCTTGGCCTCATTGCTGATGCGGTTGGCTCGCTGGCACAGCCTATCTTCCAAGGTGGACAACTCAAGGCACAACTCCGCAACGCCAAGGCGGACCAAGAAAAGGCGAGATTAGAGTTTGCCTATACGCTCTACAATGCTGGTAGTGAGGTGTATAAGTACAAGAAAGCCTGCGAAACAGCCGAGGAGAAGGCCGGACACATCGACATCCGCGTGAATGCCCTTCAGGAGGCATATAATGCCACCACCGAGTTGATGAACCACGGTTCGACCACCTATTTGGAGGTTCTTACCGCGCAGGAGTCGTTGCTTTCGGCACAACTCTCGCAGGTGGAGAACCAATACGAAATGATACAGGCGCTCATCAATCTTTACACCGCTTTGGGTGGGTTTGGGAAGTAAATTATGCCATCGCTTTTATAAACTATGGCATAACTCCATTAAACAACTATGCTAACAAGATTCAAAGAGCGAGCCAAAATCATTGATGTCGTGATGACCACCTTGGCCATTATGCTCTCGGTGGGCATCATGATTTACGGCATCTTCCATTTCGGGCTGAAGGAAAGTTGGCCCGAGTTGGTGCTCAACCTGTTTTACATCGCCTGCATCGTGATGATTTGGATGTACTTTTTCAACCGTCTCCAAGCCCAACAGTTCAACTACTGGTGCACGGTGTGTGTGGGCGTGACGATACTGCTGCGCGACATTCTTTTCCCGCCTTCATTGGCCTATTACGTGCTGCATATAGCGTGTCTCACCCTCTCGGTGCTGTTGCTCCTCATGCTTACCTTCTTCTATGCCCGCAAAGACTGGGAGAGTTACACCAAGGGGAACTTGTGGACGATTTTCGTCATCGACATGCTCATTGCCATACTTTATCACATTGACATCGTTATCGAGTCTTCCGACGAGTACACCACCTATATGCTCACGGAAATCTGGATTCGTCCCACCATCACTTACGGATTGGTGGCCTGCTTCGTGTCGGAAACCAAAAAGAAAATACAAACACCATGACAAAGCGAAAAGTCTTCTATGTTCTTGTAGTGCTGTTAGCCGTTGCGGTGCCAGCCTTGGCCGTTTTTACCGGAATAGATTTGGATGCCACCTTGGCCAACCTGCGGCGGGAATTATGCTATGATTACTACCAAATTTCCCAGACGCAAGAAGATTTCAGGGAGTATTACGCCGGACAGCACCAGCAGATGGTGGAGATTGCCAAGAAATGCAACGACCAATCGCTGATGCTGTATTCCCAAAAACAGGACTACACCTTCGACATCAGCTATGCATTAGAGAAGGTGACCCAGGAATACGAAGACTTCAACAAGAACCGCACGCCTTACGACCGCATCGTGACGAAGTTGAACATCGAAATCAACCGTTACGCCCGATTGATTGAATCGCTCCGCCGCCTCCCACCTGAGTTGAAGGAAGTGGAGTTGGTGCCCGACAGCCTTGCCTATCATAACGACTCATTGGATGCCCACCTGGAGCACAACGAAAGCCTCTTGGAGCAGAAACTGTATGAGCAGGTGGACTTGATCATGGCTATCATCGCGACGCAGGATACCTTGCCTCGGGACTCGTTGGCGTTCGGGGACAGCCTTGCCAGTTTTATTGATACGATAGATGCTCTTGTGCCGCACACAAAAAATCCTATCGAAGAGAAACGGCCTGAGCCAGAGGAAGCCATCGTTGATGCAGTCGTCGTTGATTCGGTTGCGGTGCAGGACACAACGGCCAAAGAGGGAAGCACTTCGCCGTTCGTTCTGAGCGAAATAGGCCAGATGGAACGCGACTCGTGTATTTTCTACGCTTCCCAACTGCTGAAAATCTATGCCCAGACGCGCGAGGTGGTCATGGCCGACAGCACCTACTACATCGAGGCCTGGCTGCGCATGAAGGAATCTTATGACTATGCACAGGATTACTACAAAATCCTCCAGAAAAGTGTGTTCGTGGACGGCCAGACGCCCTGGTTGCAAATTCTGAAGCATCCCGTGGTCTATTGGCGACAGGCCAAACACGCCATGGAAGAGCGGTTTTCCTCGAATTTTCTCCAGAAACTGTCAGACTATGATGAATCAGACGGCATGAATAAAGACAGCCGTTTCAACAACTCGGCCACGCTGCTCTATTTGGTGCTTTACATTTTAATCTTCTTCGTTCTGTGGGGCATTGCCGCCCTGCTGATGCGTCTGGTCTATCGTTTCGTGAAACCGCTCGACAAGGCCGTAGCCAAGGAGCAAAGGCGTTATATCGCCCTTCTGTTAGGCTGTGTCCTGTTTATCCTCCTCAGTTACGAAACCACAGTGGACGAAAGAGCGGCCAAGTCCATCAGCCTGATGCATACCTTCATCTTCCTGCTGATGGCCATCACGACGGCGCAACTCATCCGCTTGGAGCCCAGCAAACTCAAAAACGGCATCCGAAACTACTTGTCCACTATTTTCACGGCGCTCTTTGTCATCAGTTGCCGCGTGCTTTTCCTGCCTAACGCCTTCCTGAATTTCATCTTCCCGCCCCTTTTGCTGATTATGACGGCGTGGCAGTTGATTGCCAATTTGCGACGGAGCAAGAAATCTGATCGGGCCGATGCCATTATTGGCTGGATTTCATTAGGCGTAACCGCCGTTGCCATGTTCTTCAGTTGGGCCGGTTACATCTTCTTGGCACTCATCATCTTGGTTTGGTGGTTTTTCCTGTTGACGGCCATCCTTGCCATTGTCACGATATGGCACCTGCTGCTTTGGTACAAAGAGCATCGGTTGGACAAGCGGGTGGAGGAGCACAAGGCTAAGATTACCTATTTGTCAGGTATTTCCAAGGACAGTTTGATGTTTTCCGTTACCTGGTTCTACGACTTGATACGCGATGTGGTTGTCCCGCTGTTAGTGTTGGTGTCGTTCCCGCTGTGCATCCGATGGGCATTGAACATCTTTGAGTTCAACGACTTGTATCGTCAGATTTTCGTGGAGCCTTTCGTCCAACATGGGGAAGGCGGATTCAAGGTGTCATTGTATGCCCTTTTGCTCCTTGCGGGGCTGTTCTTTGTGTTCCGTTACCTGAACAAGGCCATCCACACCATTTGGGAGCAGGCCAAGTACAATCGTTTCCTCCGCAAGTACAATCGGACAACCATCCGCAAAAATGAAATCAACCTTTCGTTGGGCAACAGCCTCATTAGTGTATTCGTCTGGTTTGTTTACATTTACATTTTCATCGTCACTTTAAACATACCTACCAGTTCGTTAGGACTGATTGCAGGCGGTTTGTCAGCTGGTATCGGTATTGCTCTCAAGGACATTATCAACAATTTTGTTTACGGCATCCAGCTCATGGGCGGACGCTTGAGGGTGGGCGACTGGATTGAGTGCGATGGCGTTCGCGGTGCGGTCACTGACATCAATTACCAAAGCACACAGATAGAGACTTACGATGGCACCACTGTTTCCTTCCTCAACTCGGCGCTGTTCTCCAAGAGTTTCACCAACCTCACCAAGAGCGACTCATACGAGTGCCTCAAGTTGCATGTGAGCGTGGCCTACGGCACCGATTTGCAGCGTGCGCGCGATGTCCTTGTTGAAGCCATGCAGGTGATGCGCACCAAAGATGCCTATGGACGAGAAATCGTGGAGCCGAAGCGAGGCATCTATGTGGTGTTTGGAGCATTTGGCGACAGTGGTGTGGATATTATAGTGAAGCAATACGTCTTGGCCGCCGAGCGTATCGCCTACGCCGACCGTGCCCCTGAAATCATGTACAACGCCCTGAACGCCAACGGCATCAAGATTCCGTTCCCGCAGCGCGATGTTCACATGATTAAAGATGATGATTAGGATACGAGAATATAATTAACCGCCGCAAAGGTCACGAGAACCTTTGCGGCGGTTTTTACATTTTTCTATGTGACGAATAGTTTTATTCCTGTTCCATCATGGCCCGAACTTCTTTGGCCTTCACGGTGTAGATGTTGCCGTTGGCATCGCAGAGGTAGAAGGAGCCGTTGTGGCGGCAACGCATGGCAATCAGCCTTTGCATTGAGAGGTCAAGGCCGCTCATCAGTTTCTTGGTGAAGGACGAAACTTCATTCTTCTTGGCATTCACTGTTACTGTTGTCATATTGTCTGATTTTTTTGAATTTTTCTTCATTGTAAAACTTGGTGGATTTGATGTTGCCTTCGGCGATGACTTCAGAGGGCATGATGCTGTTGTCGATGAACAGGAAATAGTCGACAATGGGGCAATAGAGGTTGAAAAGGTTCTTGATGCCCGCTTTGTAACGCCTGCGGATGATACTGTCGTCCACATGATGACCGCCGTGCTTCACACGCTCCGCCACGCGCTTAATAGCTAATTCAGGGCTTTGCAGCCAGAAATAAATCAGGCTGGCTTTATAGCCTTCCTCGCGGGCTTTCTTGATGAGTGCGTGATAGGATTTTGCGGCCAAGGTGGTCTCGATGGCAAAGTCGGCTTTGTCAGCGATGAGTTTCTTGATGCGCGACAACATCAGGCGACCTGCGGCGACCTTGGCACCGTCGGGGTTGAGTGGAGAAAGACCCTTGGCGATTTCGTCGCAGTTGACGAACTCCTTGCATTCTAAGGTCTCGGGCAACACCGTCAAAGAGGCGGTCGTCTTTCCCGCTCCGTTGCAACCTGATATGATATATAAATTCGGCATCAAATAAAAATCTGCTCGTTTTCAGATGGCATTTTTCATGCCAAAACTGGCGGCAAAGATACAACTTTTGTGAACATGTCAACACTTTTCCACACTTTTCCACGATATTTTTTTGAACGGTTTCTGTTAATAGGCTGAAACTCAAAGGAAACCCAAATCAAATAATGTTGTGGTCAATTCCCCAAAAAGTTGTACTTTTACCGCCTAAAACGAAAGCAATGAAAAAACGCTATCTCGTCGGAATGCTTCTTTTGGCTTTGGCGGTGCTGTCATGCCAAAAGCCTGTGGAATATCCCATTGAACCGAAGATTGCCTACGAGGGATTCACCTATCTGTACGATCCCGACAGCACTTTCAATGGCCAGGGCATCATCTCGTTCTCCTACACCGATGGCGACGGCGATTTGGGCCTTAATGAAGGTGACACTTTGCCGCCGTTCGGCATTCACGACGCACATTATTATAATTTGGTGGTCGACTACCTGAAATGCGTCAACGGCGAGTTCGTGAAAACACCCTTGCTGAGTTGGAACGCGCAGACCCAGACCTATGACACGATTTCGTTCAATGCCCGCTTCAAGCGTCTCCGCGATTCCGAAGAGCCGAAAGCCATCTCTGGAACGATGGATTACACCTTGACAGTGCAGAATCCTTTCTCGCCCAACGACACTATTAAATTTGAAATCCGTATCCTCGACCGCGCTTTGCACGAGAGTAATGTAATTCAAACCGCCCCGATTATTACCAACCCAGAAAATAAATGCAAATCCTTGTAGAGACGCGATTAATCGCGTCTCTATCGACCGATACAACCGATAACAATTAAATCAAATAAAAATGAAAAAATCGACCATTTTTCTGACCTTATTAATGGCGTTAGCTTTCGCTACGGCAAAAGCGCAAACTCCTGGCGAAAACATTGACGTGACGCACTACGAGATTCACATTGGCGATTTCGACTTCAGCAACCGCACCTTGCAAGGGGAAACCTCTGTCGACTTCACGGCCACGACCTCGGTGCAACAAGTCGTTCTCGAACTGAAATATTTGGAAGTCAGTGCGGTGACGGCCACAGGAACCACAGTTTCTGATTTCTCACAAAGCGGTGACTTCCTGACTATCAATCTGGCTTCGCCTTTGGCAGCTGGCAGCACGGCCACTTTGGATATTGTCTACGGCGGCAACACCTTCAGCGAGACTTGGGGCGGTGTGGAATGGTGGGGCTCCGACCGTGTCTACAACCTCGGCGTGGGCTTCGACAGCCAGCCGCACAATCTCGGTAAGGCTTGGTTCCCTTGTGTTGACAACTTCATCGACAAGGCCACTTACGACCTATACATCACCGCCACCAACGGCAAGAAAGCCATTTGCGGCGGCAACCATGTTGAGACCATTGACAACGGCGACGGCACTTCCACTTGGCATTGGAACACGCCGCAGGAGATTTCAACCTATCATATCTCTTTTGTCGTCGGTGACTTTGAGCTATGGGAAGATGTGTATCACGGCATCGAGCGCGACATCCCGATAGAGGTTTACTCTACCCCTGGTTTGAGTGGAGCTGTCCCTGGTACTTTTGCACATATCCATGAGATTGTTTCCTTCTTTGAGGAAAACCTCGGCCCTTATCCCTTCAATCGCATCGGTTACATCAGCACGAGCAAGGGCTGCATGGAACACACCGACAACATTGCTTTGGCAACCAGCGTCATCAGTGGCAACACTGACTACGAGGAATATTTGGCCCATGAGCTTTCGCACATGTGGTCGGGCAACTTGGTGACTTGCGCCGATGCGGGCGACATGTGGCTCAATGAAGGCTTCGCGCAGTTCTGGGGCGCGTTTTACGAAGTGGGTGTGTACGGCGAACAACACTTCCAAGGCACCATTTCGGCTTTGGTCAACAGCATCAACACTTGGTGCAATAATCCCAACAACTGGATACCCCTCAACAACATGCCTTTGGATATGACCTACGACGGCACAGCCATATACGACCGTGGCGCGGTTATCGTCAACACAATGATGAATTATATGGGTCGCGAGAACTTCCTTTCGGCCATGCGTCAATACTTCCAGCAATATGCCTACCAAACCGCTACTTCCGAACAGCTTTGCGAGGCCTTGACCCAATACTCAGGCATCGATATGCATGGCTTCTTTGATTCGTATGTCTATTCAAGTGGCATGCCGCACCTTTATGCTGTCATCGAGTCGATTACGCCTGTACGCAACCAATATGAGGTGCAACTTGACCTTCGCTATCAACACATCGGCGATGACCATATTGGACAAAACAACCGCTATGATGTGACTTTCATAGGTCCGAATTTCCAATTGGTCACCGAACAAATCAATTGGGACGGTCTGCACGGAAGCGCAACGGTTACTCTCGACTTTGAGTCGATAGGTATCGTCAACGACTTCAACAACTACTGGTTGGACGGCCGCACGCAGAAGAACTTGATGTTCAAATCCACATCGCAACAGAATTTTGCCTTTTTCACGGCCAAGCCTACCGCCATCACCGACTCGGTCTTTGTCAGTGTGGAAAACCACTTCATTGAACCTTACGACAACCCGCTCATCCCTTATCTCACCCTTTCCACCAAGCACTTCTGGACCATCAACCGTTATGATTTTGGTGAGGCCAATGTCGAAGGCTGGTTCGACTATTCCAAGAACAACGACGGCGACATCATCGAGACCCAAAACGACTCGGCCACTTTGCTTTACCGCAAGAATGCTGCTGAGCCTTGGCATGAAATCGCCTACACACTCTATCCAGGCAGCAACTGGCGTCAAGGTCGTTTCATTATTAATGACGTGCAGTCGGGTGAGTATACCCTTGCCGCTTGGGACAAGGAAGCCCTTGGCGAGGAAGAGCATTTCGCGCCCGAAAATCGGATGCAGGTATTCCCCAATCCGACAGAAGGTCGCGTCAACTTGAATTGGGGCGAAATTGGTGACGGACAAATCCGCATTATTAGCCCTGAGGGGAAGGAATTGAAGAGCATTGCATTCAGTCATACCGAGGGCATCAGCCTCAATACGGACGGTTTGCCCAAGGGTTGCTGCACAGTGAAACGCCTCAACAAAGAAGGTCAGGTGCTGAATATTGAAAAACTAATCATAAAATAATAATACCATGAAAAACAGTAAGTTAATTGTTTTGATTTGTTTGTTGGGCCTCTTTTTCACTTCGTGCGACAAGGAACCGAAGTCCGAATGGAAAGACTTATACAATTTCACCAACGAGGACGTTATTGGAACATACGTCTATTCCAATGTGAGCAATGCGTTTGACGAGGTTGAAGGCACTGGTCGCCATGTCTGTCCTGATGCGCAAGTCAACATTCGGGCATCGAATGAACATCCTAATTCTTGGATTAAATTTTCGATGAATTGTGAGAATGAGGGTTTCTCAAGAAGCTTTGAGGGAGTGGCCACTCCCAATGAAGACGATCACATGATTCGCATGACGACAGGCTATATCCATTCCGGTGGCAAGATAAAGGCCTATAATTTGACCGCCTACGTGATGACGAATGAGAAACAGGAACTTCGGCTGCATGGTTTTGTGGCTGAGAACACCTACGAATTAATCACTGATGTAGAGACGGGTGCCACCACTTATAAAACGATTGATGGCGAATACTATTACTTCGATGTTATTAAAAACTAAATACTTACAACTATGAAAAAAGGATTATTTATTTTGGCTGTCTTTGTGATGGCGTTTGGAAATGTGGGCTTGGCCCAACACAAGACCAATTTGAAATCGAATGCGACTCAGAATGTGCTCAAACACTATGGTGTTCGCGATGATATTACTATCGTTCCTGAAACCGCAGTCTGGCAAACCGTTGATGATGAACATTATCGTACTACTTATTCTTACGATGAGTATGACTATTACCTTGTTGAAGAATTGACCGAGTTTAAGTTGGAAAGTGGATGGAAAGACTGGTACTTGGTGCACTATGATTATGATTTCTCAGGCAACGTGCTCGAAATTTATGCTTTGAATGCATTCGAGGGCGATTCTTGGGAAGATGATTCAAGGGCTTCTTATTCCTACGAGAATGGTGAATTGAGCGAAGTCGTTTACCAGAATTGGGATGGCAACGAGTGGGTGAACGACATGAAAGAAGTATACAATTACAACGGTGAGGTGTCCACGGTCCTCTATTGGGATTGGAACGGCACCAACTGGACTTCGGACGAGCTCTACACCTACACCCGCAACGGCAACACCATCGAACTGGTTATGCAGTATATGCAGGGCGGCGCTTGGCAAAACGAGGAGAAATGCACTTATACCCTTGATTTCGATGATAACATCCTTGAGATTCTTGTGGAGTTTTGGGTGAATAACACCATGTGGGAGTTCCATCAAAAAAATGTTTACCACTACAATGGAGGAGTCTACACCTCTATGACTGTGGAAGTTGACAATGGTTTAGTGGTGCAGCAATATGACTATAGTTATGAGGATGGCAATGCCACTCATGGGGAATGCAAAATATGGACTGGTGGTAGCCAGTTGGTGCCTGGTGATGGCGAAATTGAGATGGCTTATGGATTCAATTATGATAAAAAGACTTTCTATGGCAGTGTGGTGGAAATGACATATTTTGATGTTACTCAGGTGGACGAGAATGTCCAAGCCGCCAATTTCAAGGTCTATCCCGTGCCTGCTGAGAATGAAATCCAAATTCAGGCCGAAGGCTTCCAAAAGGCTGAAATCTATAGCCTTACAGGTCAGAAGCTGATGGAAAGCCTGAAAGACAGAATGAATGTGGGCGAGCTTTCGTCGGGCCTATATATAATAAAGGTGTATGACCTTGAAAGCAACTGCGCTACGCAGCGTTTTGTGGTGAAATGAAAACACGAATTTCCATGAATTAACCACGAATTTTGCATGAATTAAACATGAATTTCCATGAATTAGACACGAATTTTCATGAATTTAATTATTGATAATTCGTGATATATTCATGATAATTCGTGTGAAAAGCAAAGGTCAGATGGCAACTCTGACCTTTCATTATTTCTTTAATGTAATCCGGAAGGTCGTCCCTTCGCCCACCACGGAAGACTTCACGAAAATCTTACCCTTGTGGTAGTCCTCAATGATGCGCTTGGCCAACGAAAGGCCGAGACCCCAACCGCGTTTCTTGCTGGTGAATCCAGGGTTGAACACTTGATTGATTTTCGATTTCGGGATGCCCTTGCCGGTGTCGCTCAGGTCAATGTGGATGTGGTCGCCGTCGTCGATGAGGTCGAGGGTGATTTTGCCCTTGTCGCCCATGGCGTCGATGGAGTTCTTGGTTAGGTTTTCGAGTACCCAGCGGAATAACGAAGGAATCAAAGGCATGACCAGTTCACCCTCAGGCAGGTTGATTTCAAACTCAAACTTCTTGGAGAACCGTTTCTGCAGGTAGTCCATCGTATCGCGGATGAGGTAATTGATGTCGGTGGGCTCAGGTGTTGGCACGGAGCCGATTTTCGAGAAGCGGTCAGTGACGATTTGCAGCCGCTCGATGTCTTTCTCCATCTCGTGCGTGCCTACAAAGGGCTCTTCCTGCATCTTCAACAGCTCAATCCAACCCATCAGCGAGGAAAGGGGAGTGCCCAACTGGTGTGCAGTCTCTTTGGCCATACCAGCCCACACTTGGTTTTGTTCTGAACGCCTTGCATAGCTGAAGAGCAGGTAGGCGATGAGCAGGAATAGGGCGAATACAACAAATTGGATGACAGGGTAGTAGCGCATCTGTTGCACCAAGTCGGTGGTGCGGTAGAAGATGGTGGCCTTGCCCTTGTTCATAAACTCGATTTGCAGCGGCTCGTTCTCGTTACGCATGATGGCCAACTGTTGCTTGACATAGTTGGTGTCCTGCATCATGAGTGAGTCGAGGTTGCCAAAGCTGAGGATTTGTGTTTGTTCTTCGTTGGTGACAATGACAGGCACACCCATGGAGTTGAGTGTGATTTCCTCCATGAAGTGATCGCTCATGTCTTCCAAAACGGCTTTCAAGTCGGTGTAAATCCGCGATTCGTTATAATAAAGGTATTGCACGATACCATAGCCTGGGTCGATTTTGATGGGTGGAAACTTGGAGTAGGCGCGTCGCATCTCAGCATCGAAGACCGTTTTCCCCTCTTGTTCGGGAGGCAGGTTGTTAGACGAAACAATGTTGTTTTTTTCGTCGGTAAGTACCAATGGGATGCTGATGTTTTTGCGGATGATGTCGACGTAAATGGCTGTGTTCTCGTTGGATGAGATGTCCATAATGCGGCGGTAGGCATTGGCCAACAACTCGACACGAAGTTGTTCCTGTTCACTTACCTTATTGAAAAAGTCCTCCGTCGACTTCATCATCACAGCATGTTGCTCCATGGCGGCGGCCCACATTTTCACTTGCTTAATCTCCTGTTCGCCAATGGATTTCACAAGGTGGTTGGTGTACCACAATGATGCACCAATTAGGAGCAAGGCGATAATCGCCAAAGCCCATTTCCAACGTTTTTTGTTTGTATAGAGGTTCGTTTTCACGTATTCAAAAACGGAATCAATCCAAAATTATTATATCTATAACAACTGTGTCAGGTCATAATACATGGTCACAGTTTCTTTTTCTTGATTCGTCAATTCGCTTGGCTTTAAGAATTTAAAACCGTTTTTCTGATAAAAAGGAACGGCTGACCATAGGGCATCTACTGTGATGAAGGCGCATCCGGTACGGTTGTTGGTGATGAAAGTATCCTTGACGAAATTGATGATAAGTCTTCCTAAATGCTCATTTTGATGATGTATGTTGACTCCTAATCTTCCGATTTTTACAGCTGGATAATCACTTCTATGTTTACTGTGTGGGAATTCCTTCTTGATTTTACGCCATGTAGCTTTATCGCTTTCGTTGATGGAGATTCTATCGTTTGAAACGGAGAAAAAAGCAAGTAGTTCGGTTTCATCTTCCAATAAATAAGTCACTGCAAGCAAATGGCTGGCGTATTGTTTTGCATCATTTAGGAGAAAATCATTCAAATCGACGTTGCCACAATCGAAGGGTTTTAAAACATAATCTTGTGTCAACCTGACAATTCTGCGGTTGTTTTGCATGGTGTATCCGTTAAAATGCAAAAGTCAACAATGAACGGATGAAGTCGGCATCCGCCTTTATACGCTTTTTCTCTTCTTCCGATGCTTTTTCTCCTTTTTCCATTTCAGCAAAAAAGGCATAAGCATCTTCTCCCTCAAGCACAGGTGTGGCTTCTATTGGTTTTGCCATAGCTATATCCTTTTAGTTGTTTTCGTTGCAAAAATACACATTTATTGCAAAATAGCAACAATTTAGATTTTTTTCCTCATTCGCCCGACAGGAATCCCTAATTGTTCCCGATATTTCGCCACAGTGCGCCGTGCGATGGGATAGCCTTTCTCCTTCAGCACAAACATCAGCTGCTCGTCGGTCATGGGGTTGGCTTTGTCTTCATTATCAACAGCATCCTTCAGGATTTTCTTGATTTCGCGGGTCGAGACTTCCTCGCCTTCATCGTTGGTGATGCCTTCGCTGAAGAAGAACTTTAACAGATGGGTGCCGTAAGGTGTCTGCACATATTTGCTGTTGGCCACGCGTGAAATAGTGGAGATGTCGAGTCCAACCTTGTCGGCCACATCCTTCAGAATCATGGGCTTGAGTTTGGTTTCGTCGCCGGTGAGGAAATACTCTTCTTGGAGGTCGACGATGGCTTTCATGGTGACATATAAGGTGTTCTGCCTTTGGTTGATGGCGTCGATGAACCACTTAGCCGCATCGATTTTCTGTTTCACAAACTGCACGGCTTCCTGCTTGTTGCGGTTGTCCTTGCTATTCGAGAACTCTTCCAGCATTTTGATATACTGTTTGCTGACATGCAGTTCAGGGGTGTTGCGGCCATCTAACGAAAGTTCCACCTTTCCGTCTCTGACAAAGACGAAGAAGTCAGGTGTGATGTAATGGATGTTTTTCGTGCCTGAGCTGGAGGCATCGGCAGGCTTAGGGTTGAGTTTCAGAATCTCGTCCAAGGCAGCTTTCAGCTCGCGGTTGCTGACTTCCAACTTCTTGGAAATCTTGTCGTAATGCTTCTTGGTGAACTCTTCAAAGAAGTCCTTGACGATGGTGAAGGAAAGGCTGTAGTCTTTATGGAAAGGATTGTCTTCCTGGAGCCTTTTCAGTTGTATCAACAGACATTCCTGCAAATCGCGGGCAGCAATGCCGGGCGGGTCGAGTTCCTGCACGATTTTGAGTACCTCGGCAACTTCTTCTTCGGTGGCAGCGAGGTTCATGGTGAAGAGCAGGTCGTCGGCGATGTTCGGGACAGGACGGTTGAGGTAGCCGTTATCGTCAAGGTTGCCGATGATGTATTCCCCGATTTGCAGTTGCTTCTCCGTCAGGTCGTGATACGCAAGTTGCTGGTTCAGATAGTCTTGAAAAGTCTCCTCGTTGACGATAGGTGCTTCGTAGGCCTCATCGTCGCTACTGTAGTTGTTGGCTTGCAGCTTGTAGGAATAATCATCGCGGTCTTCTTCAGGCAGGTAGTCGTTGATGTCAAATTCGTCGTCCTTGCTGAAATTGACTTCGTCATCGTTGTAATCGTCGTTTTCCCCATTGTCGCCGTCGTCGGCGATGGGTTCGTTGTCGTCAACGGTTGGCTCGTTGTCTTCATAATCGTTCTCACGGGTGTCTTCCAAGGCGGGGTTGATTTCCATCTCCTCCTTGATGCGTTGTTCGAGTTCGATTAAAGGCAGCTGCAACAGCTTCATCAGCTGGATCTGCTGTGGCGACAGCTTTAGTTCCTGTCGCTGGGTTTGAGTCAATCGTTGATTAGGCATTTTGTTGGGATTTGGGACTTAAGGACTTGGGACTTAGGACTTAAAACTTAGGACTTAGGACTTAGGACTTGGGACCGTCTTCCATCCTTTGTCCTTTGTCTTCTGTCCTCCGTCTTCCGTCAATATAGACAATTTTTCGGTGTACGCGGGAACGGAATGACATCACGAATATTCGTCATGCCGGTGATGAAAAGCAACAGACGCTCGAAGCCAAGGCCATAGCCTGAGTGCGGCACCGAGCCGAATCGGCGGCTATCCAAATACCAGTCCATTGAAGCCTCGGGGATACCGACTTCGTGCATGCGGTCGAGCAGCTTGTTGATGTCGGTCTCACGCTCGGAACCGCCAATAATCTCACCGATGCCCGGGAAGAGCACATCCATAGCGCGGACGGTCTTGCCGTCTTCGTTCTGCTTCATGTAGAAGGCTTTGATTTCCTTCGGGTAGTCGGTCAGGATGACAGGCTTCTTAAAGTGCTTCTCGACGAGGTAACGCTCGTGCTCCGATTGCAAATCAACGCCCCAACCGTTCACAGGATACTGGAACTTGCCCTTCTTGTTGTAGTTGGAGTTGCGCAGGATGTCAATGGCCTCGGTGTAGGTCAGGCGGACAAACTCATGTTCCAACACAAAGTGCAGCTTGCTAATGAGCTCCATCGACTTCTCTTCTTCCTTCTTGCCCTTTTCTTCTTCCTGCAAACGCTTGCTGAGGAATTGGAGGTCGTCCATGTTGTTGTCCAAAGCGTACTGAATCAAGTACTTCAGCATCTCTTCGGCCAAGTCCATGTTGTCGTTAATGTCGTAGAAAGCCATCTCAGGCTCAATCATCCAGAACTCGGCCAAGTGGCGCGTAGTGTTGGAGTTTTCGGCACGGAAGGTGGGACCGAAGGTATAAATCTTGCCCAAGGCCGTGGCGGCCAACTCACCTTCCAACTGACCTGAAACGGTGAGGTTGGTCGATTTGCCGAAGAAGTCCTGCTTGTAGTCGATGTTGCCTTGCTCGTCACGAGGGATGTTATTGAGGTCAAGGGTGGTCACTTGGAACATCTCGCCCGCACCTTCAGCATCTGAGGCGGTGATGAGCGGGGTGTGGACATTGTAGAAACCTCTCTCAGTAAAGAACTTGTGGATGGCGAATACCATGGCGTGGCGCAGGCGCATCACGGCACCGAATGTGTTAGTGCGGAAACGCAGGTGGGCGATGTCGCGCAGGAACTCCAAGGAGTGTTTCTTGGGTTGCAGCGGGTATTCATCGGGGTTGGCGGGACCGAACAGTCCAATCTCCTTCACGGAGAGCTCCACGGCCTGACCGCTACCCATAGAAGCGACCAAAACACCCTTGGCCCAAAGGGATGCACCAGCGTGCATCAAGGCCAAATTCTCTTCGGGGATGACATTCAGGTCAATGACCAATTGTAGGTTGTTGATGGTGGAGCCGTCGTTAAGGGCGATGAAGGCCACGTTTTTGCTGCCGCGCTTGTTGCGCACCCAGCCCATTACAGTAATCTCATTGTCAGAGGCTTGCATCTGCAAGGCTTGCTTGATTTCTACTCTTTTCACTTTATGATGATTTTTATTTGTTGCTTGATTTGTAATCAAACTGCAAAGTAACGAAAAAAAATGCAATGGTTCGTAAAAAATGCTGTACATTTGCCATCGTTATGGCGAACACCTACACACAATTGAACACGCACATTGTTTTTCATACGAAAAGCACAGGTATTATCATGCGTGACGAGGATTTAGAGCGCGTGTTTCAATATATTGGTGGCATTATCCGTGAAGAAGGCGCGATTCCATTTGCTGTGGGCGGTGTGGCTGACCATATTCATATTTTGACGACGTTGCCAAAAAACATGAGCCTTGCGGATTTTATGCGTGTTATCAAAGCGAATAGCAGCAAATGGTTGAGGCGATTGGATTCATATTATGAATCATTTAGATGGCAGGATGGTTATGGTGCTTTCAGTGTCAGTCCGTCGGTGATGAAACGGACGACACATTACATCCTTACACAGGCGGAACATCATAAAACGAAAACATATCATGATGAATATTGTGAGATTTTGGATGCCTATGGAATTGAATATGATGAACGGTATGTGTTTGGTGATTAATGTTATTCTGTCGCCCATATGGGGCTCTATTGGAATTATTTCGTTGTTTGTCGGCAGGAGTTCCATTCCATTTCACAACCTGCCTAATATCTGTCGTCACTATGTGACTTTGAGGGGTAAATAGATTGAAAATGAACATAATACTAAAACAATGGACGATTGAGGACAAAGTTGAATTAATAGCTTTGTGCAATGCTGTTGACAGAACCTATTTGTCGGATAGATTACCATATCCTTATTCGGATGCTGATGCGGATTGGTGGATGGAAATGGTTGAATTGAATGAAGGTAAAACGGGAATTTTCAGGGCCATTGTTGTGGATGGAAGAATTGTTGGGAGCATTTCTGTGGAATGTGATGGGAATAGTCGTGGCAGAGGTGAAATTGGTTATATGTTGAGCACAGACTATTGGTCGAGAGGCATTGCTACAAAGGCCGTTTCGCAAATTTGCAAAATTGCATTTGAAAAATTGTCCGTTGATTGTATTGGCGCAAAAGTATACGAATCCAATATGGCTTCCGTGCGTGTTTTAGAGAAAAATGGCTTTGTGTACAATAGGATTTTGGATGAACCTAAATTGAAAAAAGGTGAGCATGATAATTTGCTTTTGTTTGATTTGCAAAGTCACGGAGTGACGACAGATACTAAGCAGGTGGTGAAGCGCAGCGGAACCCCTGCGTTCCCCCACAGCGATACCCCCATCATCCTCGCTGGCCCCTGCAGCATAGAAACCGAAGAACAGATAATAGCTACGGCCCAAGCTCTATCGAAAATCCCCGAAGTGAAAATGCTCCGAGGCGGCATCTGGAAACCCCGCACCCGCCCCGATGCCTTCGAAGGCAGGGGAGAGCAAGGCCTCGTCTGGCTCCGCGAAGCGAAACAAGAGACAGGATTGCCCACCGCTACGGAAGTAGCCACCCCTGAGCATGTCGAGTTAGCCTTAAAATACGATGTCGATGCGCTATGGATAGGTGCCCGCACAGTCGTCAATCCCTTCTCGGTACAGCAGCTGGCCGATGCCTTGCAGGGTGTTGATATCCCCGTGTTCATCAAAAATCCTGTCTCACCTGATTTGAAGTTATGGATTGGCGCTTTCGAGCGTTTCCAAAAGGCGGGATTGACTCAGTTGGCGGCTATTCATCGTGGCTTTGCCTATTATAAGGAGTCACCATATCGCAATTTCCCCATGTGGGAGATCCCAATAGAACTCACGCAAAGGTTGAATGTGCCTCTCATCACCGACGTGAGCCATATTTGCGGCAACCGCGAACTATTGCAAGCCACAGCACAAAAGGCTCTCGACCTCGCCACCGATGGATTAATGATAGAATGCCACATCAACCCTGACGAGGCTTTGACGGATGCCAAGCAACAAATCACGCCAGAAGAATTGAAAACGCTTTTGTCCAACTTAACTTTCCGCTCCAAGCAGTCAGGCAATGTGGAGCGCGACTTGGCGGGACTCCGTGGAGAAATTGACGACATCGACAGCGAGCTGCTGCAACTGTTAGCCCGACGTATGGAGGTCAGTGCGCAGATTGGGGAATACAAGAAACACAACAATGTCACTGTGGTGCAGATGGACCGCTGGAAGAAAATCCTTGCCGACCATGTGTCTACTGGTGCTGATTTAGGTCTGTCGCCTGAATTAATTACAGAAGTCTTCGAGGCCATCCATCAGGCATCCATTGAGCGACAGAGCCGCATCATGGAAGACGGAAACGAATAAAGCCCGCCAAAGACGGGCCTTACCGATACACGCCACCGCGTATTTTGATGCACCAAATTCAAATAGTATTACGATTACGCTGCAAAAGTACCCCAAGCTCGAAAACTGGGCAAGAAAAACCCTCTCCACTTTCTCAATATGTCTCAACAAATTTGAAATAATCTATTGAAAAACAATGAAATGAATAATCTTTTATAGGCTGTTTTTCGTGTCAGGATTTTTTGTAATTTTGCCGTTCAAAATCAATAAGAATATGAACGAGAAATTGTTGGATAAGAATCTTCTTTATTTGGTGGCCGACATGAGCCTCGCCGCATGGGGAAGAAAGGAAATTGAAGTTTCCGAACACGAGATGCCTGGCCTGATGGCCTTGCGCAAGAAATATGGCGACACCAAGCCGCTGAAGGGTGCCAAAATCATGGGCTCGCTCCACATGACCATCCAGACAGCCTGCCTGATTGAGACCTTGGTGAAGTTGGGTGCTACCGTGCGTTGGTGTAGCTGCAACATCTACTCTACTCAGGACCACGCCGCCGCAGCCATTGCCGAAACAGGCACTTCGGTGTTTGCTTGGAAAGGTGAGACCCTCGAAGACTATTGGTGGTGCACCAAACGTGCCATCTCTTTCCCTGATGGAACGGGTCCCGACCTCATCGTCGACGATGGCGGCGATGCCACCTTATTAATACATAAGGGCTACGCTTGCGAAAACAATCCTGCTTTACTCGATGCCCCAACCGAAGGTGCCGAAGAAGCCGCGCTGATGAGTGTCATCAAGGCGACTTATAAGGAAAATCCTACTTTCTGGCATACTGTTGTGGCTGGTTGGAAGGGCGTTTCCGAGGAGACCACCACAGGTGTCCACCGTTTGTATCAGATGCAGGAGCGTGGCGAACTGTTGGTGCCGGCCATCAACGTGAACGACTCGGTCACCAAGTCGAAGTTCGACAACCTGTATGGTTGTCGCGAATCTTTGGCCGACGGTATCAAACGTGCCACTGACGTGATGATTGCGGGTAAGGTCGTGGTCGTGTGCGGTTACGGCGAAGTCGGCAAGGGCTGCTCTCACTCCATGAAGAGCTACGGTGCCCGCGTTTTAGTCACGGAAATCGATCCCATCTGCGCCTTGCAGGCTGCCATGGAAGGCTTCGAGGTGACCACGATGGAAGAGGCCGTCAAGGAGGGCAATATTTTCGTCACCACAACTGGCAACTGCGATGTCATCACCTTGGAACACATGCTTCAGATGAAGGACCAAGCCATTGTGTGCAACATCGGCCACTTCGACAATGAGATTCAGGTGAGCCGTCTTGAGACCGCCAAGGAGTTGAAAGAAAAAATCAACATCAAACCGCAAGTCGACAAGTATGTTTTTGAAGACGGTCACTGCATCTTCCTGTTGGCCTCGGGTCGTTTGGTCAACTTGGGCTGCGCCACAGGTCACGCCAGTTTTGTGATGAGCAACTCGTTCACCAACCAGACCTTGGCTCAGATGGACCTCTGGGAGAAGCGTGGCCAGTATGCGGTCAATGTATATTGCCTGCCTAAGTACCTCGACGAGGAAGTCGCCCGTCTACATTTGGAGAAAATCGGCGTGAAACTCACCAAATTGACGCAAAAACAGGCCGATTACATTGGCGTTCCTGTGGAAGGACCTTACAAATCGGATATTTACAGGTATTGACGGATGCCGAATGCATCTTGATTAATGTTGTAGAGACGTGCCATGGCGCGTCTCTACAATTGTATTAATTGGTGATGGTCAGTTTGCTGCCATCATAATTGGTGTGGTATTGAATCAAAGGATAAACCACGGTGCCGTCGGTGGGGAAATTGGGAACCATGTCGGGCTCACGGATGATGATTTGTCCGTTCAAGATGTTGTAGTAGGCATTGTTGCAGCGGTCGACGACAAACGGAAAGTCCACTACAAGTCGCGTCGTGTTGCCTTGGCTGTCGGTGCAGGCATCTGGTTCGTTGGGCGGTATGCGGTCGTAGGCCAGAAACTCGTTGTTGCTTACGCGATAGACGATAATGCCTCGGCTGGTGCTTTCCACATCGGAGGTGATGTAAACCCATCCACTTACGAAGTTCAAATCCTGATACTGCATGGTGTTCGGATAAATCGTAATCGAGTAGGGCAGGAGCGGCCGATAGGGGTTCTCAGGGTATTTCTGGCACCCATGCAGCAGGGGCAGGAGTGCTATTAATATTAATAGGTGTAATTTTGGTGTTCTCATGATAGCAAAGAAACGCTATTTTTTCCAAAATCGTACCTCTTTGCGGAAAAAATGCTACATTTGCCATTCAAATTGCAAAGTATGAAGAAACGAATTAATGTAATTGTCTGTCTGCTGGCCTTGGTGCTGCTGTTCAGTTCATGTGCTTCGAGCAGGTCGTCGCGTGCCATCAGGAAGGCAGAGCGGCAGATGGAACGCCAGGAAAAGAATGCCGCAAAACAGTACGACAAGGCCAAGACGGCGCACTACAAACATCAGGCGAAAAAGACCCAAAAGATGATAAAAAAGGACAAAAGGCACGCCGAACGCATGCGCCGCCGGCAAAAATCGAATCCGTTTTTCTCTTAATACCCCAATTTCACTATATTAATAAGGTATATGCCTAAAACTGGGAGTAATCCCGAAAAAAAGCCTCTGAAACGGCAAAAAACTTATTTAATTGGAATTTTTACAAATGATTGAAAATCAAAAATATAAACATTTTGTTGAAAAATTTGTGGAGAAAAAAATGCGAAAAAAGCATATTTTTCTTGCGTACTTTCAAATAAGGTTGTAATTTTGACGACTTTTAATGCACCAATATGCACCAAATAATAGTAGTATTACATAAAATTACAAGGTATGTTTAAAAATTTACTAATGACCCTT
>JAEEQP010000042.1 GCA_016285355.1 Bacteroidales bacterium
CTGCCCTCGATGAACGACATCTTTATCCAAGAAGTGCAATCCCAAAACCAAGCCTCATGAACAAGATCGGACTCATCATCAAACGCGAATACCTGACGCGTGTGCGCAAACGCAGTTTCCTCATCCTAACTTTCCTCGGCCCCATCCTGATGGCGGCCATCTATATCATCCCCATCATGCTCGCCCTCAACTCGAGCACCGACCATCTACGCGTGGCCGTCGTCGACGAAAGCCGTTGGTTTGAAAGCAGTTTCACCAACAACGAGAACCACACTTTTGTCCCTATGCACGGCCAGCCTATCGATTCGGTAAAGGAAATGGTAAAAAGTGGCGTCTTCGACATGGCACTCTATGTGCCTCCTACACAGCTCAACATCCCATCCAATGCAGTTGTCTACAGCATCCGACAGGTGCCCATGGAAGTGGAGACCTACATCAGCAGCGTGATGGAGAAAGAAATCGAAGACCAAAAGCTGATGGCCAAAGGTGTTGACCCTGAAATTGTCAGCGCGGTCAAGACAAATGTCAATCTCTCCGTCATGCGCATGGACGAGAAAGGCAATGAAAAAGAGACCTTTACGGAAGTGCAGTTCACGCTCGGCATCATTTTGGCCATGCTGGTTTACATGTTCATCATGATTTTTGGCGGCCAAGTGATGCAAGGTGTTTCGGAAGAGAAGACCAACCGCATCATCGAAGTCATCGTCAGTTCGGTGAAGCCTTTCCAACTGATGATGGGCAAAATCATCGGCGTTTCATTGGTAGCCCTCACTCAGTTTGTGCTTTGGATTGTGCTCACCCTCGTGCTCTACCTCGGTTTCTCGACCTATTTGGGCCTCAGCAATCCCGAAATGCTTTCGCAAGGCACCGTGATGGCTCAGGAAATCACCTCCAACGACATCATGAGCAACGAAAACGTGCAGAGCATCCTGCAAATCGTCCACTCCATCGACTTCGGCACCATCATTGCCACTTTCCTTCTTTTCTTCATCCTCGGCTACCTATTGTATGCGACACTTTATGCCGCCATCGGTTCTTTGGTCGACAACAATACCGATGCCCAACAGTTCACGTTGCCTGTCACCGTACCGTTGATCATTGCCATCATATCATCGTTTTATATCGTCAACAACCCCGACAGTTCTTTGGCCGTTTGGCTTTCGATGATTCCCTTCACCTCTCCTATCTCGATGATGGTCAGGATTCCATTTGGTGTACCCATTTGGCAAATCGTGGTTTCGGTACTGCTTTTGGCCGGCACTTTCGTTTTCATGACTTGGTTTGCAGCAAAAATCTACCGCACAGGCATTTTAATGTACGGAAAAAAACTTTCCTACAAGGAAATTTTCAAATGGCTTAAATACAAATAGAAATATTTCGTATTTTTGCAGGCTCGTACTGGAGTAAAAGTATAAATTTTGAAATTCAACAAATTAAAAGTCAAATAATTAAATCAGTTTTACAATGCAAAACAAAGGAGCAATCAGGACGATAGCCATTATCTTCTCGCTCATCTTTATCTACCAGCTTTCCTTCACCTTGGTGACCAAGCGTGTGGAAAAGAAGGCAGCAAAGTTCGCAGAAGCACAGGCTAGACAACTTGCAAACATGGACGAATCGATGTACAACGTGGTCAAGGAACAGAAAGAGACCTACTACCTCGATTCAATCAGTAACGTGAACGTGTACAATCTCTTGTTCAAGAAGTACACCTACCGCGATGCAAAAGAAAGAGAAATCAACTTGGGTTTGGACTTGAAGGGTGGTATGAACGTCACCTTGGAAGTCTCGGTGAAAGACATTGTCAAGGCTTTAGCCAGCAATTCGCAAGATCCCACTTTCGTGAAAGCCATGGAACTGGCCACCGAAAGACAGGAGAAGAGCGAAGGCGATTTCGTCACGCTGTTCGGCCAAGCCTTTGAAGAAGTCGACCCCAACGCAAGACTTGCCTCTATCTTCCTGTATGAGTTCAAGGATAAAGGCATCACCGTCAACTCGACCAACAACGAAGTGTTGAAGGTGTTGAGAGGCGAAACCGAAGGTGCCATCAACCGTTCCTATCAAATCTTGAGAACTCGTATCGACCGTTTCGGCGTGGCTCAGCCCAACATCCAGAAGTTGGAAAACTCAGGCCGTATCCTCGTCGAACTGCCTGGTATCAAGGATCCGAAGCGTGTGCGTAAGCTCCTCCAAGGCACGGCTCAACTCGAGTTCTGGGAGACCTACAGCTTCTCCGAACTTCAGCAGTTCTTCACCGAAGCTGATACCAAACTGGCCCAGACCAGAAAAGCCAAGGACGCTTTGAATGAGACCAACAATGAAGAACCTGCCGTTGAAGAAAACACCGATGAAGTTGTTGCCGACAGCACCCAAATGGCTGTTGCCGACAGTACTGCAGAAGGCGACCTCCTCAACCAATTGGCCGAGAATCAAGACGAAGAGGAAGTGGCCGAAGACGAAAGTTTTGAAAAATTCGCCCAGAGCCATCCTCTGTTTGCCAAATTGCAGGTCGTCAATGGCAGACAGGCTCGCGTAGGTGTTGCCCAAGTGAAAGACACCGCCGCCATCAATCAGATGCTGGCAGAGACCAAGGGCATCTTCCCACGCAACTTGAAGTTGGCCTGGACTGTGAAGCCTGAAGTGTACGACGGACAAAATGGCGAAAAGATCGAAATGCTCGACCTCGTGGCCCTGAAGATGTCGCGCGACAACAAGTGTGCCCTCGGCGGCGAAGTCATCACTGACGCTCGTCAGGACTACGGCCAAAACAACCAAGTGGAAGTCAATATGCAGATGAACTCGGAAGGTGCCAAGGCTTGGAAACGCCTCACCGGCGAGAATGTCGGCAAAGAGATTGCCATCGTACTTGACGACTATGTCTACACCTACCCTGTCGTCAACGGTGAAATCCCGAACGGTCGTTCAGTTATCACTGGTAACTTCACCATCGAAGAAGCTCAAGACTTGGCCAACATCCTGAAGGCTGGTAAGTTGCCTGCCCCTGCTAGAATCCTTGAGGAACAGGTCGTTGGTCCTTCACTCGGTAAGGAAGCCGTGCAAAAAGGTATGTGGTCCATGGTGTTCGCCTTCATCCTCGTGCTGGTCTACATGGTGTTCTTCTACAACAAGTCTGGTTTCGTTGCCGATATCGCCTTGTTGGTCAACGTGTTCTTCCTGTTCGGTGTGCTGGCTTGCCTTGGCTCCGTGCTGACCTTGCCTGGTATCGCAGGTATCGTATTGACCTTGGGTATGGCTGTTGACTCGAACGTGATTATTTTCGAGCGTATCAAGGAAGAGGTGAAGGCTGGCAAAGGCTTGAAACTCGCCATCGCCGACGGTTACAAGAACGCTTACTCCGCCATCATCGACGGTAACGTCACCACCTTGATTACCGGTATCATCCTGATTGTTTTGGGTACTGGTCCTGTCCACAGCTTCGCTGTCACCCTCTGCATCGGTATCCTCACTTCACTGGCTACCTCCATCTTCATCTCACGTTTGATTTTCGAACGTATGCTTGACAAGAATAGAGAAATCACCTTTAGCACCAACTGGACGCGCGACTTCCTGCAAGACAAGCACTACGGCTTCATCGACATGCGTAAGACCTCCTTCATCATCTGCATCTGCTTCTTGGTGGTCAGCTTGGGTTCACTCGGCATTCGCGGCCTGAACCTCGGTATCGACTTCAAGGGTGGTCGTAACTATGTCGTCCAATTCGACAATCCGAGCATCAAGGTGGAACAAGTCCGCGATGCCTTGTCGAACGTCAACATTGACAAGAACGCCATCCACAGTGCCCTCGAAATGAGAGAAGGCCAGGATGTGGAAGACTGGTCAACGCCTGAAGTGAAGACCTACGGTACCAACGGTCAGGTGAAGATCACGACCAAGTTCTTGATCAAGAACGACAGCCCCGAAGTTGACAGTGTCATCCAAGTCATCCTGTACGATGGTTTGAAGGGTCTCTATAACAACAACTTGACCATGACTCAGTTCTCGTCCGAGGACGAGACCGTGGGCATCCTGAGTACGCAGAAAGTCGGTGCCACCATCGCCAGCGACGTTACACGTAAGTCCATCATCGCCATCATCGTGGCTTTGGCCCTGATGTTCTGTTACATCGCCATCCGATTCAAGAAGTGGCAGTATGGTGTGGCTTCCATCATGGCCTTGACACAAGATACCATCATCGTGTTGGGTATGTACAGCTTGTTCTACAACGTGTTGCCCTTCACCATGGAAGTCGACCAGAGCTTCATCGCCGCCGTGCTGACCGTCATCGGTTACTCCATCAACGCTACGGTGGTTATCTTCGACCGTATCCGTGAGAATGTCAACCTGCACCCGAAGACCTCTCTGAAGGAGAACATGGTCAACGCTGTGAACAGCACATTGACTCGTTCGTTCAACACCTCAGGTTCTACCTTGGTCGTGTTGCTCGCCATCTTCATCTTCGGCGGCGACACCATCCGCGGCTTCATCTTCGCCCTGTTGGTCGGTGTGCTGGCTGGTACGTTCTCGTCAGTGTTCCTGTCCTCGCCTTTCGCCTACGTCTTGATGAAGGGCAACAAGAAAGACCAGGAAATCGCCGAAGAGAACACTTCAAAGAAGAAATGATTCTACATCATAATTAACCTTCTAAACTGTTTGCAAAGAATCCCGCTGGTGACGGCGGGATTTTTTTGTTGCTGCTTTTTCGCGTTATCAAAAATATGATTACTTTTGCGGTTGAAACCAACATTATCAATTATGCCAAACATATATTCGTATTTCGGAATCATTTTCAAATTCTACTCAAATGACCATGAGCCGTTGCATGTCCATGCCATTTGCGGCGAATACGAAACCATCTTTGACATTGTGTTTTCTCAAGGACAACTTTTGGAACTTAAGCGTCGCAAAAAACGCGGAAAAGACCATTTACCTCCAGCTAAAATGGAATTGGCTGAAAAATTTGTTGAAGAATACGCGCTCCGTATTTCAGAGAAATGGTATCAGTTCTTTGTCTTGAAAGCTGATGTCACCTGTGAAACTATCAATAAAAAAGTGAAATAACCATGTATAAGATTGTACAAGCCAAATATGCAGGTGATTACAAGATTTTGATTACCTTTGATGACGGGCAGAAACGATTGGCCGACTTCTACGGTTTTATATCCAAGAGTCTCCACCCCTCCATACACAAGTACATTGATAAAACACTGTTTCAGCAGTTTGAGTTTGACAATTACGAAATCCATTGGGGTACACAGTTCGACATTGACCCCTACGATATTTATTATGGGAAGTTTGAGGCCGTTGACAGCCCATATTTTACCGATGTTGCAGCCTTGAAAGATTTGTTTGAGTTGGTGGAATGATAAAGTAATGGTTTTTAAAATACAGAAATAATTAAAAATCAATATTATATATAAGTTATGGAAGAAAAAACAAAACATTTAGAATTTGTTCAAAATGTAATAACACGTTTGAATGCTAATTCATTTCAGATTAAAGGCTGGATGATAACTATTGTTACAGCATTGTTAGCCTTGTATGCCAGCAGCACAAATGTAGTTTACGTTTTTATAGCAATTTTGCCAATCATAGTATTTTGGATATTAGACGCATACTATCTTAAGCAAGAAATCTCGTATCGAAAACTGTATCAAGATATTGTAGATGGTAATTGCACAAAGACATTTAATATGGACACACATAGTTACAAAGTGTGCTATTGCAAAGTGTTTTGGTCAAAAACGATCGCAGGATTGTACTGCACATTATTAATATCCCTTCTTTTGTTAGGTATTTTCTTACTCGTTAAAGATTGTATAACTTTATAAACTATTTGCTACACATGGCAAAAAGGCAGGTGTTTTTTAGTTTTGAATATGCCCGAGATAATTGGAGAGCAAGTCAGGTACGCAATATGGGAAAAGTGGACAAAAGTTCAACTTTTTGTGACAACGATTGGGAAGAAGTTCGAAAATGGAGTAGTTTCTCCATAAGAAGATGGATTGATTCGCAACTCAAAATGAGGTCTTGCCTTGTTGTATTAATTGGTACTACTACGTCAACACGTCCATGGGTTAAATACGAGATACAAAAAGCTTATGAGATGGGCAAGGGTATTGTGGGGATTTATATTCACAATTTGAAAGATGCCTATGGGAACCAATCAAGCAAAGGTTGCAATCCTTTCTACAATCTATATACAAGAGAAAGGCAACGACTATCAAATCATATAGTATGCTTTGAATCGTCATATAAATCAAGCAAAAACGTATACGATGATATTAACAATAATATTGGAGAATTAATTGAAGATGCTATTGCAAAAGCGAAGACCTATTAAAATGGCAAATAGGACTTTTGCAGTTTTATTTGTGAAATGATAAAGAAGCTACATATTATCATTGAATTCCATAAACAACAAGTATCGGCATTTAAAAATACACTATCTTTGCACCAATTCTAAACGGAAAAACTATGTAGAACAGAAGACACATATAGAACGCATAAACTGATTTCTTTTCCCTGGAAAAATTTGGCGATTTAGTACTACGATAAGATCGGGTTATGCTCACGCTTGCGTGAGTTTAACTAATTTCGTGTAGTACGGGTACGCCAAATTACCTCCAAGGAGCGGAACAGTTAAGTTCACGCTTTTTCTATACAATCTATTAAAAAACAAACCCATACAAAAATGAAACGCACTTTATTATCCATCTTGATTCTATCAATGAGTCTATCGCTTCTTGGCAACCCCATTGACGAAACCACAGCAAAACAACTCGCCCAAAATTTCTGGAAAGAAAACAACATTATGGGCGTGAGAGGTGACAAAGTCTTTAAGAAACGGATGGATGACGCCAAGTTTGTGAATGTGGCTCCGCAATGCGGCTATTCCGAGTTTTTCATCTTCAACAACGAGAGCGGGAAAGGCTTTGTCATCATTGCCGCTGATGATTGTGTGACACCAATTCTTGGCTACTCCTACGACAACAATTTTGCAGCAGAGAACCTTCCGCCCAACTTAATAGACTGGCTTGATGGCTATGCCGAACAGATTCGGATGGCGGTTGAAATGAAAGCGATAGCTACCGATGAGATTCGGGCTGATTGGGAATGTCTGAGACGAGGAAAGAATTTGCCGATTAGGTCTGAAACACAGGTATACCCATTGATTGCAACAACATGGAATCAGGATTATCCCTACAACGAATTATGTCCTACAGATTATGGTGGCCCTGGGAATCATGCTTATGCAGGTTGTGTCGCCACAGCCATGGCACAAATCATGAAATATTGGGCTTACCCAGCTCAAGGATTTGGATTTCACCAATACTACCATCCATCTTATGGGCAATTATCCGCAAATTTTGGCGAAACAACATATAACTGGTCTTCGATGCCAAATAATAGTTCAAATAATGCGGTTGCCAAATTATTGTATCATTGTGGCGTGAGTGTTGAAATGGATTATGGGCCAAGTGGTAGCGGTGCTTCAACTATAGGTAGTTTCCCAAGTGCAGAACAAGCATACAAAACCTTCTTTGACTATAAAAGCACCTTGCATAGCATCAGTAAATCAAACTATTCCGATTCAGAATGGATCAATATTTTGAAAGCCGAATTAAATGCTGCTAGACCTATTCACTACAGAGGGCAAAATACAGATGGAGGCCATTCGTTTATTTGTGATGGATATGATAACTCAAATCAATTTCATTTCAATTGGGGCTGGAGTGGCAACAATGATGGTTATTACTATATCAACACCATTTTATTCCCAATCAACCAACAAGCCATCATCGGCATTGAACCAAATAACACGACCTACAATTTCAATTTGGTCTATTATAGTACCCCTGTAATGTCTGATGATGAGTATTGGTTTTATGACGATTTATCTGTCTATGCCGAAGTATGGAACACTGGCAACGGCGATTTTAATGGATACATCGGTGCAGGTGTTTATTATGAAGAAATTCCAGGCTCTAATGAGTACTATTTCCTTAATATAATGGACCAATGGGATTGGACTTCTAATCCATTACCAGGCACTTATTATTGTTATGGCGACCTAGAATGTGCCGGTGGCCCTCCTTATATTCCAGGCTCTTATGCAATTGCCATGCTCTACAGTATGGATGGTGATTTATGGAATTTCATCGACTTAGGCGATTACAATTATGCTTTTTTTGATATTGTTTCATCATATACTATCAACACTAACTCTGAATTCACAATTCTCACAGGTGATGGAGTATGTCTTTACCAAAACACAGATGCTTCCATTAATGTTGATTTAACCAACACTGGTAGTAATACTTTTTATGGTCAATTCAGAATCAGTTTGCTCAACTCTTGGGGTGATTGGATGCAAACCATTGATATACTTGAATGCACTAACGGACTACCGCCAAATTATCACTATACCAACGGACTTGACTTCACAGGTCTGATAACAGTAGAACCAGGAACATATTTGATGTCATTAGCCTATAAAGAATCAGGCTCTTCCACTTGGTATTATGCAGGCGCATCGGATTATCAAAACCCGGTATGGGTTTATGTGGCACCCGAACCTGTTTATGCCGACCCATACGAACCGAATAATTCCCAAAACCTTGCTTTTTCATTTACACCAAGTTTTCAGGAAACTCCGCCACGGTCAATACAACAAGTTCAAATCTTCATAACAGTTCTGATGTTGATTATTACAAGATAAATCTCAATTCTGGATATGATTACACCATCACACCAACCCTTCATGACGCATTTTGGAGTGGAAATGGAAACACCTATTCCGTCGAAGCCCAGTTTGCTTATTCGACCGACGGAACAAATTGGTCCGGTTTCTACTGGGGCGACTTGGCTGGTAGTATTATGATTGAAGATGGTGGAACTATTTATTTTGATGTTATACCTTATTATGAAGGTGACATCGGCACTTACTTATTAAATATTGGCATCACCCGAACCCAACACACCAATAGTTATAATATTTCAGTTTCTGCCAGTCCCAGCAATGGCGGCAGTGTGTCAGGTGGAGGCACTTACAATCAAGGCCAGTCATGTACGGTTCATGCGACAGCCAACACAGGCTTTACTTTCGTCAACTGGACAGAAAACGGCACACAAGTATCCACCAATGCCAATTACACTTTCACGGTAACTGAAAACAGGAATTTGGTGGCCAACTTCCAAGCCCAGCCGCAGCAATACACAATTAACGTGTCAGCCAGTCCGACCAATGGCGGCAGTGTCACAGGAGGCGGCACCTATCAGCAAGGCCAAACTTGCACAGTGAGTGCCACTGCCAACAGCGGGTACAATTTCGTCAACTGGACAGAAAACGGAACGCAAGTATCCACCAATACCAGTTATAGTTTTACCGTAACCAGCAATAGAAACTTGGTTGCCCATTTCACAACCCAAAATTATGTCATTACAGCCGTGGCCGACCCGACGGCTGGCGGCACAGTGACAGGAAGCGGAGGATATAACTATGGAGAAAATTGCACTCTAACTGCCACAGCCAATGCTGGTTATACATTCATCAATTGGACCAAAAACGGCACGCAAGTATCTTCTAATCCGACCTATACTTTCACGGTTACGGAAACGGCAACCTACGTGGCGCATTTCTCCATCCAAAGTTATACCGTCACAACCTCATCCTCACCTTCCAATGGAGGCACTACGACTGGCGGCGGCTCCTATAACTATGGGCAGACCTGTACCGTCACGGCATCCGCAGCAAACGGTTACACATTTACCAACTGGACAGAAAACGGTACGCAGGTCTCAACCAATGCCAATTATAGCTTTACAGTAACAAACAACCGAAACTTAGTCGCCAATTTTGCACAAAACGCCCACACTATTCATGCTACAGCGGGAGCAAACGGCATTATCACACCATCAGGGACAATCACCGTGGCGCATGGCGCAAACCAATCTTTTGCCATGATTCCAGACGAAGGTTATGAAGTCCAAGATGTCTATATTGATGGTAATCCTGTCGGCCCGATGACTTCCTACACCTTCACCAATGTGACCGCTGACCACTATATTCATGTCACCTTTATTCATTCGGATGGTGTAGGAGAAATCAACAACATCTCGGCTATTGTTTATCCTAACCCAACCACTGGAATTGTGAACATCAAATGTGATGAGACGGTGCAAATCAATGTCTTCGATACTTTTGGACAATTGCTCTCAAGCCAAAACTCGAATGGCAATGACCATGAAATCATCGACATTAGCAACTTCCCCAATGGTCTTTATCTAATACAATTGATAAGTCAAAAAGGAATGTCCACAAAACAAATCATCAAGATTCAATAATTGGGGTCTTACTATCTGTAAAACTCCCAAAGCGTTCAATCGTTTTGGGAGTTTTATGTATACATCATTTTTCTTTTCCACATGTGCCTTACATTTCCCCGAATTGTTGTACTTTTGCCCAATAATAAAAACGCCGTTTCCGCGTTTGTAAAATGAGAATTTATGTCTATGAAAAGATACCTCCTGATTATCCTATCGGCCCTGTTCATCTTTATGAGCAGCGACCTTTATGCGCAAAGAAGAAACCCCGCCAAGAATGCTGATTTGGCCTTTGGGCGCAAGCAATACACCGAGGCCGTCGACCGCTACAAGAAAGCTTACCGCAGGGTGCGCCGCAACAAGGACGAACGCAACCGCATCAGCTTCCAAATGGCGGAATGCTATCGGCTTATCGGCCTCACCAAACGCGCCGAGCCTTACTACAAACGCCTGCTGAAGACCGAGTACCCGAACACCCATCCGGAGGTCTATCTCTATCTCGCCGACACCTACAAGATGAACCAGAAATACAAGGATGCCATCGAGATGTATGAGACCTACGCCGAAAAGATGCCCGAAGACCCGCGAGGACAATTGGGCGCGGAGACCACGCGGATGATTGAGGAATGGATGGAGAATCCCTCCAAATACCAACTCACCGAAATGAAAAAGGTGAATTCGACCAAGGACTCCGACTATGGTGCCTGCTGGATCAACAACAACTACAACGAAATCATCTTCACCTCCAACCGCGATGCCGCCACCGGCAAGGAAAAAGACGGCATCACTGGTCAGGAGTTTGCCGATTTCTTTATCTCAAAACAGGACCGCAAAGGCGACTGGAGTACGCCTGTGCTTGCAGACGAAAGCGAGAACATCAACACCGAGGCCAGCGAAGGCACGCCTTACATGAACTCGAAATATACCAAAATGTATTTCACCCGCTGCCAAAACGGTGCCCACCGCAAAAACGGTTGCCAGATTATGGTGGCTGGCAAGAGCGGCGGATCTTTCTCCGAGGCGCGTCCAGTAGAAATTGCGGGCGTCGACACCTTGGACATCGTCGGACACCCTACCCTATCAAGTGACGAACTCATCATGTATTTTGCTGCCGAACGCAAAGGTGGTTTTGGCGGCAATGATATCTACGTGGCCATGCGCGACAATGCCACTGAGCCGTTCAAGCATCCCTTCAACCTTGGCGAGAGAATCAACACGGCGGGCAACGAGGTGTTTCCGTTCCTGAGATACGACACCGTGCTCTATTTCGCCTCCGACGGTCACGGCGGCATGGGTGGTCTGGACATCTTCGTCTCTTCCATGGACACTGCCGGCGAATGGGGCGAGCCACGCAACCTGAAATATCCCATCAACTCGACTGGTGACGACTTCGCCATCATGTTCCACCCCACCGAGGAGCGTGGTTTCATCTCTTCCAACCGTGGCAACACCCGAGGCTTGGACAACATCTATTACTTTGAGGAGCCGCCCATCCTGTTCACCTTCTCGGGCACGGTCAAGGACGCCAAGACCAAGCAGTATGTCAGCAACGCCGCTGTGCGCCTGATTGGTAGCGACGGCTCGAACATCATGACCCGCACCAACAACAAAGGTTACTTCAACTTCAGCGACAGCCAAATCAACAAGAACACGACTTACGACATCACCATCGACAAGGACAACTACTTCACCCTGACAGCGCAAGAGACCACCATCGGGCTGGAGTTCAGCAAGGACATCGAGAAAGATTACGACATCGAGCCCATCCCGCAGGAGCCTATCATGCTGCCCGACATTCTTTACGACTTGGGCAAATGGGACCTGAAGCCACAGTTTGAAGACTCGCTGCAAGGCCTGATCGAGACCCTGCAAGTCAACCCGACCATTACAATTGAGTTGGCTTCACATACCGACTCGCGTGACACCGACGAGCACAACGACATCCTATCGCAGAAACGTGCCCAGAGCGTCGTCGACTACCTCATCATCCGTGGCATCGACCCGCTCCGTTTGACAGCGAAAGGCTATGGTGAAAGAGTGCCGCGCACCATCCAAAACGACATCACCATGAAAGGCTACACCTTCAAGGCTGGGACGAGACTTACCGAGGACTTCATCAACAAGTTACCGAATACCGAAGTGAAGGAAGCCGCCCACCAGATGAACCGCCGCACCGAGTTCCGCATCCTGAGGAAGGACTATGTGCCGCGCACCATCATCAACGAAGGCGGCACTGTCAACATCGCCATCAACCCGCAGGAAGAACAAAGCGAGATGTTCACCGTCGACAAGAAGGGGTATTTCAACTTCTTCGCTAACGTGGACGGTTACAACGAGCCTTTCACCTTCAGCCAAAACGCCGACTTCTGCATTTCGGAAAGCCGTGCTTTGGACTTGCTAAAGAACGGACGCCTCACCGCCGACGACTTCAAGGGCGATGTGGAAAAAATCCTCACCACAGGCGGCATCCAAGACGGTGCCATAGTAGTCATCAAGGAAGTGAGAATTGCCGGACGCTCGCTCTACAATGTGGAGTGCAAGGTCGTCAACAAGATGATTGAGCAATGGGTCATCGGACAAAAAGACATGAAGAAGCTTGGTAATTTCGAGTTTGATACTAAAGAGAAAAAGTTAAAGTTCAAATAATATTGACGCGAGACTTCGAGACGCGGGACGCGTGACAGTCCCGAGTCCCAAAGTCCCGTGTCCCGAGTCAATAAAACAATGGACAATCGCTACAGTCAACGCGGCGTATCCGCAGAGAAAGAAGACATCCACAACGCCATCAAGAACCTCGACAAGGGGCTCTATCCTAACGCTTTCTGCAAAATCATTCCCGACATCCTCGGCCATGACCCACTCTATTGCAACATCATGCATGCCGACGGTGCAGGAACAAAGTCCTCGCTCGCCTACCTTTATTGGAAAGAGACCGGCGACATGAGCGTGTGGGAAGGTGTGGCCCAAGATGCTGTGGTAATGAACACCGACGACCTTATTTGTGTGGGCGCAACCAGCGACATGCTGCTCTCCTCCACCATCGGGCGCAACAAGAGCCTGATTCCTGGCGAGGTCATCTCTGCTTTGATTAACGGCACGGAGCATTTCTTGGAGAAACTGCGTAGCCTTGGTATTGGTATTTTCCTCACTGGTGGCGAAACTGCCGATGTGGGTGACTTGGTGCGTACCGTCATCGTCGACAGCACCGTTACCACTCGTATGCGTCGTGATGAAGTGATTGAGAACAACATTCAGCCTGGCGATGTCATTGTGGCCTTTGCTTCTTATGGACAAGCCACCTACGAGGACAGCTACAATGCCGGCATGGGCAGCAACGGCCTCACTTCGGCGCGCCACGACATGCTGAACCATTATTTAGCCAAGAAATACGACGAGAGCTTCGACCACAGCATCCCGGAAAACTTGGTCTATTCCGGTCCGCATACACTCACCGCCCCCACCGAGATTCCAGGCGTGGACGTGGGCAAGCTCATCCTCTCGCCCACCCGCACCTACGCCCCGCTGATGATTCCGATTCTGAAGGACTTCCGCAAGCAAATCCACGGCATCATCCATTGCAGCGGCGGCGCACAGACCAAAGTGCTGCATTTCGTTGACAAACTGCACATTGTGAAAGACAACATGCTGGCCTTGCCGCCCTTGTTCAAGATGATTCAAGCCGCCTCGGGCACCGACTGGCACGAAATGTACAAGGTCTTCAACATGGGTCACCGTTTGGAGATTTACACCAACGAGAAGGCTGCCAACGAGATGAGTGCTATTGCCAAGGAGTTCAATATTGATAGCCAGATTATTGGGCATGTGGAGGCATCAGAGAAAAAGAGATTGACAATTAAGAGCGAATTTGGAACGTTTGAGTATTAACTAACCAACAAAAACATAAACATCATGAACAAATCAAAGTTTTTAGTCTTAATGGGCATTTTGCTCATTTTCGGATTCACAAGTTGCAACAAAAACGGTGAAAAAGTCACCATCAAAACCGATCAGCCGGAAATAGTTAATGCACATCATGCAAAAATTACCGGCACCATCAAATCGCTTGACAAAAGCATTAAAGAACTTTGGGCTTACGGCTATTGTTTAGGAGAAGAACCTAATCCTGACATGTCACAAATGGTCTCTTGCGTTTATGCAACAAACTATGACCATCCTGATGTATCACTACCGAGGCCCTTTGAGTATATGCTTGTTGGTCTGGAGCAAGAAACAGAATACCATTTTAGGGCTTTTGCATTTCTCAATGAAAATTCTGTCGTCTTTGGAGAGGATATTAGCTTTACAACCCCTGCTGAATAAGTTAAGATGACATAAGTCAAGAACAATTATTGACGAATTTTGGCAAAGACACCAATTTTCGTCAATAATTTTGTATTTTTGCGAAGTATGTCAAAAACATAGCAATGACAAAACGTTGTGCGGTTCAAGAAATTTCTGAATTATTGGAATCACTCCCTAAAGGAGGAATAATGAAAGAAATAACAGATCCTGTCGAATGGCAAAGACAGCAGCGAGACGAATGGGGAATTGATTTGGAACAATTCTAAATTACACAAATAGATTAGAATTATCCATTCTATTTTCAAAAAAGTATGTATCTTTGCAAACACGATTACGCTCACGGCGACGTTTGTTCCGGTGGCATCTGCCAATTCTTGATAATGAACAAGCCTACCCGCGAGCTTGTTTTTTAATTATGAGGAAAGATACATTACACACACTGCCCCCAACAAAAATCGCTGTTCTTATTGATGGCGGTTTCTTTCTGAAAAGATTCAACGCACTATACAATAAAGACAGAAGTTTATCAGCCGAGGAAATTGCTGATTGTATGCATTCCATGGCCTTACACATGGTTGGCAACAACACGCTTTACCGCATTTTCTATTATGATTGTATGCCATTAGGCAAGAAATTTCACAACCCGATTACACATAAGTCCGTAGATTTCAGCAAATCAACCGAATACATTTTCAGATGCAAACTATTTGATGCATTGAGAAGAAAGCGTAAAGTGGCATTGCGCCTCGGCACACTGAAAGACAACGGAAATTGGATGCTCCACCCAGAAATCACTAAAGAACTGCTATCAGGAAAAAAGAAACTCGAAGACTTGAAAGAAGATGATGTCTATATGGAGATTCGACAGAAAGGCATCGACATGAAAATAGGTGTTGACATTTCCTCTTTGGCGCTGAAAAAGTTAGTAGATACAATTGTTTTGGTTGCTGGCGATGCCGACTTTGTACCAGCAGCAAAATTAGCCAGACGCGAAGGTATTGACTTCATCCTCCACCCAATGGCAGCCCACATTGATCCAGACCTTTTTGAGCACATTGATGGACTGAGTAGTTTCAAGCCAACGATTCCGACCTCAAAACCAAACAAGGACTGATTGAAAATATGGACATCACCGAAAAACTCGAAACAATAAAACACCGTTGGGAGGAAATGGGCGAACAGCTCGCCGACCCTGCCGTGGCAGCCGACATGAAGAAGTTCGTGAAGCTCAACAAGGACTATAAGGACCTGGAGCCTATCGTCGTGGCATTCAAGGAATACAAAACCCTGAAAGCCAACATTGAGGAAGCCAAGGAAATCCTCGCCACCGAGAAAGACGAAGAAATGCACAAGATGGCCGTCGAAGAGATGGAAACTGCCCAAACGCGCATCGAGCAGTTGGAGCAGGACATCCGCGTGATGATGATTCCCAAAGACCCGCAGGACAGTAAGAACGCCGTCATGGAAATCCGTGCGGGCACAGGAGGCGACGAGGCCTGTCTTTTCGCTGGCGACCTGTTCCGCATGTATTCCAAATTCTGCGAAAATAAAGGCTGGAAAGTCGAAGTGACTTCCGTCAGTGAAGGCGCGAGCGGTGGCTATAAGGAAATCGACTTTAACGTGACAGGCAACGGCTGTTATGGTATTTTGAAATTTGAATCTGGCGTACACCGTGTGCAGCGGGTGCCCAAGACTGAGGCCCAAGGCCGCATCCATACCTCTGCCGCCTCGGTGGCGGTTTTGCCTGAAGCCGAGGAGTTCGATGTGGAAATCAACGAGGGCGAAATCAAATGGGACACCTTCCGCTCGTCGGGTGCTGGAGGTCAGAATGTGAACAAGGTGGAGTCGGGCGTACGTTTGCGCTATATGTGGAAGAACCCCAACACAGGCGAGATGCAGGAAATCCTCATCGAATGTACCGAAACCCGCGACCAACCTAAGAACCGAGAACGTGCCTTGTCGAGATTGCGTACGCGCATCTACGACATGGAATACCAAAAATACATTAGCGACATCTCCGCCAAACGCAAGACCATGGTCTCCACCGGCGACCGCTCGGCAAAGATTCGCACTTATAACTATCCCCAAGGCCGCGTCACTGACCATCGCGTAGAGGGTTTGACCGTCTATAACCTCGCCGCCGTCATGGATGGTGACCTTGACGAAATCATCAATCGACTTCAAATGGCCGAGAATGCTGAAAGACTGAAAGAAAACATAGAACAATAATATGAACAAACAACAACTTTTCGATCAAATCAAGAAAAAGCAGTCGTTCCTTTGTGTCGGCTTGGACACTGACATCAACAAAATTCCGCAGGAGCTGTTGGCTATGGACGACCCTGTTTTTGAGTTTAACAAGCAGATTATCAACCACACCGCACCTTACTCTGTGGCTTACAAGCCCAATACAGCCTTCTATGAGGTCTATGGTGCCAAGGGTTGGCAGAGTTTGGAACGCACTATCCAATACATCAAGAACAACCACCCCGACATCTTCATCATCGCGGATGCCAAGCGTGGCGACATCGGCAACACCTCGGCCAACTACGCCAAGGCCTTTTTCAACACCTTAAAAGCCGATGCCTTGACCGTGGCGCCTTACATGGGCAAGGACTCCGTAGAGCCTTTCCTCAACTTCGAGGACAAATGGGTTGTCCTTTTGGCCTTGACCTCCAACAAAGGTTCACAAGACTTTCAATACCTGAATGTCGGCGAGCGGATGCTTCACCAACAAGTGTTGCAAACTGCCACCACTTGGGCCACTTCGGAGCAGCTGATGTTTGTGGTGGGCGCGACGCATCCTGAGGAATTGGGCGAAATCCGCAAGATGTTGCCCGACTATTTCTTCCTCGTCCCGGGTGTGGGTGCCCAAGGCGGCGATTTGCAAGCCGTAGCCCACAACGGCTTAAACAACGAATGCGGGTTGTTAGTCAACTCATCGAGAGGGATTATTTATGCTTCGAATGGTAGCGACTTTGCTGTTCGGGCAGGTGAAGAAGCAAAGAAACTGCAAGTGCAGATGGCGGAGTTGCTGAAGGAGAAAGGGTTGATTTAGTTCTGGATTGCTTCGCTTCGCTCACAATGACGAAAAAAGTCGCCTCAAATGAGACGACTTTTTTTGTTGCAATCAGTTGGTCAGTTAACGAGCCACTGAGAAGGTGCGGTTCAGCATGGCACCGTCGTTGGCAATGATGCGGATGAAATACATGCCATTGTTTAGGCTTTCGGTGTTAACCTGAGCCTTATTGCCAGTGACTTCCTGTCTCATAACGCGCTGACCCACTGCATTGTAAACCTCAACGCTTCTCATTCCTTCGCCTTCCACATTCAGTACATTGGCGGTCGGGTTAGGATAGAGCTTCAGGCTGTTTTCAAGTTCGTCGACGCTTTCCGTCCAGGTCTGGAAGGTGGTCTCGGGACCATAATAGGTTTGTCCGTTGATGATAGCGTATGCCTTCACCATGTAGATGCTTGACATTTCAAGGTCATCAGTGAAGCCCAGGATGTTACCGAACTCATTGTAGAAGCCCACGATAATCATCGGTTCCGAGCTAGTCACCTTACGGCAGGAGAAGCCCACTTCATCAGGATAACCCTCGTATGTCATAGGAGCGACAAAGTCGGCGTGGTTGTAATCCACGTTAGCAACCTGAGTCTCACCGATGGCCACTTGCACAGCACCTTCAACAGCCAACAGGTGTGAGGCCGATTCGCCAAAATCACCATCATCTTCATCACCGAAGAGCACATTGCCTTGGCTGTCCTTGACGATGTAATAGCCATGACCGAACGAGCAGCAGATACCGTTGCCCATCTGGTCGTAGATAGTGAACTTCACACATTCGTTGGCAGGAACAGTAGCGTGCTCAATGTGGAGCTGCGTGCCTGTACCGCTGGCCAGCATGGTGTAAGGACCACCCGAAGCCAGCACTGAGCCATCGGAAGCGGTGAATTCCCAAGTGATGTGGTTACCGAACTTGTCTTGCACAAGTTCAAGCGTCAGCTCTTCCTCGTCGCCTTCGATATCCATTGTTTGCCATTCGAGGCAGCTCACACTGCCAGTAGCCTGTGAATTAAAAAGTTGACCATTGGCTTCCGTGATTTCAACATCGACAGGATAGTTGCCAAACGGAACCTCAACAGGAACTTCCACCTTGGTAAGGGCAAACTGTTCAAGCGTGCCTTCCCAACCCGCATCGTATGTTACACCTTCAACTTCAACATTGAGTTTCAATGAAGTAAGGGTTTCAGTACCACCATTTTGGATGGTAACTTCAACAATTTTGGAGTGCGTGCAGGTAGTTCCCGCTTGTTGCGCCACGCTCTTGATGAAGGGGAAAATCGGTTCGTCAGAGCCTTGCACCATGTCGAGATGGCAGGCCGTCAGAATAGGACGAGTCGCTTGTCCTTGTTGCTGTTCAGAGACCCATGCGAGGAAGAAGATGTTGTCGATATCAACATCAACACCATTGGGGCTACCGATGACTTCAGGGATTTCATACTCGTAGGTGCGGGTGATCAACGTGCCTTGCGTGGTAGGGCTGATGGACTCACCCCAAGCACTTTCCGTAATGACATCGCGGAGAATGTGCATGTGGACATACTGACCATTGAGCCATTGGCCAGGATTGTAGTTGCCATAGTCAGCCTGTGAGCCGAGGATACTGTCCTGCAACATGGCTACAGTTAAATAGTTATGGTCAACGGTGCTGTTGCCAGTGTAGTACACCTCAACCGTAATCGTGGCCATACGCGTCTGAGGATTGACAATTGCCATACCGGCAACGTTGCATTCCGAAGCTTGAGCCAATTGTTGGTTAGCAATGCCAGCCCAAGCACCTCTGCTCTGACCAGCAGCTGTTGTACGGTTGACCACACCCGAAGGATAACCGCTGATGCTGAAACCTCCGTGAATGGTATTACCGTCTTGGGTAATCATGTTAGGATAGGATGTCTGGGCATAACCACCAGCATGAATGTTGATGGCCCAAAATCTGCCAGGATTGGCATCCATAAGCTCATTGGCGATACGGTGACCGTCAGTGCAATAACCGCAACCACGGCCTGTGAACTCTTCGAGAATGACGTTCCTGTTGGCAGGTACCGTCGAAACATACTGCTGAGCTTTCAACGAGAAAGAGAACGCCAGCAAAGCCATTAAGGCAAAGGTAAATTTCTTCATAGTGATAGTGTTTAAATTGATTTCTTTTTTTCCGCCACAAAAATACACATTAATCAAAAAAATGCGCCACTTTGTGACGCATTTTTTCATTCTTTTTGCAAAAGTCTCCAATTAGAGGCCCTCTATGACGGTCGTCCAGCCAAATTCATCAGGCTCGGTGCCGTACTGGATGCCACGGAGTTTGTTGTAAAGCTTCAAGCTCCAAGGACCTGGCTTGCCGTCGCCAAAGGTGTATGACTTGCCGTTTTCGGGGTCGTCGATACGCGAGATGGGGCTGATGACGGCAGCAGTGCCGCATGCGCCTGCTTCTTCGAAGGTGGCCAGCTCCTCTTCAGCGATGGGACGACGTTCGACCTTCATGCCGATGGTCTCGGCCAATTGCATCAAGCTCTTGTTGGTGATGGAAGGCAGAATGGATGTGCTCTGAGGCGTGATGTAGGTGTTGTCCTTGATACCGAAGAAGTTGGCTGCGCCAGCCTCGTCGATGTACTTCTTCTCCTTGGCGTCGAGATAGAACTCGCAGGCATACTGGCCGCCGTGGCAAGCCTCAACGTGCGGACGCAAAGAAGCAGCATAGTTTCCACCCACTTTGTAGGTACCGGTGCCGAGCGGGGCAGCGCGGTCATACTTGCGTGTGATGACGTATGGGTTAGCCATGAAGCCGCCCTTGAAGTAAGGACCGACGGGAGTCACAAAGATCATGAACAAATACTCGTCAGCAGGTTTCACACCCACGCGGGCACCTGTGCCGATGAGCAACGGACGGAGATAGAGCGAAGCACCTGTTTCATACGGCGGGATGAAGTCGGCATTGAGGCGGATAACCTTCTCAACGGCTTCCCAGAACTTCTCATCCGGAACCTCGGCCATCATGATGCCCTGAGCCGAACGTTGCAAACGCTTGCAGTTTTCGTCCCAACGGAACACACGCACCTTGCCGTCCTTGCCACGGAAAGCCTTCATGCCTTCGAAAGCTTCTTGACCATAATGCAGGCAGGTAGCGGCCATGTGAATGTTAATACTGGTGTCGGAGCTGACTTCCAATTCGCCCCATTTGCCGTTGCGGAAATAGCAGCGGACATTGTAATTCGTTGGATAATAACCAAATGTTAAGTTTGCCCAATCGATGTTTTGCATAATTCTTATTTTTTAGTGATTGAATTCTGTCGTTTTTAAAAGTCCACGAAATTACGAATTATTTCTGAATGTTCGACGCTTTTTTGGAGATTTTTAAAACTTTAGTCCCAATGCCATTTCAAGGTAATGAGTCTCAATGCCATATTGAGCCTTCAAGTCCTTGATTTGCTGCAAGATTTTCGGGTCTTTCGTGTTTTTCGATGTTTTTCTACCTACCAGCAACACATTCTTCGGCGTATGCTCCATCTCAATGAACTCCATGACTTGGGTCTTGTAGCCGAAATACTCTAAAATCAGAGCACGGATGGTATCGGTAATCATCACCGCCTGACGTTCGAGGAAGATGCCGTAGCGCGTGATGGCATCCACCTTGCCTGAGCGTTCCATCTCTTGCCGAATTTGCTTGTGGCAGCATGGGGCGCAAACTATCAGTTCCGCACCTGCCTTAATACCTGAGGCGATGGCATCGTCGGTGGCGGTGTTGCAGGCATGAAGCGCAATCAGCACATCCAACTTTTCGGGATGATACGCCTCAATGCTGCTCTCCACAAACTCCAAACCCTTCAAACCCGATGACTTAATGATTTCATTGATTTTCAGCACCAAGTCGGGACGAATTTCCACGCCTTTGATGTCCACGTCCAAATTCAACTTTTGGGTCAGCAGTTCGTGAAGGGCAAAAGTGAGGTACCCCTTCCCTGCCCCCATGTCGGCGATATGGACCGTTCCCTCAAACTTCATCGGTCTGATGAGGCTTTCCACTATCTCGGCGTACTTGTAAATCTGCTTGAACTTGTGCTGCATGTCGGCGGTAATCTTACCTTCACGTGTAGTCAAACCAAGCTGATACCACCAAGGATTTGCAGGGTTGATGAGGCGGGCTTTCTGCTTGTCGTGTTCCAAGTTCTGCTCACGGCATTCCTGCACTTTTTTGGTTTGGATTGTAGCTTTGCCTTTGGAAGAAACCAACAAAGTGACATCCTCACTCACCGTGAACAGCACGGCATTCAAGAAATGTTCAGGAAGCATTTCTCTCAGAATGTCAAGCATTTGCAAAGCATCATAATTCTTCACCTCATCGCGTCGCTCATAGTGATAAGTGAAGGCAAACAGTCGCTTCTCCTTTATTAATACAGGCTTCACATAAATGTTGCGCAACTCGTCATGCTTCTGCACTGGCTTGCTCAGCGTCATTTTCACCAAGGTGCTTTGCTCGGCGGCCTCGTTGACACGGCTCAGAAATCTTTCAATGTTTTCCGACATGGTTTATTATTTCGGCAAAAGTAAATGGAGTTGGTTTATTCTGGTAAAGCCACCGCTGGCCAGCCATAATCTTGAACCATCTTGACTGCCAAATTGTGCTTCTTCACATAGTCGGCAATGAAGCGCAGCCTGATGTCCTCGCGTTTCTCCTGATTGCTATTGATTTCCCAGAAGGCTTCAAAATTATCACCAAAGATTCTCTTGGAACTTTCCATGTTGCCGGCACCGTTCTCCACAGCATCGAAGTTGGTCACCTCGAAGCCATTGTCGGTCTTCTTCAGGTGCATCAATCCGGGATGGTCGCCGCCAGAAACGGTCTTCAATGTGTCGCCCGACTGATTATAGTTGAATACCCAAAAGTCGCCCCAAATCAGAACATCGTCCTTATTCCCTTCATCCGTGCTGATAATAATAGGACAAGGGATGCAGTACTCGGCTTCCGCGTAATTCTTGCCAATCACGTTCACCAAGTAATCCTCGACGGCAGCATTGCAAAGTTCCGCGTCAGACACGACTTCTTTAACCTGAGTGACTTCCTCTTGAGCTTCTTTAGGTTGTTCCTTGGCTTTCTTATTGCCACAACCGACCAAACTAACGCCGCAAATCAGGATGGCAGCCATCATCCACATTTTCAATGTCTTGTTCATAGTTCTTTTATTTTTCGTATTTAATTTCTGGTGCAAAGATACTTATTTCTCCAACCACTTCAAGCCAAAATTATAAAACACCATCGAATAGCCCAAGGTGTCGCCGTTAGATTCCTCCACATAAAGGCCAATGCTGTGGTCGGGAAGGATGCAGAGCGAAGAATAGGCGGCATCGTAGGGAACGATGCATTTGCTCACAGGCCAGGTCTGGCCTTCGTCGTAGCTGACATACACCGTCACCTTCTCACGACGTTCTGGTGATGGCAATGAATGGAGCAGAATATTCTTTTCAGCACCCTCATTCACAGACGAATAGCGAATGATGTCGCCATTGCAGGCCGTGGCTACGAGGTCGGTCCAAGCGGAAGTTTCGGGCTGCCAAGTCTCGCCACCATCCTCGGAGATATTGTACCAACGCTCTCCCTCGTGACGGATACTCATCAAGATACGGCCATCTGCCAACTCCACCACTTTAGCTTCATCGCCTCGCTGTGAGGCCCGACCTGAAATGTGCCAAGTCTCGCCGTTGTCGTCGGAATAGACTACATAGTTGCATGCTGCCCATGCTTCGGTATCACGGACGGCGAGGACGAACATAATACGTCCCGAGGATGTCATCAGGCCGTTGCCAGATGCGAAAAAGGCCGACCACCATGTGCGACTCACCTCGTTTTCGCAATGTGCACCATAGAGTTCATCGGTGATGTCTTTGGGTTCCGTCCAAGTCTGACCGTTGTCGTAACTCCTTGCGATGTAAGTTCGCAACGGATTTTCAGGTCGTCCTTGCCAAAAGCCGCAGCCGCCCACGAAAGCCGCCAAGAGGCCACCTTCATCGTGGGTGCGCACCAAAGCGCAGTCGCCAAAGCCCTTCCCTACCCCTTGACCTTCAACGAGGGTGTAAGGTTCGCTCCAAGTACGACCACCATCAGTACTCCTATTAATAAGGATGTCAATGTCTTCCGGCAAGTCGGCATCGTTGAATTTGCGCTTGTCAGTAGCAATGACCAAAGAGCCGTCTTTCGCCGTGATGATGGCGGGAATGCGGTAATTCGTTGAGTTGTAATCACCTGGACGGTAGATTACCGTGCGAGTGATGATGGTATCGGAAGCTGGTTCCGATTGTTGTTCAGGTTTGTTTGTGTTGCCGCAAGCACTAAAAGCGAGGCATAGCGCAAGGGCGAAATAAGGTAAGTGTCTATTCATATCATTTAACTATTTAAATATCAATGCGAAAATTGTCATTTTTTCATCACTTTGTTCGAGGACAAGATTGCCGTGATGCTTGATCATGATTTGGCGAGAGAGACTTAGGCCGATGCCAGTGCCGTTGGGTTTGGTGGTGTAGAACGGAACAAAAATCTCGTCGATTTGGCGTAACGGAATGGGCTTGCCGTTGTTTGTCACACGGATAATGGTCTGGTCTTCGGCATTAAGGTCAGCAGTGATGCGGATGGAGTTAGCACCTGCTTGTATTGCGTTTTTAATCAGGTTGTTGAACACTAACATCATTTGGCCTTCATCGGCGAAGATGAGCAAGTCATCAGCTTTGGCATTATAGGTCAAAGTGGCACCCTGCTCGGCGGCTTTGGTCTTGTTGAGACGCATCACGCGCTCCATCAACTCGTCGACCATCACGGCCTTGCGTACAGGTTGCGCTACCTGCGTGAAGCTACGGTACGACTCCACGAAACGAATCAAGTCTTTTGAAGAGGTGGAAATGGTTTCCAAGCCCGCCTTCACATCCAGATTTTCGTCTTTCGACAACGCATCACTCAACGAGGCAATAGGCGCAACGGTGTTCATGATTTCGTGCGTCATCACGCGGAAGAGCTTGCTCCACGAGGCCTCCTCGTTGACGGCGTTGCGGCGTTCAAAGATGCCACGAATACGATTCAGGGCGCGGTTCATCGCCGAATTGTCGCGAAAACGGAAGTTCAGCTCGCCATCCTCCAAGGCATCCATCATGTATGACACCTTTTTGGTATCATTGCGACGCACCAAATACCGCGTCAGCAAAACGGAAATGACGATGGCCGCCACCACAATCCCTATCCAAAGCCATGTGCTCATATTCCGTATCTCTTTAGGCGGTTGTATAATGTCGGACGGCTCATTTTCAGGGCCTTGGAGACAAGAGTGAGGTTGCCGTTGTATTTCTTTAGGGCTTCACGAATCATCTTCTCCTCATGGTCCTCCATCGACTCAATGCCTTGCTGACCATCCTTTTCAGACCATTCCAAATCGTTGATTTTCAAATCTTCGACACGAATCTGTTCCGTCTCGGAATAGATGACGGCCTTCTCGATGCAGCCTCGCAGTTCGCGGATGTTGCCGCTCCAGCGGCAGCGCAGAAGGAGTTGCTTGGCTTCATCGGAGAGACTTTGCGCCTTGCGGGGATATTCAGCGGCGAACTCCTTGACGAAAAGCTCAGCCAGACTTATGATTTCGTCGGGACGCTCACGCAAAGGCGGCAGGTGCAAGGGCATCATGTTGATGCGATAATACAAGTCCTCGCGGAAACTGCCCTCTTTGACCATCGCCTTCAAGTCGCGGTTGGTGGCGCAGATGAGGCGAATGTCAATGGGCACCGACTTGGTGTCACCCACCTTGGTGATGCTTCGGTTTTGCAACACACGCAACAGCTTGGCCTGCTGATTCAGAGGCAGATTGCCGATTTCATCCAAAAAGAGCGTGGTGCCGTTGGCCTGCTCGAACTTCCCGATATGGTCGGCGTAGGCATCGGTGAAGGCACCTTTGACATGGCCGAACATCTCGCTTTCGAACAAGGTGTCTGTAATGGCTCCGGTATCGACGCTCACCATGGGCTTACCTGCCCGACGTGAAAGACGATGTATCTCGTTGGCCAGCACATCCTTACCTGTGCCATTCTCGCCCGTAATCAGAATGGTGGCGTCGGTGGGAGCCACTTTCTCCACCTCCTTGCGAAGAATTGTCATGGCCTCGCTCTCGCCCCATTGCATGGCGGGCGAAGTGGTGGTCACTTCAGACGGAGCGGTTTGGCGGTGTTTTTGGCAGGCATCTTCGAGGGTGGCGAGTAGTTTGGCGTTGTCCCAAGGCTTCACCACGAAATCGAAGGCGCCACGTTTCATGCCTTCCACGGCGAGGGAGATGTCGGCGTAGGCCGTAAACAACACCACCTCCACATCCGGAAAATGCTTTTTCAGCTCGGAAAGCCAAAAAAGACCTTCGTTACCCGTGTTGATGTCGGTGTCGAAATTCATGTCAAGCAGCACGGCATCAGGCTTGAACTTGTGCATCGTGTCCATGAGGATGTTAGGGGAGGCGATGAGCTCCACCTCGGCGAAGCGCATGGGCAACAAGATCTTCAGCGCCGAGCGGATGCCGTCGTTGTCGTCGACTACTAGTATTTTGGATTTTAGTTTGGGCATGGTGGTATAAAAATGTATTATTCCAATAGTTCTTTTGCCAGATGGTTGAGTTCGTCGGTGTCAATAGGTTCCAAGATGATTTCTTCGGATGCCAAATAACCTTATTTCAAGGTTCCAAAATTACAATTTTCCAACGATTCTTCAATACTTTTCTGTTATTTTTCTAGTCACTTTTTGCAATTTCACCGTTGTTTTTCTAGCGAGTTTTCCTATTCCACCGTTATTTTTCAAGGGAACTTTCCCTAAAACGACACACTTTTCCAAACGAAAAAACAACTATCTAACCCATTTTTCTGAACGAAAGTTATTCCTTCTTCAACGCCATCACCGGATTCACCCGCGCCACAGAGACGATCTGCCACAGTACCGAGCCGATGGCGATGGCAAACGACAGCGCCACCGTGACCACGAAGATCCACGGATGCAGGTCGATGCGATAGACGAAGTCCTCCAAGTAACGCCCACACACATACACCGCAATGGGAATGGCGATGACATTGGCAATCAGTATCATGATGACGTATTCCTTTAAGTTGCGGCGAATTTCGCTCTCCATCGTGCCACCAAACACCTTACGGACGGCGATGGTCTTCTCGCGCTCCGAAGCGAAATGCGTGCTCATGGCCACAAGGCCGAGCAGCGAGAGCATCACGGCGACCGCCATGAAGAGGTCAACGAGGCGCATCTTGTTTTTGGTGCCCTGCAAATCTTCCAGCAGCATACTATCGATATAGTCGGCAGAGGCTTCCCAATAAACGGATTTCTTACTCATGTGCTTATCGTACACCCCCATGATGGCTTTACGCGCCTCTGCATGATCGCCCACAATCTCCAGCACAGGATGATACGCCACTCCTCTGAACATCCGTTCCTTTCCCACAATCTGCACCGCACCGAAAGTCTCATCCACCACATGCGCAGCATCCGTGATGGCAAAATCCCCCACTACACCGCACAGGTCATAACCGACATTCCGCTTGTACCATACACCTAACGAATCAGGATCGAAGTCCTCCATCGGCATCCCCATCTGGCTTTCCAAAAGGCCTTGCGTCAACAGCCATTGGCGTTCATCCAACTGGCCATACTTAGCCTTGATGTCGAAGTCGTACAGGTCAAAAGCCACCGTGTCGCACATCAGGTATCTCACTTGAATCCAATTGTCAGGATCGTTGAGGCGTTTCCAGCTTGAACCCATACGAGCACCTCCAGGATAGCCGTAGGAATGTCCCATCCGCTTCACGCAAGGCAACGCCAGCAGGTCATTCTCAAAGGCCTCATCGCCCGAAAGGATGGACTCGATGTAAAACAGATTCTCGGTACGGCACCCGACAGGCCTCCGCTCCATGTGGCGCATCTGCACCTCCATCGTGATTACCAAGGCAATCAGCACGATGGCGATGACGTTTTGCAGAACGATGAACACCTTCGACAGCACCATCTTATTGCGGAAACGGAACGCGCCATTCACCACATCGATGGGCTTGGCGCGCGACACCACTATGGCCGGGATGATGCCCGCCAACAGCGCCACCACGACCACCATCAGCAGATAAGCCAGCAAATAGGACGGTGATAGCAAAACTTTTACAGCAATATCACCACCCAATAAACGGTTGACTAACGGCGCGAGTGCTTCGGCCAACAAGATACCCAGCGCCATGCAAACCGTAGTGAACGCCAACGACTCAAGCAGGTATTTCCCGATGATTCGGCCCTTGGTGGCTCCGTGCAATCGCCTTGTGGCCATCTCTTTGGCCCGCTTGCTTGTCAGAGCCACGTTCAGGTTGATGTAATTGAATAATGAGGAAATCAGCAGCAACAAACCCACTGCCAACAGACTGCGCATCATGGTCTTGTCACCTTTCTTCAAATTGGTGCTGGCATCGCTGTAAAGCATCTCATCCAGTCGTATCAACGTCAGGTTCTTAGGTTCAAAATGGAAGTCGCTGCCCAAGATCGTCTTATAAAATGTCTGACATGCCACAACCATCTTCTCATGCAGCACCTCTCGGTCAGCATTGGGATGCGATTTCACAAAGACCCACACGTTTTCAAACGTTCTGGCAGGTCGGATTGGACTGTTGAAGCCGCCACGGAACGTTTTGCCATCGGTGAGGTCCACATTGACAATCACATCGGGCATATCGCTGAAAAGCGAGGTGCCCAAATCGGTGAACACACCCGCCACAGTGAAGTCATGTGCCAGAAGATGGATGGTCCGTCCCACGATTTCACCATTTTCCGATAGGGTTTGCGCCAGCTTTTCCGATATGAAAGCCATTAAAACACCGTCAATCTGGTCGGGTTGGCCTTCTGATAACTGGACAGGAAAAAAGTCGAAAAAGCCTCGGTCGCAACCCAGTACGTTCACCATGCTCCATAGTTCATCGACTTTTATCTCCGTGCCATAGATTTGGCCGAACTCGGTAACGGCCTCAATTTCAGGGATGCTCTCCCCTATGCTCTCCCTCATCCCATATTCGAACAGGGTAATGTCATTCAAAGCCACACAATAGATCTCCTTCCTATGTGGGTTTTCATGTGTAATGGCAATATGCTGCGCCACATAGCAGAAGATGATGACTACGAAGGCGAGGCTGACGGACAATCCGAGGGTCTCGATTATGGTGTATAATTTGTTCCTTGATAGGAATTTAAGATAACTACTCATAATTGGTTGATTTTTATTTTTTGTCACAAAACTTGCAAAACCCACAAAACATTTTTTGCAAGGAAAGTCTCCAACCGGCTCCTTTCCGGCGGCAAGGTGGTTGCCGAGCCGCACCCACGATGATTTGAGTTTTGCATTGTTTTGTGGGTTTTGTGATTAATATTATTCGTTCCGCAGCGACTTCACCGGATTCACCGTAGCCGCCCGCAAACTCCGCAAAGTGACCACCGCCACCGTGACACCCAAAACGGCCACCAATGCCAAGGCAAACACCCAAACATGCAGCGGTACTTGATAGGCGAAACCCTCCAAATAACGCCGCATGATAACGATGCTCACAGGCACGGCTATGACGAAGCACACCAGCACAATCTTCACGAAGCGCGAGTTGAACATGGCTAAAATCTGCTGCACCGTGGCACCGTGTACACGGCGAATACCGATTTCCTTGCGGCGGTGCTCCGTCTCGAACATCACGAGGCCGAACACGCCCATCAACGAGATGACGATGGCCAGAATGGTGAACAAGTTGACGAGTTTCGAAAGGTTTTGCTCTTTTTTGTATTGGTTCTCAATAGACTGTGAGAAAGGCCACACCTCGTATGATATTTCGTTGCCCATATTGGGGTCGAGGTCGTTGAGGGTTATTCTGATACGCTCCATCAGGGTGGGAACATCCACTCCAGCCTCGGTGCGGATATACAACCTATTGCAAATATGCCACGGATCTTTGCCGTAAACATAGAATGCAAAAGGTTTAATCTCTTGACGCAACGATGCAAAGTTGAAGTCCTTGCAGAAACCGGCAATCTCAGCGATTTGGTCATCATGCCCTCCAATCTGATCTTCAAGGGTGATTTTATATACGTCCCGTGCAGTTTCGTTGAAGATATACGTACCCGTGGAATGCTCGTCGGCTTCCGTGAAATCGCGGCCTTCCACGATGTCGATGCCCATGAAACGCAGGAAGTTCCACGAAACGGGATAGACATCCCAACCGGCATCCTCGCCACGCACTGTGCGTCCCCATTGCATGCGATAATCATTTACGAAAGGCCCATCACCCCATGCGATGTCCTTGATAGCCGCATCGGCCAACAACTGACTCTCAACGACTTCTCGGTTGGTGGCAAGGTCCCACGACACCTGCGACTGCAAAAGACATTCTTGGTTGAAGCCCATTTCGTGATTCATCATAAAACGACGTTGCTCGGAGACGAATATCGCACAGATAATCAGGACGATGGAAACGGTGAACTGCAAGCCAATCAAGCCGATGCGGAATGCCTTGCCCTTCTGTGTAGTGCCGAGGGTGCCTTTCAAGGCAAAAGCGGGGTTGAACGAGGTGGCGAACAAGGCTGGATAGAGGCTGGCGACCACCGAGATAAGCAACGCCAAACCAATGGTCAAAGCCACGACACCCCAGTTTTGGCCGAAATCGAGAGAAGTGTCAATCATCGAGGCCAAGGTGGATTGCCTGAACAAGGTGACTACAGCCACCGCCAAACCCAAGGCAATGACCACCATCAGCACCGATTCGCCCACCGACGACATCACCAACTGGAAACGACTGCTGCCCAATATCTTGCGTGTGTTGATGCTCCGCAGGCGCAACGGCACCATGGCGAAGAAGAAATTGATGTAGTTGATGAAAGCGATGAGTACTACAAAAATGGCGATGACGAGCAAAGTGATTGTTGTGGTTCTGTTGCCCGCCTTTCCAGGGGCATAATAGGAATTGCTGTCGAAGTACATATCGGTCAGCCGCACGGGGTAAAGCCCGAACTTGACATCATCATCCGTAACCTCAGTGCCACCATTCACCTCACTGAAAAACTGTTTGACCACCGGCATTGCCACTTCGGTAATCGCCTTGGGGTCAGCACCTTTACGAAGTTTCATAAAATAGTTGAACGAAAACTCCTTCCAGTCGTCGAGGCTATTATCACCCATATCGGCAAGCATTTCGAAAGAGGAAAGGTCGCTGTGCTTCGGCATGTCTTTATAGATGGCCACGATGGATATTCCCTGCCACCCCGACCCATCATAATACTTCATCACATCACCCACTTGGACTCCAAGGCGTTTTGCCGCTGATTCCGAAAGGGCGAAGCCAGTGCCTGTCAGATCATCCCAGTTGCCAGCCACCAGTTCGAAACCGAACACATCGCGAGCGCCTTTGTTCATGGCAGATATCGAGATGGACACAGGGGATTGATCATCGCTTACCCGAACCGCAATGGGATTGCCCATGATTTTACCGCAGCCGCCGGCTTCAATGTCAGGGGAAGCATTAAGCACATACTCTCCCATAGGACGGTTCATATAAGAGGAGTATTCACTTTGATTGATTTCTTTCTTTGTAAGGACATAAATCTGGTCGCTGTCCTTGAGCGCCTTGTTGTAGGTGAGGTCGTGGTGCACCTGCACGAGGATGATGTAGAGCGCGGCGAAGGCTGCCGTCAAGCCCAAGATGTTCAGGATGGAAGACACGAGGGAGGTCTTGCCTTTTTTGAAAATTCTTGCCATAACTACTTATTTTTAATTGATTAACTACTTGATTTTTAACTACGAATTACACGAATTTTGCGAATTTCGATTTGAGAATTTGAGGCGCAAGCACCTGAATGGGTACGAATCTGGACTGCTTCGTGCCTCGCAGTGACGCGAAGCGGCACAAAATTCGTCCTAATTCGTGGCGCAAGCCGCAAAATAATTCGTTCCATTCGTGCAATTCGTAGTTCCTTCATTCGCCGAAATCAGAGTTGCGACAAGACCTCCTCCACGATCTTACCGTCGAAGAGGTTGATGATGCGGTCGGCATAGCTGGCGTCGCGCTGCGAGTGGGTCACCATGACGATGGTGGTGCCTTCCTTGTGGAGGTCGGTGAGCAGGTCCATCACCTCCTTGCCGTTCTTGGAATCCAAGTTACCTGTAGGCTCGTCGGCGAGGATGAGCTTGGGCTTGGCGACGATGGCGCGGGCGATGGCCACACGCTGCTGCTGACCGCCCGACAACTGCTGCGGGAAGTGGTCTTTGCGGTGCCTGATGTCCATGCGCGCCATGATGGCCTCCACACGTTGCTTTCGCTCGGCAGCAGGGATGTTCATGTAGCGCAGCGGCAGTTCGATGTTTTCATAGACGTTCAGCTCGTCGATGAGGTTGAAGCTCTGGAAGACGAAGCCGATGTTGCCCTTGCGGAACTGGGTGCGGTCTTTCTCTTTGAGGTCGCCGACCTGATGGCCGAGGAGTTCGTACTTGCCCTCGGTGGGGTTGTCCAAGAGGCCGAGGATGTTGAGCAAGGTGGACTTGCCGCAGCCCGAGGGGCCCATGATGGCGACAAACTCGCCGTCGTTGATTTCAAACGAAACGCCGTTCAATGCCGTGGTTTCGATTTCTTCCGTGCGGAAGATTTTGGTCAGATTTTCTGTTTTGATCATTGCTTTAAGTGTTTAATGGTTTAACTTTTATTTTGTTGATTTGTTGTTTGTCTATCGACGCGAGACTTTGAGACGCGGGACGCGGGACTTTTCCGTCGCTTTGCGGTCTCGTGTCCCGCAGTCCCGTGTCAAAATACTAGGACCTCACTCTCCCCGAAGTTATCATAACTTGAAGTAATCACCTTCTCCCCAGCCTCCAAGCCTTCAACGACCTCGTAATACTGCGGGTTCTGCCGCCCGATGCGGATGTCGCGCTTCACGGCTTTGCTGCCATCGGAAGTTAGCACATAGATCCATTTGCCGCCGGTCTTCTGGTAGAAGGCACCGCGCGGGATGAGCACCGCCTCCACAGGCTGGCCGAGTTGGAGGTTAAGGTAGTAGGTCTGGCCGCTGCGGATGTTCTCCGGCTGCTGCCCGACAAACTTGAAGTCGGCCTTGAACTTGCCGTCGCGCACCTCGGGATACACCTTGCGGATTTGCGCCTGATAACGCTCGCTCTGCCGCTCAAAAGTGGCCTCGAGGCCCGCCGTGATGCGGTCAATGTAATGTTCATCGATTTGGGCCTCAATCTTGTAACTGTCGAGGTTGTTGATTTGCCCGATCTTCGAGCCTGTCGCCACCGACTGGCCGAGGACGACATCCAAGAGACCCAGTTCGCCGTCGATGGGCGCCTTGATGGTGAGGTTGTCCTTGCGCTTGCGGATCATCATCATGTTGAGGCGCATGTTGTCGAGGCTCTCGCGCATCTGGTTGATTTCCACCGTGCGGTGAAGACTGTCCTGTTTAACTCGGTTTTCCACCAGCTTCAGGCGGCTGGTCGAGAGTTCAAAGTCCTCTTCAGCCTTCAGGAAGTCCTCGCGGGCAATGAGGCCATCGTCAAAGAGGGTTTTTTGTGCCTCGTAGGTGCGGCGGTTGCGCTGCACTTCCATTTGCAGTTGCAGTTTCTCTTGCTCGACGCTCAACTTTTGCTGTTCCATTTGGAGCATCGTGTTGCGCAAGATGTTCTCCTTCTCGGCGAGGTCGGCCTCAGAGTTGAGGATTTGCATGTCGAGGTTCTCGTTGCTCAAAATAAGAATGACATCGCCAGTGCTGACGCGGCTACCTTCTTCGGCCACAATCTGCTGCACCACGCCGCCTTCCAAAGGGCTGATTTGGATGGTCGTCATGGGCGCGACCTGTCCGCTGATGCGGATGTAATCGTTGAACTCGCCCTGGGTGACGGTGCTCACGGTGATGTTGTCCGCATCGATGCGGAGTTTCTGGGCGTCGTCCCTGAAGATGAGCCAGAGGATGAAGGCCAGGAGCAAAGCCCCGCCCCAAAACGGCAAAGCTTTCTTCGTGAATGCGCGGGCTATGCCTTTCTTCTTTTCGATCTTTCGATCCATTGTGTTAGTTTCCATATTGTTGAATTGTTGATTGTTTAACTGTTGAATTGTTTGTTGAGTTTCCCTTCGGGAATGGAGTGCTTGTCTTAGTTATATAGCGGCGGCAAGAACAAGTTGCCAATCTGTAGCGCCACAGGCCGCCGCGGTTAACAACAACTCCTAATCTCCATTCCCGCAGGGAATCTATATACATTGTTTCCATATCAATTATTCTTCAAAGACTTAACAGGATTCATCCGCGCGATGCGGTTGCTGCTCAAAACGACTACGACCGTCACCACAAGAAGCACCACAACGGCTCCGATGATGAAATAGGTAGGCGAGAGGCCGATGCGCATGGCGAACAGTTCCAGCCATTTGTCGGAGATGAAATAGGCGATGACCACACCAATCAAAGCGGCAATCACCGCCAGTTTCAGCACGTCCACCACGAACATGCGGATGATTTCACCCGTCACCGCGCCGTTCACCTTGCGGATGGCCACTTCCTTGCTGCGGCGGTTGGCCTCGTCGCGCACAAAGCCTATCAGACCGACCAAGGCGATGGCCATAGCAAACAAGGCTCCCATCGTGAAAGCACGACGCATCTGATAAGTGTAGGAGTATTCTTTCCTGACCAATTCAGTATATGGCGTCACCTCGATGTTTTTCCGCTCGGGTAGACATTCCTCAATAACCGACTTCACCTTTTCTATCGTCTCGGGATTCATCTCACGCACTTTCACCACTAGTTTGTCCATGATTTGCGCATAATCGTAAGGACCATCAAACCAATCCTTGTTCCAGCAGAAACGGATGTTGGGCCTATTATCCTTGCCGATTGCCGAACCGATAACATAGTCCTCATAAACGCCACAGATGGTATATACATCATCATCGCTGTGGCTGT
>JAEEQP010000081.1 GCA_016285355.1 Bacteroidales bacterium
TGGCCGGTTTGCACAATCTCCAATGACCCAATAAAAATCCAAATATGAAGAAGCTTTGTTATACCTTTTTTCTGTTGTTTTTCGGTTTGTTGGCCCAAGCCCAAAACATTTCCGTGGCTAATTTTTATTATGCCGAAAACGACCTCACCGCCCGCACCCATGGCACTTCGGTGGAAGACCAGAACGGCAACATCTGCGCCCTTATCAAAGTGGAGACCACCGAAAAGGGCCTTTGGCTGTTTGATGTGGGGATGCTTGGTGTAACGAAAACTGAAATGCAGAATGCAGCGCATCCAGCCGAGATATGGGTATATGTGCCGTATAGCGTAACATGGATCAGCATACAACACGAGCAGTTAGGCAAGATGAGCCGTTACGCATTTCCTTGCAGTATTGACAAAGGCTGCACCTATATTATGAAGTTGACCACTGGAAAGGTGACAACCATCGTGGAGGAGGAGGTGCGGGAGCAGTACCTGACTTTCCAAATTACGCCCGCCAATGCTGTGTTGGAAGTGGACGGCAAACTTTGGGAGGTCGGCTCTGATGGGTCATCAACGAAATTTGTCAGTTTTGGCTCATATAACTATCGCGTGCAGGCTCCCAACTATCACACTGAAGTGGGAAAAGTGACGGTGAACGACCCCGAAGAAGCCCAGAAAGTGACGGTGAACCTGAAACCCGATTTCGTTGAAGTGACCTTAAAAGTGGATGCCGATGCTGAGATTTGGGTGAACAACGAGAAGAAAGGCGTTGGCAAATGGACAGGTCAGTTAGGCAAGGGTACCTACAAGATGGAATGCAAGCAGGCCAACCACGAGACCACGATGACCACAAAAGAAATTACAGATGTTTTGAACGGCCAAACCATATTTCTACAGGCACCGAAACCCATCTATGGCTCACTGAACATAGAAAGCACACCCAACTATGCCCAAATTTACATCGACGGCAAAGCGATGGGAGAGACGCCGAAGTTTGTCAAAGAGATTCTTGTGGGTACACATGAATTGAAACTGACGAAAGAAGGTTGTTCCGATTATATTGAAAATATTACTCTTGCTAAGGGCGAGCGCAAGCAGGTGAAGGCTATGTTGAACAATGGCCGTGAGGTGACTTTCAGCTGCAATGCGAACAATGCCCGCCTTACCATCGATGGCACCCCGATGAGCAATGCCAATGGCACCTACAAATTGACCTTTGGCTCTCACCGCATTGAAGCCAAGGCCGATGGCTATGAAGACTTTGCCCAAACTTTGTCTGTTTCGGAATCCTCCAACCGCTATAGCGTGGAAATGAGTAAAGTGAAGGTCGTGGTAAACACGGTTTCTATGCCAGAGGGGGTAAAAAGTGATGTGAAACTGACAACGCAAGGCGACGATTTCTATGACAAAAAGGATTATGAGACGGCTCTTTGGTGCTATCTTGAAGCAGCGAAACTATCTTCTGAAAAAAACAATGGTGCTTTGCGAAATAGAATTGGTTACATGTACCAATATGGACTTGGAACGTCACAAGATTACAAAGAGGCGGTGAAATGGTATCGTGAGGCTGTGGAGCTAGGTAATGCATATGCGCAATGTAATTTAGGCTACATGTATGAAAAGGGTTATGGTGTCACCCAGGATTATTCAGAGGCCGTTAAGTGGTATCGCAAGTCTGCGGATCAAGGGAATGCGACGGCACAGAGCAATGTGGGTATAATGTATCGATATGGCAAAGGTGTTACCCAAAATTACACAGAGGCGGTGAAATGGTATCGCAAGGCTGCGGATCAAGGGAATGCGATGGCGCAAACCAATCTGGGCATAATGTATAGGGATGGTATTGGTGTCTCCAAGGACTACTCGGAAGCTGCGAAATGGTATCGTAGGGCAGTGGAGCAAGGTGATGCACAGGCGCAATGTCATTTAGGTTACATGTATGAAAAGGGTTATGGTGTCACCCAAGACTATGCAGAGGCGATGAAATGGTATCGCAAGGCTGCGGATCAAGGTGAAGTGAGGGCGCAAACCAATCTGGGCATAATGTATAGAGATGGTATTGGTGTCTCCAAGGACTACTCGGAAGCTGTGAAATGGTATTGTAGGGCAGTGGAGCAAGGTGATGCACAGGCGCAATGTCATTTAGGCTACATGTATGAAAAGGGTTATGGTGTCACCCAAGATTATTCAGAGGCCGTCAAGTGGTATCGCATGTCAGCGGAGCAAGGTGAAGCAACAGCCCAATTCAATTTGGGTATCATGTACCAATATGGTAAAGGTGTGCCTGAAAACAAATCCGAAGCCTTGAAATGGTACCGTAAAGCAGCGGCACAAGGATATGAAAAAGCGCAGAATAAACTAAAGGAATTGGAATGAATTAAAGCTTTGCCTTTACCTGTAACTCTCTCATTTCGATTGTATTTGCAATCATGAGCGGTCGAAAGAAGATGGGGATTAACCCTTGATGTGGTAACGAATAGTGAGACTTTCGACATCACCGCCACTTAAAGAGAACAGTCGGTGACTTTAATGGTTTGACGACGAATGATTTAAAGGTGCTGTACGCTTAAAACTGAAAAATCTCCCTATCAATCGGCACGTTGTATATGGCGTTTGAAATAGTGTAGGTGTCCACATTGCCTTTGATATCGTACAAAATGATTTCATTGAGGAGAAAACTCTCAGCTTGAAATTTAAAAACGACTTTCTTGTAGCCATTGCCTTTCAGTCTCTTCTTGTCGCTCGTCGCAGTGACAATGTGATAGTCATTTTCAGTTTTCGTCAAAAGACTGTAATTGCTTTCTTTCGCCAAGTCCTGGATGCGGCCCTGAAATCCATATAGAAAAATATTGCTCAACGACTTCATCGTGTTGCCCTCTTTGAGCTTGAATGTCCCATGGAACAAGCCAATGTCTACTTTGGCTTTCTTCTCGTTGACAATCATGTAATTACCAGTGGTAAATTGGGCAGAAAATTCTTTGGGAGCCACGAAATAAAACTTTCCTTCCTGAGAGATGGTCTTTTTGGATTTGACTATGGTTCTTGAAATGTCAGACTTTAAGGACATGATTTTGCTGTTGACAGTTTTGATATTGTCTAACAGCAAAGTATCCTGTGCCTGGATTTGTGCGGTAAACAGTAGGATTGAGAAGAGAATGAGTAGTTTTTTCATAGTTTTGTAATAAACAAGAAATGGTGCAACAAAATCGTGCACCATTTCTTCATCTTTCGTGTTTACTTGTCTATAGTCATCAAGAACTCCTCGTTGTTGATGGTTTTGGCCACGCGGTCTTTCAGGAACTCCATGGCCTCGATGGGGGTCATGTCGGTGAAAATCTTGCGCAAAGCCCACACCCTTGCCAAGGTGCGCTCGTCGACAAGCAGGTCGTCGCGGCGTGTGCCTGAGGCCACAATGTCGATGGAGGGGAAGATGCGCTTGTTCGACAGACGGCGGTCGAGTTGCAGCTCCATGTTACCGGTACCCTTGAATTCCTCAAAAATGACTTCATCCATCTTGGAGCCTGTGTCGATGAGGGCGGTGGCCAAAATGGTCAGTGAGCCGCCATTTTCAATCTTACGCGCTGCACCGAAGAAACGTTTCGGCTTCTGCAAGGCATTGGCTTCCACACCACCAGTGAGCACCTTGCCTGAGGCGGGCGAAACAGTGTTGTAGGCGCGTGCCAAACGTGTGATGGAGTCGAGTAGGATGACCACGTCGTGACCGCATTCGGTGAGGCGCTTGGCCTTTTCGAGGACGATGTTGGCAATCTGCACATGCTTTGAGGCAGGCTCGTCGAAGGTGGAGGCAACGACCTCGGCCTTCACACTGCGCTGCATGTCCGTGACTTCCTCGGGACGCTCGTCGATGAGTAATATAATAAGGTACACATCAGGGTGGTTGGCAGCGATGGCGTTGGCCACCTCTTTCAGCAATACAGTCTTACCAGTTTTGGGCTGGGCCACAATCAAACCGCGCTGGCCTTTGCCGATGGGGGCGAAGAGGTCCATGATGCGCATCGAGATAGTGCAGCCTTTGTGCCCTGTGATGTTGAACTTCTCATTGGGAAACAGCGGCGTGAGGTAATCGAAAGAGATGCGGTCGCGCACTTCCTCGGGCCGACGTCCGTTGATGAGTTCGGTCTTGATGAGCGGGAAGTACTTTTCACCGGTCTTGGGTGGACGGATGACTCCCATGATGGTGTCGCCGGTCTTCAGTCCCAACAATTTGATTTGCGATTGTGACACATAAATGTCGTCGGGTGAAGGCAGGTAGTTGTAGTCCGACGAGCGCAGGAAGCCGAAGCCTTCAGGCATGATTTCAAGCACGCCTTCAGCCTTTACGGTGCTGTCGAACTGGCTCAGCAACTCGTCGCGGCGCGGACGTTGTTCAAAGCGTTCCACGCGTTCAACTTTTTCCTGCTTGGGAGTCGCTACGGTTTCTTCAACTACAGGTTGCTCTTCAATAGGCGTTTTCTCTTCTTCTGCCGGAATCTCCTTTTCTACAGTCGTATCGACTTTGTTTTCGTGGTTTTTCTTGCGCTTCTGTTTCAGGTTTTCTCTCTTTTCAGCCGTGGGTTTTTGCTCGACAGGCTCTTTGGTGGAACTGACGACAGGAGCTTCATTCGGTTCGGTAAACGCAATCGGATTAGGTTGATTTACAGGTTCTTCAACAGGTTTTTCCGCGTTGAAGCTCTGCTTTTCCTGATGGTTGATTTCTGCGCTTTTGTTGATACGCGGACGTTTGGTCCGTTTTCCAGGCTGCTCGGTCTTGGCGGGCTCTTTGGCCTCCACCTCTTTGGCAGGCTCAACCGCTTTTTCATTAATATCTTTTTCGACTTTTTCCTTAACCTCTTTTACAGGTTCGGGTTTAGTCTCCGGTTTTTCGTTGTTTTGGGCCTTCTGTTTCTTGCTTTTGGTCTTGGTGGCTTTCTTTATGTCGGGATGGTCAACTTGGTGGTCGATGATGTCGTAAATAAGTTGGGTTCTGTCTCTGTTTTCATCGTCGATGCCCATCTCCGTGGCAATCATTTTGAGGTCGTCTAATGACTTTTCATTCAGTTCAAAAATACTATACATAGAACGTGGATTTGCGAATTCCGAATGGAATAAATAAATTTCGTTGGGATACTTTTTTGGCCGATGCTATACTTGTGGCCTTAAAAGTGGTGCAAAGATAGGACTATTTTTTGAATTGGCAATTGTTTTGAGAAAAAATCGTATTTTTGCACCCCGATTAAAACGAATTATTATGTCACAAAGATTGCAATCGATTTTCTTTTTCCTTTCGGCACTGCTGTTTGCCTTGTTGTTTTTCCTGCCTTTGGCTGAGTATCTTGGCGAAACCAATATCCTGAATTTTAATGTGTTCGGGATTGAATCTGGCATTCCTGACGGAACAGTGCCTTATCCCAGAACCTTTAGCTTGCCTGTACTGATTTTAGCGGTCACGGCGATTCTGTTGAGCGGTTATTTAGCTATGGGCTTGTTCCGTGCCGTGAAGCTGTCGCAGTTTGTCAAGCTGCACAAGATAGCTCGCATCAATATCGTTGTTATCGTGGCTTGGATTGCTGTGGTTTTCGCCTATTACATTCGGGTGATTGGCAATCCCATCGGTGCCGCTCCAAGTTACAAGGTGGGTGCGTTTCTACCGTTGGCCTCGTTGTTGTTGACGATTGCCGCTGCTTCCGGCTTGAAGAAGGACATTAAGAAAGTACGTTCTACCGACCGCATCCGTTGATTTAGGAAAGAGTAGGGAAAATTAAAGTCCCTCTGTTTATGTCATTCCCTTGGGAATCTATGAGCAGAGGGACTTTTCTTGTTTTAGATGATCCTGTTTCGGTCAAGATCAAAGATTTCCATGTCTTTGAAACTTTTCCCATCAATGACCATCCGAATAAATGTGATTTTCTTGTGAAATCCTGAGTTGCCTGCCGCTCCCGGATTGACATGGAGCAGGTTCAACTGCTTGTCATACATCACCTTTAATATATGCGAATGGCCGCAAATATATAGGTCAGGCTTCTTTTCCTGAAGGATATACTTCACCTCAGGCATATAGTGTCCTGGATAGCCGCCGATGTGGGTCATGTAGACATTGACGTCTTCGACATGGAAAAACAAGTCCTCAGGATATTGCAGGCGCACAATATGGTCGTCAATGTTGCCATGCACGGCCCGCAAAGGCTTGAAGTTGGCCAAGGCCTCAGCCGTTTCAATGTTGCCAATATCGCCCGCGTGCCACAACTCGTCAACGTCCTTGAAAAAGTTGAAAAGCTGTGGCACGAGGGTGCAATGCGTATCCGATAAAATACCTATTTTTATCACTTCAAGTTAATCATAAATCCGATAGCCAGCACTTCCTTGAACTGCACTTTGGAACCTTTGATTTTCAGTCCGTCTTCACCGTAGAATGGGGTGTCATAGTCGTAGAGGAGATGCGTGGATATGTTGGCGTTGAGCCAATCGTTGACCTTTAGTACAAGCATATTCTGCCAGTCCACATCTATGCGTTCAGGATGGTTGAGGTAGTTGGAGAAGAGTTCCAGTTTCGAGCTGAAGTCGATGTTTTTGGCGAGAGGGTATTGGAACTTGGCCACGGCGCGGGCACCAAATTCATAGCGGACTTTGGGAAAATTGGTGTGGATGATGGTGTCGGTCTTGTCCAAATCGTTTACACCGAAGGCACCTTCTTCGGCCAGACGGTCATCGTTGACGATGGTGATGCGGCCTGTCAGTGGTGAGAAATACAGCGAGAAATGTGTACTGGGCACCCATTCAATACCGAGACCCAAACTGACGTATGCTGGCGCGAGGAATTTGGAGATGTAATTCGTGGAGTCTTCGTCGTATTTGAAACCTTTGGCAAACTGCGAGCGGAAGGCCAACTCTGCGCCGTAGTTGAGTTTCTCGCTAGCTTTCAATGTGGCCAATGAGGTGAACTCAATCTTGTCGTCGGTCTTGATGGGCTTTTCCTTGAAGTCATAGAGACTGTAGCCTAAAGCCGTGTTCAAGGTGTTGTCCCACTTGAATTTGTTTTTCAGGTAATGGATTTCGTAATTGAAGATGCCTTGTCCGTTGACGGAGCTTTGTCCGCCAGCTGCCCAGTTGGTGTAGGAGCATTGGCCGAAATTGAGGCCGAAATTGCCTTTGTGGCTCCAGCCTTGCGGTTGTTCATCTTGAGCGAAAGAAACGATGGCTAACGATAAAGCCAATGCGGTGAATAAAACTCTTTTCATAATGTAATGATTTGTGATTTAAAGATTTAAAATTTAATATTTCAGATTTCAAAATTCCGTATTTCTCATTTCTCATTCCACATTCTGCATTCCACATTCCTCATTAATAGCTGTTTCCGTCCTGGAAGTTGTGGTTGCCGATGCTGAAGGTGATGTCCTGCATACTGCTGCTGCGCACGTATTTTCCGTTCTTTTCGGCAGGAATCCAAATGGTCTCCTCAAGGAGTCGGATGGCCTCGTTGTCGCAGCCGCCGCCCACCGAATTGACGATGACGATGTTGGAGAGACTGCCATCCGTTTCGACCACAAAACTCAGACGCACCGTGCCTTGGATTTCTCTTTCCTTGGCCTCGGGCGGGAATTTCAGGTTTTTGGAGATGTATTGGGCCATGTTGCTGCCATCAGCGAAATAAGGTTTGGCTACTTCTTCCAACTGGCGGTATTCGTAAATCTTATACGAGGTGTCGGCCTCAAATGTAAGTGGTGCGGTAAGACGCTCGTGACGTTTCCAATAGCGTTTGTAGCTTTTGGCGTTGAAATCCACCTCGTATTCAAAATCGTAGTCTGAAGGCAGTCCGCTGACGAGGGCAGGCTTCCAGATGATAGTTTTGACCAAATGAAGTGCAATGGGCGAGGCGGCCTCACTGAAACTTGATTTCACGGCATGTTTGGTGGCCACGCCTTGCGCGTCAGTGTGGAGGCTGATGACGACCTTGCCGCTATTGCCTTGTTCTAAGTCAGCTTCAGGGTAAACAAGGTTGTGATTGATGTATTCCTTAGTTTGAGAATGACCCGAAATGGGCTCGGGAGCCGTCACCTGGGCCTTCAGTTGCCATCCTGAAAAGAGGATGAGCATGG
>JAEEQP010000082.1 GCA_016285355.1 Bacteroidales bacterium
GACTGCGTTTTGAGTATGTGGACCGCAAGAACTTCTTGAACGGCGAGCCCCAAGTGAAATACACGAATCCCGGGCTTTTCCCGAATGCCACCGTGCAATACAAGCCCGCCGAAGGCTACGCGATGGGCGCGTCCTATTCGAAGCGCATCGTCCGCCCTTCGTTGGATGCCTTGAACCCCAGCATGTACATTGATTCCTTGGTCAATACGATGGGCAACCCCAACCTCATCAACACCCACATCCATGCGGCGCAGGTGTTCTTCAGTTTCCCAATTTCGCTCTCGGTGCGCTTCGGCTACAACTATGAAATCAATCCCATTTATTGGGAGCATTATCAGAGTACTGATAATCTTGATTTTGGAGAAGTGCGATACAGAAATGGTGACCATACGCAAAGTTTGTTCGGCTACATTGCGTGGAACGGGAATGTCACCAAGTGGTGGTATCTCTATAGTTCCGTCTATTTCGGCAGAAACTATTACGAGAAGGAGGAGGATGGCATCATGAAACAAAACAACGGAAACTATGGTATCCTTAACATTGGCAATATGCTGACTTTGCCTTACAACGTGAAGCTCAATCTGAATTTCTATTACATGTCATCTTACCCATCTAACTGCATCATGCAGAAGGAAATGTGGCAGCTCTCTGCTAGTTTGGAGAAGAATTTCTTGGACAACAACTTGACCGTACGGCTAAGCGCCAATGACATCTTCAACACCATGGTCTCATGGCAGCAGAACATTTTACGGGGCAATTCGTTAGTCTTTTTTGACGGCGATGGCAGAAACATTATGCTGAATGTCACCTACAAGTTCGGCCAATCGAAAGTGAGGCTTAATTCGAGGTCGGTTAGTGAGGAGGAGAGGGAAAGGTTGTAAGTTGAAAAAGTGTAAAGTTTCTTTACAGTGGTGTAAAAAAACTTTACACTTTTTACAAAGGTAATTTTAGTAAATACTTGGTTTTTAATCATTTGCAAATTTGGTACGGCATTTGCTATGCCAAAGCACAAATTTGATTATCAACCTATAAAATTACAGCATTATGAACAAGAAATCATTTTTCACGGCACTGCTCTTTTGTATGGCGGTGCTGGGCGCAGAGGCGCAGACAAACAAAGTGTACAAGGCGGATACCGTTATCGACGGAAATGGTAACAAAATCATCACTGTGTACTTGCAGGGAACATTCGCCGAAGGTAACGGCAACGTCGTCACGCGCGACTTCGATATGGCGGCGTTCGACGAAATCAGTATCGCGCTGTCAGCTTCGGTAACATACGCGGTGGCGGACAAGTGTTCCTGTCGCGTGACGCTTGATGAGAACCTTTTCGAGTGTCTCGACATCTATCAGAAAGGCGATTGCTTGAGGGTTGAGATGGTCAAGACGCTTCAGCAATCCGATTTGAAGCCGACGAAGTTCCTCATCGAACTCACCGCCCCGACGTTGGAGGAAATCAGTCTGGTGGGCGGCGGCGATTTCAGTTTCGTCACGCCGTTTGAAGCCCAAAGATTAGAAATCAGCACTGCGGGGGCACATGGTGTGTTTTTCGATGAAACCGCTACTATCCAACATTTTAAGATGAGCCTTGCTGGGGCGGGAAAGTTGGTGTGCAAGGACCTTCATGCCGACCGTGTGGATTGGAATGTTGCAGGCGTAGGCAACTTGGTGTGCAAGAATCTCCATGCCGACCATGCGAATCTGGGCGTTGCCGGTTCGGGAGGAATTGTCATTGAGGCAGGTAAGGTGAAAAGCGCCGACATTTCCGTGGCTGGCACGGGTTCGGTGGAGGCCCGATGCGAATTGGAATCGATGGATTACAACATCTCAGGATGGGGCAATATCAAATATTATGGAGATGTCAAGGTGAAAGGCACCTGCATGGGTGGAAAAATCAAAAGAATTGACTCGGAAAATATGAAAACCGAGAAAAAATGTTGCCATGAAAAATCGAAGAAGACTAAGAATTAAGCAGTTACTTTTTGAAAAGTTGGTAATGGTTTTTGGGCTTGAAAAAGCGGAGAAAATATTCAAAGTGTTTATTCGTTATTGACAATAGATTTTCTCTGGATTGCTTCGTTCCTCGCAATGACGCAAAGCGTGTCCAAAACCTAAGGTGGTCTATTCGTACCAATTCGGGCGCTTGCGTCCCAAATTCCAAGAAACAAAATTCGTATAATTTGTGTAATTCGTAGTTAAAAATCAAGTAGTTAATCAATTAAAAATCAGCAATCATGGCTCGAATCTATAAAAAAGGCAAGACCTCCCTCGTTTCCTCACTCCTGAATATTTTGGGTTTGACGGCAGCCTTCGCCGCGCTCTACATCATCCTTGTGCAGGTGCACCACGACCTCACCTACAACAAGGCACTCAAGGACAGCGACAGGATTTATTGCCTCGCTCAGAAAGAACAAGGTTTTTCAGGCTATGTGCCTTGGATGAGCCGCCCCTTGGGCGAAGCAGTCGTCGCTAATTCGCCTGACATTGAAGTCGGCGGTTATGCCAAACTTGAAGGCGAGCATCGAAATATCCGCTTAGGCGACAACCAGCCGCTGGTTGAGGCCGAAATGGCACGTTTCACCCCACCCACCATCGAAGTGTTCGGCTTTGAACTCGTTTCTGGCAGTTGGGACAACTGGCAAGGCGATGCCTTTGCCCTCTCGGAATCGGCGGCAAAGCGTTTTGGACTTCAAGTGGGCGACCCGTTCAAGTACCAGGCAGGAATGAAATGGGCCGATGCCACCGTGGCAGCTATCTACAAGGACATGCCACGCAATAGCGACCTCGGCGCTTTCGATATGGTGTATAACTACGGAGACCGCTTTATCGACGAGTGGAGAGAGTTCAGTTTTTATTACTTCGTTAAGTTGCGCAAAGGCGCCGATCCCAATGCAATCGACGAAATCTCAAAGCCTTTTTGGCGCCAGTTTTTGATAGCGGTGGACAATCCCGCTGCCAATGATGAGGAAGTGAAATCGTGGATTCATCCGATACTATTGACGGATATGTATTTTCCCGAAGACGGCTTCCCTGTAGGCAAGTCGGGCAACAAAACCACAACAATGACCCTGCTCGTCATAGCCATTTTCGTGGTGGTCATTGCTTTCATCAACTACATCAATTTCTTCTTCGCGATGGTGCCGTTACGCTTGCGGAGCATCAATACGCGCAAGATATTGGGTAGCAGCCGTTTTCAGTTGGTGATGTCATCGGTGGGCGAGTCGGTGACGATGGTCGTTATGGCCTTGGGCTTGGCGGTGGCTGTGGTCACGCTGTTCAGGCAGTCCACCTTGGCCTCGCTGATTGACACCTCGCTCAGATTTAGCCACAATTGGGGCATCGTCGCCTTGACCGTTGGTTTGGGATTGTTCATTTCCATTGCGGCGAGCATCTATCCGGCCTTGTTTGCCACCTCGTTCAATCCCGCCTTCGCCTTGAAAGGCACCCTTGGCACCACGCAAAAGGGCAAAGCCTTCCGTATCGGCTTGATTGGCTTGCAGTTCACCGTTTCCATCGTACTGATTATCTGTGCGATATTCGTCCACGAGCAACGCCGCTATATGATGGAACACGAATTGGGATTCAATCAGGAATGTCTGTTGCAGTCGCAGGTGTCGTGGAACCTTGCCAACAACCGCGAAGCTGTGGAGAGTCAGTTGCGGACTGATGCCGCCATCAAGGACATTGCTTGGGGCGACGGCGCATTTGTGCGCGATACACGAATGAGTTGGGGACGCCGAGTGCGTGGTGAGGAAGCCAGTTGGCAGGTCTATCCCGTCTCGTGGAACTTTCTGCGTTTCATGGGTATCGACATCGTGGAAGGCCGTGATTTCACTCCAGCCGACGAGCAGTCGGATGGAGTGTACATCTTCAACGAGACGTCACGCGATATGTACAACATCACCCTTGACGACCAATTGGAAGGTTGGAATGGAATAGAAGAAATCGCTGGCTTCTGCAAAGACTTCAACTTTGCTTCGTTGCGCCAACCTGTTACCCCGTTTGCGTTCTTTATTTACGGCAAGGAACCAGTGCGACCGTGTATGCGACTTTTCATCCGCACCGAGCCGGGTGTGGATGTCCCTGCTTTGATAGAGCGCACCATCAAAACCCTCAACGACCTCGACCCAGACTTGGGCGACGGCATATCATTCGAAGTTCAACCTTTTTCGCAATCCATTGAGAGCCAATACAAAAAGGAGAAGAACCTCTCAAAACTCGTCAACTTGTTCACGGTATTGGCCATCGTCATCTCGCTCATGGGCGTGTTCGGCCTCGTGATGTTCGAGACGGAACACCGCCGCAAGGAAATCGGCATCCGTCGTGTGCATGGCGCCACGGTGCAGCAGATCCTGGCCATGTTCAACTCGCGCTTTGTGAAGATTGTATTGGTGTGCTTCGTCATCGCCGTACCCGTGAGCATTGTCATCATGCGGCGTTATCTGGAAGGCTTCGCCTACCAAGTGCCGCTGCATGTTTGGGTGTTTGCCTTGGCATTGGTGGCCGTCTTGGGTGTCACCATCGCGGTGGTCACCGTGCGGAGCCTTCGGGCGGCTACGGTGAATCCGGTGAAGTCGCTGCGGAATGAATGATTTTGTAGAGACGCAAAATTTTTGCGTCTCTACAATTTTTTTGAGGTACAATGTAAAAAATACGGCTTTTCTGTTTCGCAAAAACAAAAAAGTTGTATTTTTGCGAAATAGAAAAGTGTAATACTATGATTGACATGAGGTTAATTGAAAGGGATTTATACCTTGAACAGTTGGAGCATACAAAAAACACTCCTGACATAAAGGTTATTACTGGAGTTAGGCGATGCGGCAAATCAAAACTTCTTGAGATGTTTATCGAAAAGATAAAATCGTCGGAAAAGAATGCCAATATCATCCACATCAATTTCAACCTTTTGAAATTCGAGCCGTTGCAGGAATACCACAAACTCCATGATTTTATTGAGGATTCGTATCAAGATGGGAAGGACAATTACGTCATGATTGACGAAATCCAGATGTGCGAGAGCTTTGAAAAGGCCGTCAACAGCCTGCATGCTTCCGAAAAATACAATATCTATGTGACCGGTTCCAACGCTTTTCTGTTGAGTAGCGACCTTGCAACGCTGTTTACTGGAAGAACGTTTGAGCTGAAAATGTTTCCGTTTTCTTTTAACGAATATGTAACGTATTACAAACCAAACGATTGTAACGCTGCTTTTGATTCGTATCTTGAAGAAGGCGGAATGGCGGGCTCATATCTTTACACGACCGCCAAAGAGAAGTATGCTTATATTAATGACGAGGTTTTCAACGCCCTCATAGTCCGTGACATTATAAGAAGGTATAAGATTAGAAATGTCAATCTGCTGAACAAACTCGTTGATTTTCTTATGGACAACATCGGAAATATCACCTCAATCAGGAAAATTGCCGACACGTTGACTTCGAATAAAACCAAGACCAACGACAAAACTGTCGGGAAATACATTGGTTATCTATGTGATGCATTTGCGTTTTACCGTATTCGCCGTTACGATATCAGTGGGAAAAAGTATCTCACGACTGATGATAAATTTTATCTCTCTGACCATTCCTTTAAATTTGCAAGGCTCGGAACAAAAAACCTTAATACCGGACGTGTCATTGAAAACATTGTGGCTGTTGAGCTTTTACGACGCGGCTATGAGGTTTACGTCGGGACAATGTACAATGGTGAGATTGACTTTGTCGCCACGAAACAAAATGAAAAGCTTTACTTTCAGGTATCTGATGACATTTCAAGCGAAAAGACCTTTACACGCGAAGTGTCACCTCTTTTGAAGATAAAAGACGCTTATCCGAAGATTCTTCTTGCGAGAACACGTCAGAAAGAATTTCAACATGAAGGCATACGAATCATTAATTTGGCCGACTGGCTATCAATGAACTGATTCATCGCATTGTAAAGTTTCTTTACACCACTGTAAAGAAACTTTACACTTTTTGTAAGCCTAAGTTTTTTATTTTATTGGTTCTTAATTGTTTACAAATTTGGCACAACGGTTGTCCTGCCATAATGCAAATTCAATCATTAACCTTTAAAATTGCAGTATTATGGCAAAGAAATCATTTCTTACGGCACTGCTCATTTTCTTTGCAGTGCTGGGCGCAAAGGCGCAAAACATCAACGGCAAAGTCGTTGACGAAACCAACCAATCTGTTCCATTTGCGAATGTGGTGCAGATGAGCCAAGATTCGGCCTTTTTGAGCGGCTGTGTCACTGATGAAAATGGAGCCTTCCAGATGGAAAAGGCACGAAATGCCGCCTTATTGAAGGTGTCCTTCATCGGATACAAGGATAAATGGCTGCCTCTTTCGGGTACGCGACCCAATTTGGGTACCATCCAACTTGAACATGACGCTGTCAGCCTTAATGAAGTGACCGTCAGCGCAGGGCTACCTGATGTGTATATTAAAGGTGACGCGCAAGTGACCACGGTCGAGAACAGCATCCTTGCCGAGGTGGGTGCAGCCGACGATGTTTTGGGCAAAATTCCTGGCATTGTCAAGGACGAAGACAAACTGACGGTATTCGGCAAGGGCGAGCCGTTGGTTTACATCAATGGGCGGCGGGTGCGCGACTTCAGCGAACTGGAGCAACTCAACGCCAAGGACATCCAGCGCGTGGAATTGGTCACCAACCCTGGGGCACGGTATGATGCCACGGTCGGGGCAGTGGTGCGCATCGTCACCAAGAAAAACCCCAATGAGGGCTTGGGCGTGGATGTGCGCTCATCGGTCTATCAGTCGGCGGCCAACACCGACCTGCGCGACATTGTGAGCCTCAACTACCGCAAGAACGGCTGGCAACTGTTAGCCACTGTCGATTACCGCGACATGAAATCTTTACAGAAGTCCAACATCATACAAGAGAACAAGGTGGAAAACGACTGGCTTCAGCAGAATACCCTGAGGGAAGACACAAGGGATGTACGTCTTTCAAGCGTGTTTGAGGCCAACTATTCCTTCAATCCCGACCACATCGTTGGCGTGCGCTACAGTCCAACCCTCTGGGCGGTGATGAACGATTCCATTCACATCAACAGCGCCGTCAAGATGGACGGAGGCTATTACGACCAATGGGAAAGCCGCCAACTGCTGCAATACGATTACGACATGGGGCATCGTGTCAATGCCTTTTATCTTGGCAAATTGGGAAACACTTCCATCGACTTTAACACCGACTTTCTCAGCAATGGACACACCGTTTATAATAATGGCATTGAGTATAGCAGCGAGTGGGACGACCGCGTCATCCAATCGGAAAACCCAGTCAAGAACAGGCTTTTGGCTGGCAAACTGACTTTCGGCACACCTCTTTGGGGTGGCGAGATTTCGTATGGCGGACAAGCTTCGTTCACCTCACGACGCGACGACTACATCAGCCATTCGGAGTTTGTCGAGACTTCGTTCACGCAAATCAAGGACAGAAACCTCGCCGCCTTTGTGGAATACAGCCGCATGGTGCCTTTCAGCGAAACGGTGATGGGTGTGTTCAACGTGGGCTGCCGCTACGAACACGCCGCTTACGACTATTACGAGCAAGACCAACCCATCGACGGCCAAAGCCGCAAGTTCAATGATGTTTTCCCAAGTGCTTCGTTTTCAGTGCAAATCGACAAGGTGCAACTTATGGCGAGTTATTCCGCGAAGACCAGCCGCCCGTCGTACCGCGACCTGCGCAACGCTGTGGAATACATCAACCGCTTCACGTTGCAGACGGGCAATCCCTTTCTTGAACCGAGCCTGACGCATGACTACTCGTTGGCTGCGTCATGGAAGTTCCTTCAGTGCTCCATTGGATTTCGGGATGAGC